>JAVBRM010000023.1:0-137445 GCA_031548025.1 Victivallaceae bacterium | reverse complement strand
ATGTTCTGCCGGTAGGATCGGAAAGAGGTTTGCAAAGGGAAAACCGAATCCGTTCGGTTGTCCCTTGCGAAAAAAAGACTTTTCTCCCAAAAGAATCATCGCTGCGGGTCGTACCCGCCGAGGGAGCGCGAGGGGCGCGGAGCCCATCGCATTCCCTTTCCGTGGTTAAAGATTTCATTGCCCGACAGGTTGCTAGAGCGTGCGTTGGAGCTGGAAATTATAGCAGTCCGCCCGGTAGTAACCGGTTTTGTGTTCCAATAGTTCATCTTTGGCGTCGTAATACCAGGATTCACGAACCATCAAGGCGTCGTTGTAGGCCGGGCCAAAATATTCGCGCAGTTCGGCATTCATCAGTTTGGCGGTGATGATCTGTTCCAGGCGAACCGGTTTGACTTCCAGGTAATCGTAAAGGTCCAGGCTGGAAAAAGCGGCTTTTTGCTGTACCAGCTTTTTTGCTTCACGATACATTTTCTCCGCAATATCGGCCCGGATGAATGAACGGTAAAGGACGGCCGGTATATCCTGGATCAGTCCCAGCAAATCCAGCCGTGCCGCGGATTTCCCCAGTTTCATATCACCGGCATTTTTCTCAAAGGCCAGGACCATGGTATGACCGCCCAGGCCATCCTGTTTCAAAGAAGTGGCGAAACGGACGATCTGTTGAATATGAGTGTTGATTCTGGGCATGGCGACGAAAGAACCTTTGCCGTGTTGCGACTGAATCAGATTGCGGTGAGTCAATTCATTCAAAGCCTGACGGACGGTGATCCGGCTGACTTCGTGGGTATGGCACAATTCGCTTTCGGAGGGTAGACGGCTGCCGGGCGGGTAAATGCCGCGCGAAATATCATCGGCCAGCAACGCCGCCAGTTGCTGGTACAAAGGAGTGGCAGAATTTTTATTTACCGGCATACAAACCTCATTCTATGAATAATCAGTATAATTCATAAAATCAATTAATCAAATCAAATTTAACGAATTTATTCCGGCACTTGATTCAAAACTTAAGACGGACTATATTGAATAATCAAGTTCAAGGAGAATCGGACGATGAAATTTTTGCAGAAATTGGCTGCCGAAGTTATTGGCGAGCAACCTGAGATATGGGAAGAACCCGCCTTTTGCGATTACGGAAAACGGGCGATATTTTATTCGGGGTTGGACGGCAAACGCAATTTTGCCTGGATCGGGCTGCCGGAAGGCGCTTCGCCTGACGCCAAAGTACCGGGCGTCGTGTTGGTGCACGGCGGTTTGGGGACGGCGTTTGCCCGGTGGGTCGATTACTGGAATGAACTTGGCTTTGCCGCCATTGCCATGGACACCTGCGGCGCTATGTTCGACATGCGCAACCAGAGCAATAACTGGCCCCGGCATAGCTTTTCCGGTCCGGCCGGTTGGGGAGCTTTCGAAGATCAATCTCCGCTGCCGCCGCGCGAACAGTGGTTCCCGCATGCGATAACGGCGATCATCAAGGCGACGAGCGTTTTGCGTGGTCTGCCGGAAGTCGATTCGGAGAGAATCGGGCTTGTCGGAATCAGCTGGGGCGCGGTCCTGACTTGCATTACCGCTGGGCTTGACCCGCGTTATAAGGCGGTTTGCCCGGTTTACGGTTGCGGATTTCTGGCGGAGGGCAGTAACTTCGCCGAGCGGATCAATAAGCTGCCCCCGGAACAGGCCGCATGGTGGCGCAACGAATGGGATCCATCAAATTTTCTGCCGCAGGTCAATGCCCCGGTATTGTGGTTCAACGGCACTAACGATGGGAGTTTTCATACCGATGCCTGGCAAAAATCGACGACTCTCCCCGGAACTCAACAGGATATCTGTCTGAAAATACGCTGGCCGCACGGACACGGAACAATTGGTGAAGGCCCCCGCGAAATCGCCGCGTTTTTCCGGGAACACCTGGCCGGCGGCAAACCGCGGCTTCATGTCACGACTCCGGAAGTGCGCGAAGGACGGATTTCTGCATCGGTTTCCGGCGGTAAATTTGCCTCCGCCATGCTCTGTTTTACGGTGGATCAGGGCAAATGGCCGGACCGCGAGTGGGTGGTAATTCCAGCCGGAGTTGACGGCAATACCCTGAGTGCCATCCTCCCGGAAAACTGTCAGGCGGCATTCTTTCAGGTCTTATCCGAAGACTGGCTGACCTCCAGCTCCCCGGTGGTTACGGAGTGTCGATGATTGCTTTTGCGGTATCTTTGAAATTGATGTATTTCGCGGCTGCGGTTTCAGGGGTGAGGTCACCCGCGTAAATGACGGTTGGAGAGTGAATTTCGCTTGAAAGATTCATGAATTTCTTTAGATTTGCGGCAAAAGAGGGATTCCAGGTCATGGCTGATTTTATCTCGAATGGACGCAGGCGGCGTCCTTCATTCAGGATAAGGTCGACTTCCTGCCCATTGCTGTCACGGAAATAGTACAGTTCCGGCTGTTTGCCGGCATTGCAACGGGCTTTCAGCGCTTCCAGGATGACCATGTTTTCGAACAAGCCTCCGAAGATGGGATCGCGGGCGACTTGTTCGACCTTCTCGATTCCCAGCAGATTGGCGGCAAGCCCGATTTCGGTAAAATAGATTTTGGGCGACTTGATCAAACGTTTGCCGAAATTATTGAAATAGCATGGCAGCCGGAAAACGATATAGCTTGCTTCAAGGACCGAAAGCCAGGAAGCAAGGGTAGTCGAGGAAGCTCCGATATCGCCGGACAGGCTATTCAGATTGACCACCTGGCCGACACGTCCGGCGAGAAGTTTCAGGAATGTTTCAAATGCGTTTTGATCGGCGATGTTGACCAGCTTCCGAACGTCTTTTTCCACATATGTGTTATAATAGTTGGGATAGAGCAAATCGGGAGGGATATTCTCGTCGTATAACCGGGGCATGAATCCGTTCAGGATATATTGATCGCGCTCAAGCAGAATTCCGGCTTGAGTTAATTCCGCAATCGAAAGCGGAAGCAATTCCATAATTCCGGTCCTGCCGGCCAGGGACTGCGATATTTCCTGATGCAAAGCCGGTTGGTGGGAACCGGTCAAAATATAGGCTCCGTTTTTCTTTGCCTGATCGACAAGTACCTGAATGGTACTGAGCAGGTCGGGTACCCGCTGAACTTCATCAATAATCAACGGCGCTTGATACTGTTTGAAAAATGCGATAGGATCTTCTTCGGCCAGCAGGCGGTCGGGACGCGATTCCAGATTGACATAGCTATAATCGGGAAATACAGATTTTGCCAGGGTCGTTTTTCCGGACTGTCGTGGTCCCATGATGGTTACTACTGGAAAATATCCGGCAAGCCGCTTCAAATGCGGAGTAATGGTTCTTTCAATCATGAGCAAAATCCTCGCAATTTGTTTCTTCAGTTAAAATACGGCATTTTATGTATTTTTCAAATCAGATTTTAAAATTACATGAATTTTGCGGATTTCCCATGGTGAATATGGTAGGTAAGGAGGGCGGCCTGGAGACAGACCGCCATACCAACTCTTTACTGATTGATGACTGACTTTACTCGCCGGGGGGAGTGAGGATTGCGTTCTGGGCGAGCAAAGCGTCTCTCAGTTTTTCATAAGGCACAGGGACGCCGCTGAGAGCGCCGAGGGCGGCGGCGGTTCCGGCGGCGTGGCCGGTAGCCATGCAGACGGGCATCATCCGGATCGAGGAAATCACGCGGACTTCCACGCCGAGGCCGCGGCCGCCGACCAGCAGATTGTCGATGTTTTGCGGCAGCAGTGAGCCGTAAGGAACGCTGCGTTGGCGGTTAATCGCTTTTTCCCAGGGATTCTGGAAGCATTTCAAACCGTGTCCTCCCATGCTGCGGCGGCTTACCGCTACCGGTTCGGCCACGGGAGTGGCGTTCAGGACGTCATCATAGGTGATCATTTCGCGGGCGACGATGTTGCGTCCGGCCCGAACGCCGATTTTCGGGGCCACGCAGTGAAGCTGGCACTCACTGAATTCCGGGAATTCCCGGCGCAACCACTCGAGGGCGACAAAGACCTGTTCGCGGAGTTCGATATCCATCCGGGTTACCTCGGCCGGGTCAAGGGCATTGCCTGAGGTGAGGGTGATATTCAGTTGGATTTCGCCGTCGTTGCCGAGCGGTCCGCCCATGAAACGGTCCTGACCGGCCAGGGGGAAGCGCCCCGCGGCGCAAGCTTCCATGAATCGGCGGGCGAGTTCCGGCTTATTGTAGGATTTGACATTGCCGACTTTGAACAGAATGGTTTTGGTCATGGTTTCTTCCACGGAATTTTCGATGACCGGACAACCGGCCAGAGTCGCGAGGGCGGCATCCCCGGTGGCGTCAACAAATGTCTTGGCGCGGACCCAGTCGCTTTTGCCGTTATAAAACAGCTTGAGAGCGTGAATTCGGCAGTCGCTGACTTCAGCCTCAACTACCGTGGTATAATAAAGCAGATCGACCCCGGATTCCAGCAGCATCCGGTTCAGGATAACGGTTAACTGCGGTTCGGGCACACTGTAAGTCTTGAGCAGCGGGCGCCCCTGGAGAGAATCCGCGACGATTCCGGTGTGGTCGACTTCCGCCAGAACGTGAGCCTCATCCAGGCGGCGGATGATTTTTTCTGCCATTCCGGCGATATACTGGTGTCCATTGTCGCCGAACCCCATGAAAGTCGGGCATCCGCTGGAGACCGCGACGCCGCCCGGGCCTGAGTCGTGTTCGATCAGCAGAGTTTTGGCCCCGGTTTCGGCAGCGGCGAGAGCGGCGCAACATCCGGTCATTCCGGCACCGCAGACAATGACGTCATAATCTTTTTTTATATTCCACATAATTCCAGTTCTCCTTAGTGTTGACTTTATTAGAATTGAAAATTGAAAATTGAAAATTGAAAATGAAGAATCTTTTAACATGATTTAAGGTTATAGGAGAACCGCGAATCTCTTATTAATTTTCCATTTTCAATTTTCAATTAATATAAATATACAATTTATCGGTTCAGATAACAATGCATAAATTTGCTGATATTTATACAAAATCGCTGAAATTGGTGGAAATTAACAAAAATATCATTATATTAGCGACATGAATAAATTGATGACCATCGATAAAAACAATGCATCCAATCAACTGGAGCGGATGATTCAGGGGCTGGAAAAAGCCTTCGGCATGTTGATTGTCGTGCATGACCACAAGGGGATTCTCAGCCTGCCGGACGGCAATATGATTTTTCCGGATCGCAATATACACCGTTCATGCTGTTGCCGCCGCGAATCCGATCCGCCCGAAGTACGCCGGCGATGCATTGAGCATTGCCAACACCAGATACTGAAGAAGTGCGAAACCGCCCGTGAACCGTGGCGGACTTATTGCTGGCGTCACTTGTCGGAAGTGGTAGTGCCGATTTTTCAGGACTCGACCTGTGTCGGGACGCTGTTCGGCGGGACTTTTCGCAATCAGGATGCGCCGCTGCATGAATTCACGCCGCAATTCCGCGAAGCCTACTTGAGTTTACCGCTGTGGGATGATAATAAGGCCGCTGAAATTTCACTGCTGCTGCAAACCGTCGGGGCCGGGTTGATCCAGATTGTTGAGCGTTTGCGGGAAGAAAACAACAATGATTTCGGGAGAGCCGGACTGATCCGGCGCTATATCAGCCGGAATTCATACCGCGATGTCCGGATTGGCGATCTGGCCAAATCGCTGGGACTCTCGGAGTCCCGTACTGGACACTTGATAAAGGAGAGTATGAATACCACTTTTGTCGACCTGGTCAATCGGGAACGGGTTCGGCGCGCCAGAACTCTGATGTCTGAAAAAGAACTTTCACTCGCGGAAATTGCCGAACGGGCGGGATTCGGCAGCGAGTACTACTTCAACCGGGTGTTCAAAAAAATCTGCGGCAAAACTCCCGGAGCCGTTCGAAAAGGTTTGTGATTCACTGGAGTATCATAAGGAGTTGTTATCTTGCTTGCATGTGTGCCAAATGGATATAAAAGGTCTTGATTTTGCCGGGTACGGTTATATAATTATACTCAAACAGCAAAAAAAGGAAATTTGCAGAATGAGAACACATGCCATGGGCGAAATGACGGTAAAGGAAGTCCGCGAGTATCTTAAACATAATCAAACCATTATTTTCCCTTATGGCGTGGTGGAGCAACATGGTTATCATCTGCCGCTGAGCATGGATATTCACAATGCGGAAGTTCCGGCCTATGAGTTGGCGAAAAAACTCGACTGCATCGTGGCGCCCTGCCTGAATTACTGTTTTTCCGGCGGGCAATTGCCGGGGACGATCAACGTTAAGCCGACTAATTTCTGCAATATGGTGTGCGATATCGTGGAATCGCTGGCGGGGCAGGGGTTTCTGAATATCCTGATTTATCCCGGTCACGGCGGCAGCGAGAGTCTGGCGATTCTCAAAGAATCGTTGCGGATCCTGAAATGGATGAACCCGGCCCTGGAACCGGTAATGATCATGTTCTTGCGCCGTGCTGACTTCTGGAAGCGCCCGCCGGCAGTGAACGCCGAAGAAGGCGGCAACGATTTCCATGCCGGTGAAGCGGAAACATCGCTGATGATGGCCTACCGGCCGCAGCTGGTCAGGATGGATGAATTGGAAATGGATAAGCCGGAACTGGCTAAGTTGATGCGCTGCGACCAGGACGGCTATCAGCTCAAGACTTCGTTGACAGGATTGCCGCAGGAGATCGTCACCACCAGGCAGCGCCCGGAAATCGAAGTCGGGGTGATGGGGTATCCGGAAAGCGCCTCCGCCGAAATCGGTCGCCGGGATGTTGAATCCGCCATCGAAAAAATGGTCCTACCTCTGAAAAAAGCCATTGCCGACGCCGATACCGCGCGTAAAAACGGCAAGCGAATAATCCTGTAAACTCTACCGCCCACTCGAATTTCAATAATGACAATCCGGCCAGTTTTTGACCGGATTTTTTTATTATTCAGAAATAACCTGTGCATATTTTTATTTTGTCAAGAGGTGATTTATTATTTTTTCGTTAAATATTATCGATCAAATTGAAAGGCCAGTTTTGAGTGAAAAAAACCGGTTTTAAATGTAAAAATATGATTATTTCCGGTTGGATTTTGCATATTGCATTAGAATTTCTGCAAAGAGATGATATATTGCCGCGACACTTTTATGGGGGTCGCAGATAAGTGTTTCGGTTTACAGGAACCGGGGCTGAATTCTGCTGTTTTTTTACATCATTTAGAAATGTGGCGAGTCCGCCAAAATTCGTTAACCATCCATTGTAGCCGGCCAATCATCTGTGGGACTGGTTTGCCGCCTTTTGGCGGTCTCGTCAAATACGAATTTAACCCAAATATTTATAAGGAGTGAAAAACGATATAGAAAGCAAAAACATGATTTCGATTTAATGTGTTCGAGTCAGGTCAGGACCGAGAATCAAAATGTTTTTCGGTTGCGTGGCGGCAGAAAAAGAAATTTATCACCGTCTAATTAAATATAACAATATTTCTATAATAAAATATGAAAAAAATCAAAAGTATTTGTTCGCTTATTGCCCTGCTTTTCGGGGTTAACCTATCGACGTATGCCAGTGAAGCTGATCTGGCAATTCCGGACCTTCATTTGGCCACATTCGAAATTCTGGGAGGGACCATCAGTTCATGGAACTTCCTGTTCTATGGCGCGCTGATTATTGCCGGAACATTGGGTTTCAGTCTGCTCCTGTTCTTCCAGGTGAAAAGACTGCCGGCTCATGAATCCATGCAGAATATTGCCGCAATCATTTATGCCACTTGCCGTACTTACTTGATTCAACAGGGTAAATTCCTGATGATGCTGTTCGGCCTTGTCGCTATCGTCCTCTGCATTTACTTCCTGGGGCTGGTCGGTGAGAGCATCGGCGTGGTCGCCCAGGTTTTGCTTTTCTCCATCGTCGGTATGGCCGGCTCCTATGTCGTTGCCTGGTATGGGATTCGCATGAATACCTATGCCAATGCCCGTACCGCTTTCGCTTCTTTGCGGAATCAGCCGTGGGAAGTGGTCAACATCCCGATGAAAGCCGGTATGAGCGTGGGACTGTTCCTCATTTCACTGGAACTGATCCTGATGGTGGTCATCCTGCTTTTTGTGCCCCGTAACATCGTCGGTATCTGCTTCCTCGGTTTCGCCATCGGTGAATCCCTCGGAGCCAGCGCTCTGCGTATCGCAGGCGGTATCTTTACCAAGATCGCCGACATCGGTTCCGACCTGATGAAAGTGGTTTTCAAGATCGAAGAAGACGATCCGCGTAACCCCGGGGTGATCGCCGACTGTACCGGTGACAACGCCGGCGACAGCGTCGGACCGACCGCCGACGGCTTCGAAACCTACGGCGTGACCGGCGTCGCCCTGATCGCCTTTATCACTTTGGCGGTGGCGGACCCCGCTATCCAGGCCAAACTGATCGTCTGGATTTTCAGTATGCGCTTCCTGATGGACTTCCTGTCGGGCTGTGCTTTCTTCATCAACCAGGGCATCTCTCAGAAGATGTACAAGGACAAAAAAGAGTTTGACTTCGAATCTCCGCTGATGCGCCTGATCGTGATCGCGGCGGTTCTGTGTATCTCGGCCAGCTTCTTCATGAGCTATTTGCTGCTGGGGAACATGGGCGAAGGCGGTCTCTGGTGGAAATTGGCGGTCATCATCAGCTGCGGAACTCTGGGCGCGATGCTGATCCCGGAATTCACCGAATTTTTCACCAGCTCCAAGTCCAAGCACGTCAAGGAAATCGTTACCGCTTCCCGTGAAGGCGGTCCGTCCTTGAATATTCTTTCCGGGATTGTTTCAGGATACTTCGGCGCTTTCTGGACCGGCCTGCTGATCGCGGTGCTCATGGCCGGAGCGTTCTTCACCTCTCAGTTGGGCCTGGCCAGTATCCTGGGACCGTATGCCTCGATCTTTGCATTCGGCCTGGTGGCCTTCGGCTTCCTCTGTATGGGGCCGGTGACCATCGCTGTGGACAGCTATGGTCCGGTGACTGACAATGCGCAGTCGGTATTCGAACTCTCTCAAATCGAGAAGATTCCGAATATCACCAAAATCATTGAAAAAGAATACGGCTTCACCCCCGATTTCGAAAAAGGCAAACATCACCTCGAAGCCAACGACTCCGCGGGCAATACCTTCAAAGCCACCGCCAAACCGGTACTGATCGGTACCGCCGTGGTCGGCGCCACGACGATGATCTTCTCCATCATTCTGCTGCTGGAAAAAGTCGGCTTGCTGAAACTCTCGTTGACCGACGCTCCGGTCCTGCTCGGACTGATCTGCGGCGGCGCGGTTATTTTCTGGTTCAGCGGTGCTTCGATGCAGGCGGTTACCACCGGCGCTTACCGTGCCGTGGCGTTCATCCGCCGCACATTCGACATCACCAAGAAAGAAGCCAGCATTGAAGACTCCAAGGCCGTGGTGAAAATCTGTACCCTGTATGCCCAGAAAGGCATGTGGAATATTTTCATCGCCCTGATGTCGCTGACTCTGGCTTTTGCCTTCCTGGATCCGAACTTCTTCGTGGCCTACCTGATCTCCATCGCCGTGTTCGGCCTGTTCCAGGCTATCTACATGGCCAACGCCGGGGGCAGCTGGGATAACGCCAAGAAAATCGTGGAAGTCGAGCTGAAAGAAAAACATTCCGCTTTGCACGAAGCTGCGGTTATCGGCGACACCGTCGGCGATCCCTTCAAAGATACTTCCTCCGTGTCCTTGAATCCGATCATCAAATTCTCGACTCTGTTCGGATTGTTGGCTACTGAGATCTGTATTGAAATGAAGGCCGGCGCCAATGCCCATTATACGATCTACATCGCCCTGGCGTTCCTGGCCATCGGACTGTTTTTCGTCTGGCGTTCCTTCTACCGGATGAGAATTCCGGAAGCCGAAGGACACCTCCATGCCTCCGAAGCCAATGCGGAAGCGGGCAAATAATAAGGTAAATTGACCTGATATAAAAGGTACATTTCAGGCCGGTGGATCGAATAAAGATTCACCGGCCTTTTCTATCTGCCTTGGGCCGTACCCAGGGTGAGCGTCAGGCCATATTCGTAATCGTCGTCGTCGAAGGAACGGCGTCCGGTTTTCAGCGCGGAAAAATCAGCCACCCATTTTGCAATTTCTCTCCGCCATGATTTGATTTTAAGTTTTTCCGTTGCGAAGAGTTGGCGCATTTCTCTTAGTATTCTATACTGATGCTGATTATGCTCCATGCACGGCATTACTTATTGTAGCAACTCTACTGATAATGGTCACTATCATAACATTTTTTAATATTATAACATCTGGTTGGGTTATGAGAACTGCAAAAGAGAGAGGTTTTTACCCCAAATAGACAAAAATGGTGCATGTGTCACAACTTAATGCTGGAGAATAACTTACCATGGATATTTTGCGAGGTTGAATTTTAATTTGCTTTTTGAGGCAAGATACGGTATAGTTCTTCGGCAAGATGGAGGAATTTCCATTTTGCCATTTCCCAATTGAGGAGACTAGACCATAAACACGAAAGAAAATACCGGAGGTGGCGAATGTTGAGATGGTTGATAGCCGCTCCATTTATTCTTCTGTGGGGGTGTATCTCTATTAGCTACATCGTCGCAATGATTGGAGTATGGAAAAGCAAGAAAAATAAAAGTTTTTCCATGATTCCCCTGATTGGCGGCTTGTCCGGCGTCATTGGGCTTGCCATTCTTGACTGGCATTTGGCGATATACTGGTTTTGGGTTCCACTGTTGTTGGATTTCGGCAGTCTGCCCTTACTGTTTATAACATTGTGTTATTGGCTTACTGGAGAAATGGCAAGAGCCGGATATATCTATGAAATTCCGAAAGGCGATTTAACGGATGCCGAAGACTCTTCGCTTTATCCATGGAATGCAGAGGACGAAAGAAATCTGGGATGGTTGATCCCATTCAACTTCAGATGTTGGGGATTGACCGCGTTTGCCCGCCGTGTCGATATGAATGAACTTGCCGCAGTGAACAAAAAAGGCGAAGTTATTACACTTCACTATCAAACAGGCAACCGCACATTCGCTGATTTTACCGGGCGTTTTCCAAACTACAAAGCGTGGAAAAGCCAGATTTTAAAGACAAATGGTCGAAGTGAGTATCTCTCCCCTGATGAGTTTTTGATTCACGAGGAAGCTGGAAGTAATACCTGTGAGGATTGGCAAAGTTTATGTCTGTGGATGTTGGAGCACGGCAATAGCGATTCCCTGGTGATTGATGTCGCCGCCAACGGCATGGAAGATTGGCAATCCCGCAAGGAAGATACCGACCGCATTCGGAAGGAAATTGGATATCTGAATATGACTGAACAATCAAAACTTCGCCGGATCGAACAAACTAGAATCGAAAAATACAAGGCCGGGGAGATTGGATTGGAAGAACTCATTTCCCGAATGGATGCGCTGTGGCAACGCCACTCCGACAACGAAGACCTGACTATCTGGTTTGCACTGTATGAAAGTTTGGGATATTACGATAACGGCAAAGGGACGTTAATTCATAAACTTAATCCGCAAAACCCCTTAAAAAGTGCGGAAATGATACTGCGCAAGCATGGGAAATTATAAGCGCGGAAACATATTAAAAATGGTGCATGTGCCACAACTGAATGCTGGAGAATTACTTATCGTTGATATTCCATGTGGTTGGATTTTTGAGGCAAGATGCAGTATCGTTCTTCAACAGCAAAATCGGTACGGTTTATGCGCTTTCGCTTACTTCCGGTTCCGCCGAATATTTACCTCAATCACTTACAGCCTCTCCATAATTCTCCAATTCCCTAATTCGCCAATTCCCGCACGGCGCGGAGGAAAATGCCTTCGGCGGTAGTGAACCACGGATGATTGCCGCTCTCGTAAATCTCGAAGATTTCCGAGAAGCAGCCGGTTTGCTCCGCGGTTTCTTCGATCAGTTTCAAGGCGACGTCTTTCATGCCGAGGCGGGCGGCGGCTATCGCCATCCAGGCGGCGTACCAGGCGCAGACGGATTTGCCGGTCGGATACATGTTTCCGGCGGTGGAGGCGTTGCGGAAAAAATCTTCGACCGCCGCTTTTTGCATCGGGTCCGATGCGGGGAGGGCGGGGAACGGGTACAGTCCGGCCAGTACCGCGATGCTTTTGTCCGGGCATTCGGGATATGGAATGTATTTGGTGCCGTCGTTGGCCAGATTTTCGGCAATCCGGTCGGCCAGATCGCGCCAGGTGGCGGTTTGTTCGGGATCGAGACCGAGGGTTTCCGCGGCTTGAGCGGCGATCCGAAAATTGGCGATGATACCGCATGAGGTCATAAAGGCGTTCTCGCGGGCCGCGCCGAGCCGTTCCAGATCGGTACAGCGTCCGACGGATACTTTACCGTCATGAAAATAGAGCATATGAATGCGGTAGAATTCCGCGCAGCCGCGGATGATCGGGTAGGCGGTGTCCCGGAGAAATTCTTTGTCGCCGGAAGCTTGAACGTAATTCCAGGCGGTTTCCGCGATGATCGCCATGTGGAAATAGTGTTCCAGCCAGAAACTGGGGTAGGCCGTTTCCACCCCCGGGGCCTCCACCGCCTGCCAGACATAACGGACGGCGTCGCTGGTTTTTTGAAAATAGTAATAAGCGCGTTTCCGGGCGGCGTCCAGGTGCTCGTAACGGAATTCAATAACCTTGCGGGCCTCCGCCAGGTGTCCGGCGGCAATCAGGCCGTCGGCGCAGAAAGATTCGTCGAAACCGAAGTAGCGGCCATGCCAGTGGGTATCGAAAAGGCCGACCGGAATCGACCATTTGGTCGAGGAAATTTTCAGATGATAGAGCGAAGTTTCGCAGACTTCCGCGATCTTGTCCGACAGATGGGGGAGGGGCCTGCCTTCGGCGTAGAATTTCTCCCACGCGGCGGCGCTGAGTGCTTTGTACTCCTCGAAGGTGGAGTTGGGTTTTTCCGCGCCGAAATTGATGAAAATACAAATTTCGCGCTCCATTGTGCTGAAACTCCAACCATCAGCATTTTTTTCGAAAGAGATATTTTTATCCGCCGTGATCCGGATGAATTCGGTGTTGCCGAGCAGGCCGGGGAATTTTATTTTGATTCCTTCTGATGGATCTCCGGTGATGGTCATCAAGTCATCTTCGGGCAGAATGTATTGGAAAACCAGCGGTTCGTGACCGCTGATCCGGCGTCGCAGACAGATCAACGGGCGCTCGGGATGGCAGAAACTCTCGGATTCCAGTACGGTCCCGTTGGTATAAACACACCTGGACGACACCATTCCGGCGCGGGTGTCGAGGGTCTGACTCCAGGATTCAGGCTCGGTTTTGCTTTCCGGGCCAATAAGAAAATACCCCAACGGAGTCAACTGAAAACCGACCGTACTGAAGCGCACTCCGGCCCGTCGGATGCCGGGGATCATGCCGCCGGAGTAAGTTTTCTGATTCATGGACCCTTCATAATCGACGATCAGCGAAAGGTCGCCATTGCCAATGGGGACCGGGACATATTTTCTGCCGGCGGCAGTCTGTTCGGTAGCGGTGATTTTCATATGGGCTCCTGGTTATATATATAATTATAGTACATTATTAACCTGATCTCAAGTTGATGATGACTATAAATATATATAATAAGCCCTGATTGAATATAAAATTTATTGATTCAGCTTGGCGAGTTCGTCAATACAGGTTTGGTGCCAGGGGCGGATTCCCTTGTCGATTGTGTACTGGTACATGCCGAGCGATACCGCGGGCAGATTCGCATTGTCTCGAAGAATCTTGGCCCGGGCTTCGCCCAGTTCGATCGCTCTTTTGAGCAGAGCGATTTTTTCCGCTTTTTCCAGCGGTTTTTCCGGTCGGGTTGTCCACAGGGCGACGATGTCGGATGGTAAAGCCGGCAGTTTGTATTTGTCGGCCTCGATTTGATCGCCGGCCTGACTGAAAGCGGTCAGCGGCACTCCGGCCTGGCCCAGGCGCCGGTAGGTGGTCAAGAGTTCCATCATAATCCGGGTGTAGTCGTAGCCGATGCCGATAAATTCCACGCGTTTCCGCCAGATGGTGTCCTGATCGGCGGTATCTTTCCGGGCGGCCGCCAGGGCCTCGCCCGCTTTTTCCAGAGTGGCGGGGTCGAGGACCTCCGGCCATGAATAGATCAGCTTGCGATAGCTGAAATCGGGAATTGCCTCCTGGTTGTTCAAAATAGCCTGTTCAAAAGTATCGAAATAGCGCCGTATGGATTTGGCCGCCGGGCCGAAGCCCTGATAATAGCGGTCCAGAATCCGCTGCGAATCGGCTTCCGGATTCCACAGCAGATGGGCGACCAGAAAATAGTTAGGGCCCTGGGTGGCGAAATCTTTTTGGGCTTCGCCGTACATACCGACCAGACCGGCGTGGTAAAGTTTGGGCATGCTTTCGGCAATCTGCGCCGTGAAAATATACGGCAGGCTCAGCCAGTAATGCATTCCCCAGTATTCGCGCCCGATGATTTTGACTTTTTTAGTTTTCCATTTGTCCAGCCGCTGGAAGAATTTTTCCTTGATGTCGGGCTTGACGAAATAAGCCTTGCTGAAAGTCATGGAGAGATAGAGATTGTCCTCAAAGGTATCGATCGTTTCCGGGGCTTCGCCGTAAGCGGTATAAGCAAACATCCCCACGCCGCGGTCGGGATTGCGTTTTTTGACTTCACGGGCGATATAATTGGCATACGCCCAATGGCGGTCGGACAAACTCGGAACACTGCGGGTGTAGTCGGTTCCGGGTTGATCCAGCTTGCGGCAGTTTTCGCATTCGCAGAAACCGTAACCGTCAGAGGGGGAAACCGAGGCGATTTTCATGTTTTTATTGGTGGGGTGATTCAGCACCTGATCGACGATGTAATTCCGGAAATCCGGGTTGGAGGTACAGCAATGGGGGCCGCGTCGCTCGCCGCCGTACAGGGCCAGCCATTCGGGATGCTGTTTGTCGACGCCCGTCTTGAAAACATAGGAATGCCAACTGTGTCCGAACCATGCTTGTTCGGTCCAACCCAGTTTCTGGCGGCGCGCCCATTTGCCGATTTCGCTGTTGATTTCTTTGGGCTCGTATTTGCCATAGCTGAAACCCATGCTGCGGATGGAGTAGACCGGTTTGGCGCGGCGGCTGAAATCTTTTGGCGGCAGCCATTGACGCGACGGGACATCTTCGCCGTCGTCTCCCGGCCAAAGCCAGGCGATTCCCAATTCATTTTCCAGGAAATCATAGACTCCCAGTAAAGTTCCGGCACGGTTTTTGGAGCTCATCGGCGCGCCGGGACCGTCATCGCCGTAAATATATATTTTGCCGTTTTCCGCCGTAACTATAAATTCCTCCGAAGCCAGGTCGCCGGTATAAAACGGTTTGGCTTTCAGGGCATCGCACTTGCCGACGAAGAATGCCGCCTGCGCGGCTTCGGGTTGATTTTCCGCCACGGAGCGGTACTTTTCGCCGGTGCTTTTGGTGAGATAACCGGCCAACTCTTCCGCTGCGAATTTTTCCACCGGCAGGGCCTTGGCGGGATAGGCCACCAGGTTTTCCGCCGCCGCCGCTCCCAGGAGGATTCCCGCAAATAGCGTCATACACATCAATTCTTTCATCATAACTGATCGTAACTCCTTATTAAAATATATTTCCCGGGAACGTTCCCAGTGCTTCTTGATTAGATTATACCGTCATCCCATGCTTTTGTCAATAAGGTAATTAAAAAATTTAAAGAAATTACCGGAAAATACTTGACAAATTCCGGGTTTTCGGTTATAATTATGATATGCATCCCGGGAACGTTCCCAGGTTGTGTCGAAAATGAAGGATGAAATAATGTCGGTAACTATTACGGAATTGGCCGGAATGATCGGTGTGTCGAAATCGACCGTGCACCGGGCGCTTTCCGGATCGGGCCAGATCAGGGAAGAGCTGAAGCAGCAGATATTGACATGCGCCGAGGCTCACCAGTATATGCCCAATATGTCGGCCCGGGTCCTGGTGGGAGCCCGCACGTATATGACCGCGATCATCGCCAGGGATTTCGGAAATGTGCATTTTTCGCAATTTCTGAAAGGGGCCGGCGATACCGCGGCTGCCGCCAATTACCATTTGCTGACTGTATCGCGTGAAGAGGAACTGAATAACCTGCGGCAATCCGGGCTGGAGGGTGTGATCAGTTTTTTCTGGGATATCAAGTCGGGACCGCTCAAAAATCAATCGAGTTTTCCGTTGATCCACCTGAATAAAGTTATGCCGCAAGACTCCGGTGAAAATGATATCAGCATTGAAGTTCTGTATGGCGCGGAGCTGATCATGCGTCATCTGCTGGAAAAAGGCCATCGGCGTATCGGACACATAACGGTAACGCAGCCGGATGATCCGGATAAAAACCCCAAGCAGGCCGGTTATCGGGGCGAGCTCAAAAAAGCCGGAATCAAATATGATCCGTCTTTGCTGGTCAAGGTCCGCTTCTACCGGGAATATTGCGGTTACGAAGGGGCCATGAAATTGTTGCGCCGCCCGGATCGGCCGACGGCGATTTTTGCCATGGCGGATGTGTTGGCGGTGGGGTGTTACCGGGCGGCCAGAGAGTTGAATCTTCGCATTCCGGAAGATATTTCCATCTGCGGTTATGACGACAAGGAATATGCTTCTTATTTGTATCCGGCGCTGACCACAATTCGTCCGCCTTTTGGTTTGCTGGGACAGCGGGCGATGGAAATGCTGATTCACCGGATTGAAAAACGGTGCTATCCAAGTCCCGAGCCGTTATTCCCGGAGTTGATTGAGCGGGGATCGGTGGCGGCGCCCAGCGAAAAAAGTAAGTAAAACCAGGGAGGAGTGACCTATGGCATGCCGAAAATTCACACTTTTAGAGTTACTGATCGTTATAGCGATCATTGCGATTCTGGCGGCGCTGTTATTGCCTGCTCTCAGCCGGGCCCGGGCCGCCGGGCGGCGAACCGCCTGCGCCGGAAACGAGAAGCAAATCGGCCTGGCCCATGTCATGTACCAAAGCGATTTTCTGGCTTATTGCAACAAGCAGGGGACGAGTGTGCCATACTGGTATGCCATGCTTTATCCATATCATCGCGATGCCGCTATTTATGGTTGTCCGGGTGATCCCAAACCTGCCTCGGTTGGTGCTACGCGTTATGTCTACGGTTCTGCCGCCAACAGTAGACCCGAGGATACTTTTGTTTTATCGAAAGGCTTTGGATATTTGCATAATGCGGAATTGAGTTATTATCAGACAGTCTTTTTTAAGCCCCTGACGGCTTTCAAGCGGCCATCATCCACCATGTATGCCGCGGATGGCACCGGACACTGGATTGCTTCTTTCACCGGCGCCAATATGATGCTGCAGCCGCTTGCTGCTGCGACACGTTTCCACGCCCGCCACGAACGTTCGTCCAACGCGCTTTTTCTGGATGGGCATGTCACGAATTTCAAGTTCACCGATATTCTGACGCCGCCCTGGCGGGACTTGAATAACCTGGCCCTGGCCAATGCCGACATCGACAAAGAAGTCAATTGGTTCTGGCGTGGTACCGTAAACGGCAATTAATCCGAAAATGTTGTGGACGTTTTACAAATGCCTCTCTTTTTCTACCCTGCCGTTTTCATATGTTAAATGATTACCTCGAATTTCGCTTTAAACACGGTTTCTCCTGTGTTTCGCCTGACAATAACCATTTGCAGTTTGTTATGCGGGTCGTAATCCATACCGTCCGCGATGTAGACTTGGGTATTGGCTTGGCCTTCAAACTCTAGGCGAAGTTTCAGTTTGCCGTCGATTTCCCACGTCATATTCCATGCTTTTCCGGTACTGCAACACTTGATATTCGTCAGCATGTCATAGCCGTTTTCCTCTTTAAAGAGACCGGCATTTTCAAAATTCAGATCAGAGACGATTTTGCCTCGGCAATGAAATACCCAGTCAACGATATTGCTTTCCTCGCATTGCACTTCAAAGGTATCTTGGAATCCTTTTTCGAACAGTTCAATGCGCCTGTGAAGTTTTGCTCCCTCATAGGCGTTATCAGCAGAGTATTCCGCGTGATTGTTCCCAAAAGAAATAAGTTCCGCATCCGAAGGTTTCTGCCGCATTTGATTAAGGATAACCAAATTGTGAGCAAGAGAAGCCCTGTTCCATTTGGTTGTAAGGGGGCTCCCATAGCCTGAGGTGCCAATGTCCGCACTGATGAGCTTATCGCCTGCGAATACGTCGATTGCCAATTTATCCTGATGGTCGTGCCCACCGCCATGTCTCGATGCTTTCAAGGAAACCCTGAGCGTCTCATTTTGCAGAATAGCGATACCCGAATCCTCGAATAGAAAATGGGTTTGCGGCGAAGGCATTGACTCTGGCGAAATATCATTGACGCCATACAAGAGCGCATTGAGAGAATTGCGATTGAAGCCCGTATCGCTGTTTATAATCATCTCCGGAAGACTATGGAGAGAACGGGATTCGCCAAACCGGTAATTGTTTTTCAATGGAGTATTTCTGTAACACATTCCCAGGATTTGCTGAAAGATTTTCTCCGAAGTGTATACAGCCGAGAGTTGCTCGTAGAGGTAGGCGTAATCCGATACGTTTTTCCCGTACCAACCGTCATTATAAGCCGGAAACATTCCATCCTTATACATCAGGTTGACGGGGGCGATACTCATTTTTTTCAACTTGGGGACGGCGAACAAATCAATCTCATTTTCTTTGGCTATCCAGGCCATGGATAAAGCGGCGGACAATGTATAGAAATGATAGGAGGGGGAAATTTCATACCACAAGCCATCCGCCCGCGTGCCTTGCTCCAGTTGCTCCATAAAACCATATTTACCATAGATGCTGTCGTGAAGACTTTTTTTATCTCCCGTGATGCTTGCCGATGCGGCAACAGCCGCTTGCATCCACAAATGGATATTATGAATTGCTCGAATTTGTGGTTTTATCAGGTCTGCAGCCGGGATAAAGAGATCTTCCTTTATAGTATCCATTTCCGGTTCGCTGAAAATATTTAACCCGGCAACCATGCGCAATATTCTTTCGATGGCAATCACAAAAATCGCTTCCGATAAAACTGATGTGAAGATTTTGCCCTGTAACTTCTGCAAGGTACATCCTCTGTAGTTTCCGGCATAAAATAAAATTGTTTTTTTCACAAAATCGATATAAATAGTATTATCCTCAACCGTATTTGCAAGTATCGCAGCGCGGTCTAGCATCGAGACAAACACTGCGTTGATCATATCACGCCATGCGCCATCATACGGCTCACCTGTATAGATTTTGCCGCAGTTCGGGCAAACGTGCTTCTGAGGACTTTCGAGGTTGAATGTAAGAAGGGCGGCACATTGGCCGCAAAAGTATTCGTGAAAGTGTTTTGACGCTCCAAGAGACGGAGTGGCGGGAATTATGCGCATGGTCTCGATAAAATCAGCATTTATGCTTTCAAAGAGATGCTTTGCCCAAGCCTCATTCTTTACCTTTGACCTTACGGAATTCCAGTTTATTGTTGTGCAATGAAACATAATATCGCCTTGTTTTTTTAGATTATTGTCAAAATTATTGACCGCCATGTAATATAATAGCAATAAATATGACAAAGTCAATAATAAACTCTTGAATTTGTCATTTTAATTGCTATTGTATTATTAATTGGTCAATAAAAATGATAAAATTGGAAATGAAAGATGCATGTTACTCCAGCCAGTTTATTGAAGATAAAACAACTCTTCCCGAGTTTCAGTGGGAATTATATCAATATTGCGAATCACATTCTGGCGCATCCGGAGATTGTGGTGCAAAATAAAGTACATGATCTGGCTGTCAATTGCGGTTGTGACGATGCCCAGATTATTCGTTTTTGTCAGAAAATCGGTTATAAGGGATTTTCTGAATTGAAAGCAGCAATTGCCGCGGATTTCATTCCGGTAAAAATGAGCATAAATTACATACATTCGACCGAAGCTGATACTTTTGAACAATTACGGCAGGATTTTCGTAATAACAACCTGCGTGTTGTCAATGATACGATTTCATTATTGGATGAGGAAAAAATCAATCAGGCAATTCAGATTATCAAGAATGCCGGTCGGATAACCCTTTTCGGATATGGCGCTTCCGGATTGGTGGCGCAGGACTTTCAGATAAAATTATTCAGAATAGGGTATCATGCGTTTTTCAGCGCGGATTCGGAGTTGAACAAAATGCATTGCGGGTTGCTGCGGAAAGATGATGTGATGATTGCCATATCCTTCAGCGGTGAAAACGAAAATATCTGTTCTTGCGCCCGGATTGCCAAAAAGCACGGCGCCAAAGTTGTTGCTATTACCAACTTTCCTGAATCGCCCCTCGCGCAGACGGCCGATATTGCCTTATTGACCGCCTCCGATGAACAGCAATTTCGGCTTGGCGCCATGGGGTCGCGTTTGGCGCAACTGTTGGTCGTGGATTTCCTTTCATTGGAATTGGCGCTTCACGACTTGGAGCGGACAGAAGAAAACGTCATCCGTACTCATAAAATGGTGTACGGCAAATAAAATAAAACGAGAGTATTGCAATTATGAGTTTCATGTTCAAACCGTTCCCTTATGTTGACCCGAATGCGATTAACCGCCCGGAATTGCCCGCTGCCTTGGCGACAACACTCATCGCCGGTAATACGGCTATTGCCGACAAGCTGTTGGCTGGCTTTTCCGGTATTCTCGCACTGGACGGTTATACCGGGGCCAACTTCCAGGAAATGGTCAATCGCCTGAACTCTGTTGCTGACGGTAAGCTTACGGTTATTGAGGCGAAGGAAGCCTATAAAAGTTCGGATGAACTTGAAACGATGTTGGCGGAATCGTTGCCAATGGATCGCGAAATTGATCCGATTCTGCTTTTCGGCAAGAGCATTCACCGCGAAATTGAAACTTTGTTTGACGCAAAAAAAGTTTCACGGTTACGGGAGCAACTGCAAACTGCGAAAGCGAACGGCAAAGTTGTTTTGTTTATCGGACATGGTTCCTTGTGCTCATATTTTCGCGACCTGGCAGATTTGGCGGTATTCATGGATGTTACACCGCTTACCGTTACCGCCCGGGTACAGGAACGCCGTGTCCAATGCATCGGTGATATTCAGGAGCGTTCCATTCCGTATATTTTCCGGCGGCTTTATTATTACGATTATGAAATTATGATGTTGCACCGGCAGAATCTGATTGATCGTGGAAATATCGACTTTTATATTGATGCCAACCTTGACCATATCTTCAAAATGCTGCCATTTTATGAATTGAAAGAGCTTTTCGATATTCAGGCAAAATATCCATTCCGTTGTACGCCTGTCTATCTGGAAGGAGTATGGGGCGGTTATTTCATCAAAAAACTGCGCAACTTGCCGGACGACATGCGGAATGCCGCATGGGTGTTTGACATGATTCCGAACGAAGTCAGTCTCCAGATTAAAGTTGGTAAATACACGATGAATTTTCCGTTTTCCACCTTCTTCAAAGCTGAAGCTGCGAAATTGATGGGCGAAGAAAGCGTGAATCGTTTCGGCTATGTTTTTCCAATTCGTTTCAATTACGACGACACTTACGGCGGCAATGGTAATATGTCGATCCAGGTGCATCCGCCGCAAGCGTACAACAATGAACATTTCGGGGAGCCGTTCCAGCAGGATGAAAGTTATTATGTGGTCAAGACTGCCGGTTCGAAAACTTACCTCGGGCTTCAAGACGATTGCAATGTTGACGAGTTTTTTCAGTGCATTGACCGGGCGGAAAAAGAATATGTCCCATTTGATCACGACAAATATGTCAACTCTTTTCCGAGCGAACAAGGCGATCAGTATCTGTTGCCCGGCGGAACCATCCACGCCTCAGGCCGTAATCAGGTAGTGCTGGAAATCGGCAGCTATACCATCGGCAGCTATACTTTCAAGCTCTATGATTATTTGCGGAGCGACCTTGAAGGCATTCCCCGCCCAATCCATTCAATCCATGGCAAGAATGTATTGGTAACCGAGCGGCGCCGAAGTACGGTGGATGGCATTTTGCGCCCGCAGCCAATAATTGTTCGTGAGGGCGAGAATTGGAAGGAAGAGATTGTCGGAGAACACGAACTCATTTACTTCAGTCTTCGCCGCCTCTCTTTTGACCGGAGCATTTCGGATGATACGAAAGGCCGGTTTCATGTATTAGTCCTGGTCGAGGGAGATGAGGTATTGGTTTGTTCAAAGAACGACCCGGCCCGCTTCTATCATCAGAAATATATGGATATGGTAGTGATCCCGGCTTCGCTGGGAGAATATGAAATTCTGAATCTGGGTAATACACCATGCAAAATAACCAAGACAATGCTCAAGTGATATTGGCATTGGATATCGGTGGAACCTTTATCAAATCAGCACTTTTTCAAGATGGAAAACTGCTTCAGGTTTTGCCGCAAATTCCGAGCCATTCCGGCGGAAATGCAGAGGAAATAGCCGTTGCTTTGCGGACAGCGGTGAGCGCGGCGGGGAGAATCGACCGTATCGGAGTTGCAATTCCGGGCCCGTTCGATTACCGGAACGGCATCAGTCTGATGGAGCATAAATTCGGCGCGATCAAAGAGCGTTCCCTGCTGGAATTTTTGCCGGACATTCCGGTCCGTTTTCTTCATGATGCAAACGCCTTTCTGCTTGGCGAATGGGGCGGGCAATCCCGAATAGGAGGAATCACCCTTGGCACCGGCCTTGGCGCTGCCGTCATTGTGGATGGCAAATTGTTGACAAACAAACTCGGTTCACCGGCTGATGAGGTCAGCTTATGGAGCAAGACTTTCAGGGGCACGACCGTGGAGAAAGCGCTTCAGCTTTCACGATACAATAAGGACCTGGCGGAAGCGGCCCGTTCCGGGGATTCCGCCGCGAAGCAGGCCTGGCAAAACTTTGGTGAAGTTCTTGCTGAAATTCTGACCCCATGGTGTGAAAGATTTCAACTCGAAGAGATCGCTCTCGGCGGGCAAATTTCCAAAGATTTTGAACTTTTCAAAGACCCGCTGAAAGGACTTCCTGTCCGGCAATCGGCGCAAGGCGAACAAGCGGCACTTACCGGCGCGGCAAAACAATTTGCTTGAAAATCCGCAGAAAGCTAAAATTACCGAAAGGTGCAAAAACACAACAAAGCGGTGCGATAATCCATTTTAAAATCACCATTCATGCGATATAATATTGGCAAACAATGAGGACTAGCATGAATGGCGGAAAATTGACGACGGCTTTGGTTGGGGTAGGGCGTATTGCCTGGAGTGCTCATCTTCCGGCAATGGCGGGCAATGACAATTATCGGCTCAGTGCGGTAGTCGACCCGTTGGCCGAGCGTTGCCGTGAGGCGTGTGATCATTTTGCCATACCGCGTTTTTATGCTTCTACGGAGGAATTGCTGGCCGCGGAGCATCCGGACCTGGTGGTGATTGCCTCGCCGACGGTCTATCATGCTGCCGACACCATTGCGGCGCTGCGGCACGGCAGTCATGTTTTCTGCGACAAACCGGCGGCGATCTGTCATACCGAATTTGAGGCGATGATGGCGGCGGCCCGGGAAAATTCGCGCAAACTGATGATTTATCAGCCCCGGCGGCTTTGCCAGGATACCGCCGATTTGCGTGTGATCATCGATTCGGGGAAACTGGGACGGATTTTTCAGATTCATGATTTCGTCGGCCGTTACTGTCGCCGCAACGACTGGCAGGCTTTCAGGAAAAACGGCGGCGGAATGCTGCTGAATTACGGCGCTCATCATGTGGACCAGTTCATATATCTGCTGGGCGGGGATTATCAGTTGCTGGCATGCGACATCGACCGTGTGGCGTCGGTCGGAGACGCCGAGGATGTCGTGAAGATCCTGCTGCGCTTCAACGGCGACGTCCTGGTGGATATCAATATCAACCAGGCGGCGGCAATCGTGCCGTATTGTTATGCGGTTTATGGTCAGTATGGTGCGGCGGTATTGACGGATGAACAACCGCGCCGGTGGCACATCCGGTATTACGATCCGGCCAAGGCCGGTGAGGCGGAAATCGCGGAAGGCATGGCCGCGCCGGGCCGGAAATACCCGAAAGCCGATTTCACTTTTGAGGAAGAATATTTCTCCGGAGCGGGGGCCGGCGACAAACCGGTCAGCGCCTACTATCGCAATCTTTACGATTACATAACCGCCGATGCGGTTCCGCTGAATCCGCTGTCGGATACCTGGAAGCTGATGCGCCTGTTGGATGAGGCGCGCGAAAAGGCAGGTGAATGATGAAGTGCGGACTGACCAGCGTAACTTTCCGTTCTCTGCCGCCGGGGGAATTGATTGCTCTGGCGGCCCAAGCCGGTCTTGACGGGATTGAATGGGGCGGCGATATCCATGTGCCGTGCGGAGATCTGGCTGCGGCTGAAACCGTGGGAAAAATGACCCGGGACG
The DNA here is from genome assembly GCA_031548025.1 of Victivallaceae bacterium. Lineage (GTDB taxonomy): Bacteria > Verrucomicrobiota > Lentisphaeria > Victivallales > Victivallaceae > UBA5239. The sequence goes on along the minus strand of JAVBRM010000023.1, from coordinate 113,046 downwards.
CCGGGCCGGAAGTGATTTCGTATGGGAGTTATTACCGGGCCGATTCAGTGGATACGATTGATGCGCTGATTGCTACTGCCCGGGCGTTGGGCGCGCCTCATATCCGGGTGTGGGCCGGTTGCAAGGGATCAGAAGAGGCTTCGGTAACGGAAGTTGCCGCCAATCTGGCGGTGTTGTGTGACCGCGCCGGTGAATTGGAGATCAGTGTGGAGAAGCATCGCGACACCTTGACCGATACCGCGGCTTCCGCTCTTGAATTGGTCCGGGTGGTTGACCGGAAAAATTTTCGTTGCTATTTTCAGTCGCATTTCGGCGCGGATAACCTGGCGAGCTTGAAAGCGTTGATAGCACAGGTCAGTCATGTGCATGTGTTCCACATGGATGCTTCGGGCCGCCGACCTCTGCGGGAAGGGGCGGGAGAGTGGAAAGAGTACATCCAGTTATTGCGTGGCCGGGAACGTGCCTGGCTGTTGGAATTTGTTATGGGAAACAGTGTTGAACAATTCTTCGACGACGCCCGTTGTCTGAAAGAGATGCTGGAGGATAATTCATGAGTTTGGACTGGAAAAATCTGGAGGTTCGTTTGGGGCGGTGTGCCAATTCGCAGTGGCGGCGTGGCAACAGACATTCCATTAACTGGCAGCACAAAGAGATTATCGATAATGATTTATGGCTGTTTCATACCGGTGAATGCGAAATGGAACTGCGCGGCGGCAAGACCAGGCTTGACGCGGATTCCATCGTCTGGATGCGTCCCGGCCATAATTATCGGATTACCCAGAATCCGGATGAGCCGATCGGCATGGCTTATTTTCATTTTAACCTGATAACTCCGGACGGAAACTGTTATTATCCCGGCGTGGATGAAATGCCGGAATTATTGCACAGTTTTCACAATCCACAGTGGCGGATGATGGGCCAGAATATTATCAAGCTCCTGAAATTTCAGGATTTCATGCCGGAGGAACGCAAGGCGGAGAAAAACGCCGCCGCCGAAGCGATGTTCAAAGCCTTGCTGATGTCGCTGGAATTTTATAACAACATCGGGCGGGATAAAGAAGAACATACCGACAGGCACCGGATGCTGGCGCTCGAGGCCGCCATGCTGATTGAGGAGAATTCCCGAAGTTTCATTCCGGTGACCGAACTGGCTGCGAAGTTCGGTCTGGGGCGCAACGCTTTTACCCGGATTTTCTCGGAATACTGGCAGATGTCTCCTCAGGAATATCTGATTAACCAGCGAATCAGCCGTGCCAAGGCGTTGTTGGCGAGTACTCCGCAGACCTTGCAGGAAATCTCGGCGGGACTCGGTTATTCGGATCATTATTTTTTTTCCAGGCAATTCAAAGAAAAAACTGGGGTTTCACCGGGAATTTACAGGAATAATGCGGTTAATAACATCAGAGAAGGTAGCTTATGAAAAGAAGCAATTTCACACTCATTGAACTCCTGGTTGTGGTCGCGATCATCGCGATCCTGGCGGCATTGCTGCTGCCGGCCTTGAATAAGGCCAGAGCGAAAGCAAAATGCATCAATTGCCTCTCCAACCTGAAACAGATGATGGGGTATCATCAACTCTACGCCGATGAAAACGGCGGTTTTCTGATGGTCCGCCAGGGGGGAACTTATTGGAGCACGACCTTTTACCGGGGGAAAAAATATGACGACAATATCGTGAAGAGTCCCAATGTCATGGTCTGTCCGGCCATGCCGCAGTATCGCTGGAATACGGACGATGAAGGTTCTTCGCGCTGGTATACTTATGGCGGGCGGTGCGGTGCCGCCAACGATACTCCACGCTTGCTCTGGACCAGAACCGATGTCGACGGCGACTATTATTTGAGTATGCGGCTGCTTCGCTTTCCTTCCTCATATATGCAACTAGGCGACAGCGCGTATCATATTACCCGCTCAGCTACAAAGGGCGGTAAGCAATCTTACGTCGTGAACCTGACAGCAGGTGAGGGCACGGGAACCAACCGATTTTTTTCCGGTGCGCACGACAATACCAAGATCAACGTTGGTTGCCTCGACGGGCATGCGGCTTCTTGGTCCACCGATCAATTTTTTCAGGAAACCGGCAAGGAGTATGCCTGGAATTCCCTTGACACAGCGACTTCCACCACGCTGTATATTTTCGATCATATGTATAACGAACTTAAACAAAAAATACAATTCAGCTCATATCGCTGACTGGGAGGTTCTTTTGAAAATAGGATTTGTCATTGCATTGTCATTGGCGGCGGTATTTTTAAACGCCGCCGAACCGTGGGATAATTTTCAATTGCCGGAAGGGGCGAATTTATTGAAAAATCACATCTTCAAGCCGGACGGCAAAGGGAATTTTCCACCATGGCGCAGTCAGGGTTTGACGGTATCCAGAGAAAATGATCTGCCGGTATTGAATACGGATAGTGAAGGGAAGAGCGGAACGCTCACTTATCCCGGGGTGACTTTGAAACCCGGCACCAAATACATTTGGGCCGCGATTATGAAAGGCGAAGTCGCGGATGGCGCCAACGTCCGTATACTGGGATTTATTGGAGATCATAAGTATGAGGGAGGAGCGCAATTTCGCAGTGGGGGTAGCGCTTATCAGCGGGATTTTGATTGGAACGTGTATTATCGTGAAATTGAGACTCCCACCGACTGTGAAGGCAAATTCACCATGAATCTGGTCCGGTTGACCGGCAAGGCCAAGGTAACCGTGGCGGCGGCGGCCCTGGTGGGATTGGGCCCGGTGGCGGAACCGAAAACATTCAGTGAACGGCGGAAACCAGTCGTGAAAAAAGAGGTTGCCCCTCCCAAGGCGAAAGTTGAGTTGCCGGATATGACGATTGAATTCAAGGATGTCAATCCGGTCAACCCGGCGGCGCATGTCGGCGAAAAGCCCGCGCCGCCGCCAGAGGGATGCAAAGTGGAAAACCGGAACGGCAAATTTGTAATCGACTACGTTTTTACTACCCCGCAGCATGACGCATTCATGTTCGATCTGGCCAAGGATATTCCGGTCTGCGAAAACATCTCTTTCACGGTAAGCGGAGAGGGCAAAGGGCATGAACTTTTTATCGTGCTTTACGACGCTGGAGGTGAGGCGCATTTTGCTGCGCTGGGAGCTCTGCCGGAGAGCGGCAAGAAGACCTTTAACCTGCGTTTGGGCAAACTGCTGCCGAAGGTCGAACCATTTGAACGCTATGCTTCCAAATGGGGCGGCGACGGCAATCAGACCGTTGATCTGCCGGTGAAAAAGATCACGCTGGGCATTAACGACGTGCCGGATACTTCAATGGATCGCGGCCAAATCGTCATCGAAAATCTTAAAATCGGGAAATGGTGAACTGTATGAAAAATTTATTCAAATGGGCTTTTCTGTTGCCGGTTGCCTGTCAGCTTACAGCGGCGCCGGTGATCGCGGCGCGAACCGATAAACCGCCGGTACTGGACGGGGTAATCACCCCGGCAGAGTGGAATCATGGTCGGGTCGACCGTAAATTCGCTCCGATGGAACGGAATAAGCCGTCGGAGGAGCAAACCGATTTGTATGCGATGTATGACTCGGAGAATATTTATCTTGCATTGAATTGCCATCGCGTTCCAAAGGACGGCACTCTGAAAAGTGTTTCCGTTTTCAGCCTGCCGCGATTGGAAATTCGACTTGGCGATAAGGAACATTTTTCCACTTTTGCGTTGGCGGTTACCGGGCAGCGTTATCCGGAAGATGGCAGCTTGCAAAGCGCGGTCGCGTTTCATGATTCCGGCTGGTCAGCCGAAATAAAAATTCCCTTGGCGTGTCTGCCGCAGAACCCTTTGTCGGGACGGGTATATCAGGGGAATATTATTCGTGCGACCGGGGATGGTAACAGCAGTTTATTTCCCATTCAGGTTCGATCATTCGTCGCTCCGGATGATTTCGACGATTTCTTCCTGGGGACTTCGGAGAAAATCGTTGCTGACCGCAAGGCTGAACTGAAAAGCATGACCGGAGCGGAAAAGTACCTGAACCGGATTGACGCGGTATCCGGCAAGGAGCTGATTCCGGCTTTGACCGGGCTCATGGAGATCGAGAGGTTGATCGATCATGACCGCAATCAGATCATCGCGGCCGACCTCAAAGCGGGGAAAGCAACGAACTTTGTCGGTTCCAAGGCGGGAGAGTACCGGGTGGCCGATGAATGGAAACCGAAGGATATCAAGGGTAAAGACTTCTGGTTCATGATGATGCCGCGGGGTAATTTTGCACAGCCGGGAGATTTTACCGATATTCCGCTTTATCGCGAGAGTATGCTTTATATTATGCTGTTTAGCGACCGGAATGACAAGAAACCGTTGCGTCCGCTGGAAAGAATCCTCAATGGTGAAATCCAGGAGGCTCAACGAATAGCCCTGGAAAAAACTTCAAATCCGTTTATTCTCAAAACGAGAACTTTACCGGATGATAAAGAGGAAGCTTTTGGCATAACCAAAGAATCGATTCGGCAATTCATTGATAAATATCAGGATCGGCTGGTGGTGTTGGGGGCTGAGGAGTGTATCGGCATCCGGGGATATGCCCGGACCCTGGAAAAGGCCGGTATTCCGGTGCCGAAAACCAAGGAGGAAGGTTATCAGAGTTTCCTGAGTTTTTATCGCAATATCAAAACTGCCACCGCGCGTTCCTGGCCGGTATTTTATCCGGAATTACACCCTTGGCGCGGCAGCGGCAGTGCGACTTACGCCGATCATTTGTTCCTGAGTGCCGGTGACGTGATGAGCGGTCATGAGATCAGCGCGGAAATACTCGATATGCCCATGCAGATCGCGGTCTCCAGAGGAGCCGCCCGGCAGTACGGTAAACCGTGGCGGACCTATATCGCGACTCATGACAAAAAATTGAAATTTCCCGGCCAGGCCGAGAGCGCCGATGCTTCTTATGCGATCAACGAATTTTATGAAAGCCTGACTCCGCACGAGCTCAGGATCAGCGGGAGAATCAATGAACTAAATTTGAGCAAATCCTCCGCCCGCGGCCCCTTGGTCGGAGTTCCTTATGAGGATCGGCTGCGGCAGATTTATTATACTTATTTGTCCGGCAGCAATATCATTACCGAAGAGGGCGGACACCGTCATACGCCGTCGCGTTATGACTACCGGACCATCGATTCGGTGGATCCGCTGGTGGTGAATTTGCGGGATAAAAAGTGGTATCTCTCCAGAATGGGCGAGGATCTGGCCTGGATGTATGACAATATCGTCAAAAAACATGATCGCGGTACCGCTTATGCGCCGGTTGCCTTGATGTGGGACCTGCATCATGGTTATATGCCCAAATATATGTCCAATATCTGGGATGCAATCCCCCCCACCGAGGCGGACCGGATGATGATGGCGCTGGAACATACGATTTTTCCTTATTCGAAAAAGATCTACAACGACCTGGCGTTTCGGGTGTCGCCGTTCGGAGATATCTTCGACGTGATCACCAACGATGCTTCGGCGCGGACCATCGACAGTTATCCGGCGGTTTTCTTCTGCGGCGATGTGCCGGTTGACCGGGCGCTGGCCGAAAAACTGGTTTCCTATGTCGATAACGGCGGGACCCTGATAATCAACCTGAAACAGCTTGAACCGTATTTATCATTATTTCCACCGGATTTTTTGGGAGCGCAACCGACCGGAAAAAATTTTCAGGCAGACCGCAGTTACAGTTATTTGAGCGGCGAATTGATCGTCGAGACCGGTAAATTCAAGTATCAGGAAGTAAAGCCATCCGCCGGGACCACCATACTGGCCGTGAGTGCCGACGAGCGCAAATCTCCGCTGATCCTGTCGGCGGCACGGGGTAAAGGCAAGGTTATCCTGAGCACTCCCGAGTATCTGAAAATCGCCTGGGAGCGCCGGAATATGCTGAAGCTTTTCAGCAATCTGATGTCGCATGTCAGCCGGGAATTGCTGCCGGTCAAAGTCGAAGGTGATGTCGAATATCTGGTCAGCCGCAATTCCAAAGGCTGGGTGGTGTCGTTCTTCAACAACTACGGAGTGGCGCCGAACCGGAGCTGGGAAAACCCCATGCCTCCGGCCGATCCCCAAGAGGCCGTCAAAGTAACGGTCATTCCGAAAACACCGGTGAAATCCGCTTCGGAATGGATGACCTCGGAGGTTATGGCGCCGAAAGACGGGAAATTTGAATTGATTGTTCCCGCCGGAGGCGTCCGGATCGTGGAATTCCAGGAAGAATAGATGGTAACGGAAAACGATTATATTCGGCCTTTGCTGGAGTTCATGCGGGTAATGCCGGAATTCTTGCGGAAGGCGGAGTTTGACGAAAAACTGATGTATTTCGGTACCGGCGAGAGCCATAACTGGCCGGTTCAGTGCTGCGCCAAGGCTTTCGCCGCGCTGGCGATAATGGGCGATACCGATACCGTTTTGGCGATACTGCGTTATATCCTGGCTACCCATCTTTCGGGTGAAGCCCGCGGAACCGACGGCGGGCAATGGGGGTATACCTGGATCAGTGCCGGCGGTTCGCTGGAGCGGATGACGCATGGCATCGAGGCCATTCGTCCGTTTCTGAGCGCTGACGATTTGCGGAGTCTGCGCCGGGTCATGCTTTCCGAGGCGGATTGGCTGCTGGATGAGCTGCCGGTTCATGCCGGTATCGACGCCCAGGAGGGGCGGAATAAGCCCGAATCGAATATCTGGAACGGCTCTATGCTGTTGCGCACGGCCATGGAATATCCGGACGCGCCCCGGGCGGAGGCGTACCGTCAAAAAGGGTTGAAGCTGATTCTCAACGGTATTTGCGTACCGTCCGATCTCGAGTCCAATGAGATTTACGGGGGCAAGCCTTTGTTCGAGTGGCTGGAGGGTTGCAATTTCACAGAAAACCTGTCGTTGGATCATCACAAATATTTGAACGTGGGGTACATGGTAACCTGTTTGTCTCACATCGCCATATTGCATTTTTATTGTAAAAAACGTGGTCTGGAAGCGCCGCCGGAGATTTACCGCAATGTCGAAAAACTCTGGATGTTGTTGAAGCGCCTGACCTTCCCGGATGGCCGGTTGTTGCGCATCGGCGGAGACTCGCGGGTCCGCTATGCCTACTGCCAGACCCAGTGTATTCCGATGTGGCTTTTTATCGCCGATTATCTCGGTGACGCCGAGGCTTTGGTGTTTGAGGAAGGGTACTTGCGGATCGTCAATCAGGAGCGGGCGTACTCCGGTGACGGAACGTTTTTTTCGCGTCGGCTGGCACGGTTCCGGGAGGATAATTATCAATATTATTGCCGTTTGGAGTCGGATATGCTGTCGGCGTTTTCCAGCGGTGCATACTACCGGCGTGAGTTTGAGTTCAAGGTGCAAAAAACATCGGAGCCAGAAAAGACCTGGCGTGATGAGTTTCACGGCGCGGAGCTGGTTCGAGATGGCGGGAATATTCGCTCATGGGTTTGGCGCGGTTCTCTGGGGCCGGTGGGGCTGTGTGTGCCGTCCGGCCGCAGCGACATGGCGGAGTGGCAGCATAATCTGTGCGGAGAGTTGGCCACTCCGGCGCCCTGCGTTGCTTTCCCCCGGAGCTATCACAACCGGGAAATACCGGGCGGTTGGTTAGGGAGTGGTGAATTCATCTGGCGGACCCAGAAGCCTTTGGGGGAGGGGGAGGATGAATACGATTTTGCCCGGCAACAAATGGCGGTGGCCGCTTTGCCGGACGGAAAAACATTGTTGATTTTTGACCGCATAACCATGCTCAAAGAGACCACCCTGACCCGGATCTGTGGAGTGAATCTGAAAATGCCCAATGATCTGTTCAATGGTTTCGAACGGCGCTACAGCCGTGAAGGAACCGATTCTGTGAGCATCGACGGCGAAATGTCGGTGTTTTTGTTGTACGGAGGAGACGGTTTGGAGATTATTTGCCCCGACGAAAGAAATATACGTCTGGGGCGTTACCCGTTTCTGCCTTCTTTGTACGCGGATGTCATCGGCATAACCAAGCCGTTGCGCCGATATCGCCGCGGTGAATGCGTTATCGACTGCGGCTACGCGGTAACGACGGCCAAGGAAGGCGCGAATTGGAAAACCCTGGAACTGCCGGGACTGTGCCGGGGAGTGGAATTTACCGCTTCCGATAGCCGCGTTTACCGTTTCACCGCCGATTTTGGCTTAAAAATATCAGAAATCTGCGCATTGGCATTTTAAAATCATTATTCATGCAATATAATAATGAAAACCAGCAGATTTATTCGGAGGAAATATCATGATCGACGGTAATAACACTTCGATTGAGTGGCAGCGGCATCGTACCGATATCATCGTGCTGCCGGTGGGAGCTATGGAACAGCACGGCACGCATTTGCCGGTGAACACCGACGCGTGGTTGGCCGAATATGCCGCGCGGCGGGTGGCGGAGCGTTTCGACGCGGCCTTGCTTCCGGTGATCGGAGTAGCAAACAGTTTGGAACATTCCGGGTTTCGCGGCAGTTTTTCGCTGCGGCCTGAAACCTTGATGGCGGTAATTCGGGATATGGCTGACGAGGCCGAGCGGCAGGGGTTTACCATTATGCTGGTGATCAACGGTCACGGCGGCAATTTCGCCCTGGGGCCGGTCTGCCGCGATATCAACCGGCTGGATCGCGGGATCAAACTGATCCTGGCGGCGCCGTTCAGCGGCATCGGCGGCGGCGATATCATGGAAACCCGGCGCGACGGTATCATGGACATCCATGCCGGGGAAGTCGAGACTTCGATTTACATGCATTTGAGCGGCAGAGCCTGCAAGGCGCCGGAGTGCGGAGGCAATCTGACCAATCTGGCGCAGACGGACTTGACGACATTCGGAGTGGGACATTTCAATCCGCTGGGCGTGCCTGGGCGTCCCGATCTGGCTTCGGAGGAAAAGGGCAAGGCGCTTTGCGAACAGCGTTGGCCGGTATTTATGGCGCAAATTGAAGAACGGGTTGCCCGGTTGCGGAAGACCCGCAACTATTCGGGGGCCGGCGGCATGGTGTCGCGGGTGCTCGACTGCAGCGATTTGCCGCGGCTGCTGGAGCTGAGTTTGAGTGTCAACTGGAATCAATATGCCGCCGATTGGAAATTTTTCATCGACTCCGGGATGGTCCTGGGCATGGTCCGGCAGAACCGGATCATCGGCACGGCCGCGATTTCCGGTTGGCGTAAGCGATTGGCCAGTATCGGATTGGTGATTACCGAGCCGCAATGGCGCGGTTGTTCGATCGCCACGCGGCTGATGGTGGAATTGTTGGAGCGCTATGCCGATTACAAGACGATCAAGCTTGACGCTTCGGCTGCCGGAGCGCCTTTGTATGCCAAGCTCGGGTTTCAGGCGGAGAAAAACGTTTGCCGGGTCAGTTTCCGGCATTTGCCGCGGATCGAAGCCGTGGGTGATCTGGACTGGCGGCCGATGCATGAAACCGATGTGCCGGAGCTGGCTAAACGTGAAAGCGGCTTTACCGGGGTGGAGCGCCCGGAGGTATTTCTGACTTTTCTGCGCGAATATTCCGGCATGGCGCATGTCGGAATGCGCGGCGGCCGGATTGCGTCCTGGTTCCTGGGGCGCACCGGGCGGCTGTTCCGTCAGGTGGGAGCTCTGGGGGCGGATTCGCTGGAGGACGCATTGGCGGCGGTGGCGTATTTCGCCCAGCTCGATCCGTCGGTGCCGTTCCAGGTGGATATTCCGGAAACTCAGGCGGAGTTCCTGGATGAGTTGAAAAAGCTCGGAGCCCATCCGGAGCGGAATTTCCTCCGCATGTACCGGGGTGAGCCTTGTGGCGACTGGTACGATAAACAGTTGTTTGCCATATTCGGCCCCGAAATGGGTTGAGGCGATGGCAAGAACCGATATCGGCGGCGTCCTCTCGTATACATGTAATTATTGGAATTATAAGCAGGACGCCGAACCGCCGCTGTATCCGTACTGCGTGGAAGAGGTCGACCGGCTGGCGGCTTATTCCGTCTCGATTTCCTGTGTGAATTATCTGGTGATTTCGATTGTCACGGAAGGCGAAATTCACTATCAGGCGGGGAATTTCGACGGCGTGGTCAAGGCCGGGGAGTGCATCATCATTCCGGTTCGGTCGACGTATCGTTTTGAATCGCATACCACCGGCGGCAGTTATAAAAAGCATGTATTGGAACTCAAGGGAACCGCATTGGATGAAATTGCCGGGCAATTGAACCTGAATACAGTTTCCCATTTTCCGGTGCCGGATGTGGCGGCGGTGATCGAGCGGCTGCAAGGGATCGGGAAAAAGCTGTCCACGGCTTGCCGCGAAGACATTCCGGCGATCATGGGCGATACCTGGTATCTGCTGTATTATCTCTCCGAGCTGGCGCATCCCGCCGACGAGCCGCCCGAGCAAATGCGAAAAATCATGAACGAGATCGACGCATCGGTACATTTGCCGGTCTCGGTGAAATCGCTGCAGGAGAAATTCAGGGTCAGCCATTCGGTGCTGGACAGAATGTTTCGAGCACATCTCGGGCTCAGCGTCAGCGCCTACTGGATATCCCGCAAGATGCTTGCCGCCGAGTATCTGCTGAAAAATACGGAGCTTTCGATCAAGGAGATCGCATTCCGGCTGGGATATTCCTCCCAATTTCACTTTTCCAGTCAGTTCCGCCGAAAATATCATTGTCCGCCGCTGGAATTCCGCAAACAGATATAGCGTTTTTGAAGCGCAAATCTGAAACCGTTGATCGTGGAAAAACTGCAAAAACTCTTTTCCCTGCTGAAAAACAAAGAGAATGACTGGAGTGTCATCTGACGTCCCGGAAATTTGTTGTTTGTCGGAAAAATACAAAATTTTGTCGAGAAATTCAAAGATATTTTATTTTTTTGCCTTATAATAGTATGTAAGTAAAAAAGGAATCTACTATGTTTGCATCGAAAGACATCAAGCGGGCGGCAAAAGAGTTCGGCGCCGATCTGGTCGGAATCGGCAGTATGGAGCGCTGGGACGGCGCTCCGAAGGAACGTGACCCCCGTTATATTTTTCCCGAGGCAAAAAGCTGTATTTCGCTGGCGTTTCGTATTCCGCGCGGATATTTACGGGGGATTGAGGAAGGGACTTGTTTTGCGCCCTATACCACCATGGGCTATGCCGGGATCAATGAGGTTTTTGCGCCGTCAGTCATGCGCCGGCTTTGCTGTTTTATCGAAGACCACGGCTATGAAGCGGTGCCGCATCCCAATATCCAACTGGCGCAGAATGTCGATCAGAACGGACGGGTTCTGGAGCGTGCGATTCCGGTACGCGAGGGGCTTCCGGCACCCGATATCATGATCGATCAGAGGATCGCGGCTTACATCTGCGGACTTGGCGAATTCGGCTGGAGCAAAGTATTTCTCACGCCTGAATTCGGACCGCTTCAGCGTTTTGTCACGATTCTCACGGATGCGGAACTTGAACCGGACCCTATTTTCGAGGGGCCTATTTGCGACCGTTGTCAATGCTGTGTGCGCGGCTGTACCGGCAGTGCGATATCCGCGGACGAGAGCGATACTTGCATCGTTGCCGGACACAAGATTGAATTCGCGAAGATCGATCTGGACAAATGCACTCTGGCCTATCGCGGCGGCAATCCCGAGTATAATCCGTTTCTGCCGAAAGATTTCAGGGCTTATGAAGAACTCGGGAGTGACTGGGGACGTCTGGCCGTTGTGGAAAATATCATGCCGTACAACCGGCATATGTCGGCTTTGGAGGGGGGACTCGGATGTATGCGCGAGTGTTATATTCATCTGGAGAAAACCGGCCGCTTGAAAAAGAAATTCGCCTTTCCGTTTCGCAAGCGGACGCCGTGGAAGATTTTCCGCGAAGGCTGGAGTGACAGAGGAAGGAAAGGAGTTCTGGCCTCGGATCTGGAAGTGCCGGATGAGGTTTTGATGTGAGTTCACCGAATGCAAATAAAAGCAGCAAGGAGAATGAATAAATTGAGCCTGAATAGAAAAATAAAAATGACTCCCGGAAAAGATTTTTTCACACTCGTCGAACTCTTGATCGTGATTGCTATTATTATGATTCTGGCAGCGCTGCTGCTGCCTGCCTTGAACAAAGCCCGGCTGAAAGCGCGAGCCATCAGTTGTATTTCCAATCTGAAAAACCTGACGGCGGGAGGTATCGGTTATATCGCGGATTATGACGATACGGTTCTGGTTACGTATTACAACACCGGGATCACCAATGATGAGGAGCCTGAATCCCTGGAGCGCTGGCATGGCTTGGTTTGGAGTTATGCCGGCAGTGCGGACAAGATGTTCCGCTGCGCCTCCGATGATACGATACGTTATTCGTATTATACCCCGCTCTCGTACGCCCTCAATGCTCCGACCTCATGGCTTTCGCGAAGGTCTGATCTGATGATCCAAGGATATCCGACCGGCCAGAAAGCCGGAAAGATAAAAAATAACTGTATCTATTTTTCCTGTGTGGTGAATACGCCGCGCGGTCATCTTTGGGGCGGTGGTTTGCTCCGGCGCTCCGGTGGAGTATTTTCTTCCAGCAATGCCGCGTTCGGCTATTTGACCGCGCATAACGGCGATTTCATGGGATATGATTCCAGCCGTTTTCCGCTTCATGGATTCGGGCACAGCAACGGAAGCAATTTCGGACGCCTCGACGGTTCGGTCACGTATCTGCCGCTCAACTCATATTTGGGCCATGTGCATAATCCCGCCGGGACGAAGCCATGGACCATTCAGAATTGGTGCCCGAATCCGAAATGGATTCCATAATTCATTAATCTAAGGGAGTCAGAAAATGCTGAAATACCAATTTTCGAATCTTCCCGGTGCTTTTTGCCGGATTTGTTCGTTACATAACTCGTTATGCTCCTCACAAATTCAACGAAAAATCACTCGGGAATCTTTTGAAAATCAACGGTATTTCAGCAATTTCCAACTCCCTAAAACCAGAATAAAGGAGAACATAGTATGTCTTTTCTGAAACTTATGATTCCCGCCCTGTTGATTGCGGGAGCGATTTATGCGCAGGATGCGCCGGCGCTCATCATTCCCGATTTTTCGGGTACGGCTCTGCCGAAAGAAATCAAGTTCAATAATCCGAACTGGAAAACAGACCACGGCATTCTCCGGAGTCCGGACCACCGGGAAAAAGGTTTGAGCGGATTTGCCATCGAGCGGAATGACCTGGGGGATTATGAGGTCCAGTTCCGGGTTCGCAAGCTCGGGCAGAATCCGAAAGATCAGCATTTCGGTTTTTCGCCGCGCAATGGTGTTTCCATTTATACTCGCGGGAAGCTCCTGGTTCAGCAGATTCCCGAGCGAAAGATCCATACCGGGTTCGGGAAAATGTTTCAGCGGGAAATCGGCATCGGAGAAGACGCCGAATGGACCGATTTCCTGATTACCGTCAAGGGGCCGTCCCTGGCGATCAGGATCAACAATGAACTCGTAGCGGAAAGAAAAGATTTACCGGAAAAAACGGATAAATTCACTTTCTATGTTTATTACAGCCAGCTTGAAATCATGGATTTTTCGCTGAAAATACTCGAGAGCGAAAAAGATCCGGAGCTGAAAGCGGATACCGGAAATTCACCGAATTCGGTTCTCAACGCCAGTTTTGAGCAATGTACTTTGGACGGGCTGCCTGACTACTGGGGAGTGCCGGCGTGGGGACTCGTCGAACCGGAGGTGATAGTCAAATATAATACGGAATGGGTCAAACGTTTCGGCTCGGATAGCTCGACCGCGTTTCATGGTCAGCGGAGTTTGCGCATCGTCAATACGGAAAACGGCAAGGCTAAGCTTTCCTATACGCTTTGGAGCTGTTTTCAACGGGAAAAAAAGGATACAGTCTATACCCTTTCCGCCTATATGAAATCCGATGCGCCGGAAATGAAAATCATGATGAGAGGGTTCGGGGCTCCCGGGGGAGCGAAAAATGAAAAACTCATGACCCTTACAACCGATTGGCAACGCTATGAATTGACATTTACTCCTACTGCGACCGGGAATGGTCCGCTGATGTTTATTCCTTACAGCAAGGGAACATACTGGATTGATGCCGTTCAGCTGGAGCCCGGCGAAAAACCCACCCCGTTCCAGCTCGCCAATGCGGAACGGCGTCTCGCCACGCATGAAGGAAATCCGGACAAACCGCTTTATGAGGTTCCGGTGCATAAAACGCCGTTTATCGAAGAATCCCCGGTCATGGATGGGTTGCTCAATGATCCGGTCTGGGGAAAAGTTCCTCCCGTTTCGTTAAATACTACGAGCGGAAGAGAACCGCAGGAGAAAACATCAGCAAGAATCTTTTATACCGCGGCGGGAATCTGGATCGGCATCGATGCGGATGAGGCGGGCTCCGACCAAATCAAATGCAAGAAAACCAGGCGGGACGAATATGTCTGGGGCGATCCGTCGATTGAATTGTTCATCGATTCCAAGCTGACCCGAGCCACTTATCATCAACTGGCATTCAATGTGGACGGCGTGCAGTATGACAACAATATCGGCGACGTCAACTGGAACGGCAAGTGGCAAGTCAAGACCGCGCGTAAAAAGGATGGTTCCGGCTGGACTGCCGAACTGTTTCTGCCGTTCAGCGATATGAATATCGACCACAACAATACCGATCTCTGGGGTTTCAATATCTGCCGGAACAATCCGCGGAAGGGCGAAATTTCCACCTGGGCGCCGACGTACGGCGGGTTTCATGTACCGCTTCGCTTCGGGCAGCTTGAAATCCGTTCGGATATCCAGAAGCGTTTCATTGCCGGAATTAAAGATCCCGTCCTGCAATATGCGGGGGCCGGAAAAAATGAACTTTCCGCGATCGTATTCAACAATACCGGTGCCAAAGTCAGCGCAAACCTGGAGATCAAAGTGGTTTCGGAGGAAAGCGGAAAAGCTCTTGCTTTCCAAAAACAAGTCGATCTTGCCGATAAACAGGAAAGCAGGGTCGTGCTGGGGATGGTACCGGGAAGTCAGACGGAACGTTTCACCATCGAAATGGCGCTTGCCGATGGCGAGCGTGAAGTGTCTTCCGCGAAAACGACACTTTCCGCCGGCAATCTGCTCTCCATCCTGACCCAATACAATTATTGCACCTCGGAAGAAACACTGCTGCTGCAGGGGACGACCGGAGCCAATTCCGAACTGCAGGCCCGGTCGAAATTGGAGACTGAAATTCGGGATGGGGAAGGAAACAGCGTGTACCGCACTGCCTTGCCGATTCGAAATGGCCGGTTCGAAGCAAAATTGCCTGTTGGAGAATGGAAAAACGGAAAGTATAAGGCATCGTGCCGTTTGATTGAAGACGGAAAAGAAATTGCCGTCGCTGAAATTCCGTTCAGCAAATTGGCTCCCTCGAAAAATGAAGTGAAAATCGATCGTTTTCGCCGGATTACCCTGATAAACGGAAAGCCGTATCTGCCACTCGGTTTCTTCTGGGAAGGAAACCTGACTCCGGAACTGATTGAATTCCTGGCGGAAGGCGGAGTAAATTTCATCCATTCCTATACCAAGATTTCGGATGCGGTTCTTGAGGCCGGAAAAAAACACGGGGTCATGTTCGAGCTGGATATACGAAACAGAAAAGACGGCAACATGGAGTTGGACGTCATCAGTAAATACAAAGCGCATCCGGCCATACTGACATGGTATACTTACGACGAAGCATTCGCCGGATCGCTCGGGCAGAAAGATCCGGGAAAAATTCTCAGCGATATCGACTTGGTCAGAGAGGCCGATCCGTACCGCCCGGCGGTTTTGCTGGACAATTCCCATGGCATGAATTATATGGTCCAGAAAGGGCTTGAATGGCCCGGCGACATACCTACCTTGGATTATTATGCCTGGCCTCCGAACGGCAATGTCCAGCTTTGGAACAATTATTCCAGGACCTTGATGAAAATGGGCGAGAAAGAAGGGCGTCCGGGATGGGCTATTCCTTTTGTTGCCGGCTATGGATATCATACGAGCCGCGATATTCTGCCGCAGGAACAGGAATATCAAACTTACATTTGTCTGATCAACGGGTGCCGCGCCATCGCATACTGGGCGTCTTTCCCGAAAGCTCCGTCGTCATTCGAAAAAATAAAACAGCTTTTCAAGGAAATCCGGCAGATTCAGGATCCGCTGATTTCTCTGGAAGAAGTGCCGAAGATTGCGACCGCTTCTCCGGATATCCGTTTCACGCTGAAGAAATATGACGGCGCACTTTATTTGATAACGGTCAATGAATCCCGTTCGCCAATCCGTGCCCGCTTCGACCTCTCCGCCATACCGGCGGTTAAAAATGCCGAGGTACTGTTTGAGGACAGAAACCTGCCGCTGCAGGGGGATAGCCTGGAAGACACCTGGCTGGGATTCCAGCGTCATGTTTACAAAATAACTCCCAGATAGGAGGTTTATGACATGGCTTCCGGTTTGGACGAAAAACCGTTTTCCGCAGTACCGTTCTGGTTCTGGAACGGAGATCAGAATGAAGATGAAATCGTTCGTCAGTTGAGGTTGGCGAACGAAGGCGGTCTGCGGGGAATGGCGATCCATGCGCGGTCGGGAAATAAAACGGAATATATGTCTGAACGCTGGCTGGCACTGGTTCGTTTCGCCTGTGTCGAAGCCCGCCGTTTGGGGCTGGAAATCTGGATTTATGACGATGACGGATTCCCCAGCGGGCAAGCCGGCGGACGTCTCCCCGCCAGAGGGGAGTTCTATCGTCAGAAAGCCTTGAGTTTTGCCCGGCAAACAGCCTCGGAAGCGGCAGCCGATCCGGCTCTGGTAAGAGCGTTTGCGTACCGGGATTTGTCCCGCGCGGTGAATCCGGCCGAGCTGCCGCCGAATGCCGAAGTCCTGGCTTTTTCCCTGTCCTTGAATCCCCATATGGGAATGATCGATTATTTGAACCGGGAAGTATGCGAAGAATTTTTGCGGATGACGCACGAAAAGTATGCCGCCGCGCTTGGCGAATTCTTCGGAAATCCCATCACGATGTTTTATACGGACGACCTGAACCACATGCTCCGTTCCGGTCCGCATTTTTCCTATACGCCCGGTTTGGAGGATGAATTCGTAAGTGAGCACGGTTACTCGCTGCTGGAGAACCTGCCGAAGCTGGTGGAGGATCTGGAAAATGCCTCGAAAGTCCGCATCGATTACCGCAAAACATTGCTCCGGATGTTTATTGAAAATTTCGTCGAACCGATGGCCGAATGGTGTCATCGCCATGGTTTGCTCCTGACAGGGCATCTTTCCGGCGACGAAGGCCCCATGTTGGTGGAGGTCAATAACTATACCGATCCCATGGCCTTTTATGAAGTCCTGGATGTTCCGGGAGTGGACGATTTCCTGGCGGGCAACCATACTATGCGGTA
Source organism: Victivallaceae bacterium (assembly GCA_031548025.1). Lineage (GTDB taxonomy): Bacteria > Verrucomicrobiota > Lentisphaeria > Victivallales > Victivallaceae > UBA5239. The sequence continues at coordinate 95,706 of JAVBRM010000023.1, read as the reverse complement.
TCTGAGTACGCCGGTAAACTCCGTGTGGGGGAGGATCAGTGACCAGACGGGTTTTCCCATGCTGGTGCTTTGCAAAAAGGCTTCGTCGGTAGCTTCACAACTTAAAAATGGCCGCTGCTCCTCCGAAGTGCTGACCTCCCTTGGCTGGGGGGTACCGGTTGCCGCTCAAATAGCGCAACTCCAGGTGCAACTCGGACTGGGAATCAATGTCATTGTGCCGCACGCCTGCAGTTATTCCACTGCCGGAGAGACCAAGCGCGATAATCCGGCAAGCTATTTTTTTCAACAGCCGTACTACCGTTACAACCGTGAACTTCAGCGTTCAATCACCCGTTCGTTGAGTTTACTGACCCGCGGGCGAGTTGATGCCGGCACTTTGATCGTTTATCCCATTCGGTCACTATGGCTGCTCCTGAACGGCACGGTGCGTGATAACCGATATCGACCGGTCTGCCCCATTCATGGAGAGCGCACAGTTCAATATTATACCGATCTGATTTCCGAATTATGCCTGAAACTACAGAATTTCCATGTCGATTATGAATTCGGCAGCGAGGAAATCATAGAACGCCACGGGCTGGTCGATAATGCGGTTTTCCAGGTGGGCAATGCTTCATATCGAACTGTAATTCTCCCGGATGTCCTGACGCTGAGCGCCAAAGTCCTGGAGTTGCTGGATATTTTTGACGCGAACGGAGGGCGTATTATCAGAATCGGAGAAGGGGGCCGGTGGCGAAATTCCGTGATTGTGCCTGATTGCAAAGCCATGCGAGCCGATTTATTTACTCCGTCACTCGAATTCGAACCGGCTGACGGCTGCAGTACGGATGAAATTCTGCTTAATACCCGTATCATGAATGAAAATCAAGAATATTTTCTGGTTAATTTCAGCGGAAAATCGCAAACCGTCAAAGTCAAAAAGCCGGGGTATGAACTTTTCGATCCTCTTACCGGTACGCTGGTGAGGCGGAATGGCCGGGTTCCCGAGGTATTTGTCCTGCGTGAGTTTCATTCCTGTCACTGGCTTCCCGCCGGTACCGTGGATGCTCCGGTCAAAGAAATCGGCGAAACTCTATTTTCAACAGCCCCGGTAATAAAACGTATCGCGATTGGCGGAAGCTGGAAAATTACGCCGGCACAGGATAATATTCTGGTGGTGGATCACGCGGTAAATTCAAATGGGGTCCGGCTGCGGTTCAGCTCCATGCGTTATTTCAATTTGCCGCTGCATTCCGTTTTTTATTCGACTTTCAACCTGCCGGGAAAAATCGATTCCGTGATTTTACTGTTCGAGCCGGGAAACATTGACCGTGTCACGGTTAATGGACAACCACTCCATGGGTGCGCTGTGATGAAGCATTCCGCTACGCAGGAGTTGACCGGATATGAGATTGCTGCTTTGCTTAAAGCCGGGACCAACCGGATTGATTTCCGTAACCTGGCTCCACGCCTGGAGTGCCTGTATCTGGCTGGAAATTTTCAGGTCGCCACACATCGCGAAGAAACGGAAATATTTTTCCGCGAACAACCGCTTACTTTTGGCAATCTGGCTGAAAGCGGCTATCCTTTTTATTGGGGGGACTTTTATTATGAGACCGATTTTGAGCTTTTTTCTTGTCCGGGACATGATAGGATGTTTCTGTGGGTTTCGGAAGCAGAAGGCGTGGTGAAAGCTGTCGTCAACGGAATCGAGCTGCCGGCTCTTTATGGCGGTCCGTGGGAATTTCCGGTGTCCGGACTCCTGAGGAAAGGAAAAAATCATATAAAACTTATCATAGTGAATACGGCTCAAAATTTCTTTGGTCCACATCGCTGGGAAGGAGTCCAGCACGGTATGTTGACCGCCTGGCGTCCAATGGGATCCGTTTTATCGCCTGAATCATTCCAGCTTCCCGGGTTCGGAATCTTTGCCGCGCCGGAAATTCTGATCCGGTCTTGATCTCAATTTTTCCGAAAACGATTTCGATAAGCTCGGGGAGATTCGCCAAACCGGACGGAAAAGCATTTGGAAAAATAACAATTATCGGTAAAACCGGCATTGTAGGCGACCTCGGTTATGGAATATTTGAAGTCTTCCAGAAATTCCTGGCTTTTGCATAACCGCAACTCTCCGATATAGGAACAGGGAGTGGTGTTCAGCATCTTTTTGAAAATCCTTTCCAGCGTTCTTTCCGACAAAGCAAACTTTTTGGCCAGAGTACCCGAACTGATACGATTCATATAGTTGGCATTGATGAATTGCAGGATCTGATTCATCAACAGAAGTTCCCGGTATTCCTCCTGGCGGTTCTGGAAAACCAGACGCAGCAGAAGCAACAATAAATGCATGAAAAGAGAGTTGGCGGCAAAACACCAATCCGGACGCTTGGCACTCTGTTCCAATTCGATTTGCTTCAAAAGGTGATTGATGCTAGTCAGGGAATCGGAATCCAGGAAGAATTTATTACGAAAACGGAACGAGTCGGCTAAATGAGGCGTTGTCTGAAAAAAAGTCTGGAACGCCGGGGTATCCCGGAGCGGCTCGAACGAGAAACCCGTCAGATCCGGATAAAACATGAACACGGCGATTTCCAGCCCCACGCAATCCTGACAGCTATGGGCAACCCCGGGAAGGGTTAGAAAGACATCTCCCCGGTTGATGGCGAATTTACCCTGTTGAGAAACATGGAAACCGGAACCGGCCAACACAATTACCAGCTCATGAAAATCATGAGCATGGAGTTGGGGATCGGAAAAAACTTTTTGACGTACCAGTACAAATCCTGGAATATTATTCAAAAAAAAATTGTTCTTTGTGATATTTCGTCTTAATTCTACTGTCTGCTGACTCATTACCTGAACGCAACCTCATGTTTGTTAAAAAGATACAGCAAGAAATAGTATATTGCGATGCTCTGAAACCAAAGGAGGGCTCCATAATGAAGAATACATCGACAAGTTTGTTTAGTCAAGTGCTGGAATTCCGCAAACAGATAAAAAGTTAAGTTTTTGCATCAAATCGTGCATTTTAATTATGGTCCAGAGAGAATTTGAACAGGACGGGCGAAAAAAAATTGCTCATCCCGACATCAAATTGCAAATTTTTCAGGGCTCCCCCTATTTTATTTCAAAGCTATCTTGATATCTTGTTGTTGACGGATTATATTATATATTCGCGGAAAATCCTGATTATTATAATGTAGAGTATATGAGCAAACTTGAACTGATACGTAATTTTTCGATTATCGCCCATATCGACCATGGAAAGTCGACGCTGGCGGACCGTCTGCTTGAGTTTACCGGAACCATCGCCAAGCGCGATCTCCAGGAACAGGTGCTCGACGCCATGGACCTGGAACGGGAGCGCGGTATAACCATCAAGTCGCACCCGGTGTGCATGAGCTATGACGCCGCCGACGGCCAGAAATACAATCTGAATTTGATCGACACCCCCGGGCACGTGGACTTTACTTATGAAGTCAGCCGGGCGCTTTCGGCCTGCGAAGGGGCGTTGCTGATTATCGACGCCACCCAGGGGGTACAGGCGCAGACCGTGGCCAACGTCAGTCTGGCGTTCCGTCAGAACCTGACGGTGATTCCGGTGATCAACAAAATCGACTTGCCGGCCGCCGATGTGAACCTCTGTTATGAACAGATGGAAGAAGTGCTGGCCCTGCCGCGCGAAGACGCGGTCCTGGTCAGCGCCAAGGAAGGAATCGGGATTCCCGAACTGCTGGAAATGATTGTGAAAAAAATCCCGCCGCCGAAAAACGACGGTTATGTGGGTAGCAGCAGTCTGATTTTCGATTCGAATTATGACGCGTACCGTGGCGTGGTTACTTATGTGCGGGTTTTCAACGGCGAATTCCGCCGCGGCACCCGTGCGAGGATTTTCAGCAACAATATTGAGAGCGAAATCAAGGAAGTCGGGGTTTTCAAGCCGATGATGACCGCGGTGGATTCGCTCAGTGCCGGCGAAGTGGGATATTTTATTCCGAACCTGAAGAGCCCGTCCGATACTCCGATGGGCGATACCATTACCGACTCCAAGGAGCCGTGTCCGCATGCTTTGCCGGGATTCCGGACTGTGACTCCGATGGTTTTCAGCGGGATCTACCCGATCGATTCGGCGGATTATGAACAACTTAAATTCAGTATGGCCAAGCTGCAGCTCAACGACGCCGCCTTTCAGTATCAGGCGGAAACTTCGGCGGCGCTCGGATTCGGCTTCCGTTGCGGATTCCTGGGATTGCTCCACATGGAGATCATTCAGGAGCGCTTGCGCCGCGAATACAATATGGATATCATCGCGACTTATCCGAGCGTAATTTACAATGTCTATCTGCGCGACGGCAATATGATCCACGTGGACAACCCGGTTCATATGCCGGACCCCACTTTGATCGAGCGGATCGAAGAACCGACGATCAAGGCGAAAGTCATGGCGCCCAACAATTATATCGGCGATATCATGGCATTGGTCATGAGCAAGCGCGGGTTGTGTACTTCCACCGAGGCGGTGGACGGTCACCACGTGATTATCGAGGCCGAAATGCCGATGCATGAAATTCTGATCGACTTCCATGACAAGCTCAAATCCATTACCCGCGGATACGGCAGTTTCGATTATGAACCCAGTGAGTACCGGGCCGACAAGTTGGTCAAGCTCGATATCCTGGTCAACGGCGAACCGGTGGATGCGTTTTCGTCGATCGTGCATGTGGATCATGCCCATGCCCGCGGCAGTATTCTTTGCTCCAAGCTGAAAGACCTGATTCCGCCGCAGATGTTCCAGATCGCCATTCAGGGCGCGGTCGGCGGCAAAATCGTCTCCCGCGAGACAGTTCGCCAGTTGCGGAAAAACGTGCTGGCCAAGTGTTACGGCGGCGATATTACCCGTAAACGCAAACTGTTGGAAAAACAGAAAGAGGGCAAGAAGCGCATGAAAGAAGTGGGTAACGTCTATATCCCGCAGGAAGCGTTTGTCGAGGTCCTCAAGTCTACCGACAATAAATAACAGGCAATTTATGTATAGCTGGTATAAAAAGCGTAAACAGCGCAAATTATTGCGGGATACCGTCAGCCAGACCCGTCATGTGCTGCATGCCGACGACGATGTCCTGAGCGAGGACCAGAAGAAAGCCTTGCAGGGCGTTCTCGACAAAGGGATGGTTTTGCAGGAAAAGGAGCAGTATTCCGCCGCCGCCGAGTACCGGGTGGAGGCCAGCCGCAAGATCCAGCTCCATGCGCCGAAGTACCGCAGTTGCCGGATGCGTGAAATATTGGATATTCTGGCAGTGGCATGCATGGTGGCATTCGGTATCCGCGGTCTTTTCGCGCAACCTTTTAAAATTCCGACCAGCAGTATGCAGCCGACTTTGTTCGGTATTCATTACATCGAGGACGAGGTGATAAAGACCCCGTATCCGCTGAGTTTGATCATCTATTCGGCGGTTCCCGCCAAGGCGGTGATCCAGGAAGACGGCAAGCTGAATCTCGACTCCATCAGCCGGAGCGGCGATGCCGGGTTCGTGACCAAAGCGTTGTTCGGCAGCGCGTCGTTTGTCATCGGCAATACCCGCTATACTTTGCCGGGAACTTTGGAAAAAATCGCCGATTATACTCAGTTGAGCCAGGAGCATACTTACCGGAAGGGTGAAACACTCAGCAACGGCTGGTTGTCGCTCGGCGACCATTTGTTTGTGGACCGGTTTTCTCATCATTTTGCCGACTTCAGGCGCGGTGAAATCGTGGTTTTCAATACCGAAGGAATTACCGACAGCGGAATGCCGCTGGCCGGATTCTATTACATCAAGCGTTTGGCCGGACTGCCCGGCGATACCTTGCGGATCGACGGCAACCAGTTGATGGTTAAACCGGCCGGAGCCAATGAGTTCAAGCCGGTACAGGAATTGGCTGCGGCTTTCAAAAAAGTTTACAGTATGAAGGGCGGATATCAGGGGCACTTGAATGCCGTCGGTTCCGGTCGGGGACGGTTCCTGGGAACGCCTTCCGACGAGTTCGTGGTGCCGGAAGATTCCTATTTCATGCTGGGTGATAATTCATTATTCAGCTCCGACAGCCGGATCTGGGGAATCGTGCCGCGCCGCAATATGGTCGGCCGGGCCGGATTTGTGTTCTGGCCGTTTACGCGCCGCTGGGGCTTGCCGGATCATTCGGAGCCGATTCAGGTGCCGACAACCGGTAACGTGGGCAATACTTTCCCCCAGATGTCGTTGCAATAATCTCACTTGCGGCATCGTAAACGGCGCGCAGCAGGATCAATGCCAGCAGCGTCGACAGGATATAAGCGGTACCGACACTCCACAGGACAGTGAAAACTCCCAGGAATATTGCTGTCGTTTTTTGTTGACGCCGCCAGAATAGGCAGCACAAAATAACGGCCGCCACGGGTAACAGGACGACTGCCGCTTTCTGCAGCAACTCGGTTTTGAGGAACATGGCATTGATGGAAGGGCGATGGATCATAAAGGGAACCGAACCGAGCGCTGTCGCCGCTATAACCCCGCCGGCCATTGCCCGCTCTTTGGATTTGCCGTCCGTCCAGATTTCACAAGCGGCAAAAGCTGCCAGCAAGGGGAAATAGGAACTCAGAATGAAGCGGAAGGCGTCGCAGAAAGTATGGCTGTAGCCGAAGAAAAAGATGATGTTCGGCAGCGCCCACAAGGCAAAGAAGTTGCGCAGAAAACGATTTCGCAAAAGCAGCAACCCGCAGATACCCAGAGTCCAAGGCAGGAAATTGCTGTCGGCAAGAAATTTCAGGTTGAAAAATTTCAGGAAGGTGGCAAAGGTAAATCCCGCGGCCGGATTGCCGCTCGAAGAAGCGTGAAGGATATAGCCGAAGGTCATGACCGAGCCGAATTGCCGGTGATTGAAATAAAATTGGGGAGAATATACGATCAGGAAGGTAATCGCGCCGGTCAGTATCGCTTTGATCATGAAATTGCGATTGACCAGCAAACTCCGGTAGTGGTAAAACAGGAGATAGCCGAGAGCCGGGGCGAAAAGAATATTATTCAGGCGGATCATACAGCATAGAGAGAACAATGCCGCCGTAATGGCAATATTGCGCAATCGCGGTTTGAGCAGCAGGGGAACCATCATCGTCAGCACCAGCATGAGGTTGGATGAGATATCGCTCATCGCGCTGAAACCGGCATTCAGCAATGAGTTATAATAGCACAGCCCGTAGCTCATCGGCAGGGGAATGATCAAACTGGTGAAGGTCTGGTTGCTCCAGTTCGGGATGTAGTTAAAGAAGAAAGGCAACAACGTAAGCAGCAAAACCGCGAAAAGAGAGTTGATACTTTTGATTCCGACTTTGCGCAAGACAATATAACTCATGCCGAGGGTAGCCGGGGATAATACCAGCCCCGAGAAATAAGAGAAACCGACCAGAAAATCAGTTACTTTTTCCGCTCCGGTCAAAAGTATGGCCGGAATGTAAAACAGGACGCCGAAGCCGATGGGATAACTCCATGGACCATCCATTTTACCGCGCAATAAATCGGCCGCGACTTTAAAATATCCGGGTTCATCCGCGGGCGCGCAACAGACATTGTCGCCATTGATCAACAGCATTAACAATAATAACTGGCGGAGGAATATGATTGCGGCAACAAAACAGCAGCCTTCCGCGAAGGAGTCGGGCATGATGGTTTTGTCCCGCCGCCCTCTGACATACGTATAAACGACGACGGCCAATGCCCCCAGCACCGCTGAAAACAGAACATACCGCCAGGTCGGCTGGTAACTTCCGAGGATCAATTGCGTTTTGTTGTCTGTGTTGATTCCGCCGCGGTAGAAATCGCTGATGTAGGCCGTTGGACCGTTTTTTAGATTGATTTGATGAAATTTCACATAACGGGCAAGCGGATGCTGAATGTCGAAAAATACGACTGGTTCACCAACGGTTTCCAGCTCGACAGGGTCGATAATCCAGGCTATGACATTGGATTTTATATCCGGTTTTTCAAAAATCGGAGTATCCGGCTCAAAGTAGAGAGCTTGCAACTGGGACAAACAGAAAATAAATAACAGAATGATAAATTTTTTCATGATTCTTTCAGGTATTGAGCTATCGCGGCTTCCGGAATTGCTCCTTGCCGCAGGATACGGTAATGCGAACCGGTGACGTCGACGACGGTAGAGGCCTGGCTGTCCGGAGGGATCGGACCGCCGTCGATGACCAGATCGGGAGACTCAGTAAGACTTGCCAAGGCTTCGGCGATCGAGAGCGCGTTGGGCTGTCCCGAAAGATTGGCGCTGGTCTGGGCCAGGGGCAACCGGTGTTGCCGTAAAATCGCCGCCAGCAGCGGATGATCCGGAATCCGAAACCCGATGGTGGTATTGTTCTCGCAGGGCACGATCAAGGTCAACGGTCCGGGCATGAGATGCTCCATCAGGATTTGCGCTTGCGCATTGATTACGGCTCCGGCGCTTTGCAACATGGCGGCATCGGCGGCGAATATACCGAGCGGTTTACGGGAATCGCGTGATTTCAAACGGTAGATTTTTTCCCTGGCTTCCGGATCATTCCAGTTGCACACCAGTCCATAAACGGTTTCGGTCGGAAGCAGCAAAACCGCTCCAGGCTGCTTGAGCACCCGCAGAATCGAATTCAGGGTGCCGTCAAAGTCATTAAGAGAAATAGTACTCATAATCAATAGGATATATCATTGAGTCTGGCGGAGAGCCTGGCCACGTCGGGGTCTCCGAGGTATTTTTTGCGCAGGTTTTCCACGATTTCCTTGACATCGTCCAACTGGGCGATGGATGGGCAATTCTGCAGACGGGAAGCCAATTTTTTGCCGAATTCAATCTGATCCAGAGAAGTCTGGTTCATGGCGTTGATGGATTGGAACCAGACGGGATCGTTATTGGTAATCGCATTTGCGGCAAAAACAAAACAATTACAACCGCGTTCACGCAACGGAACGGCCTGTAAATGTTCAATTTCGCTTAAGGCGTTGGTTTCCAGAATATGGCTTTGGCGGCTGGTCAGGAACTCCGTGGCGCTTTTCTGTTCATATTCGCGGGCGGCATGGATCTGCCAAGACTGTCCATCCGGTATCCAACTGGCAATAAAGCCTTTGGATGTTTCGAAAAAACCCAGGTATGCTTCCAGAATTTGCTCGTATGTGCTTTTCAGGTTTTCCTGCTGCTTGATTTTCCGGAGATTCATCACCAGCTTGTCAAGTTGCCGGCGGCGTATTCTCTCCAGAGTCTGGGTATTCCACTTGGCACAGAGGGAGAGGGCCAACTGGCATATTTCTTCCGACTGAAACGGCTTTTTGATGTAAAGCAATTTTTCCGGATTGCCGATTTCGCGGGAGAGGTCTTCCTGGGAATGATCCGCGTAAGCGGTCATGATGACGATTTCAATATCGGGATCGAGCTGCCGGATTTTCTGAGCGGTTTTCAGGCCGTCCCAACCGGGGGGCATCCGCATATCGACAAACATAACGGCATAAGGCGCATTGTTTTCCAAAGCGGCCTTTACCATGTCATAAGCTTCTTCGCCTTGGCCGGCGGTATCGATATCATAGTTGGGCATGAACTCATTGTCAGCCTCGGGCTCTTCGGCTATGCCCATGAGCCGGGCCCGCATTCCGCGAACCAACCGGGCTGTTTTATTGGGACGCCCGCTGCTTAATAGCAGCTGCGCCATCTGATCTCGCAGATCACTTTGATCGTCAACGATTAATAGCCGTCGATTGGGTTCCATACATATACCTCCGCTAAACACTTGAATACAATACACCTTAAGCTGGACAGTTCAAATTTTTTTTTGTTTTATAACAGATTTCCTGGTCATTTTTTCTGATTGCCTCAAAAAACAAGGAATGGAAGTCTATTTGGTATCATCGGCAAGGAGTATGAATATAATTGGTATTTTAGGATTAATTGGGTTTGACAAAGCTTTGTCGGGATGATATTATTAGCAATATATTAAGGATGGTGCAGAAATGAAAGTAATACTTTGTCTTTTTTTACAATTTGTAGTATTATTTATTTGTGCTTCCGATGTTTCCTATAATCCTTTCAATAATGCTTTCAAAAATCTCGACAAAGCTGTTTGGAGCAGTCAGCAAAAAGCCGAATATATTCGCTTATTTATTTCCGAATTGAAGAAAGAGCATCCTGATGTTGATGCCCGGCAACTGAAATTTCTGGTGGAAGCAGCCGTTGATGGCGATAAAAAAGCTTTGAATGAACTGAAATTCAGACTTGACCAGCATGAGGTCAAGATTCATCTGAATGACGAGTTCATCAATCAACTGTGCAGTGCATGTGAAAGTTTTAACTCGAGGTTCAAGTCCGGGAATTTCCGTAATATCATCATATTGGCGCTGCGTAAAGTTCCAAGTATTTCTTTCAGCCGTTATCTGGGGGAGGAGATATTGTATATTTCAAGCCGTCAGAACAGGGCCGCTGTTCCGGGTGTTTTTCCGGGGCCGTGCGATGCTCTCCTGAAATTACTGGCTGCCGGCAAGGTGCCCCGGCCGTTGATACCATATGTTTTTCAGCGGCTTTGCCACTATCAATATGATCTTTCCGTGTTGGAAAATATGGTTCAGGACTATGATCCATGGTTTTCCGCCATGGTAAAAGGGCAGGCCGCTTCGAATCGTGCCTGGAAAATGGTTGCGGATGACTTGACTCCGCTCAATGATTGGCAGCAACAGCATATGATTATAGAGATGAAGCAGGCCAAAAATTATTTTCTTCAGGCATTGGCTTTGTGGCCGGAGATGAAATTGCCTTATTTGTATCTGATTCGGCCGGAAACGGTGCTTGGAGATTTGAACAGCAAGATCGATGTTTTTCTCAAATGGATCGAGCATCAGCCGGATTCCGGAGAGGGATTTGACGAAATTGCGATTGCATTGTCCAGGAAGTGGCAACCGTCCGGAGGAGTTGAGCAGCTGGCCAATCTTTCCGTTGCGGCATTGAGTTGTTCGTATCAGAAATCGGAGATTCCGCTTTTCGGTTTCAATTTGCTGGGTGGAGTGGTTTGGGACGAACCGGAAAGAGTCTGGAAAAATATTTATTCGCGGCCCGAGGTTATCAGTATGGGTGACCGGCTGATTGAGAGGTTCAGTTCCGATTACCGGTATTTGCCGGCAAAAGTGAGTTTTGAGATGGCCTCGCGCCGTTATGGGAGAGCTCATGCTACTTCGGTCAAATTTCCTATTTACTGGGACTTTGCCAGTGCGGTCAATTATAATTCAATCCAGAATTTTGCCCGTAAATGCACATCTCCTTCACCGAGTGTTCTTTCTTATACCGATGCCGTTACCGAGCTGAGATTGTATACCGGCAAATACCGGAGTGAGCTTGTTAAAGCAGAGGATGATTATCTGGCCGGAAATATTGAAGACGCGAGGAGTAAGCTCAGAGAAGTTATAAAAATCCAGGAGCTGAAACCGGACGAAAGAAATTTCATCATCGACAAAATGGCACGTTATGCCCTGGATGCCGGCGGTTGTTATTACCGGCAGCGGCCGCGGGCGTTTCGCCAGACCAGTGCTTTCCAGGTGGCGCTGATGACCGGTCAGATCGGCGTTGCCGCTGAAATGTTGGAGTTGGGATTTAGATTCCGGGATTATGAAGATAAATCCGGCGAGACGGCAATGCTGGTTGCCTGCTACGGACGGAACCCCGAAGCCATGGATATTTTGCTGAAAAACAATATGCCGCTCGTGACTATGAGTTATCAGGATATGCCGCTTCTGCATTATGCCGCCAGGCATGGCAATATTGTCATGATCAAAAAACTGTTGAGCATGGGATGTGAGCCTTTGAGGCTGGACTGTTTAAAGCGTACTCCTCTTTACTATGCGGTAGAAAGCAACAATCCGGCCGCCGCGAATATTCTGCTGGACGCCGCCGGTGATCCTCCGGTGGGATTCCACAATGCCACCATGCTGATGTGTGCAATTGCCAAAAAACAGAATATGGAGATGCTGAAGCTTCTTATCGAACGCTCAACCAATATCTCCCATATTGATGAGCATAGGCGCTCCATTCTTCATTATGTGGCGGAATTCAATCCGAACCCGCTTCTGTATTGCTGGTTGGTCAAAGCGGGAGCAAATCCCGGTCTCAAGGATTTTTCCGGCAGAACCGCTCTGGATATCGCCAAGAGCAAAAATAAAAACTTCGACAATAACTTGCTGGCTTTGCAAACCTCGACGACAGTCCAGTAATACTACACTTTGTTCATCGTCAAAACAAAAAAAGTGAATAAATTCACATTTTTGATTGAAAAAAGTGAATCCTGATTGTATGTTAATCAATAATGAAAGGAATGGCAATGGTTTGGCAAGTTAAAATCAAACGGAAGATTGACCGGAAAACAGAGACATTGCCTCCAAATATACGAGCTTTATTTGCCGAGTTGCTTGAAGATTTAAAATATACCGGACCGGAGCAACCAAGCTGGCCGAATTATTCGAAACTTGGTGGTAATAAATATCATTGCCATTTGAATTATCGTTACGTCGCTTGCTGGACTTGTGAAAATGGAACATTAACTATAGAGGTGTATTATGCTGGTAGCCGTGAAAGCGCCCCATATTGACCTGGAACTTGTCTGCCAGGGGCAGGGAGCCAATGAATTTATCGAGTTTATCCGGAAGCATTACCGGGTGGAAGTTTTCACTGGCTCTGTTGCGGCTGAACCCGATGATGACGAATTGATCAACATTGAAGACAGCGAATTCTGGAAAAAAAATAAACACAGAGTATTGACCGGAGCCAGACTTAAAGCTGGTATTACGCAGAAAAAATTAGCGGAAATAACTGGAATCAATAAATCATTGTTGAGCGAATATGAAAACGGTAAGCGTTCGATCAGCCGCAAAACCGCGGAAAAATTCGCAGCGGCACTAAATACCTATCCGGAAAAATTCATAACCAACCGGTAATTTCCCTCTCTGAATAAAAAAAAGCCGCTGAATTCACAGCGGCTTTTTACTGGCAGCGGCCAAATTACTTGGCCGGGACTCCGAGCAGACTCAAATGCTTCTCAAAATGCTTCTGTACCGTGGCACTGTATTCGTCTTCGAATTTGTGCATAGCGGCAAAGAACAGCGGGCGCAGTTCCTGATCGCGCAGGATCGGGCCGTAAGTGATGTGCAGCAACTGCCGGGCTTCGGCCATTTCCATCAGGGCGGGCAGATCGGCATCGGCGATCTTGTCCACGTCGCCAATCTTGGAAATGTCGGCGGTGATGTGATACAGCTTCAGCATGTCATTGAAAGAGGCGAGGGCCTTCTTGTGCATTTTCCGGTAGAGGACGGGATCGCGGCGGGAGATGACCCGGACCGCTTCCAGCCAACTGGTGCCGGCGGTTTTCAGGTGCAAGCGCATGCCGGTCATCTTGCCGATGGTCGGATAAACCGCGAACTTATCGCTGCCGGAGTGGATGGAGACTTTGTAGCCGCCGCAATTCCGGGCGATGTCGGCATGAACCTGGAACTGACGGTCGAATTCGGCCAGGTCGCCGATATAATCAATGGCCTTCTGGAATTCACCGATGAAGCGCGGGGCCAGCGAAGTGAATTCCACGCCGCGCTGCTGCAGTTCGCCGGCGATGAAATAATGATGCGAGGGCAACGTGGGCGAAGTGGTTTCGTCGATGGAAATCTCCAGGTCGAACTTGTCGCCGCGCTTGGATTTCAGGTGTTCATAAACCTTTTTGGCGAAGTCGAGGGCTTCGAGATACATCACCGCGCAACGGCGGACGGTGGCGGCATCCATTTTGATGACACTGCTGCCGACCTTGATTTCCTTGTCGGCATAAGCTGCCAGAACGCGTTCGCGCACAGCCGGAGCGATTTGCGCAAACGCTTCATCGACTTTTTCTTGAGCCCAGTCGCCGGCGGCGGCCAACATGACTTCGGAGAGGTCCAGCGTAATCATGGGCATACCGGCGGCCAGAGCCACGTCCATATCCGGAATCTTTTTCAGATGGTCGCCGTCGGCGCCGTAGCCATCCTTGAAGCCGGCCTGATAAACCATGAAGACGACATCATCGACCACCTGACGGTAGGTTCTGCCGGTCATATCGAGCTCGCGCATCGACTGCTGGGCCAGCACCGGAGTCGCCTGGAATTTGCTTACCGCGGCCATGTGACCGATGCTTGCCAGTCCCAAACGGTCGCCGCAACCGACGGTCGTTTTACGTTCGCGCAATGAGATCGGGGCGGTCCAGGGGAAAAATTTGCGCAGGGCTTCGGAATTGGCGGCGCTCAACGGGCATTTTTTCAGGTTTTCGCCGATAATTTCACCGGCGAATGCCTGGAATACCGGATTGTCGGCCTTGCCGGCGACAGCCAGAAATTTTTCGTTGTCATTGCGGGCCATGGCAACGGCCACGCCGTCGATCTCGTTCACGGAAGTCGGGTACACGATTCCGGGTACATTTTTCAAAAGTGTCTTCATGAGTCCATATCCTTGTTTATCTTTTAGAAAATATGATAACGTTAATATATCGTCATTGAATGCAAATTCCAGTCCTGAATTAATTGAAAATGGAAAATTGGAAATTGAAAATCAGGGAGATAGGGATATTCCGAAGACTTCCTCTACTATTTCCCATTATTTTCAATTTTCAATTTTTAAAGATTATTCAGTTCCCGGGGCGCTGGCTGCCGGAATTACGGTTGAGGCGTTGGGCAATGGGTGTATCCGGGACATCTCCTTGAGCAATTCGGCCAGGATGGGTTGATGGCGTCTGGGGGTGATCAGATCAAACAGAGACTGTTGACGCTGCCGCAGGGCGAGTATCGAGGCGATCCAACTGTTGGTCCAGCCGGTTTCGACGCACCACGCACCCCAGCCGGAATCGGCCGAGCTGCCCCAGTAATCCCAGAGCTTCCAGTCGAAACCACGCAGCCAGGCCCCGTTCAAATAATGATGGGATTGGGAGTCGGCCTGAATCCGGACCAGGAATTCCGCCATTTTATCGGCGGTTTCCCGGCAGGACGGATCGGTAAATGAGGCTTCGTGCAGGCCGGCGAACGCATAGTTCACCGTATACAGCAGGTCGCAGCAAGTATCGCCGTTTTCCTGAATCAGTGCTGCTTCCTTGGTGCCGTATTCCTCGTTGGTACGCGGCGACGGGTAAATACCGGTTTCGAGGCTGCCCATGATTTCGCGCATGGCGCCGCAATCAACCAGCAAGGATTTCACGTCGTCCAAAATACGCTGCAGCATTTCCCGGTGTTCGACCGTGTCTTCCACGCGGACCAACAAAGCCAGCGGTAGTACCATTCTGGCGATCTCCTGCGAAAATCCGTTGGTCCAGCGGATTTTGTCCGGGTAAACCGCCATCAGGTTATGAATTCCGGTGCGCGCCTGGTCCAGAAATTCCCGATGACCGCTTGAGCGCCAGGCCAGAATGTAGGCCGCCCACATCCAGGCCTGGCTGTGGGGACGGTAATTGGTACAGTTATTTTTACGGTAGTGATCCCAGTTGCGTCCTTCGTTGAAACTGGAGGGCCAGTCCAGGCGGGTTTCGCGGAAACCGGAGGGTCCGGTCGTCCGCAATACACTCAGCAAACAACGCAGAATCCGCCGGTCCCAGGCCGGATCGTTCAACAGTTCCGCCGAGGCCATGCAACCGATGGCCGCCCGGCAATTGTCATCGCCATAGTAAGCGGGCAGGTTTTCATAGAAATTCAACATTCCGTAGCACGGATTTTGCGGCGTCAGGCAGCAGAGTTCGGGGGAATTGAACAGATGATCCATGATCTGCCCGCAACGGATTTTCGCCGCCGGGTTGTGGTTCAGTGCCCAGTCGCAGGCGAACACCAGCGCCGATTCACCGGTACAGTCGCCCCGGGTTTTGGTGCGCTGGAATTGATTGCCGTCGGCGTCGATTACGGAGTCGTAGCCCTCGATGACCATGACTTCGGTGTGAAGGCTGAGCGCGTGACGGTGAAACCAGCGGGCCGATTTCCGAAAAGCCTGTTGCTCCGCGTCCGCCGGTAATTCAGTGCCGGCCGGATACCCCGGATGTACCGCCATCTCCCACTCGGGCAATTCTAGGTCCGTTTCCAGCCAGTTCAAAATATAATTCCAGATGCGCCGCCAGTCCGCCATCGGAGCAAAGCGCCCCCGGATGAAATTACTGATACCGGAGGTACAAATCATGACATTCGGATAGTCCGGATGAATAAACAGCAACGGCGTCGCATGTTCCGGCACGCCATAAACGGCATGGCGGTAACCGGCGATCCGGGCGGCGGCCAGCAGCGGTTTGACGGTTTGTTTCACCGGGCGATACCAGCAGCCGTGCTGGGCCAGAATAGCGCCGGGCTCGCCGAGTTCCTCCGAAGTAATGACGGTCCGTTCAAACTCCGTCCGTACCGGTTCCCCGAAATCCAGTCCCGCGACCGCCGTGGGGTATTCGATAAACAGCCGCTTGCCCGACTTCATCATTGCGTGTGTAATTTCGGGGGCATCCGACAGTGCCGGATATTCCGGGGCCAGGAACAATGTTTCGACCTGACGCGGCAGCAAAGAGTATAAATCGCATTTTGTTTTTCTATTCATTTTCATTTAATATATGCTCCGAGTTTTCTCAGATTATTTTGCAGTTCTGAAACGGCAAACGCGCGGGTGCCGCCGCCGTTTAGCCGGGCCATGACCGCCGCCATTCCCGCGGCCTGACCGGTGATAAAGCACCCCGGCATAACCCGGATCGAGCCTTCCATGCGGTTGTCGGCGCTGACGCAGCGCCCGGCGGTGAGCAGGTTATCGAATCCTTTTACGGTCAGAATCCGATAGGGAATGCCGTAGCTTTCGCCTTTTTTATAGCGCCGCTCGGGATCTTTGAATTCCGCCTGGAAACGCCGGAATTCTTCAAGCGACGGGTCGTAGGGATGAATGTCGACACCGTAGGCAAAGTGTCCGATCTCGTCTTCAAACCGGGCTCGGTTTTCGAAATCCTGATAATTCAGGGTATAATCGCCCAGAATCCGGCGGCTTTCGCGGACGCCGAACAGGGAACCGCTGGAAGAAAGCTGGGCATTCTGGAAACCGGGAACGCGCCGATGGTAAAATACCTCGAATTCCGGCAGCAGGCGGCGGGCCGTGAGCCAAGCCTTGGTCAGTGAAACGCGATCGGTGGAATTCATGCCGAAGACATGGCCCATGTTGGCGGTGGCCTCGGTTGTTCCAGTCCGGTACATTCCGGTGTGATGATAGTCCGGTACTTGGAAGAAATCATCTTCTGCGAATGCTTTGGTCAGAATATCGAAAATCGCTACCTTGGCGGCGCGGTATTCTTCCCAGTTCACATTGCTCCACAGTGAGCACAAACTGCCGGGCATGATTCGCCCCCGTTCGTCGCCGAGGCCGAATTGAGCTCCGGCCATGGCTGAAAGAGTGCCGTCGCCGGTGGCGTCGATGAAAACCGACGCTTTGAAAGCTTCCAAGCCGTTGCAGGAAGCGGTAATCACCGTAGTAACATTGTTACCCTCGCGGATTACGTCTGTAAGCACGGTTTCCAGGGACAACTCGACCCCTGCCACCGTGACCAGATTGTCGTAAATCCGTTTCAGGATTTCCGCCCGGATGATGTTGGGGTTCTCCGGGCCGGTACCGTTGGCTTCGCGCAGGAGATCGAATACTTCCCTGCCAATACCTCCGGCGAGGAAGTTTTCTCCGTCGGTAACGCCGGTAAAAGCCGGTACCATCCCGGCGGTTCCCATGCCGCCCAGGCATCCGGTTTTCTCGAGGAGGGCGACACGGGCGCCGTTCCGGGCCGCGGTGACGGCGGCGGCGATACCGGCCGGGCCGCCACCGGCAACCAGGATATCATACTCACCCGCAAGGGGAATTGACTTACTGAAATTGATTGATGAATTCACGGTTTTTCCTTGTATTCGAGGGTATAGGAGGCGCTCCAATCCGCGACTTTGTGCGGATCATTGTCGGGGTAAGCATCGGGATAGACCCATTCCATGGTGGCGGTATTGTTCTTGAGCCATGAATACAATTCGACCGGGCGTTCGCCGATGTCGGCTCGCAATTGTTCGCCGCTCACGCGGTTGGCGGCGAGCCAGTAACTGCCGTCCCACTTGCCGGTATCCTTGCTCAAGTGGGTTTTCGCTCCTTCTTTGGCAAAACCGGTCTGCTGGGTATTTTGCAGTTTGCCCTGTTGTGGAACCAAATATCCGATACTCGCGGAATAAGGCGGCTCAACGGTTGATTTTCCGATTCCAAGAACCAAATTCGCACGATAGGTGAACTGACGGTAGCCGCCATGCGGTAATACGTTGACTTTGACCTCGATTATCGGCTTGTCGCGAAGTATCCGGTAGATTTTTTCCACCGTCAGCCCGGTGTACGGCATGTCGTTCAGTTTGAACCGGAATGTGGCGCTGACGCCGTCCGCCGTGAAATCGGTGCCGGCCAGCTCCGCCGGTTGGGTATTCAGCCACAAAGTCGAGGGGGCGATCAGGCAGTCATTACCGAGCTTGTCGACCACCGGTTTATTGTTGGCGAACCAACGGGCGGTGGCCCCGGTTCCCAGGTCGACCTGTAATTCCTGAGCCGGAGTAGTCAAGGTGAAATATGTTTTGCCGTCAACGGTTTTCAAGCCGGTACTCATGCCATTCTGCTTATGAGGTTTGAAAAGATTGCGGGCGGTCTGCTGCAGCCCGGCTTCCTGTTTGGCGGTTTCGCCGGTATTGACCACAATCAGCGCGGAGGCGAATTCGCGAGAACTGAATTCCAGCGGCAGCATGGTCAACGGCGGAATCCTGACCATGACGCCATTTTTTAATTCTTCCGTGGTGTAAGTTTTTCGAGTACCGTCTGGGGAAAACAAGGTATCATCCAGCAGGTTGCGCAAGGACTTCAAGTTTCCCGAGGGCGTGAGCGTAGCGTAAATCGTCTCGTACTGATGATTGTTGAAGAGAAAAAGCGCAATGTCGTCGTGTTGTTTTTTCGCGATCACATACAAATTGTCTTTCGCCGCATAAGCTTCGCGGTAATATTGTTCTTTTTGCGGATGATAGATATTCGCCAGTTGGCGGTATTGGTTCAGTTTGCCGAGCGCCAGCAAGGCGTTGCGGTGAGCATTCTGCCAGTCGCCGTGCATGCCCATCAATCCACGATACGTATACACGGCGGGGCAGCCCAGCAAGCCGGCCGCCATCACATGCAAACGGTAGCGTTCCGGGTGAAAATTCGTTTGCGGGCCCCAACCGGTGGAGAGGATCGGGATATGCGGTTTCGTTACCTGTTGCTGGGTTGTTTCCAGGCGGGTGAAGAAACGCAGCGAAGTATCGTAATTCATCGGGCAATGGGTGTCGGTGAAGTCGTCGTAAAGTCTGGCGTCGATGCCGTATTCCTGATAATACAGATCCTGATTTTCATCATAACCCGGCTGCGGCATGGAACAGAATGAGTTCGTGGCCTGTGGATTGACCTGCTTAATCGCGGCGAAAATCATCCGCATCACTTCGGCGCGTTGGCGACAGACGAATTGCGTCCATTGTTTCTGGTGTTTGCCGAGGATTTCTTTGGGCTCCAGTGTCGCTCCGTCCAGCTTGATGGATTTCATGAATTCCTGGCGGCAATCCGGGCAGAAACAGCTTCCCGTGGTCCAGGAGAAACAGTATGGTTCATAATCGAATATTCCCCAGTAGTTGGGGGCGGCAAAATTTTGTACCATGTTTTTCTTTTTGAACCATTCGACCACTGCGGCGGTTCCGGCACGGGCGGCGACGGTCGGACAGGTCAACTGTGATTTGCCGCCGCCGACTTCAAGCGCGGCATAGAGCCCCGGCGAATCCTTGTCGATGTATCGGGACATGGTAAAGGGAAACGCATGGAGCGGGGAAGCTTTTTTCATGCTGAACCCGGACTTGACCCAACGTTCTTTGAGCTCTGCCGCCAGCTTGTTCGCGGGGGCGGCGGTATCGATCCGCTGGATCGGGTACAGATACCACGAGTAAGACTCGAAGCCGGACATATTCGAACAATCAGCCGTTACCGACGGGATCAGGCGGATCGGTGCGGTCATCCGAACCAGTTCTTTGCCTTCGGCATTGGTTATGCGCACCTGAATGTCAAATTTTTCCGCCGTGGCGTCCTCGGTTTTGAATAGTATTCCATTGCCGAGGGCATGGAAATTCCAGGACTTGTCCAGAGAGTATTTCCGCTCGATATTTCCGGCGTTCCGGCTTTCGGATTCCGGTTTGACCTGCAGGCAGGCGCCCTGGTTGTTTTTCATCATGTAAAATTCAGTAGCCACGTCTTCCGGCATGGTGACATATACCCGGAGGTCGCCTTGATAATTATGATTGGTAGTCAAGTCGAGGAACTCGACTTCGCCGCGCCCGGCGTTCAGTTCCACCAGTGCCGGTTTGGCGGTGAGCCGCCCCGGAAACGACAGGACGCTCAACTCTTGCGGCGCCTGTTTTTTCGGCGGAGCTTTGACCGCGGCTTGGGCCGCTTCCGCCGAAATGACTTTCAATTGCGGGTTACGAAAAAATACTTTGCCTTTGACTACGCCGTTTTTGTCGGGATACACGGCCAGGCAGATCCGAATTCCTTTGGTGTTTTCGGCGTCCGCAGCGGTGAGCGTGCATTTGATCGTCTGCCAGTCGCTGTTGCCGCTGGTTTTGCTGATGAATTTCTCCTTGGAGGCTTTGTTATTCGGGTCGAGCCAGTAATAATAGATCGCCGCGTTATTGACGTTTTCGGTCTTTTGCTCGATGCTGAATTCGTAGCTTTTGTAAGAATCCAACGTGACACTCACCGTCAGGGCGTAACTGTATACCGTGGCATCGTCGGAAATTTCGAAAATATTCATGCCGCCTTCACCGGGAATGATATTCCGGTTTGCCAACGGGAAGCGGTCTCCGACCTGCCATTGATCGGGAATGTTCTTCTGCGAGCTGATGAATTGCGGATTTGGAATCAGGTTTTCCGCCAGGATCGATGAGGCCAAAACGGCGGCCAGAATGAATAATAATTTTTTCATGATATTTCCTTTCAGGGTTTTTCTCCCACACACCAAAGGGGTTCTTTCCAGGTGGTGGTAAAGAATATAGTGGTAAGATTTTCCGCGTGGCCGTCAGCAAAACCGACATTCAGGTTGTTACGGTGTCTGCGGGCGGTACGTTTCTTATAAGAGATATCGGAGATATAACTATAATCGCCGTCGCATAAGCTGGTGGTGCTTGCGGGATATTTGAGGTCGGATGTTTTCTGACCGGCTATACCCCGCCGCTCCGGGTAAGTCGGAAATGTGGTGGTATACCAGGCATTGTAAACATAACTTGGATAGTAACCGCTGGAATAAGCCGCTGCCTGGGCCAGATCGCCGCTGAGGCAACTTTTCTGGTTCAGGTATTCCGGACAGGCATATGGTCCGGTTGTCGGATATTGTTGATTCTGCGAAGGTTTCAGGTAGTTCAGCTCACTGAGCAAAGCCGACCAATCCGGATAGCCGGCCTTCCAGGTTTTGCCGTTCCAGGCGACACTTGAGCTGCCGCTGTACGAATGCGGCATATAGTGCTCCCAGTCCGCCAGATACAGATTGGAGGCCAGGTTGATTTGTTTGATGTTATTGAGGCATTGAGAGGCCCTGGCGGTTTCGCGGGCTTTGTTCAGGGCCGGCAACAGCATGGCGGCGAGAATTGCGATAATCGCGATGACTACGAGCAACTCAATGAGTGTAAAATTTTTCTTTTTCATGTTTTTCATCCTTATACTTTAAGCGGTTTCCCGGATAATGAGAGCGGGCTTTATAATCGCGGATTCCACCGGCTGCCCATATATGAGATCGACCAGTTTCTCCACGGCCAATATTCCTACCTCCATAAAAGGTTGATGGACCGTCGTCAGGGCCGGCGACATATGTTCGGTCGCCGAAAGATTGTCGTAGCCGATCAGCTTGATACGTTCCCCCGGCACTATGCCGTTGCGCAATAATATGTTATGAACCCTTATCGCCATGCGGTCCGTGTTGCAGAAAATACCGATGGTCCGGGAGGACTCCCGGCAGATGCTTAGAATTTTCAGATAATTTTCCTGGGAGTCATTGAAAAACAACGGAGATTTGCCGGATTTTTCCAGTACCGAACAAAAACCTTCCGTCCGGGCCGGGATCCCCCGCATATTGATGAATTCTTCGCAGCCGACCGCCAACAAACGTTCCGCGGCGATCTGGCCGCCATAAAAACTGTCCAGCTCGACATGGGGAATCTGCGGCAGGAAATGCTCCGGCTCAATCATCACGACCTTGCCGCCTTTGTCGCTGAAACCGGTAATCAGTTCGGTGGCTTCCAAGTCGAATTTGAAGTGCGGATACGTGATGATCCCGCAATTCTGCTGCCCCTGAGTTTCCCCGATGAACTTCCGGTAACTCTCGAAGTTCGTTTCGAAAACAAAGGATACCGGGAATCCCCGCTCCTGCGCGGCTTTGGAAATCCCCATCACCAGATCCACGATCAAACCATTGCGGTAAAGCGGCAGAAAAACTCCGATGACGGGATTCTGGCCGCGTTTGAGAAATTCGGCATTGCGGTTGGGACGGTAACCCATCCGCTCGGCGGTTTCCTGGATCAACTGACGGGTTTTCGGAGCAATTTTGGCATTGCTGTCCGGCCGCGGACTCAACACCCGCGACACCACCGGAATCGAAAATCCGGTTTTTTCCGCAATCTCTGCCAACTTAACCATCAAAATCACCTCAAATTAACAAAAACAAACGTTTTCTTTATTCTATTATAACGTCACTGGATGAAAAAGCAAACGTTTTCTTTTTCTTTTCTGAATTTTTTCCCGGCATGGCTCTTGACAAAATTATTGGCCGGTGTTATAATGTAAGGAGTGTTAGAAGTGTAATGAGAGTCAGGATTATGAAAAAATTTACGGCCGAAGCCAGCAATGAACCTCTTTTCCGGCAGATGCGGGAATTTATTCTGCAATATCTGCGGGAGCATAATTTTCGGATCGGTGACCGGATTCCCTCGGAAAATGATTTTTGCGCGGTATCCGAAGTTTCGATCCGCACGGTCCGGCGGGCTTTGGCGGATTTGGAACGGGAAGGCATTCTGGTGCGTCTGCAGGGAAGGGGAACCTTCCTGAAATCTCTCCGGGTGGAAAGCCCGGAGGCGAAAAAAGGCACGGTTGGGATCATGTTTTCCAATATGGGTTTCGTTACCCAACCGGCTTTCGGAGCGTTGTTGGAAGCGATGGAGAGCCGGATCAATGAACTCGGCTATCACTATCATCTCTATGCTACCGGTAAGCGCGAGGAGTCGGACGCTTTGCCGCTGGAACAATTGTTGCCGCGCGAATTTCCGGCGGCCATGATTGCGACTTCGGCGCTCAACGATGCCGATCTCGCTTGGTTGAAACAGAATAAAATACCGTTTTGCGCGTTCAATGAATATCGTGGGGTGCGGGTCAATCATGTCCGTTACGATTACGAGGCGGCGGCGCGGATGGGGTTGAGTTATCTCCGGGACAAGGGGTGTCGTCGGATTGCGATTCTGGCGGAAAAAGTCGGTAACGGCGGTGGCGCAGTCATTTACGGGAATCATGTTTTCCGGGAAAGCGCAATTGATTTCTGCCGGGAAAGCGGCCAGGAACTTGTTTTCCATGAGGGGACCCAGAGCCGTGAAGACGGGATTGAAGCAGCTTTGGAGCTTTGGGGAATGTCCAAGGCTCCGGATGCGTTTTTTGCCCTGAACCCGGTGACCGCGCTTGGAGTTCAGGCGGTAGCTCGCCAGGCCGGAGGAAAGCCGCCGGAGATCATCAGTTGCATGGATTTACCGGATTGCAGCGGAATCACTTTTTTGCGTTCGCCGCTGGATGCTATGGGAAAAGCGGCGGTGGATATCGCGATTGATTCGCAGACTGGCGATCCGGCGCAGTACCGCCGGAAAATCTTTTCTCCGGAGTTGGTCGAAGTAAAAGAATTGGCGGAGGTTTTATGATGAAACATTCTAATCACAGGAGGCTGGATGAAAACGAAGCGGAATAATTTTACGCTTATTGAGTTGCTGGTGGTTGTCGCGATTATTGCAATTCTCGCTGCACTGTTGCTGCCGGCGCTGAACAAGGCGCGTGGGAAGGCCAAATCCGTTGGTTGTCTGAGCAATTTGAAACAGCTCGGAGGTTCGACCAACATGTATGCCGACGACTATAGCGACTGGCTGCCGCCCGCGCGGCAAGCCGATGATAAAACCTATTGGTTTCAAATTTTGAGCGACGGCAATCATGGCAACAGTTTTCTGTTGGAAAAAGACGCTACACTTTTCAGCTGTCCCGGCGAAAGCAGCGGCTTTGGGACGCTGGAGAGCGGCAAGTTCCGTTACACGCATTACGGTATCAACACCTATGTCATGGGCTACAAAAAAAATGACTCGCGCGGTTATATGCACAAACGCGCGGCTTACGAAAGTCCCACGCAGGTACGCCTGATTCTGGATAACCAGCAAAAAGCGGGCTTTTCGGTCGCTTATGCCAATAATGCAAGTTTCCGGCATGGCGCCGGAGACGGCCGCGAGTACGATCCCGGTTCCGCCTCCATGCCCAACCGGGGCGGTGTCTCCAACATTTTGTTTCTGGATGGCCACGCCGGTAGCGTGATGTTCATGGAATTCATGCTCGGGCAAACCTCGATAACCAGCTCGGTTCCCTTGCTAAGAGTGGGTACGACCAATATTAGCACCAAAAACGGTTGGCTGATTCAATAAAAAAACGAAGGATTAAGAAATGTTATCCGTACTTTTCCGTTATTCAATACTGTCACTGATCTTCACCTTGGGGCTATGCGGTGTCGTCGCTGACGACGTGGGCGCGGGTAAAAACGCCGACGGCACTTATTATCTGGAAAACGAATTCATTCGTGCAGTGGTCGCGCCGGCCGGCGGTAAGCTCATTTCGCTTATCGACAAGCGCAATCAACGCGAATACACCACCCAGGGAGGCGCGGCGAATGGAATGTTCCGGTTGAAAATCATCGAAACGCCCCGCGATACCACTCTTTACCATACCGAATTCAACCTGGAAAGCATGGTTCAGCCCGGCACGGAAGCCGTAATAATGGCGCGCGCCACCGCCACCGGCGGGGCGGCCAAAGATATGCAGTTGAGTTGGCGGTACAGTTTGAAAAAAGGCGAATCCCGGTTGCGCGCGGCTCTGGAAATTGCTGCCGGGCACCAGACCGGGAAACTCTCGCCGTGGATTCAAAGCGAAATCGCTCTGCCCCCGGATGCTACAGAAAAACGTACCGTCAATATTTTCGGGCAAACCCGCCGTGGGCTCTATACGGGCAACATCGTCGAAACCACCCAGCGGCACAATATTTTAAATGATCTCTCCGAGCCGTGGATCGCTGCCACCGGAATCGCGTCATCCTATGGAATAGCTATGGTGACGCGTGCCGACAAATTGGATCGTTTCTATGCATGGACGGGATCGCCGGTCCATTTCAGCTCCGAATTTCTCGCACCGCAAGCCAACTTGCTGGACAATGGCGTCTGGCGCACCGAAATCGATGTTATCCTCGGAACGCCCGGGAGTAACGTTCACTTTGCCGCCCCCGAATATACTGGTGGAATCAACGGTTCGGAACTGACCATTTTCCCGGCAGTTACCCTGAAAGCGGTCGCTATCGAATATTCATTAAACGGCGGCATAGCTCAAAAGCTGAGTTGCGGGGAATTGACCGCCGGGAAACTGTATAAATTTTCAATCGCCGCGCCGTCCGCCGGGTATGCCGATTTGCGGCTGCGCCTTGACGCCGGGAGTTTGCACCGCACCCATAACGTTCGGTTCGCCACTGAGCGTAAAGCTTCTGAAGTCCAAGCGGCTTCGGAGTTGTGGAACAGCTCCGATTCCGGTGGCGCGAAAATGCTGTTTGCCGATGACACGCTCTATCTTAGCGACGCTTTTGCCACTCCGGTATATTTCGGCATGTCTTCGCAATTGCCGAAATCCGTAAAAAATGTGGAGTTGATTCTGGACTTGCCGCCGGAACTGCAATTCTTCCCGGGTAAATTGCAGCCGGATAACCCGGTCGCAATCCAACACCGCGGTAAAAATTACCAGCGCTATTCGTTTACCATCAACCCCCGTACTTATTATTATAATGTGCTGTCGATGTTTATCGGTACTTCGCTCAAGCCCGGCGAACGGACGGAGGTTTTTTATCAGATCCGTTATCCCGGCGGCGAACAGGACTTGCAGACGCTGCCGGTGGAGTGCGTCGAGTTTCAGGCTTGCCGCCGCATTCCCCGGCGACTGCTCGCCGGCTTCGGGTTCTGCGGTCCTGGAGTCACTGACACCTGGCCGGATTTTTTTAAAGTTCAACGTCAAATCGGCGTCAACACCGTGTCCACCAGCGGCCGTGAAACCGATCCGGAAAGTTTGCGCCGACTGGCCGGGCAATGCGCGGCCAACGGCATGCGGATCATCGCCAACGCTTCCCCGACCCACCGGGTACCGGGTTTGAAGGACGATCCCGAAGCGTGGGTGGCGGCGCTGGACGGCAGACGTTTTCCGGAACTCTGCCCGAGTTATCGCGGGAAAGCGTTTCGCGCCGAGCTGGACAAATGCACCATCGCCGCCGCTGCCGGCATCAGCACGGTATACTGGGATACGGAAACCTGGAAAAAGGCGGAATACTGTTTTTGTGAGCGTTGTCTGGAACAGTTCAAGAATTATTTCCAGCAACACCACCCTGGCAAAAAACCGCTTTCGCCGCGCGAATTTGAAAAGAATCCCACCCCGTATCCCGAATACCATGAGGCGTGGGTACTGTTCAAACTGCAATTGGGCTGCGACTTTTACAACGCCTTGCGCGTCGGCTATCAGCAACGGCTGCGAGACGAAGGCAAAAGTTCGGAACTTTGCCAGGTTGGTTTTTACGATGTCACCCCGGGCAAGATTTATCACCAGTTCATGCGTTACGATGAACTGACCAAGTCGGGAGCGGTGGATATCTGCATGCCGAGCTGTTACTATTCCGGCGACGCCAAGCGCATGGCGGATACCATTCGCAACACCCGGCGGCAAGTCGGCTCCTCCAAGATCATCCCATGGCTGTGCGGCGGCGCCGGGGCCGACTACGAATGCGATGCCATCAATCTGAAATACATGTTGCTGGAAACTTTTCTCAACGGCGCCTATGGTTTTACCACCTGGCCGTGGCTCGGATGGGACGCGCTGGATATGCGGCGGCTCGCCGAAGTCATGAACATGGTACGCCCGCTGGAAGATATTATCGTGGACGGTGAAGTTATGACCGACTTGCGGGTTTCCGGCACCCACATGCGCGCCGCCGGATTACGGCTGGGGAACGATGCCGCGATTCTGATCAGCGACTATTATCATGAAACGCTGCCGGAGGCCGAATTGACTTTGAACGTACCGGCGGCGGCGAAACTTTACGATGTTTCCGACCGCACATTGCTTGCCGAACTGCACCCCGGCAAAAATCAGGTGAAACTCGGTACATACGGTGAACAGGCGCGTTTGCTCGCCGTCTTGCAGTCGCCTCCCGACACGGATTTCACATGCGCACCGCAAGCCGGCGCCGCTTCCAAATCCATCAAACACGCGACAGTGGCTCCGAACAGCGAAGACCGGTTGCAGATTGAGGAATCCGCTAAACTGCTTCAGATCGGCAACGCTTATTATCAACTTACATTTCGCCGCGCCATCGGCGACCTGGTCGAAATCGTCTGGCGCAAGAGCGGCCTGACGCTCGCCTCCGAAGCTTTGAACCGCAATGCGGTTTCCTGCCACGCGGGACGATTGGACGCTAAGACTCTGAAAAAATTCACCTTGATCAAACATGACTCCGAGCGTGCCGAATTGCAATTGGAATTTGATTTCACCGGCGACGGAGCGATTACCGGTACGGCGCACTACACATTTTACGCCGGTACTCCGGTCATTGACGTGAAAACCACGTTGCGCCAACGCGAATCGGGGCAAATCCGTATGCCCCGGCTCAATCAATTCAGCTTTTTCAATGACACCGCCCGGATTTGGCACGCCGTCGTAATGAGTTCCGGCGATCGGCCTTTGGCCTCTCAAAAGGGCAATCTGAAAAATTCCGGCGGCAAACCTGCCTGGAGCGGCCTGAGCGACGGAACCAGCGCCCTGGCGGTGATTTCCGGCGGCGGTCAGCCCAATGCTTTTGTCAATGTCGGCAATGCCGATAAGATATACATTATCGGCTATCTGGATCGCAATCCGCTGGCCGAAAATACCTTGGAATCGGTTCAGCATCTTTACATCGGCAGTGCCTCGGAATTGCCGGACTGGGCCGCCTGGCGACTCCGGCAAAATGATTGATTGCAATAAGGACGATTTTTAATGAACAAACATCATGTAATTAAACCAAAAAAAGTGGAGAAATAATGATGATAAGACGGAAAAATTTCACACTCATTGAACTCCTGGTCGTGATCGCGATCATCGCGATTCTGGCGGCGATGTTACTGCCCGCGCTGAGCCAGGCGCGCAAAAAGGCGCAGGCAATCAAATGCGTCAGCAACCTGAAGCAGATCGGATTGCTCCAAGCCCAGTATGCGGACACTTTCGACGGCTGGAGCACCCCAGTCTGGCAGGATTTTCCGGATGCGACCGGCTTCAACTGGGCTGAAGTGTTATGGGAATACAAATTTATGCTGAAACCGGTAGTCGGCAAACCGACACTGATAGTTTGTCCGAGTTATTTCCCTCACGTCTTTGTACATCGCAGTCAGATTTACGGACTACTGAATACCGGCAGTCGCCCCTACCGGATCGGGCATAAACCGATTACCGCGCCGGCCAGCGGCGCCTGGGCCGCTTTCAAGCTTGACCGCCCATCTGAATTCATCTATATTGCCGATTCCAGGATAGATGATACTCAACGCTATGCGATCGGCAGCAGTGCCACCAATTCCAATGTGCATTTGCGGCATCAGGGAAAAGCTAACTGGCTATATGGCGATGGCCATATTGAAACGCTTTCGCAATCCGATCTTAAAAATGTCAAATTTATTACTTTAACTGGGATTTATTAATTGTCAAGGAGTTGTGCTTAATGAAAAGAATTCTTGTTATTTTGGCCATGTGCGTGCAAGCTGTTGGAATGGAGCTGCCGCTTCAGGTGGATAAAGTGAGTCCCGACTATGGAGCGGTGATCAGAAATGATGACTCCGGGGCGTTGATTATTGATTTACCGGCCTATGACGCGACGTTGAAAAACACCTGGCCCGGGGTCATATTGTCTCTTCCTGTTGATTGCTCGAAATATGATTATGTTGAGGTGGATCTTGCGCTCAGCGGCGGTTTGGCCCAGACAATATCATTTAATTTTCGGGATATGGACGGCGGTAAATATTACGAGTCGTATAATATTGACGATGGCAACCGGATCACAATACGAGTTGGTCTTAATTCGCAACGCTCGAATCTTGCCAGGATGAAAACGCTCATTATATATCGGGGCCGGCCATTGCTTGCCTCGCAATTCACTATTTACCGGATATCCCTGATCAATACCCTGGCAGAGAAAATTTCGAGCTTGTCCTCGGGGTTTCATAAATTAAATAACCTCGAAAATGCCGCAAATACGGAGAAATTGAGTGAAGATTGCCGCAATGGTAATATTACCTTGGCGGATGCTGCCGCTCAATACGAAAAACTTGCGACCCTGCTGCGGCAGTCGCAAATGGAACAACTCCGTCAACTGAATCAGCGTCGTTTCAAACATAATGGTTTCGCACTCGGCGTCGCGGATATCCTGGAAAAACCTCTGCCGTTCGCCGGCAGTTTTATCGCTGAACTTCCAGATACCGCTTCTGTCGAACTCGCCCGCAATGAAGCGGAATGTCTGCAACTTGTTACGATTGCCCCTGCTGATAAAAAGTTGGAAAATCTTTCGATTTCGGTCAGTGATTTTGTTTGTGCCGACAAGCAGCTCCCCGCTCCCGTTACCGCTCCGGTCGGATTGGTCGAAGTGAAAAATTCCCGGGCGGTCAGTTATTATCGTGGTTATTACCCGGATCCGGTTCTGGAATTTACCCATACTGTAACGGAGCTGGCCCCGAATCAGTCGCAAAGCTGGTTGGTCCGCTTTAAAACCGGCAAGGATACCGTTCCTGGAATTTATCGCGGTTTCGTAACCCTGAGCTCCAAAGATTACAAAACCACTTTGCCGGTGGAAGTCAAGGTTTATGATTTCGCTCTGCCGGAACGAATGAGTCTGAAGACCGCGACCGCGGTTTACGGCTCCAAAGTATTGGGTGAACGTAGGGATGCACTGCAGGAATATATCCTGG
This sequence comes from Victivallaceae bacterium, assembly GCA_031548025.1. Lineage (GTDB taxonomy): Bacteria > Verrucomicrobiota > Lentisphaeria > Victivallales > Victivallaceae > UBA5239. Next base: position 65,383 of record JAVBRM010000023.1, on the reverse strand, counting down.
TGAATTATCACCTCAATGGATTTTCCATTTACTCCGACAGCGGCAGTTATGGAGAACCTGTGTTGCCGGATCTGGAGTCCTACCGGCGGGCTGCGGCACACGGCTTGAATTTTCTGCCGATTGTTTACTTGAAGCTACCCCGTCAGGCTATGCATACCGGCGCCGGATTGAAGCCCGAACAATCCAAAGCGGCCTGGCATAAACTTTCTCCGGATGAGCAGCGCCATTATCCGGAAAATTGGAAGAAAAAATATATCGAAATTCTGAGCAAGAGAATTCCGGAACTCAAGGCCGCGGGACTTTATCAGTTTGCCTATTGCTACGGCTTCGATGAGGCGACCCCTTCGGAATGGCCGGCGATTGTCGAGTTGCTGGCTGAACTGAAATCGCATTTTCCAGACCTGAAAGTGGTCAGCACTCTTGGAGATCACAGCTATGGAGCAGACAATTCTCTGGGACAATATCTCGATGGTTGGATTCCCGGTATTTGGGTATATAATTATGAAAGGGCGCAAGCCGCCAGGGCGCGTGGCAAAGAAGTCTGGTACTATACAACCAAGATGACTATCGATAGAGATTCATTGGCGGATATCCGTGCTCAGCTCGGCTGCATGGCCTTTGCCAACAAGATTAACGGCTGGCTGGTCTGGACGGTTTCGCGTTGGTTCAACAACGATAAACCGATTACGACCGCGCCGGTTACCGGTTGGAATCCGGAAAGTTATCCCTGGACGAATGGCGGCGGATCCTATTTTTGCATGGGGCCGAACGGGCAATTCCTGCCGACTCTGCGCGCCGAGGCAATACGCGACGGTATTGAAGATTTCGAGTATTTCACCATCCTGCAAAAAGCCGCGACAGCGCTTCCCGAGGGAAATGCCCAGAAAAAATCCGCGAACGAACTGCTGGAATCGCTGTCCCGCAAGGAAGGGACGCCCATTGAAGTCATGCGCAAGCAGCGTCGCGACGCGGCAATGCTGATTATCGACATAAATAAACAGAAATGAAAGGACGAAACATGAAGCATTTGTTACTGACATATGCGTGGAGCATCAACAACATCGGCGACATGGGCATCCAGGCCGGAATGATGGAGCTGCTCAAAAAACAATGCCCCGGGTTGCCGGTGAAGTTAATTACCTATCTGCCGGAAAGCGATGAGTGCTATACTCATTACCGGGATGCTCTGCCGGAGTACAATGAGTTGTGCGAAGTGTTGCCTATGCCGTTTTTCGACCTGATCGGCAGCGATCCGCTGCCCGGCGCCGCCTCGGCGGAAATTGAAAAGATTCAGGTCAAAGGCCAGGCCTGGGCAAATCTGCAGAAGCGCTGGAGTCCAGTCAAGCTTGAACAGTTCCGCAATGGAACATTATCCAGCTTCGAAGCGGCAAAATTAGCCGATGATCTGCTGAATCGTTTTTCGCTGGAAATCTTCGAGGATATGAAAATTCATTTCCCGAAACTGGCGGCGGCATTCTCCGATGCCGGGTTCGTCTACTATAACTCCGGCACGACCCTGAATTTCGGGCGGCTCGGCGTTCGCCGGTTGTTCGGTTATACCTTGCCGCTGGCGATGTCGCTGCTGTTGGCGCGGGCGCTTCATATCCCGTACGGCATAGGCTCTCAGTCTTTCGACCTGTTGGAATGGCCGATGGACCTGATTTATGAAACTCTGTTCCGTGACGCCGAGTTCGTTTATTGCCGTGATACCGATTCGCTGAATTATCTCCATCAGAAAAAATTTTCCTTGCCAAGTCACGGGTTCAGGCCGGATACCACGGTGTTTTTCAACCGCGCCGATTCCGCCTGGGCGGATAAATATCTTGCTGAAAATGGTTTTTCTCCGGAAGAGTACATGATCGTGATCCTGCGGATGTCCACGCCGGACGCCCGTTACCACGACCCCACCGGCGGCGCCGTCAGCGTTGAACGCGGTGAGTACCATCTGGCGCAAATGAAGTACCTGATCGAAAATTACATCGAGAAGACCGGCCGCAAAGTCCTGATTGCGCACGAAACCCGCGATACACTCAAGGATGACAAGGCCAAAGTTTATCTGTATGATCGTCTGAGCGAAAAGGCCAGGCAAGCCACGGTTTGCATGGATTTCTTCTGGACTCCGGAACAGGCGCTGGCGGTATTCCGGAAAGCCGCGCTGCTGGTCAGTGTGGAGATGCATTCGATCATCATGGGGATCGGCAATCTGGTGCCGGTGTTGCATACGCCTTATGCCGAATGCGGCCGCAAGCGTCAGATGATCCGCGACATGGGGTTGGACAAATGTCTGATCGATCTCGACGTGGAAGATTCCGGTGCGCAAATGCTGGCCGCGGCTCTGGCTGATCCGAATAAAGAACAATTGCGCGAAGTCCGCAACGACTTGGAAAGAGCGGCGCAAAGCACCATCAAAGAGGTGATGAAATATTTTTGACCGAACCTTATCCCACCGGATAAGAATTTTTAAATAGCTATTGTCAGCGATATACTTGGTTTTATCGCTGACAATATATTTTTTTAAAATGCAAATGCTGACTTTTACGTTTGCGGAAACGATTATTTTTGCTACTGTCAGTGCTGTTTGGTTTCAGCACTGACAGTAGATATTGAAAATATAACGTTGTTTTTTTAAATGCAAATTAAATTCAGTGTCATTTTCGGGGATGGGATTGCGTTTTTTGAGAGCCGGTGTATATTCGTTGTATTAAAAATCGAGGAAAATTATGAATATATTGATTCTAAACGGCAGCCCCCGCAAAAACGGCAACACCGTCCAGGCACTTAACGCTCTCAAAGTCGGACTGGAAAAACATCATCAGGTGGAAACAGTCAACGTCGTAAACTTGAAACTGCGCGGCTGTATCGCTTGCGATGGTTGTAAATCTAACGGCGGCAATTGCGTACTGTTGGATGGCGGAGCCGAACTGATGAATCAGGTAGCGGCCGCCGATTTGATCGTTTTCGGCACTCCGGTTTACTGGTGGGGAATCAGCGCTCAACTGAAATTGGCCCTGGATAAATTTTATTCCAAAGATGAAGAATTTCATCAGGCTCATAAGAAGATCGGAATTATTTCTGTCGGGGGCGCGGAGCTGGATGACCCGGAATACCGTCTGATTTCCGAACAGTTCAAGTGCATCGCCGATTTCCTTGGCTGGGAAGTGGTGATCGATGAGAAAATCCAAGCTTTGGCCGTCGGCGATCTGGAGAAGGATCAGGAAAAACTCGCCATGCTCACTCAAATCGGGGCGGACCTCAAGTAACTCCGATGAATAATTCAAGAAAACTCGTGCTGGGGCGTTATGATTACGCCAGTTATTCGGCATTTACCGTATATGCCTTGTGTTCATTATCGATTCCGATTGTTCTGGTGGCGATGGCCCGTGAACTGAACTTTCCGCTGGAAGCCGGCGGGATGGCTGCCGGCGGTGTTTTGCACCTGACCCGGAGCATTTCTATGGTGGCGTCGCTCATGCTGTGCGGGGCGATTGCCGGGCATATCGGCAAACGTCTTTCCATGGGATATTGCATGCTTCTGATGGGAGCGGGCATTTTTCTGTGTGCTTTCAGTCCGGCCTATTTTTTCCTGATCCCCTGCCTGCTGATTGCCGGCTTCGGGGAGGGGATTTGCGAAGGGTTGGCCACGCCTTTCATTCAGGACCTGCATTCGGATGCGCCGGAGCGTTACGTCAATATTTCCCACTCCTTCTGGTCAATCGGCGTCGGCGCCTGCGTGCTTGTGGCCGGAGGCCTGCTGACATTGGGAGTCAACTGGCGGTATGTTCTGGGGGGAATCGGCCTGTTGACCCTGTTGGTTTCTTTGTTATTTCTCTGGCGTGAAAATCCACGGAAAAAATATCCGGAAGTCCCGGAAAAGATCCTGCCCAAACATATCTGGGATTATTCGGTGGCGATAATCAAAGTTCCGCGTTTCTGGGTTTACTGTCTGGGTATGTTTATGGGGGCTGGTGCTGAATTCTGCCTGACCTTCTGGGCGGCGACCTATATCCAGCTCAATTTCAACGCTTCCGCCTGGTTGGCCGGAATCGGCACTGCGGCCATTGCCCTCGGGATGTTCGTCGGCAGGACGCTTTTCGGCTACTTCGCCACACCGGGCCGCTTGAAATACATCTTGCTTTACACTGGGCTCGGAACCATTCCGGTGACTTTGCTGATCATGTGCCTTCGCCCGGATACTTTCCAAAATCCCCACATGGTGCTGGTTGCATTGTTTTTCCTGTTGCTGCTGGCTGGTTTCGGGGTCGCGTCATACTGGCCAACCCTGCAGGTTTATGGAGTTACCCAACTGCCGCAGCTTGATTCGACGATGCTGTATATTTATTTTTCAGCGGTCGGTATTCCCGGATGCGGCTTTTTCACCTGGATGATGGGTTTACTCGGCGACAAAGTCGGGCTGTACCATTCATTCTACCTGATCCCCGGATCATTGGTTATATTCAGCCTGATCATCTTCCTCGAAGGCTGGGTATGGAAAAGGAAGAAAATATCCTGATCTCTCCCCAAAAAAACAAGGGTTAAATTCAAACGAATCTAACCCTTGCTGTCTACTGAATAGTCAAATTAAAGCGGCATGACTTTCCGCTTGAAAACTTCGTTGAGAACTTGCCCGATGGCGGTGTAGAAAGCACTGGCACCGCAAAAAATACCGACATAACCGGCAATGGTATGCACCGCGTGAGCACCTGAAAAATTCGCCAGCGCCAACAGCGCAAACAAAACCGTCAGGGACGCAAATACGACTTGCAATGAGCGCGAGCTTTTGAGGGTTCCAATGTAAAGACCGGCAGTAAAGAGACCCCACAGCGCCAAATAGCACCCCATCGAAAATGGAGTGGGACGGGCGACTGAACCGATTGCCGGCAAAAACCAGATGGCAACCAGGGTCAGCCAAAAAAATCCGTATGACGTAAATGCTGTTGTGCCGAATGTATTTCCCTTTTTCCACTCCATGATTCCGGCGATAACCTGGGCGATACCGCCATAAAAGATCCCCATGGCGACAACGGTGTTGTCCAGCGGAGCAAATCCGGCATTGTGGATATTGAGCAGTATGGTGGTCATTCCAAAACCACAAAGACCGAGCGGCGCGGGATTGGCCGTAAAATCAACAGCAGACGGATTCGACATAATAACACCTTTAAATTAAGTAATTTAGTAATAATTTTATTGGGACAATAAATATAATACCATTACATAATAATTCAAGCGCAAATCCTCAATACTTCCCTGGGAGTATTTTCAGCCTATACCCGCCTGACTTGTATGAGATAAGCAATAAATACCTCACTCAGGCAGTTCCGGGCAATATCCGGGCTGGTATTTGACCCATGCGATGAGTACGGCATCCGTGCCGTTGCACCCATATTCGTAAACTGCGATCTGTTGTTCGTCGGCGGCAACGCCATAACAGCGATCGCTACCGATTTTTTCCACTTGAGTGGCGTAATAAGTCTTGTCGTCGTCAAGAAGCTTTCCTATGGTGCCATTGGGCAACCGGCACTCCAAATTGATATAATCGCCATTGAGCAAATTCAAAGACTGAATCGCCGTCAGTTCAGAAATACCAAGCACGTGAAGCCGCTGCAGAATCGTATTGACATCAAGCGTCAGAATGGTCTCATTCAAAATTACTTTCCCACATAGATTTTTCTTCATATTACTGTTCCTCATCACGAATTATTTTTCAATGAAGTCCCTTAGTACTTCTTCGGCAAGACTTCCAGCCAGTAGCCGTCGGGGTCGTTGATGAAGTAGATTCCCATGGCGGGGTTTTCGTAGCAGATGCAGTTCATTTGGCGGTGTTTGGCTTTGGCGGCTTCGAAGTCTTCGGTTTCGAAGGCCAGGTGAAATTCGTTGTCGCCCAGGTCGTAGGGACGGTCCATCTCTTTCATCCAGGTGAGTTCGAGCAGATGAGTGCTGGCGCCGTCGCTCAGGTAGACGATGATGAAGTTGCCTTGCGGGTCGGTGATGCGGCGCGTTTCCGTGAGGCCGAGGGCTTCGCGATAGAATTCGAGGCTTTTGGCGAGATCGAAAACATTGAAATTATTGTGAACCATTTTGAATTTCATAATATCCTCCTGTTTGGGTAAAAATATCATCGGGGTTGGTGATTTGCAAATTATTTGGTAACTATTTGACAGAGTATCGGCGAAATGATACATTATAGTGTTGTCAAAACTGGGAGGATATGAAGATGAATTACCGTTTGATGATGATTTTGGGATGTTTAGGGGCGTGTGCGGCGGTTTCCGCCGAGACGCTGTCTGAGAAGCTGGAGCGCGAAACCAAGAGCGTTTCCGACAATGTGATCAATAAAACCGATAACCCGAGAAAGCATTCAGGTCAAGTGGTTGACGAGGAGAGTCGTAATCTTCTTTATAAGACTGATCCGAAGAAAACTCCGGAGAAGGAGAGTGGAGAGATTTCCAATAATGTTTTGAACAAGACGGAAAATCCTCAGGATGCTCCTGCGGCGCTGTCCCGGGAGGCGACGGAAAATGTTTTGAATAAGACGGAAAATCCGCGCGACACTCCGGAGGCCTTATCGAAAGAAGCCACTAAAAACATCATGACCAGGCCTGAAAGTCCGGAAAATAATCCTGATGCCGAGAGCAAGCGGGTCACTGATAATGTCTTGAATAAAACGGAAAATCCGCGCGACACTCCGGAGGCCTTATCGAAAGAAGCCACCCAAAATATCATGAACAAGCCTGAAAGTCCGGAAAATAACCCTGACACCGAGAGCAAACGGATCAGTGACAATGTTTTGAATAAGACTGAAAATCCGCGCGACACTCCGGATTCCCTGTCAAAAGAAGCCACTCAAAATATTGAGACCAAAAGCACGAATCCCGAAAATGACCCGGATATCGAGAGCAAGCGGGTGAGCGGAAATGTTTTGAACAAGACCGACGAGCCGGGGGATACTCCGGAGGCTGTATCCAAGAGAAATACCAAAAATCTCTTGAATAAAACCAATAATCCAAAGGGTACCGTGGGGGCTTTGTCCAAAGAAACGGATGAAAGCAAAGATTGATTCAGCGGCAGATTAATGCCCCGAGGGCGGCGGAACCGAAAACTACGGCGATAATGGATATTTTGCCTTTGTAGAGCAAATAAGCTGAAGCCACGCAAATCAGCAGCGCAAACGGGCGGATAAAAAAATCACCCGGGTTGTCGTTTAGCCCCAGCCAGGTCTTCCAGGGAATTTCGGTGCTGAATACCGACATTTGCATGAAGATCAGCCAAGAGGCCAGAATCATGCCGATGGTTGCCGGCCGGATTCCGGTCATGATGCCTTGGACCAGTTTGCTCTTTTCCCATTTTTTCAACGATTTCAGAGCCATGATCACCAGAAAATATGACGGCAGCAGCAAGCCGACCGTCGCCGCCATGGCTCCCGGGACTCCGGCCCGGCGGTAGCCGAAGAAAGTGGCGGCATTGACGCCGATCGGGCCGGGCGTCATCTGCGAGATCGCGGTCAGGTCGCCGAATTCCTGAAGCGTCATCCAGTTCTGTTCATTGACCAGGTGGTCGATATACAGCGGGGTCAGGGCGTTGCCGCCGCCGAAGCAGAGCAGGCCGAAATAGCAGAATAGAACAAAAATATGGAGGGTTTGACTCATGATTGTTTACTCTCGACGGCTAAGGCGGCCTTGGTGATTCTGCCGCCGATGCAGTAAAAATAAACAATCCCGGCAACCATCGAACCCAGCAGAAGCCAGGCAGGATTTACCCCGGCGAAGATGACCCCGGCAAAACAGGCCATGGCGACAACGTAAGCAAAGCGGTTGACCATGATTTTGCGCCAGGTCCGCAGAAGCGCGGCCAGCACCAGGCCGCCAAGGGCACTACGGACGCCGATAAAAGCGCCCTGAACGTAGATGTTGTCCATGGGGAGATGTGAAAAGCCCATCGCTATAATCGTGATGATGGCGAACGAGGGGAGGGCGACTCCGGTTAACGCCACCAATGCGCCGAGTCTGCCGGCCGCGCGGAATCCCACGTAAATGGCGGCATTGCCGGCAAGCAGACCGGGGATAGACTGGATAATCGCCAGCATATCCATCAGTTCACCTTCCTTGAGCCATTTCAGTTTGCGGATGAAAATATCCTCCGCCGCCAGAATAATGGCATAGCCGCCACCTACGACAAATAGAGCGATTTTAAAAAAGTTATAAAACAGGAGCCATAAAACCCGGCCCCGTGGTATTTGCGCCAATTCTGCTACATCATTCATAATATGCATCCGTAAAGCTATCAATATACCATAGCTTCCGGCGATGGCAAACAATTTTTCAAAAAAGTTGTTATAGGGTTATTGATTAGTTGTTATAGTGTTGATATAATGTTAATATAACGCAAAGGAACATTGAATGGAAGCGGTTTTGAATGTCAATAAGCAAGAAGCGGTGATTGCGCGTTTGCGCGGGGAAATCGCCCGCGGCGAACATGGGGTTACCGGTGAGCCGTTTATGACGGTGCGTAATCTGGCCGAGGAATTCAATGTCGCCTTGGCTACGGCCCAGAAGATTGTGAACCGGTTGAAGGAGGAAGGGATTCTGGAAAGCCGTTATAAGCGGTTGCGGATTGCTTCCCGGGATATTTCTGATCATTTGGAAGCGCCTTGCCGGATTGCTTTGCTGGTGACGAATGTGGACAATCCGTTTTTTTCGCGTTTGATCAACGCGGTGGAGTTGAGCGGGCGGCGCCGCAAGGTGGAGGTGGTTACCGCCGGGAGCGATTACAATTGCGAGCACGAAAAGTCACAACTGGAAATGCTTCGCAGTTCAGGGGCCGATGGTTTTTTGATTGCGCCGGCTCATGATGAAATGTCCGTGGCTAACCTCAAAGGCATTCAGATACCGTTTGTGCTGATCGGCCGCCAGGTTCACGGGATTGATTGCGATGTGGTGATGGTCAACGATTTCGAGGCCGGAAGGATGGCCGCGCAGCATCTGATTCAGCAGGGATGCCGCAAGTTTTTCTATATCGGCTTGAACAATTTTCAGATCGACCGGAGACGGGACGGTTATATTTTTGAATTATCGCAGCACGGGTATAAAATCAATCCGGAAATGCTGATCTATACCAATGTTCATGGCGACGACAATTCGCTGCAGGAACAACTCGGGAAGATGAATACCAAGTTCAAAACCGGTATTTTCTGTTACCACGATATGCTGGCGATCCGGACTATGCGCCAGATACGCATCAATCATTTGAACATTCCGGAACAGGTATCGGTGATTGGCATGGACAATCTGCCGATTGCCACGGAGGTTTTTCCTTCGTTGAGCAGCATTGATTATCCGATTTCGCAGATCGCGGAAAACGCGGTTGAAATACTGTTGCGCCGGATCAAATACGGCGTGGACAATCATCCATCGGTCAACTATATCGCGCCGAGATTAATCAAGCGCGAAAGTTCATATTAACAAGGAATGTGGAATGGCAATCACTCAGACATCGATAAGTTACTACGGTTCGACTTACGTGGAACACGCGGTAAAGGATTTTGAAGAAATGATCGGGCACGGCTGTACAACAGTGATTCTGGCGGTGACTGAATTTGATTTTGACTTTTGGCGGCCCAATCTACCGGAAATCGTCAAGGCGGCGCACCAGCTTGGATTGAGGGTTATCCTGGACCCGTGGGGGATCGGGAAATACTTCGGCGGCGAACAGGTCAGCAAATTTCTCCAGGATAATGTGGAAAACCGTCAGGTTTCCGCGTTGACCGGGGAAAAGTTGCCTTTTGCCTGTTTCAATACGCAGAGTTTTCGCGATTATTTCGAACGTTTCTGCCTGACTTTGGCGCGGGAAGCGGAGGCGGACGGATTTTTCTGGGACGAACCGCATTATGCGCTGCCCAAGTCCTATGCTTCGATCACCGGCGGGGCGGGCGATGACTGGAGTTGCCGCTGTCCGGTCTGCATGCGAAAGTTTTATGATTATTACGGATACGAAATGCCCAAATTCATCAATGACGATATCCGGCAATTCCGCCGCCGCGAGGCGCTGGTAATTTTGTCGGAAACTTCGCGCAAGATCAAGGAAATCGACCCGAATCAGGAGATTACTTGCTGTGTCCACGCTACGCTCAACGGCTATTATGTCTCCGAGCTGCGCGGTTATGACGATTGGGATATGGTGGCGGCGTGCCCGTATTTCGATGTGTTTTCGACGACCATTATTTCCTGGGACCTGCCGTGGAGATTCTTTGAAGATATCACCAAGAGAACTGTTCAGGTTGCAAAACGTTATGGCAAGATGTCGGAACGCTGGCTGATGGGATATTATAAGCAACCACAGGATTTCAAAATGATTGACGAGGTGGTTGATTTGTATGAAACACTGGGTGTGGACCGCCTGGGCACCTGGACTTACCGTGGCGGTTACGGTACAGTGGTGGCGGCTCCGGAGCCTCTGAAACTCTGGGACCGCATCGGCGAGAATTATAAAAAAGTCATAAAGGGGTAATTATTATGCTGGAAGATTTCGGTTATTTGGAAAGTATCATCGCCAACCTGCGCGAGGTCAAGGAAAAACAGGCGGGCAATATTCAGGCGGCGGGCAAGCTGATGGCGGATGCGATTGCGGCGGACCGGTTGATCAGCGTTTACGGTGGTGGCGGGCATACTACACTGGTTATGGGGGAAATGTTCTTCCGGGCAGGGGGCTTGAGCAATATCAATCCGATCATGGAAACCGGGCTTTCGGTGTTCAACCAGGCGCTGAAATATCTGGAACTCGAGCGCACCGAGAACTACGGCAGCGCGATCATGAAATACTACGACCTGCAGCCGGACGACGTCCTGATCATCTTCCATAACATCGGCATCAACGCGGCGACCATCGACGCGGCGCAGGAGGCCCAAAAAGCCGGGGCGAAAATCATCGCGGTATCGAGTTCGTATTGGCAGAGTGAGATGCCTCCGGAACATTTTATTCGTCATAGTTCAAAGAAAAATCTTTTTGAACTTGCGGATGTGTGCATTGACGACTATAATCCGGTGGGTGACGCCGCGGTGGAAGTGCCGGGATTCGACAGCCCGATCGCACCGGTGTCGAACGTGATCGATTTCACGATTGCGCACTGGCTGGAAATCGAATGCATCCGCCAGTGCGTAGAGCGCGGAATCACCCCTCCGGTCTGGCGCAGCGCGAACGCCCCCGGCGGCGACGAATTCAACGCGAAATATCTGAAAAAATATAAACCATTAATCAAAAGTTTATAGGAGGCCCGTATGCGTAAATGGTTCACTCTCATTGAACTCCTGGTCGTGATCGCGATCATCGCGATTCTCGCCGCCATGCTGTTGCCGGCGTTGAATGCCGCCCGCGGCAAAGCACATGCCATCGCTTGTGTCAACAATATGAAGCAAGTCTGCCTGATGAAGGAAAATTATACGAGCGAAAATGATGGAATTCTCCAGACCTACCACTACCCGGCTACCAGAAATTGGATGCAGTTTTTTGCTCCCAACTATGAATTGCAAGAGATGCATAAGAAAGTTTTGGTTTGTCCGGGTGGAGTGAATCAGAAAACATGGGTAGACATTTATTCCACCTATGGCTGTTTTACTTCCAGCACGACATTGCCGGAAGAGATTTGTTTCGCTCTTTCCAGTCCCGACGGGAACTTTATTGCCGTGAAAAAAATAAAAAAAGCGAGTCAGGTAACCTATCTGGTTGATTCCATGTATGGAGCCGGTACCCGTCTTGGGAATCAGGCATACAATGCATACTATCATTTGACTGGCAACACCAACCGGTTGGGAGCGGTTAATCAGCATAGCGGTAAAATGAACCTGGCATTTCATGACGGCCATGTTGAAACGATTTCTCCAAAAGAGTACAAAATGGCCATTGACCGCATGTTTGACGGTGTGAACAAAACCGTTTATTATCATGACGTAAAATCAGGATTTAAGAAGCTGTAAGGGAAAAATGAAAAAAATAAAAATATGTGCTATCGTATTGGCATTGTTGGGGAATTTGTTGACTCTGGCGGCGGAAACGATATTGTTCAAGGAAAACTTTGCTGATTGCAGCTCAAAAAACAAGTACTTGAAAATGGCGCCGGTATCCGATCATTCTGAGATCAAACAGGCTCTTGAGCTTCTGTCCGGCAAAGGTCCCAGCGGAAAATTTGAAACCGCAACCTGGGTCAGTCCGGTTTTTGATGCCGCAAATGCGGAAATGCTTACCGTGGATTATTTTTTGAAATCCACTCCCCAGAGTCATTATGCGTTGTTTGTCATGGGAGAGAACGGGAAGATGATCGTATCGGTTTTGGTGGAAAAAGGAAAATTCAGTTGCAACAGCGCCGGGCCCTGGGTCAATGTGGGCGAGGTGAAATATGGACAATGGCAGAAGATCCGTTATGTGATATATCCGGTCAAAAAGACATTTGATGTATATATTGACGATATGTCCGTTCCGGCGGCGCGCGGTTTGCGTTACCGTTTTCCGGAAGATACGTTGCCGGGCAAATTCTGGATTAAGGGAAGCGTGACGGAAGATTCCCAAACCAGTATTGCCAATATCGTTCTCAGGCAAAACAAGAGTTTCAGCGGGTTGTCGCAGGACCTGGCGGCGGCTCCTTATTTTTTGCTGCCGGTCTGGGAAGTGGACAAGCCTCCGGCTACCGCGGATTGGGAAAAGGTCCAGCCTGTTGAATTAGGCAAAATTCGTGCGGGTGCGGAAGAAAAATCATGTTTTCGGGCCTTGTGGGATAAAGAAAATATTTATCTTCAATTTGAGGCGGAAGCGAAAGATATGGAGCCTCGAAAAAAAGGAGTCACCGGCAAAGATCAACGAATTTGGATCAATGACTGCGTTGAAATTTTTTTGTCGCCTGGCGGTGGATATCCTTATTATCAGTTGGTGGCAAATAGTATCGGGAGTCAATATGACGCCCGTGTCGATCTCGGCTCCATCGTCGACCGTTAATTGGACAGCGGGTGGTCGGGTCGAGTCGATCATAAAGTGGAGTAGTGGCTTGCGGAAATCGCCATTCCTATGGCCGAGTTATCCCAAACCCCTGAAGCGGGCAAGATCTGGGGTTTCAATGTCGGCCGGGAAAATCCGGTGGCTAAAGAAATTACCTCCTGGACTCAAACCGCGTCGTTCCTGAATCCGAAAAATTTCGGCAAACTGGTCTTTATGAATCGGGCGTTTGCGGGACAGCCGCCGGTGAAATTAAATGCCGATTTACAGGAGAAAATATTCAACACCGGCGAGATGGAGAAGAGTGTCGCGGCCAACCTCAAGAGCGCTACAGCCGCCGATATCTTCAAAGACAGGACCAAAAAGCTGAACAATATTTATCTGGATTATAAGAAATCCATTGCGGGCATAAATCATTATTTCAAGGTCAAAACCGCCTATGAAAAACTCTCTGGGCTTGTCGCCGAAAGCGATAAGTTGTGTCTGGATATAGACCGCATGAAAAAATTCTTCAGTCCGGATTCTGCCAGCGCCCGGCGGACTTATGCATATTGCATCGAGTCTCCTCTGGTGAAAATTCAACCGGAACAGTATGGCGGAACCAGCGGCACGCAGGCGGAATTGAATTTGGCCGGAAATGAATATGGTAGTTTTCAGGTGGTTTTGCTGACGGACGGTTCGTGGCAGTTCAGTGAGGTCGGGATTGAATTGTTGCCGCTCCGGAGTGCAAGCGGCTCCACTTCGGAAAAAAGTAGAATTCAAAGTTATCAGGTCAAATATATTACTACCGCCAGACCGCGCCAGGTACAATCCAGCATTCCTGATGTTTTGATTCCGGCCGATAAGGCGAAGGCGGCAATTCCGGCGGCTGTTTTGCCGGTGTGGTTTGATATTTATATCGCCGCCGGTACTCCGCCCGGCGAATATCAGAGCGAAATTATCCTTACTCCCGCAGGTAAAACGCCGGTGAAAATACCGGTAAAGGTGAATGTTCTGCCGTTTGACCTGCCGCAGAAAGCTTCATTGAAAACAGCATTCTGTTTCGTCGGCGAATGGGCGGAAACATATTATGGCAAAGCGATGACGGAAAAGCAGCGTCGCAACTACTGGCAGTTTATCCTGGATCACCGTCTGGAACCGATGAATCTGTGGATTTCGAAAAAACAGAAGTTGGAAATGTCGGAGGCTGATCTTGACTGGGCAGCGGAACGCGGAAAAACCATGCTGTTTTTACCGATTCGAGGACTCCGGGATAATCTGGATTATTATCGTGGAATCGTGGAGAAATATCAGGGACGATTAAATCCATATTTTTTCGGGCATGACGAAGTATTGCGTTCCGCATCGCCTACTGCTTTGACCCATCTGAGAGAAGATTATACCTATGCCCGGGAAGTCATGCCGGAAGTGGCACGACTGAATACCGCGGCGGTTGATGAGCAGCTCTATGGTTATGTCAATGTCTGGTGTCCTTTGTTCAATCATTTTGATGCGGCATTGGCAAAAAGTCGGCTGGAGCTTGGCGAACAAATCTGGTGGTATCCAACCGATAAAACGCTGCAGCCCTATGCCAACTTCAATCTTGATTCTCCGGCGATTGATCCCAGGATTATTCCCTGGATGAACTGGAAACTGAATATTTCCGGTCTGTTGTATTGGGCTTTGAATCGGGAATGGCTTACCCAGATCCGGGAGCCTAAGCTTCTGAGTGCAACAGAAAAGAAGGACCAGAAGCTGGAATGGATGACTTCGGAAATGGTCGAGCAGATCAACCGGGGCGTCCGTTGGCCGCAGGTGGAATGGCTGCCTTATTTTCGCCATATCGCCAATAAGACTGCTAACCCATCGACTACTTCCGGCGGCGGCAATCTCATGTATCCCGGACCCGATTTCGAGCCGTATGCTTCGGTACGGCTGAAGAATCTGCGCGATGGTATGCAAGATTATGAATATCTCATTATCCTCAAGCAAAATTATGAAAAACTGAAAGCGGTCGGGAAAAATCCGGCTTTGATCAAAAAGATTGAGACCATGTTGGAAATAGATCCGGTGGTTGTGACAAGCGCTGTCAGTTATACCCAAAGTCCGGAATTATTGGAAAACTATAAGAAAAAACTTGGCGAAATGATAATTCTATCCAATCAAGAATTACACGGAGTAAATTAATACTGATATGAAAACAACTGAATTATATTGGCGGAATCATCCGATTTTGCAAAAGGTACAGGAGGCGTTGCGGAATAATACCTGCGGGGAACTCTGTTCGCTGCGGTTTACCTGGCAGCGGCCGAAAAAGTTCGCGACGAGTGAAGATGTTTTTGTGTATGAGACTTTTGCCGCGGCGCTGGATGGGGCGCGGGTTTTGGCGGATGCGCCGTTGAAGAGGCTTGAGGTCGAGAAGGTGGAGGGAATGAATATTTTCTTTGCGCTGGCATATTTCGAGAATGAAATTGCCGCCGAATTCGAGCTCAATGAATGTTTGCCGGACACTATGCCGGATACCTGTTTCCTGAAAGCGAATTTCACTCATGGGCATGTCACCAATCAACCGATTGTCGGGCATTTTAACGAAGAAGGTATGGTGTTGGCTATGGATGATAAACTGGAATTGCCGATTGCGGAAGCATTCGGTTATCCGGCGGTCAATGGACCGATTGAACAGATGAAATTGCGTTATCGCCTGGCTCCGGTCGAGGCCGACTGCGGCGAATTGATCCAACAAATCCGGGAGGCCTTGTCATGAGCAAAATAAAAGTGATGATTGCCGGGACCGCCAATCCGCATATCCCGGCTTATTTGAATGCAGCAAACAGTAATATCGATATGATTGAAATCATCGCCGTGGCGGACCATGACGAAAAACGGCTCGCCAAAGTCAACGGCATTCCGGTTTACCGTGATTACCGGCAGATGTTCGATAAACACCCGGAGGCGGAAGCGGTGATGATCGGCAGCGACAATATCGACCATTATGAAATGTTTCTGGCGGCGGTGGAGAAAAAGCTGCATATTTTCATGATGAAGGTCATTTCCATGGACGAAAACGAATGTCGCGAAATGATTAAGGTCGGCAATAATTACGACCGGATAATCCAATGCGAACTGGAACTGCATTTCAACCCGCAGTTCCAATACGCTCGTAAGTTGGTACAGTCCGGAGAACTCGGTGAAATCAAATCGATTTATCTGACCAATGTTTCGCAAAGTCCCTGCAATTATTTTCCGAATTGGGGCGATCCGGTTTTGTCATACGGCAAAAAGATTCCCATCCGCCCGGGAACAACGGTTTTTCGCGGTGGTGCGATTACCGATCATCCGCATCCGTATGACCTGATGCGCTGGCTGACCGGGCGGGAATTCAAGACCGTCAAGGCCGTATCCGCCCGCAATCAGCGCGCTCACTTGCAGGTGGAGGATCACGCGGCGATTACCGGAGAACTGGATAATGGGGTCAAGTACTTCATTAATCCGTCCTATTCCAATCTGGAGGAGGAAGTCCCCACGCGACGTCTGCTCTGGCCAAAATCTCTGGAATGCAATCTGAAAATCACTGGAAGCAAAGGCTATTTTGCCTGTGACTATTTTGACCGTCATACCTATATTGTCGGCAAAAATCATGTTTCTCCAGACCGGCTGATTGTCGAGGGTACCTCGCGGGTGTATTCCGATCCGGATCAATCGTTGATCGGTAGTTTCGTCGCCACGATTCAAGACCGCCGCCAACGCCCGGAAACGACCCTGGAAGACGATTTCGCCGCCATCCGGGTAATGAACGCCGCTTATGATTCCATCTATCGGGAAGAGACTATCGAATTGTAGCCCGGTTAAGGGACGATGGCTTGATGTTGCTTGAGCAGCTCTTTCAACTGTTCAAGCGGAATATCCGTTACCCGGCATTTCAATCTGGCCGCCAGCGCGGCGGCAGCGCCCGCCGCTTGGCCGGTAGCCATGCAGGTGGCTTGCACTCGAAGTGCTGAGTTTGCCAACCGGTCACTGGATAGGCAACGTCCGGCCACCAGCATATTGTCGGCCCCTTGCGGGATCAAAGCCCGCAGCGGTACGGTCGGTACTACTCCTTCCGCCAACGGCTCGGGTTTGACCCCGTGCTCTTTGTTATGAAGATCGATCGGGTAAAACGCGTGGCAGACGCTGTCCGGCCACACTCTGCCACTCTGATAATCCTCTACTGTGATGACGGTTTCGCCCTGAATCCGGACCGTCTCGCGGATGCCGCATTCGGAAGCCGCCGGTTCCAGTTTCAGATTCTCCAAGCCCGGCTGGGTACGCAGGAAGCGGTAGGCCCTTAGAATCGCCTGCCGTCCCTCGATTTCCATCGCCGAGCGCCCTTCGCTGGTATGGGCGTGGTGTCCCCAGAGATGATTGCCGTTGTTGCCGAAACAACTGAGCAGCTGCCCGCTGAAATCCTGAATATTCCAGCTTAAATCGGTAAATTTCAGCTTGCCTTCCGCGACTGCTTGCCGGGCGTTTGCCGCGATCGCCTCATAATTGAGGGTTTGGGGATCGTAACCGGACATCCGGACCGAATAGGTACCGGGCTGGCAATTTTCCGCCTCGCAAACTTTGAACCCCGCCAGGGTTGCGGCATTGGCGTCGCCGGTACAGTCGACAATCACGCCGCAGCCGATATTTTTCAAACCTTCTTTGGCGCACAGGACAATCTTGTTGCCATCTACCGATGCGATCATGGTATGATACAGAACATCGACCCCGGCCTCAAGCAGCCGGGCATCGCACAATGCCGCATAAATGACCGGATTGAATTTTATCTGAAATGCCGGGTGTTTTTTCATTCCTTCCTGTTTTTCGAATTCCGGCAGACTCATTCCGCATTCATGTACGGCGGCGGTAACCAATTCCCAGCCGATTCCGGCAATGACTTGTCGCCGCCAGGCATAAAACAGACCCGGAAAGGCAATGCCGCCGGAAGTCATGGTACCGCCCGGCATGCCGGATTTTTCTACCAGCAACGTTTTCGCTCCGGCCCGGCCGCTCTGCAATGCCGCCACAATTCCGGCGGTGCCGCCGCCAATCACAATCACATCATAATATTCTTTCATTGAAAATTCATTCCTGTTTGTTTGCCGTGATAATATAACGTGGAATTCGGTATATTTCCACAATAGTTGACCACGACAAGCTTTCAAAGCCGTCCGACAGGTCCGAAATTGGGTTGTAATTACGCTATGACGGTGATAAATTATATTCATTGATTTGATATCAAAAATCCATGCACAAAACAATTCTGATATTCCTCTTAATTGTTTTGTGTATTTTTTTAGGGTGGTTTATGCGCCGGAAAAAATTCGATAACTTTACTTTGTTCACGCTTGAAGGAGTGCTTTTCCTGACCGGAGTCAGCTGGGTCAGTTATGAAACGGTAATGCCGAAAATCGTGGAATCGCTCGGCGGCTCGCCGATGATGATTACTTTGACCCCGATATTATTCATTTTTACCAGTGCGCTGCCGACGGTTTTTCTGGCCGGGGTATCCGACCGCTTGAAAAGGAAAATTCCATTCCTGGTTCCGATGTGTTTTATGCAGCGGATTCCGTTTCTGGTTGTCGCGTTGATTCTGTGGTTTTCGTCCAATAATATGACGAATGCCTATGCTATCCTGATCGCGGTTTTTTTCGTCGGGTTATTCTCCGGAATCAGTGCGCCGTTCTGGAATTCGGTGTGCGGCGATACCGTGCCGCGGCGTTATATACCGCGTTTGTTTGCGATTCGCTTCGGCATTACTTCGATATTGGGAGTGGTGGTGGGGATTTTGATGAAATTTATTTTGGAATGGTTTCCCGGCCGGGCGGGGTTCGGCATACTCTTTTTCCTGGCCGGCTTGATGATGCTCGGCTCATTGTACTACCTGAGTTTGATTTATGAGCCGCAGAGCCGTATTTCCCAGCATAAGCCGAAACTGAATCCTCCGGCATGGCGAGAGGTCTGGCAAAACCGGAATATCATCAATTTCTCCTGGAGCCGTATTTTTTTCAGCGCCACCTACATCAGTATCGGGTTCATTCCGGTAAAAATCTGCAAAGAGTTGGAGCTGAACGACAGTTGGCTCGGTATTTTCACCATCATGGTGGTATTGGGGGCAATCAGCGGCAATATTTTTACGATCATGTGGAGCAAACGCATGTCGTTGAAATCAGCTCAGATTATTTCATTGGCCGGTTATATGGCTACCTTTGTGTTGACGATTTTTTGCCGGAATATCGTCATGGCGCTGTTTATTTTTTTCCTGTTCGGCTTTGCCAAAGACGCGTGGAACTCGGTTTGTTCCAGTCTGATTATCGGGTTGCCCGGGAAACGCCTGAGGGCCAAGGGCAGCGCATTTATGGCGATATCCATGGCTCCGGCGCTGCTGTTGAGCGGGATGATCGGAGCCTGGCTGTATGAGCTCTCCGGCACCTATGTAGTCCCGCTCCTGGCCTCAACCGCCCTGATGATCCCCGCCATTATTTATTCAAACCGTATAAAAGAGCAAGAGTGATTTTTATGAATATTATTAAGGCGATGCCGTTGGAAAACGGTGTGATTAAGCGGATAGAGCATGTTGCCGCGAACGAGGGGATTCCTGACCATACGGTCGTGGAGATTCAACTCAATCCGGCCGAAGGCTCCAATATCAACATCGAAATAAGGCTGCCGGAAAAAGATTGTTGGAACGGCAAATTTGTCGGTTTGGGAAATGGCGGTGCGGCTGGGAAAATTAATCCGGACGGGCTTATCCGGCAGGTGCAAGCGAATTTCGCTGCGGCCACCACGGACATGGGGACCGCTCCTGACCCCGATTCCGGTATCGGCAATTCGGAGGTCTGGAAAGATTTCGGCTTTCGCGCCACTCATTTGATGACGGTAACCGCCAAGCGGGTTATTCGGGTTTTTTATGGAAAAAATCCGGATTGGTCTTATTTTATCGGCAGTTCCACCGGCGGACAGCAGGCCCTGCAGGAAGCCCAGCGCTATCCGGAAGACTATGACGGGATCGTGGCCAATGTTCCGGCGCATTGCCGGACGCCGCTTCATGCTTATTTTCTCTGGAATTATCAAATTTTGCAAAAATGTCCATTCTCTCCGGACCAGGAAGCGGGTGTGATCGCGGCGTGCAATGAATATGCATCCGGGAAATATGTTTCAGATCCGCGCTGTACCCCGAAAGATATTGGAAATGTCGTTGCTCTGGCCTTGAAAAAAGATCCTTCCCTGACCCCTCAGCATGCGGAGGCTCTGCGCAAGCTCTTTGACGGTCCGAAGCATGCGATAACGGGTGAGCGTATTTTCGATGGTATTCCCTTCGGCAGCGCATTCGATCCGGCGCAAAATCCGGACCATTTGTACCTGTTCCGATGGGTATTCGGTAAAGACATAAAACTGACGGATATCGATTTCGATTCCGGTATCGATACTTATACCGCGGCCCTCGGGCCATATCTGAATGCCGACAATCCGGACTTGCGGGAATTCGAAAAGCGCGGCGGCAAACTGCTCATGCTTTCCGGCACCGCCGATTCCATAGTACCATATCATGCCACCTTGGATTATTATGAGAAAAGCATCGAGTTTTTCGGCTCACTGGAAAAAGTCCGGAGCTTCTTCTGCTTTTACCTTATTCCGGGGCTGGATCATGGCAACGGCGGGCCGGGGATAAACCGGCGTCCGGACCTGTTCAGGCTGCTTGTCGACTGGCGTGAAAATGGTATGGTCCCCGGAGAAATTCGGGGAGGGCGTTATGAAGAAGATCAATTGATTTTCGACATACCGCTTTATCCATATCCCGAGAAGACCGTGCGCAATGGCGTCAGTCGCGTCGCATCGCGGTTTCTGCCTACGGCGAAAGAGTAACCTCGGTTCCGTTTTGTTTTGCCAGTGCGACGGCGTATTCGAGATCGCCCCATTTCAGGATGCCGGGAATGCACATCGCCATGGTACAGGCGTCTTCCAAAACTTCATGAGGAGCCGGGTTTTTGAAGCAGGAGGCGGGCAGCAGTTCCGCGAAGGATTCCGGGGCTTTGACCATAGTGACGGTATTCACGTTTTTCGGCTCGAGAATGGCATTGAGCAGTGCCGCCACCGCGCTGTCGCGCCGTCCGGCTAAATTGAACTGTACACCCGGTATTTTGGCGGCGGCGAAATCACGGACGAGTTGGTAATCCATGACCCATTCGCCCATCAAGCGGCGTCCCAGCCAGATCAGCGAACGTCCCAACTGGTGTTGTTCGACAAACCAGGCGAAGCGTTCCTCAATGTAGCCGGTTTCACCACAGCCCCAGGGATCGAAAACAATGACCGGATCATCGGTATTCGCAATCAGGTTGACGCGCTCCAGTTCGGCCTTGCCGCCGGGGGCGGCGTAAATCCGGCAGAGACTGCCGTTGCCCCGCTTGAACAGCAGCGGCAGCATGCGGCCGCGCGAGGTTTCGAGCGTGTATTTTTCATAACCGTTTTCACTGCCCAGATAATCCAGATGGCGGACACTTTCCGGTTCGATGCGGAGAAGCTCCCGCAGTTTCTCCGGGGTGCCGCAAGCGTTTTTCTTCAGCTCCGCCGCGCGGCGGGTGATATATTCCGGGATCGAGCAGACTTCGGGAATGCGTTCGCCGACCGGAAACGCCATCATCTCGCTTTCCGGGAAGATCGATACAGTGGGCAACGGTTTTGCCATGCCGTGGCCTTGGCCGCGCAGATAAAAGTCAAAGAAACCATGCACCGCCGACTGAACTTCATCCGGGTACGAATGCGGGCCGTTGAATGCCATTGCCGTGAGTTGTTCCGGCACTTCCAAGGCTTGATATACTTTGGCGGCTTCCGTGTAGGAACGCATCATTTCGGCCACATAAAAAGTCGGGTTGATATCATGCAGGGCGTTGCAGATTTTCAAGGCTCGCGGCGCGATCATCGCCAGCAGGGCGGATTCTTCGCAAATGGTCAGGCCGTCCGGCAGGAGCTCGCAAATACAATTGGTCCCGCCGACGTAGGATTGATAGCTCCCCACGCTGACCACCGGTGCCGCCGCTTTGATTCTCTCGTCGAACGCCGCCAGATACATGGTCTGGTTGCCGCCGCCGGAACCGCCGGTCGCCCCGATATTATCTTTGTCGACAAACGGCAGGGACTGCAGCAGATCGACCCCACGCATGTTGTCGATGATCTGAATTCCCATCAGCGATTCGCCCAGGTTCAACAGCGTACCGCCGCGAAGAGCGCCATGGTACTCCGAAGTGCCGTGCTGCGTCGTGCGTTCGCCCGCTCCGAAAGCGTCCACCGAAAGAACCACATATCCCGCCTTGACCAGCGCGGTTCCAATCCCTTGAATTTTAGCTGTCAAACGCCCATCTTTCACATGCCCGTGCATGTTCATGACCGCCGGAAAAATTCCATCGCCCTCCGGGACATAGAGCGAGGCGGTGACGTAGCGACTCTCCACGCTCCGGTAGCACAAGTGCCGGATCACATAACCGTCGCATTGCACCTCGCGCAGATAACGGCAATCGAGATCCAGTTTATGGTCGATCTCCAATGTCAATTTTTCGGACAGTTTGACCAGCAATTCCTGCCGTAATTTCCACCATTCGTCCGCGTTGGACGGTAATTGCCAGCGACGGAAGCGCTTGGCTGCTTCAAGTTTCAGTTCTTCGATGATTTCATTGCCGAACGGCTCAGTCCATACTTGCATGAAGATAAATCCTTATTTTATATTAATAACATTCAGTAGTTTGATAAATTTAGAATATTTTTCTTATGATGTTAAATCCTTCACCGACAGGCGTTCAATTAGCGGCATTTTGAAACTGTATTTCCGGAACGGGGATTCCGGGTTATCCATGCGGTTGAGCAGGACCTGGGCGATCAACTCCGCACCTTGGGGGAAATCCTGGTCAAACGTGGTCAAAGGAGGGATCGTGTATTGCGATTCGTTCAGATTGTCGTAACTGAGAATGGAAATATCGTCCGGTACCCGGCAGCCGTGTTCGTGGGCGGCGAGCAGGGCTCCGCTCGCCATGTGGTCGCTGTGCATGATCATGGCGGTCGGGCGATGGCGGCACGAGAGTATCCGCTGCATGGCCTCGTAACCACCATGGCTGTAGCTGGAACCGCCGATAAACCATTCTTCGTTGATTTCCAGGTCCTGGCGCTTCATTTCCTCCCGGATCGCCTGATAACGGATATCCGGAAAGTGACCGGAGCAACCGATGTCGCGGTGTCCTTTTTTGACCAGGTATTGAACTGCGCGGACGCCAAAATCTTTCTTGTTGGGAAAGACGCAGTCCACATCCTGGTATTCGTTGCCGTAAATAATGACCGGAATGCCTTTGCCGATCAGGAACGGCTCATGCTGGCAGGTGACGACGGCATCCACATTTCGCAGCCGGATACGCTCGAAAACCTCCTGATACGCCTGCAGCGGATTGCGGGAAACGTCCCAGTACGCAAAAAGACTGGTGTAGCCGTGCCGCGCCAGTGCCACGTCCAGCTTAATTCCCAGCTCGTAATAAAAACTGTTTACCGCAGGGAACAGGATTCCGACGCAATAGGTACGGCGGGTAGTGAGCGCCTTGGCCGCGAAATTGGGGCGGTAATCGAGTTTTTGGACCGCTTCCGCCACCAGTTGTCGGGTTCTGGCGCTGGCTTTGCACTGCTCTGGGTTGCGGATTACCTTGCCCACCATCCCTTTCGAGAGGTTGCAGTAATCGGCGATATCCTGTAATGTTGTCGGTTTTTTCATCATACTATTATTATAATGACACCGGTGTCATTTGTCAAGCATAATAAAAAAAGAAAAGCTTTATTTACTCCAGTCGTAAAAATTTTCCCGATATTCCGAGGGGGTCATTCTCATCACCCGGCGAAAAGCGACACAGAAATAGGAGATATTGGTAAAACCGCAGCGGAATGCGGCCTCTTTCAATCCGCAATTCAGTCGAATCATATCGCCGGCGGCGCGTGATACGCGCAGTCGCAGCAGATATGATGACGGCGACATGCCCAGCTCGGCTTTGAAGAGCGCGCGAAAACGTACCTCACCCAGTTGAACGGAGGCGGCGATCTCGGCAATACTTATATTCCGCTGAAGATTTTCGCGCATGAATTCCCGCGCTTTGTAAATGCGAGCATCGCGCAGACTGCCGCTTTTGAGCGAAAATTGTCCTTTTCGACATTCCGCAATCATCAGGCGCCGGATAATTTCCGTCATCAGGGTTGTCGCCAAATCCGAATTTTTGCGGGTGAGCTCTGCGATCATCAGCAAATCCGAAGCCAGCGATTCCGGAAAATCGCTGCGGAAAAACGGCTGGGCAAATCCGGCGAACGGATTGTTGACCGATGAAACTTCGGTCAATATATGCGCGATGAAATGACGGCATTTGGCGCAATCCGGGGCAATAGCCAACCGGTGCGGTACGAATTCCGGCACCAGGGCGATATCGCCGCGGCGCAATTCCCTGGTTTCGCCGTTGATGGTGATCTGTTCCACGCCGTCGATGACAAAGAGAAAAAGATTATCGCAAAGCCGCCGTTCCTCGACCTGCCACCGTGAATTGCATTCCCACAGTACCATGCTGGATACCTGCGGACGGACTTCGCGGACGATCATAGCCAGTGTATCGAACATTTCTTCCGGGTAAGTACCGGAAATTTCCAGCCAACGTTCGTAGTGCGACCATGGAAACTGTTCGGGAGGATTGATAATTTTTTCCTGCATCATTGTCGAATAGTTAAATGATTTATATATTCATTGATATCGTACTGATATTGCAACGGCAATAATCTAGCACTATAATAACAGTAAGTCAAATAAAGCGACAATCGAAAAAGTAAATAGTAATTCCAATTAAAAATCAAATTGAGCTATATTTTAAATAAAGAGAGAAAAGAATGAAGGTTCAACTTGGATGTTATGAATGTGTGACCAAAAGAGCTCTGCGCCTTGCCGGATTGATGACCGAAGAACCGGAACGGCGGCGGGAATTTGTCGATACCATGTTGAAATCCTTTCTCGGCATGAGACCGTATTGCTCCACGCCGGAAATCTCGGGTGAGTTCAATCGTATTTTTGCCGGGCATACCGGAGTATACGATTTTTTCAAGGAGCAGAAACGGCTTTCCACTCAGTTGGGTCTCAAATTGCTTCCGGATCTGCAGAAGATGGTGGAAAGAAGCGACAACCCTTTTGAAACCGCTCTGTTGCTTGTCATTTCCGGAAATGTCATCGATTACGGCATGAACCCGGACTTTGTACTGGAGGCGGTGGAAGAGCGGATACTGGGGGTTTTCGGTGAACCGTTTGACCGCGAAGCGGTGCGTCGGCTGGAAGTGGAGATGAACCGGGCGGAACGTATTGTCTATGTATTGGACAATTGCGGCGAGTCGGTGATCGACCGCCTGCTGATTGAACGTTTTCCCGGCAAAATCACCGTGGCGGTGCGAGGCAATCCGATTTTCAACGACGCCACCCGGCAAGACGCGATTGACTCGGGCATTATCGCGCCGATCATTGAGAGCGGCGCCGCGCTTCCGGGGGTTTCCCGCAAATATTGTTCGCCGGAATTTCTGGCCGAACTCGACCGGGCCGATTTGATTATTTCCAAAGGCCAGGGAAATTTCGAGTCAATCGAGGAGTGCGGTTTCGGCCCGACTTTCTTTCTACTGCGGGTTAAGTGCGCCGTCGTTTCCGAAAAAATCGGCGCGCCGCTCAACTCAATTCAAATCATCGGACGCAATCTCAAATAATCTTGCATGGAGTGACGGTATGTGCGATAAGAAATTTCTTTTGGTATTCGCGGCGCTCATACTTTTCGCCGGATGCCGGCTTCATGCGGCTCCGCGTCTTTACATCAAGCTCGACCGTCCGGACGGTTTATTGAAAAGCGGCGAAAAGGCGACCGGTACAATCGCCCTTCGCGATGGCGGACAATCACTTCCGTTCGATGTGTTGTGCCGGATAAGTTTCGAGGGCAAGCCCCAGGGCGAACAACGGTTGCATAGCGCGGACGGCGCGCCGGTTGCATTTGAGTGGAGCAGCGACCGTCCGGGCAGGCTCAATTTTAAATTCGAGGCGGATAAAATCTCAGCCGAAGTCGGGGTGATGTTCGATCCCGGCCAACTTCAGGAAACCGCCGCGCCGCCGGAGGACTTTCTGGAATTCTGGGATAAATATCGTGATGAGGTTGCGAAAATGCCGCTCAATCCGGAAATTCTGCCACTGGAGGTTCCGGCTCGATATGTCGGCAAGATTTCTCTTTTCTCGTTCACCCTTGATTGCCTCGGCGCCTATCCGGTCACTGGTTATCTGGCGGTTCCCATCGGAAACGACGACAAAATTCCGGTGATGGTCGAATTCATGAGCCATTCCTGGAAATGTCCCGATTCCTTGCGTGCGGTTCAACTGGCGGCGGAATACGGACTAACCGTCATTCAGCCATCGTGGCATGGGCTGGAAGTCGGGCTTGACTCCGCCAGTTACGAGCTCAAGCGAAGTACCTATTATGAGCCTTATAAAGCCGATTTGCACAATCCGCATAAGTGGAGATGGCGCGATCTTTTCCTGCGGGTAATCCGGACGATGAATTTTGCCAAAGGCCGCCCGGAGTGGGACGGGAAAAATCTGATTGTCCGCGGGGGGAGCCTCGGCGGCGCCCAGTCGCTCGCGGCGGCCGCGCTTGAGCCGCGGGTGTCGCTGGCATTTGCCGCCGTGCCGGCCTTCTGCAATTTCCAGTCGTTTAAATCCGACCGAACGCTCGGTTTTCCGTTTCTCGGCCGCGCAGCGGATTACCTGAAAAAATCTGACCAGTACCAGAAAACCGTCTCCTATTTTGATGCCGTAAACCTGAGTAGAATGATTAAATGCGAAATTCTGGTTTATACCGGCTTGATCGATAACACTTGTCCGTCTTCCACCGTATTTGCCTTCTTCAACAACATTCCGGAAGAAACGGTCAAAAGCATCTCGGTCAATCCTTTTGGGGATCACTCCGGCGGCACGATGAAATTCGGGCTGGAGCGGCTGGAAAAGCTACACGGAAAATAGAATAAAAAAACAGGAGGTAAGCAATGATCCATTTAAATGGAAAAAGCGTGTTAAAAAGATTTAATTTTACACTGATTGAATTGCTGATTGTGATCGCGATCATCGCTATTCTCGCCGCCATGCTGCTGCCGGCGTTGCAAAAGGCCCGTGTCAAAGCGATCGGCATCAAGTGCGTCAGCAATCTGCGGCAACTTGGTCTCGCTGGACAAATGTACCTGCAGGCGAACAAGGATTTCTGGCCGTGCCGACAAGAGAGCGGCTATACCTATATCTGGGCCTTGTGGCAATCGGGTTTGATTCCGGAAGAAGCCAAGACCAGTTCCGCGCAAACCTTTGCCAGTTGTCCGGCTATTCCTGTAGAAAGCAACAGCTTTTTCGACGGACCGCAGACTTACGGCAGTCAGTATGCGCATAGCTCAAGTGCTCTCGGATTCAATGGCGGCACCGGTATGTATGTGAATGATTCCCGCAGCAACAACGGTTATATAACCAGCGCCAACCGTGTTCCGCTCCCCGGATTTGAAAAGATCTCTCCGTCGAGGCGGATCATGCTGGCCGACAGTGTCGTGAAGCGCAACGGCAAATTGATACAATGCGCCAAAATTTATGCCGTTGCCGCCAATGCCAGCGAAACAATTGGAGCTCCTTATCTGGCTCACGGCGGCAGAATCAACATTGCCACCTTTGCCGGAAATGTCGCCTCATTGACAGAGGAAGAGCATTGGACCGGCGGCTGGTTTTATCCCTACGGTTTCACTTATCCGCAATCGGTACAGCCGGCCCGTTATTTCAACCGGAATATGGTATTGTATTCCGAAGCACGTTAAGGGAGTTTGAAATGACAACAAACAGAAAATATGCCGTTGCCGCGGCAATGTTGGCGATACTGACGATCAATGCGCTGGAAATCGATAATTGCCGGTTGATACCGGAGGCGCAAAAAGCTTTCTGGAATAAAGAGAATTTCAAAATTCCCGAACATATGACCGTTTCATATCCAGTGGCGGCCAAGACCGAAGCGGAGCTGCTGGCGGAGTTCATCCGTGACCGTTTTCCCGCAGTCAAGGTTTCGCTGAGTCTCCCCGGTGAAACTGCGCTTTGCCGCCTGGAAATAAGCGAAACCGGCGTTCCGGGTTCGGACGAAGGCTACAAACTCATCATCGACAGACAGGGAATCATTCTGCGTGCCAGGTCCGTGCGCGGACTGTATTACGGAGTACGCACGGTTGAGAATCTGCTTCGCAATAACCGGGGAACGGAACTGCCCGGGGTCGAAATTGAAGATTATCCGTCGTTGGAACTCCGCGGCGTCTACATGGTCGCGCGCTTTCTACGCTCCGGGGACGTGCCGCGCTTTGTCCGGCTCATCAAAATGCTGGGCGGTTTGAAATACAATGCGTTGCTGCTGGAATTCGGCGAGAATCTGCCTCTTGGGAATTCGCCTTTTACCGCCAGGCGCGAGCCGACGCTCACGCTTAAAGCGCTTGAGCTGATCAAGCGTACCGCCGCCGAAAATCATATAGAAATAATACCGCAGATTCAGGCGATTACTCACGAGAACTGGTTGCGTTCGCACCCGGACTATCTGACCAGGATAACCGCCCGCAAAGGTCAGGCTTCGCTCAAATCATGGAATACTGCGTTATGTCCGGAGTTGCCGTTGGGGCGGGAGCTTACCGATTACGTTATTCGCGAGACCATACGGCTTTTTCAGCCGAAACGTTTTCACCTCAATATGGATGAATTCGGCGTTTGCGGCTGGAGTCAGTGCGACTACTGCAAAAATGGTCATACTACAGAACAACTGGTTCGTGAGGTGCGTCATTATGAAGAATTGGTTTACTCGCTCGGGGCCGTGCCGATCGTCTATCATGACAGCTTTATTCCCGGCCGCCGCGAACGCGGCGAGGAGGCGCTGGATCAAATGCGCAAAAGCACGATTATTCATATCTGGGATTACAGCGACGCACCACAGGAAAAAACTTTCGCTTATTTCCGGGAGAAAGGATTTAGCGATTTACTTTCCGCCAGTTTCTGTCATCAGCCGATCAATACCATGTTATTGCCGCGCCTTACGCTCCGGAACGGCGGCAAGGGAACTGTACTCACCTACTGGGGATATCTGCCCGATATGTTTCTCTCGCCGGACAAGATTACTTCCAAAGCCGCGGCGGGAACCGTGCTGGCTGCCAATTATGCATGGAAAGCCGATGCGGTGAGTTATCCGCGCATCGGCTATGATCCGGCGTGGGAGTTTCGCCGCCGCCTGGCGGGAGATTCACCGGTTTGCCGCGACGGTGTGCGCTTTGAAGCAGTCAACATCGATTCATCGCTTAACACGCGGCTGGGCCGGGATTCGAAATTCCCCATGCTCGACGCCGCCACGGTCACCAAGGTGAAGAATTGTTTGGCGCAAACTCCGGAAAAATACCGTCTCGCAGTTACCGCTTCCGGCGAATATGCAGCGGCGATTCCTTCCTCCGCCGCTCCGGTCGTCATCAGCATCGGCACTACGGTCAGGGGATTGAGTTTCCTGATAAATTCCGAACGTCCGGGCGATATTTCCAGGGCCAGCGGCAACCGTGAACAAATTGCTTCGCCGGTAGCGGAGTTGAAATTCATTTATGAGGACGGTAAAATCATTCGCACGATCCTGAAATACCGCCGGGAGATCACTGATTGGAATTCCGAAACCAGCGGTTGGGGGTGTCGTTTCGTCTGGCGAGGCAACGACTCCCGCGGCGCTCTTTACAGTTTCAATGCTTTTGACTGGGAAAATCCCCGTCCGGATAAACTTATAAAATCGGTGGAGGTTTCCATGGCACAAGGTTCCTGGGCGCGTCCGTTTTTGTTGGCGGCGTCGGCCTGGGACCCCGGTAAACTGCCTGGTACTCCGCTTGCAAGTATTGACCGGATTCCGGCCGGCGCTGTCGAAGAAGAGGAAAAGCTCAGCTATACCGAATGCGGCAATTTTGCCTCAGGAACTCCAGGGAAGATGAAATTTCGTTATACAGGAGCAACGGTCACTCCCATCCGTTATGTTTTTGCCGATGATCCATCCGCTCCGGTTCCAGGGAAAGTGCTGGAAATTATTGTTCCTCCCGCGCAAAAGGCCGGGGAACGCCTTCGGGTTTTTATCGATTCTCCATTGCCGGCGAAAAAGCAACTCCGTGCCTTGCTCTTTGATTATCAAGTCGACGATCCGACGGCGCTGGTTCATACCGGGGCTTATCTGATGCATTCATCCGCTCCGGTTTATCTGGTGAATTATGACTTTCATAAACCGCGCCGCACTCCGGAATGGCACCGCGTCACTCTGCCTGTGCGTATGTTGAATAACGACGGCTCGGGAGCATTGGAAGCCTCCGAGGCCGGTATTCTGCGGCTTTCTTTTTGGATTCGCAATCACCGGGAACCGGTCAAAATCCGTGTCGGCGCGGTCGGCATCACCCCGAACGACGCCGGCTATACCGAGCCGCTTTTCATTCAACAAATAGAATAAGGAAGATGGAAAATGTCGCCATCAAGGAGTGGGATTCCATTATGAAAAATATCGAATATTTCGGGAGGAGGCTTAGCGCCTTCAAAGCCGCGCTTCATACTCATTCAACGGTTTCGGAGGATGGCCGGATATCTCCCGGTGAACTGATAAAACTTTACTCCGGTGCCGGATATGACTGCCTGGCCTTTACCGACCATCGCCGGATAAATCCGGTTCAACGGTATGACGGTAATGGCATGACGCTGATATCCGGTATGGAGATCCATCCGGAAAGACGTTACAAAGGCGAATTGTGGCATTTGCTGGCATTGGGCCTGCCGGATAATTTCCCGCATTATTATCTCTATCCGCGCCAGGCTGTGGAGGCAGTGCATTCCGCCGGAGGATTGATATTCATACCTCATCCTTATTGGACCGGCTTTGGAGCCCGCAGGCTCAGTAGTCTCGACTACGTCTGCGGTACCGAAGTTTTCAACGGCGCGACACGGGAAGTCGGCAAATCGTACAGCATGGAATGCTGGGACGAAATGCTCAATATGGGTCGGAACTATACTGCGCTGGCGGTGGACGATGCGCATCATCCGCACGATCTTTTCCGGGGCTGGACAATGATCTGCGCCGCGGATAAGTCGGAGAAAAGTCTGCTTGCCGCGCTGAAACAGGGAGATTTCTACTCGTCGTGCGGCCCGGAATTTCGCAAAATATCACTAAAAAACGGTATTTTTGAGGCTGAATTTTCTCCGGTGGTTTCGGCGCAGTTGATTTCCAATGGCCGGAAAGGCTTTCAAGGGCATTTCGATACTGCGGTCGGCGGCGAAAAACCGCGTACATTTACTTCCCTGAAAATCGATGTTTCCAGTTTGCCGAAGGATTTCTACATCCGTTGCCAGTTAACCGATGCCGGGGGGCGGATGGCATGGAGCAACCCGATTCGCCGGACCGGTGAAAAACTTACCGATTTTTGCCGTTGCGGCAAATTTAACCCATAAAGGAGATAAAATGAAAGTCACTAATATTGAATTGTTTAAAGTTGCCCCGCGTTGGCTCTTTCTTAAGATTTCAACTGACGCGGGAATCTGCGGCTGGGGCGAGCCGGTTATCGAGGGCAAAGCGGATACGGTGGCCGCGGCCGTAAAAGATTTGTCATTTCTGGTTCTCGGACGCAATCCGTTTGCGATAGAAGATATTTTTCAGACACTTTATCGCGGCGGTTTTTATCGCGGCGGCCCGATTCTTTCCAGCGCGATCTCCGGAATTGAACAGGCTTTGTGGGATATTAAAGGCAAGGCTATGGGAGTTCCCGTTTATGAGCTGCTGGGCGGCGCCGTGCGGGAACGCATCAAGGTTTATTGCTGGATCGGCGGCGACCGCCCCTCCAATACTGTTCAGGCGGCGCAAGAGAAGCAAGCTCAAGGTTACAGCGCGGTCAAATTCAACGGCACGCCGGAGCTTGATTACATCGACTCCTGGTCGAAGATCGAGGCGGCGGTGGAGCGGGTGGCCGGGGTGCGCGAGGCTCTGGGGAAAGATTTCGGCATTGCCGTCGACTTTCACGGACGGGTACACCAGGCGATGGCGCGGGTACTGATAAAGGAACTCGAACCGTATCATCTCATGTTTATCGAAGAACCCGTGCTGATCGAAAATATCGAGGCTTTCGCCGAGCTGAGAAGGCACACGACGACTCCGCTTGCCACCGGTGAACGAAATTTCACCCGTTGGGGATTCAAGGATATTCTTACTCGCGGCATCGCCGATATTATCCAACCCGACCTTTGCCATGCCGGCGGAATTTTCGAAGTCAGGAAAATCGCCGCCATGGCGGAGTGTTTCGATGTGGCGGTCGCTCCCCATTGCCCGCTCGGACCTATCGCGCTGGCGGCCAGTTTGCAGCTTGACTTCTGTACGCCGAACGCCGCAATTCAGGAACAAAGCCTGGGTATTCACTACAATCAAGGCGCGGATCTGCTGGATTATCTTGAAGACCGTACCGTGTTTGAGTATCGGGACGGTTATGTTTTCCGCAACAGCCTGCCGGGGTTGGGAATCACTGTCAATGAGGAAAAAGTCCGCCTCGCGGCGGAAGCCGGTCACGATTGGAAAAACCCGGTCTGGCGAACGGATGACGGTGTCGTTGCAGAATGGTAATTCCAGATTTTGATGGAGGATAATCGTATTCCGTTCTTGCTGATTGATTGGCGATATATCATCTATATTTGGCGATATATCATATATTTTTCGGTAGCAATGCTGTAGAAATATGCCGCCTGATTTATTATAATATATGATAATGAAAAAAGGTCAGAAAGGAATGCGGATATGAAAAAGAATTTCACCCTTATTGAACTCCTGGTGGTGATCGCGATCATCGCCGTGCTCGCCGCCATGCTGCTGCCGGCGTTGAACAAGGCGCGTGACAAAGCACGTACCTCGACTTGTTTGAATAACCACAAGCAGGCGGGAACGGCTTTGATGCTTTATCAGGGGGATTTCAACGGTGTTTTGCCGCGTTGGACTCGCAATGGCGGCAGCAATTCCGAAACGGAAACATGGGGTAGCGTGCTTATTTGGGAAAAGTATCTTCCGGACGTTTCCCCGTTGCTCTGTCCGGCCCTGACCGGCGGCACTCCGGATGCTCAAAGATTGAAAACGACCAGTGTATTCGGCGATAACTATTATACATATGGCATCGGCATCAATGCATACCTGACCGGACGCACCATGGGGACCGGTACCGTCACGCCATGGCCTTCCACGCAGATTTACAACCCCAGCATGATTTATCTGGCGATGGATGCGATCCGCGACGCCACGGACGGTTCCGGACGCGGTTATTTCTGGGTCAGCGCCAACAATGTTCAGGAAAAGGGGGCGCATGCCCGCCATGCCAGGGCGATAAATATTCTTTATGCGGATGGCCATGCCGCGGCCTTTAAACCTTTTTATCCGGAGTATAATTCCACTCGCAGTATAAGCCTGTATGCTGATTTTCCCCTCGGGCTTTCCGCGCAGGGCCTTTTGTGGACCGGCAGAAAATAATCACAAATTGGAGAAATGAGTCATGTTAAAGTTTTACACCCTGATTTTGCTTTCCTGCTGCGTCTTGATGGCCAAGGAAGTGAAGGTCAGCGATTTCGGATTTGATGCGGCAGATTCAACCCGTTTCCTGCAGGCGGCCATTGATTCCGGGGCCGAGCGGGTCATCGTCGACGACTGCGGAAAGCCCTGGATTACGACCGGGCTCAAATTGCGAGGAGATCTTGAGCTGGTTCTTACCAAAAATGTCCGGATTGAAGCGAAACGCGGCGCATTTATCGGTAAGAATGATTGTCTTTTGCTGGCGGAAGGCGCCCGGAATATCATCATTCGAGGAGAATCCGGGGCTGAACTGCTGATGCACAAAAGCGATTACATGGATAAATCGAAATATGAATTCTCCGAATGGCGCCACAACATCGCGATATGGAACTGCCACAATGTGACCATCCGCGATCTGAAAATCACCGGCAGCGGCGGCGACGGCATCTATGTCAGTACCCGCAGAATACCGGAAAATTACTGCAGCAATATCACCATTGACAACGTAATCCTCAACGATCATTACCGGCAGGGAATCAGCGTCATCAGCGTGGAAAATTTTCTGTTGCGCAACTCTGTGGTCAAGGGGACCGGAGGCACCGCACCTCAAGCCGGGATCGACTTCGAACCGAATTTTCCGAATGAACGTCTGGTCAATGTCCGGATCGAGGATACTATTTTCGAGGATAACCAGGGAGGCGGTATCATGCTGGCTACTCCTTGCCGGACGCCGCTGTCGATGACGGTCGACAGAGTGACTGTTCGGGGCGGCAACCGGGGGTTGGTTTTTTACCGCCTGCGTAATGTCAAAACTACCGGCAGTGTGAAATTCACCGACTGCAAGCTGGAGGATATCAACAATGATGCAATATTCATCCGCGATCATTCCGCCGCCGACTGTTATGATATCGAGATCCGCGATACGACGGTCAGCCATCGCAATGCCTCAGCCGGCCCGCTCAGTTTTATCGTGACTCAGCCATTTGCGAAGGTTTTCGGCAATCTTCAGCTTGACAATCTGACGATTCAAGGATATGAAAACAGCGCGCCAATCGTCCTGAAAAGTTGGCAGCCCGGCAGCAGCCTGGCTAAAGTGACCGGGAATCTCTCATTTAACGGCAAGAAAATCGATGTCGCCGAGTTCATCAAAACATCCGGATTAGACCAGCCGGTACCCGTTCCCCAGATCGTCGGCGAGGCGGAAACCTTTGCCCGGCTTGGGGTTCCCAAGGGGAAGCGGCAGACTATTGCGTCTCCCGGTTTGCGTGGGGATTTTCAACTGCTGTTTTATGCGGATGCCGGTGAAGAACTGGATTTTAAGTTGAATCTACAGAAATTCGGGCGCGCCAAACCGGTCAACCTGAGTATGCACGGGCCGGAAAATTATCGGCATGATTTGGGATTGGTTCCCTTCGGCGAAAGCGAATACCGGATCAAGGTTCCCGCTGCAGGGCTGTACCGGCTTCCGGTAACGG
Source organism: Victivallaceae bacterium (assembly GCA_031548025.1). Lineage (GTDB taxonomy): Bacteria > Verrucomicrobiota > Lentisphaeria > Victivallales > Victivallaceae > UBA5239. The sequence goes on along the minus strand of JAVBRM010000023.1, from coordinate 30,309 downwards.
CCGGAGCGGCCGCGCTTCGGATTACTCCCGGCAAGCAACTCCGGTGGGCCATCATGAATCCCACGGAATCAGGAGCATATCTCAATCTCTTCCGAATCGGCAAAATGCGCATGGGGTACTTCGAAGTGCCTCAGGGAGTCCGGGAGTTTAAAATCGAGTTCGCCGGCGACCCCGGGGAGACGCTCGATCTTGAAATTCGCGATGCTTCCGGCAAAATTGTCGCGGCTAAAAATAATTTCGACGAACCCACCGTCTTTACATTTACACGTGATCGCGATGAGGTAGAGCTCTGGAGTTTTCTGCTGAAGCGTGCCACCGAAGATGTGAAAATACGGTTTCATGCTCCACTCTTGCCCGTTTGGGCCGACTCGCCTGGCAATCTACCCCGGCAATAGTTTTTTCCGCTTGAATCGTTTGGGGCGTGTGATATATTCCGACTTGTTATGAAAAGACGATTTATATCAACCGAAAACGGAGATTCCAAGTTGACCGGCTACAATGTCGGTCAATATCCGTTGCATCAATTTGCCATCAGCTATTTCGGCAATATTCACAACGTGTCGATTCCTTTGCAATTACAGGCGGTAGGCAATGATGAATGGGTGGCCGGGTGTTACCGGCATCGGATAAATTCCGATATTTTCTCCATTGAGTTTGTTCAGGAAGGGACATTTATTTATAGCCACAAAGGCAAGCGTTATGAAGTCGGGGAAAATGAGGTGTTCCTGATTCATTACGGTGAGGACTATATTTTTGAAACGACCGATTACGCGCTCAAAAAAGTCATGCTGGTTATCGGTTCGTCGGTTCTTCCGCTTGTCAATCAACTGGGGCTGGATCAGGCCGATAAGATTGTGCCTTCGCACCCGGAGCGGCTGCGGGAGAAATTCGATCATGCCTACAAGCTCGTCAAAGAAATGCCGCCCGGTTATCAATATGAAATCAATGGACTGCTGTATCAAGTTCTGTTGGAATTGGCGGACGATTTTCAGAGCAAACACCATCCGCAGGAGTTGAACGGTATCCTGGATTTTATGCGGAGGAATATTGCCGGTTCGCTCTGCATGGCGGATCTTTGCCGTCAAAGCGGCATGAGTGCCTCAGCGTTGCAGCGGATTTTCCGGCAATATCTCCAGAGCTCACCGATTGATTATTTCATCAAGTTGAAAATGAACCACGCCAAAGATCTTCTGATCTACAATCAGCATTCCATCAAAGAAATTTCGCAAATACTCGGTTATTCCAACCAGCTTTACTTCTCTGCCGAGTTCAAGAAGCGAACCGGATTTTCGCCCAAAGTTTTCCGGGATCATTATTGAAATCGCTAAATAACATATACAATTGACCGGATATAACATATTATCGCTTCCTGTTGTGTAGAAATATCGTGTTGAAAACGGTATAATATCTGTAAAACAGGAAGTACAGTATGGAAATAAACAAATGGCCGGATCTTTCCTTTGGATTTGGCTCCGATAAGCTCGAAGTTGAACAGCTTGACGATTGTATAACCGTCAGGAAAAAGATTGATGTCATAAAATTCGTAGATGAAGAAATTATCTTCTTCATCCCGGAAGAATCCATATCTTTTGCCGGAAAAAAACTGAAAGAGCTGGAAATTTGCTGTCAGAAACGCTTGAAAGGTCATGTTCCGAGCTGTACGACGCTTGACGGGCAGGATCGGAATCATGAGTGGGCCGCCGAGGGGGCGCCGCCGGATTCCATATGTGCCGACAGTGTGTTGATGCTGAAAGGCGGCGACCGGATATTATTGTTCGGTTTTCTGGAAGTGGACCGGCATCTGGCCCATTTTGAGCTTGATTCATCCGGAATCCGAGCGGTAGCGGAATTCAATAACTGTTGCTTTGAACCGGAGAGCGAGGTTTGGAGTCAGCCGGTTATCATGATGGCCGGAAACGATCCGAATCAATTGCTTTCCGACTATGCCGCCCGGGTAGCGGATTTTTATCAAATAGCGTTGCCGGATAAGCCTCGTTACACGGTGGCGGGAAGCTGGCATTATTTTGGAGCGTCGGTCAGTGAAGATATTCTCCGGCGGGAATTGGCGGCTGTCAAACGACGCCGGATTCCTGTTGATGTCTATCAGATTGACGACGGCTGGGAGATCAGTTATGGTAATTGGCGTGCCAATGCCAAATGGCCCGGCGGCCTGGAATCGGCGGTGGAGATCATCCGGGAAGCCGGCTGTATCCCCGGCATCTGGATAGCGCCGTTTCTGACGACGCCCGACGCCCCGGCGGCTGTGGAACATCCGGATTGGCTGCTCAGGGAGGCATCCGGTTTGCCCTCCTCCATGAAAATAGGGAAGCAGGAATTCCTGATATTCGATCCGTCCCAACCTGATATGCTCCAGTGGCTCGAGAATGAATTCAAGCGTTTGTATGAAGTCGGATTCCGGTACTTCAAAGTCGATTTTTCCAGTTGTCTCTATACGAATAACCGGGTGATACCGCATGACCGCCGCCTTAATCTTCTACAGTTATACCGCCAGGGGATTGCCGCGGTTCGGAAAGGAATCGGCGACGCGGCTTATCTGAACATCTGCGGCGGCCATGAAGGCGGCTCGATCGGCTTGGCCGACGCCGCCCGTACCGGGCGCGACACCTATGGCGATTGGGAAAAAGGGCAGGGGGCATGGGTCAGGATCAAACAATGCGTGATGCGGTCGTGGATGTCCCGCTGGCGTCACAATGACCCGGATGCTTCGGTGGTGCGCCTTAACACGGTTCCTTGGCCGGGTAACGATGAAACCGGATTTCTGGCCTTGGGAAATCTTACCCTCGGCGAGGCGAAAACCATGATCCTGAATCAATTTCTCGGCGGTGGGGTTGTCGAAATTGGAGAAAATCTATGTGAGATATCCGACGAGCGGCTGGAGCTTTACCGCCGAGTCATACCGCCGGTCGGCATTCCCGCCGAATCCATCGATTTTTTTCATTCGTCCATGCCTCGCTTTTTCCGCAGCAGAATAGGAGAGTGGGATATTATTTCGATTATCAATTGCGAGGATGAGCCCCGGGTCTTTGAATATCCGGAAACGGTTGACCGCGAAATTTTAATTTATGACCTGAGCAATATGAAGCCGGTCGGCATTTATCAGACGGGCGATAAAGTTACCCTGCCGCCGATAGCGCCCCATGACTCGCTGGTATTGAAAATATTGCCGCTTGCCGGGGATACACCGGTATTGGTGGCGACGAGTCTTCACTTCAGCGGAGGCGGGGTAGAAATCAAAGACCTTGAGATTGCTCATGAGTCCATCGACGGTTACTTGCAAAGTCCCTGGGACTGTACTGCCGTTATTGTCGGAATGTTTCCTTCAAACGGAAGTTGGCATTTTGCTGATATTATTTGCCGTACCAATGAAAAATTCAAGTTGAAATTTTCCGCGGATTGAGTATCTTGTTGTCCGGAGGATTTACGATGATCCGTTATTATCTGGAAAAATTCGCGCCGACGGAAAAAGATCTGTTCTGCAATTATGTTACCCGCAACGATTACCGGGAGCGCCGCCATTACCATGATTTCAACGAGATCATGCTGGTGGCCCGGGGCGCGGGCATTTGCACGATCAATGGGCGGAATTACCCGATGATCCGAGGCGATTTTTATATCATGAACTCCGAAGATTGCCACGAATTCACCATCGAGGAGAATTTTACCTATTTCCAGATGTTGTTCCGGGAGTCGCTTTTCACGGCCGGGGAAACGGCGGTACTGCGGCAGTTTCCGGTTTTCGACGAGTGGCTCTACTCGAAGGATATCGGCAGCAAAAAATTCAATTTCGCCGCCGCCCATTATCACGAACTGGAACCGCTGGCGCTGGCGATTGCGAGGGAATTCGAAAGCCATACGGCGGCATACCAGTTGCGGGCAAAATCGCTGTTCATCGGGTTTCTGATTCAGGCATTGCGTTACCTGAATATTTCCAGCCCACCCGGCGTCGGCGGACACGATTTGCAGATCTCCAAAGCCATCGATTATATTCACCGGCATTCGCACGAAAAAATCACAATCGCGGAACTGGCGGGCTTGACCAAGGTCAGCGCCAACTATTTCGGCGAACTGTTCCGCAAGGAAACCGGGGTTCCGGTCTTCGACTACATCGGGCGGGTACGGATTGAACGCGCCCGGCGCGAGCTGGAAAATACCGACAAAACGATCTCGGAGATCGCCATTGAACTGGGTTTCTGCGACGCCAGTTATTTCGCCAATTCCTTTCACAAATACACCGGCATGTACCCCCGCGCTTACCGGGGAAAAAGAGAGAAAAGATAAAAGGGGAAAGAGGAAAGAGTAGATTCGCTTCCACCTTCGCCAAGGCTACGGCGGACAAGTCGCTCCAAGCCCTCTCCTTCCTGATTACTTACTACTTTTTCCTTACTACTGATAAATGCTTGCATTAATTTAAAAGTAGGCTATATTAGTGTTAGTTACCTTGTGAGGAGGGGTAACTATAAAAAAAATATAACTACGGGAGGAATTATGGATAAGTATCTTATCAGTGAACGTGCATGTGAGCGTTGCGGCGATAAGCGAAAACTCTTTTGCGGTTATCGTGCGGCCAAAAAATTCCAGGGAAGTTATCAATGGCGGTGTCCGGAGTGCACCTATCCGAACCAGGGCCAGAGTTTCAAAGGCGAAGCCGGAGCCAACGTGCCTCGTTTTGCCGTGAAAATCGAAGAAAGCAACCTCTCTCCTGCCTAATCTCAAATCGAAAAAGGCTGCCGAACCAACCCGGCAGCCTGTGAATTTTTTCCGATTCTAAAGGCCCCCGCCTTCCCAGTTCTGGGGTTTCGTATATCTGTCGCCCAAAGCGTCAGCGCTATAGACGCGTAGATGACTGACTGCGATGCCGTTGGTATGACCGTCTGCATATAAAATATTGACGCTGCGGGAATGACGAAGGACGTTCGGTCTGCCGTTATCATCTTTTTCATAGGAAAGCACGGCGTATGCCCCCAGGGTTAAATCCGAAGGAATTTCGGAATCCATGGCTGCGAACAACGAGGACGGATATTTCAGCCTTGTGGCTTTGCAGTGGCCGTATCCGTCGCCATACCATATGTCGGAGCCGACCGCGCGCCAGTTCAGGCCGTAAGAGCTGTAGCTTCCGATATGATAGCGTTTGTAGGTACTGCTCCAGGCGATGGCGTCAGCGGTGTAGGCTTTGAGGTGAGAGGGACAGGCAAAGTTTTTCGGTATCCTGGCCATGTAGCTGTTGCAGAGTTCCGTTCCCCAGGTGACACTCTTATCATCCTCGTTTTTGTAATAGTAACGCGGAAGATAATCGTCATAGTCACCGCAATACGAATGAAGCGCGCCGCCGATTTGCCTGAGATTGCTCTGGCAATTGATGGCTCTGGCTTTTTCACGAGCCTTGTTGAGCGCGGGAAGCAACATTGCGGCCAGTACTGCAATGATCGCAATCACTACCAGGAGTTCAATGAGTGTAAAAATACTGTGATGTTTCATTTTCCGTTCTCCGCTTTTATTTGATTTTTACCAACTTGAAGAAAATCGTTTCATTGTCGAGTCCGGCCTCAAATTGTAACTTATTTCCAGTGACGAGGTATTTATGACCGGTCAGGCATGAAACGATTTTGAACCCCTTCGGAATAGTTACCTCGATATTGCCGCCGCGTTCACAGAATACAGATAACATGCCGTTTTCCGCCATTACGACCAGCTGGTCATTTTCGTTCAGAATCTGAGCTCCGACCCGTTTGGCCAGATGCCGGAAAAATTGAGGCGAGAAAGCGCCGGGGGCGGCATTGATGATTTCCCGAATTCCATTTTCTTCGCGCAAGATCATTCCGGGGGTACGGTCATTGGAATAAAACGCCAATACTTTGTCGCCGGAGCGGACTGCGATTCGGGCCGGAGTTTCATAAAACGCGGTAAAGTCGCCATTGATTCCGGATACAGTATAGCTTTCGCCGATAATTGTTTCCAGCGCCATGCCGGTATTCTCGGCATCGGCAATCCGCAATGGCGACAATGCATTTTTTGGGGGATAGTGGAGCTCGTATCCGCCGAACGTAGCGGAAGGTCCGGTCCGGAACGGGCGGTAATACCCCCAGACAATCAGTGATCCGGCAGCCTTCGCACGAGTCCGCAGGGTGGCGAGTTCCTCCGGTGAAAAATCAGGAATCAGCGGAAAAAACAGTATTTTGGGCAACCGCAACGCCGGATTCAAGGCATCTGCGGCCATATAGGCTTGGAATGGAATGCCGCTGTGTTCAAGCACGTGGCGCATGGAATATTGAGAGAGACGCCATAAGTGGTCGGCGGAACGGTAAGAACAACCGGCGAGCATGGAATAATCGTTGAAGACCGCAATTTCCGGTTCAATGGCCAGTTCCCCATCGAGTGAGGCATCAAGTTCGCTACGGAGCTTGCCAAAAAAGCGGACTGTTTCCGGGTTGGAATAGAACGCTTCGCCAATATCGAAAAGATGAAACATTCCGCCTTCACGCTGCACAATATTGGAAACGGTTTGACGGACGATGTTTTCAAAACATACCCGGTTGAATATGTAGTTGCCGATTGGAGTCATGATGTCCGGAACCCGCATATCCACTTCTCCGATATAGAGTTTATTGCGCAGCATAAATGATCCGGCGGGCGTCACGCGTTGAATATCAATGAGAAAATCGACATCGGGTGAATTCAGCATTCTTTCGATATCATAATTCCCGGAGGTTCCCGGCGGATAATAAGCGCCGGTCATCAAGCGTCCATGCGAATTTTCTTTGATAGCCCGGAAAATCGCCAGGCGAAGGTCTGCCATGGCGCTGGAAAGAAAATGATTATAATCACGTCCGCGCTGCGACGGCTGGACTCCGCTGTTATCATTGCCGCGTTCGCGATTGTCCGGAATTCCCGGCTGGTCGAAATCGGCCGCGTCGATACCCCAGGCCCGGCGCAATTCTGCAATATCATTTCCATATATTCTGCGTAAATATACCTGCCAGGCGCGCTTGTTCGCGGGGCTGTGATCTTCTCCCCTGGTACCATCCCGGTCAAGGGGAAAGAATTGGCCGTCGGCACCGCCGACGACATGGATGCCGCAGACGATTTTTCCCGCCGGATCGGCTTCCAGAAAACGGGTGAACGCCCCGGCCGCTTTGGTGACTTCATTCTTGAATTCTTCACTGGAATTGGATGGAACCGCGAAGAACTCCTCATTCCATTTTTTGTTACGTTCTTCTTCTGCGCGTTTGCCGTAAAAAACCATCTTGGCGGTAGTCAATCCATATCCTTTTTCTCCCTTGGCATTTGTGAAGACCGCTTCCGGATAATCCTTATCCCAGCCCTCATAGGCTTCAATGCCCAGGATGACAATCACTCTTGCGCGAGGATTGATCGAATGAATAACGCGCAGTTCATCCGCTACTTTGGAAAAATCGTAGCGGTCTTTGCCCAACCACAGATTGCCGATATTCATCTTATGGGTTTCCGACGCTTTATTGAGGAAAGCAAAGAAATAGCAGAGATCGATCCCCGCGTCCCGGAACAACCCATAGCGCGACCATTGCGGATAATGCGGTCCACGCCTGTAAATTGCCGGGGAAACCGCTTTGCCGTCAAGCCATAATTCCACCCGGTTGGGATGTGTGCGCAATTCGTATTTGACCGGATTCATGGAGGCCAGCGAAGCCTCAACCTTTTCCCGGTCGTATTCCCGTTTCTCCGGTGAAAACTGAGGTCTGCCTTTTCGGACTATTTCCTGGCTGGATACTTTGACCTCCTCCAGAATAACGGTTTGCGGGTTGCCGTAAAACATCATATTGAAGACATAGGATGCCCCTGCTTGGGCTGGAACGGAAAAATCGAAGCGATCCGCCTCGGCCACCGGTTTGCTTTGAGCTGTCGGCTTCTGGAAACGATTTCCGGACATGGTGAGTACGGGCTGTTGGGCAATGGAGTTCAGTTTGAATCGCAACATACTGCCGTATTCGCTTTGGACAATCCGGTAACGCCCGGCCGCCCGGATGTGATCACCGGGCTTGGCGGTATGCACCGGTTCGGCAACCGTCAGTGTGGCGGAATCGTTTCCACCGGAATAGACGATCTTGAGCCGGTCGCCGGATAACGGCTCAATCGTCAGGTTCTTCCCGGAAATTCGCCAGCTTTCGGGCTTCATCGAATACTGCAGGGCAGTTGGCTCGTCACAATATATGCTCAATGCCAACCCGAACAGCAAAAACAAAATGCCATATGTTCTTTTCATCACAGCCTTATTTCCCCGCTGTTTGTGGTTGTTTTGGATTTTTCCGTTAAGAATTGTTTCAGGGCGTACCAGGCGAGTTTCGGCCTCCGGTATTCGTCCAGGACGCCTTTGTTGTTGAAGCCGCGGGCCCGGGCATATATGCCGGGTCCATTGACATAGGAACGGGTGTCGGTAAACTGCCAGATGGCTACGCCCGCGCAATCGTCTCCGGAGAAAACGTAATCGCAAACTTCCGTCAGTACTTGAGCTTGGTATTCTTCCGTCCAACGGGTTTTCAGCGGATCGCGGAAGCCGTACAAGGCTTCACAGCCGATTTCCGTGATCAGGAACGGTTTGTCTTTGGGCAAGGCATCCGAAAGTTTCCTCAGCCTGGTTTGCACCCGATCAACCGTCGAAATATTGTCGAAGGAGGAATCATACCACCCGGGGTATGGGTTCATCGAAACGACGTCGACCAGGTCCGTACAGACATCCTTTTCGTATTTGTTGGATGAGAAGGAAATCAGGCAGTGTTCGTCGATTGCGCGGATGCCATCGTAGAGTGCTTGGATGACGGAACGTGTTTCTTCCAGGGTGCAGTCGTTTTCGTTCAGGAACCCGCGGAACATGATACAGGGATGGTTGAAGCCGGCGCGCGTCATTTTTTCCGCTTGTTCACGCTGGGAAGCGAGGAATTCCGGTGAATGAAGTTCCGGCGGCTTGTTACCCCAGCCCAGGGTTTCTTCCCAGACCAGGATTCCCATCCGGTCGCACAGTTCGAGGAAAGAACGCCGCTGTGGATAATGGCTGCCCCTGATAAAGTTTCCGCCCTGATCTTTCAGCAGGCGAAGGTCAATCGCCATTTGTTGAACCGGACTCGCCGCGCCAAAGGCCGGATGGCTTTCGTGACGGTTGTATCCGAACAACTTCAATGGTTTTCCGTTCAGGAAAATCCGCCGTCCTTCCGTGTGAAATTTACGGATTCCAAATATTTCGGTCCGCTCGTCCGTTGCTGTGCGGAGCGTGAGCTGGTGTAAATTCGGCACATCCGTATTCCAGAGCCGGAAACCGGGCACCTCCAGGCGGCAATCCAATTTACCCTGTTCAAAACGACATACCGTTTCCGCCCCGGAGTCGAAAGAGAGGCTAACCGGACCGGAATACCCGTTTGCGGCTTCGGCGCGTACCCGGACGGTGCCCGTGGTATAGTCTTCCGTGGAGATCAGGACTTCGGTGATTGAATCCACGGAGATTCTTTCGATAAACACATCTCCATAGATTCCGCCGTATCCGTAGAAATCGAAATTCGGATGAAATGCCTCATTGTAACGGTTGTCGATTACGATGACGAGTTCATGTCTGCCTTCGTCGCCGGCATCAAAAATGAATTCTTCGGGCATGTAGGCGTATTTGCATTCTCCGATGCATTTCCGATCCCAAAGAATTCGGGCGGAAATTCCCAATCCGTCGATAAACAACCGGACCTTGCCCGCAGTATGGACGAAACACCGGTAGACGGCGTATCCTCTTTTTCCGCAGTACGGTTCCATCAGGTCAAAACATCCGGGAACGGGCATGACCTCCGAAAAATCAAGCGGGAATTCCGGCTCTTCCAGGCCGCTGTAAAAGAAATCCCAAATTCCATTCAATACCTTTTTGTCGCACATAAAAACTCCATAATCTGAATCCTGAGCGGATCGCATTTATCTATTAAAAGTTGACAATTTAATCGATTTACATTATATTATAACTGATCCGAATAAAAATAACAACGGTAAAAATGTAACAGGTAAGGGTATATTTAAAACTGTGGAATCAATCAGACACGTAAAGTATTATTGGGGCGCCGAAAAATCCATGAATCTCTATGTGAGAAGTTATGGTGATTTTGTCTTGTACCCGCCCGACCGGGAGTCACGCAAGCAGGTTGATTTCGGAGAGATATTCTGGCCCGTTGACGGGCAGGGAATCTTTTATCAGGGGAAACAGAAGTTTATTCTGCGCCCGGGCCATGCCTGGTATTATCCTCCGGGAACGCTCCATGATTACATGCCGCAAAACCGCTTTCATTATTGCTGGTTGACGGTTGCCGGATGGGATTGCAAGAAGTTTTTTGAGCTGCTGAGAATCAAGCCGGGATTGAATAAGGCGGGGATTTGTCCGCGCCATCTTTTTCGGATGATTGAAACGGACATCGAGCTTCATGGGGACAAGCATCGCCTGAGTGCGCTTGCCACCGCATTCAAGATCCTGGCCCTGATTTCGGGCGGCGATACCGAGGAAGCAAAGCCGAATGAGGATATTTCCGAGATCAAATCCTATATCGATGAGAATTACGGCGATTCGGCCCTTTCGGTGGAGCAACTTGCCGCCAATGCGGGTATGCATCGCGGAAGCCTCAGCCGCGCTTTCCGGAAAACCTACGGGATCAGCATCTCAAATTACATCATCTCCTGCCGCATGAAGAATGCCGTCGAGATGCTGAGTTCCACCTCTTACTCCATCGCCGAAATCGCCGCAAACAGCGGTTTGAGTTCGGCACACTATTTTTCCAAGGCATTCGCACGGAAAATCGGCTTTACCCCCAATGAATTCCGCAAGCGTTTTCGGAATTTTCCAGCAGATCAATGACCCAGGCCGGTATTGGCCGTACCGCTGGCCGGAGCTTGGCCGACGCTCCATTCCGGGGCTTTTTGATACCGTTGTTTTTCCAGCCAGCGTAGGGCCGGGGCCGGAATCAAATCATGGCCGCCTTCGAAAATAGTGAGCCTGGCATTGTTCGAGCACCGGCGGAAAAGCACGGTATTTGCGCCGTATGACGGGTCCGGTTCCGCCGGGGGAAAATGGTTCGGAATATGCTCGGAATCCGCGATATATTTCATGTCTTCTTCGCTGATGCGGTCTTCCGGTTTGGCCAACAGGTTAAAGGCTCTGATGGCATGGGTTACGGGAACGCTGCCGCTGTGTCCGTCGTGGATTCCGGTATTGATGTCAACTGGTAGATTGGCGGCGTTGGCGAGCCATTTTAACGGCGAACGCTGCCATGCTTCATCAGCCGCGGCCTGTGAGTTGGAGGGGTTGCCGCCGCAGGCGCGTTCGATGTGCTCGGAATAAACCGGATTGCCGTTGTGTAAACATTCCCGGTGCCAGGCCGCCAGATCGGATATCGGGCACCACGAGGAAACCGCCGCCCACAATTCCGGTTTGCGTCCGGCGACCAGCAACGCGCAATGACCGCCGCCGGAACCGCCGACCAGGTAAATTCGCTCGGCATCGACCGAGGCACTCTGGCGGACGAAAGCGACGGCGTCGACAATATCGGCAACCACTTTTTCGGAACCGCAACCATCCGGAGTACAATTGGGACCGCGGAATGCCGGAAAAATCATGTGCCAATTCTTGGCCGCACACCATTTTAAATAATTTTCACAAGGCTGAGTATGATCGGTACTCCAGGTATGCAGAGCCACCACCAGGGGGCGGGGCTCATCGCCTTCCGCCCGGAAGAACGTAGCCGGCTGCATGGAATTGTCGATGGAACACGGATAAAATATTCTTATAGCATTGGTCATTTGCTTACTCTCATTTGTAGTATATTGATCTAATATCATATACCCAAACCCAAGAAAAGCAATACCGCGATTGTTCTTTTAAGAGAATTGGAGAATTGGAGAATTGGTGAATTGAGGGCCTGCGGCGCTTGCGCTCTGCTTACTTCCGGCTTCGCCGAATAGCTACCACAATTTCTTACAACCTCTCCATAATTCACCAATTCACCAATTCACCAATTCAATAATTCAATCAGAGCCATTTCAGATTGTCGATGATCCAGAGGCGGGATTTCTGGTCGGCGATTCCCATGACCCATTCGAGTTTCGGGTTATCCGTCCAGGGGGCGATGCCGGCCAGGAGTTTGTGTTCGCCGGCTTCGAGGGTGATTTTTTTGTATTGATTCGGGGGACAGCGGTGGAAGCTGGGGGCCATGCGGCCGCCTTCGCGTCCGAACAGATATTCGCCGTCCAGCCAGACCCGGGTGTTTTCGGGACTGTTGAACATGATGGTGACATCCTGTCTGGTCTTCAGTTCGAAGCGGAATTCCATTACGTACAGAGAATTGACTGGCACTTCGGAGGCGTCGATACTGCCCCGCGAACCGGGAAATTCGCGCACGGTATAATTGGCGGGCAGGGCCGGACGGAAGCGGTTTTCGTCTGCCGCGAACCACGGGGAGAAGAGGCCGCAGCGCGCCGAAATCCGGTAGTCGTTTTCATTGGATGGCGCGGCGATATCTTTATCAAGTTGCGGGTTTCTGGCGGCGATGCCGATGATCATGTCGGTCAACTCATCCAAAGTGGCCGGCGGTTTGATTCCGGTGATTTCTTTGCTGACCAGCAGGCGGTCGCCGATGTGTTTCAACCATTCGGCGCTGATGCCGTCGGGATTGACGATTCCCATCAGCGCTCCGACGGTGGCGGCGGTACAGTCGGCGTCTTCGCCGCAATTGGCCGCGATGCAGATGGTTTGTGAAAAACCGCCTTTGCCGTGCAGCAGTGCCAGTACGACGAATGGGATATTCATGACCACGTCGGTGAAGTTTTCGCTGCCCCATTTGTCGAGGATCATTTTTCGGATTTCGAAGGTGTCGGTGTTGGTGGAATTCCAGGCGATGGTGTCCCGGATCGCCTGGGCCAGCCGGGAGTCCCGTGGAATTACTTTCAGGCCGGCTTGGATGATTTTGTTGAGGTCGCTTTCCACGAACGCCACGCATTCGGCGGCAGCCAGGAATTGGGCCGCGTAAAGACCGTCGCCGACATGGTCGACGCATGCGTCTTCATAAGCATACGCGGCGGCCAGCTCGGGATTGCCCGGAGCCAGGCAGGCCCATATTTCGCTGCGAATCGCGGCGCCCAGACCGTCTTTAAACCAGTTGTCGTAAGTTCCCGACAGCGGCGGCTGAATTCCCAGCCGGAGGTTGCGGATAGCCATGCCGTATTCATCGTAACAAAACTCAACATGATCGAGCCAGGCCTGGGCGAGTATTTTGCGGCTGATCACCGGTTCGGCCATATCATTCAGGACGCAGGCCCACAGAACTTGCAGATCGAGGTCGTCGTTGGGAATCATATCGGTTGGAATCGGGTCGTAGAATTTCAGGGCCAGCGGGCCGTGGCATCCTTCGTAGGGTTGTCCGAGGGTGCCGCCGACAGCTTTGCCCAGCCAGCAGCCCATAATTTTTTTGCGATCGATCATAGGATTGTTCTCCGGTTTTTAAAGTTTACTTATTATACAACTTTTTCGGAGGATATGCCTGTAATGTTTTGGCGAAAACATGTGTTATTCGGGGAAATACTCAAGAAAGCTTTCTGTATTCGCGCGGCGAACACTTGAAGTATTCATGGTTTGCCGGTAAGGCATGCAAAATGAACGATGCATGCCTTACCGGCAAGTTGGAATGTTTATTTGTAGGTATCCCTCAGCGAAATTATTCGCAGGGCCTTTTTCAGGGCGCTCAGGGTGGTTGTCGCTTTGGGCGTAAAGACCAGTTCCCGGTCTTCTCTCGGCAGCAGGGTCAGGCTGTTGGCGCTGAAAATTCCGGGGATACCGGGAGTGTCCAGATTGACGAACAGGGCTGGTTTATCGGTTTTCAGCCGGATTTTGAAAATGCCTTTCTGCTCGATTACTTCCGCCTTGATCACGGATGGCCGGATATTGCAGTGCTTGAACGGTCCGAAGAAATAGGAGTTTTCGTGCTCGAACCTCACGCCCCCGGCGGTCCGGGCTTCGGTGTAGAGTTCGATGAAACACTCAGCCGGATCAAGGCCGGCGAGTTCTGCGTCCTTGAAGGTTTTGACGCACTTGCTTTCACCGGCTTTCAGTGCCTCGACGGCTTGGAACCGGCGCAGTTCCTTGCCTGCGAAATCATACACTACGGCGTTGATACCGACTGTGGCTTTTTCGTTGAAGTCGCTGACGACGAACAATTGGGTTTGTCCTTCGCTATCCTTGTAAATGACCCCGAGAATTGGCGAATAGAAACGTTGGGCCTGGTAATGGAGTTGCTTCCATTTGCCGCTGTATTCCAGGCTGGACCAGGAGGCGACCGGCCAGTTGTCGTTCAGTTGCCAGTAAATGGTACCCATGCAGCGCGGTTTCAGACTGCGCCAGAATTCGACGCCGGTCTTGATCGCCAGCGCCTGCTGGACCTGCGAGAGATAAAGAAAATGTTCGAAGGTTTCCGGCATCCGGAAATATTTGCCGAACATCCCGATGATCGGAGCATTGCCATGATTGCATTTCTGGTGATGATCCATGACCGGCGAGAAGACATTGAGCTGATCTTCCGGGCAGTAACTTTTGACGGTTTCCAGCGAAGAAAACGACTGGTAGCCGAATTCCGAGCAGAAGCGCGGTTTGACGGAATAGTAGGCGCTGAAATCCTTGCGCCCGTGCCAGACTTCCCAGTAATGCATGTCGCCGCAACTGTCGTCGTGCCAGCCGTCATTGAAATTGCCGGGGCCGCCGCATGGCGAACTCGGCCAGAAAATCCGGCTTGGGTCAAGCTTGGCCGCCATTCGACCCAATTCGCGGTTGAGCCGGTCGTAGTTAATCAGATAAGTCGTCCTGTTATCGCCACCGTACCAACGGGTGGCGCCGATGACTTCGTTGTCGCCGCACCAGATCGCCAGACAGGCGTGACTGCGCAGACGCGGAATCTGGTATGCGAGCTCTTCCATGACATCAGCGATAAACTCCTCGCTGGAAGGATACAGACTGCAGGCGAACATCATATCTTGCCAGATCATGATGCCCTTACGGTCGCAGAGATCATAAAAACAGTCGCTTTCGTACTGGCCGCCGCCCCAGACCCGGAGCATATTCATGTTTGCCAACCTGGCGGACTCCACCAGATCTTCCAGGCGCTCCGGCGTGATTCGCGACGGGAAGGCATCGGCTGGAATCCAGTTGGCCCCCTTGCAGAAGATGTCGACTCCGTTGACCCGAAACGACATCGACACTCCGTATTCGTCGGGCTGATTGATCACTTCAATGGTGCGCAATCCGATCTGCCGGGTGACGCTCTGCTCGCCGGTTTCGACCTTCAGCTCATACAGAAAAGCTTCGCCGTGGCCGTTGGGCCACCACAGGCGCGGCTTGGTGACGGTGAATTCGGCTTTGACTGTGTTTGGCCCCTCTTTCAGGTTGGCCGTAACCTCGTGGATTTCGCCGTTAAACGAAAAGGTGATCTGCTTGCAGCCTTTCTTTTCCGCGAACATTTCGGCAATCGCACTTACGGTGACCTTGCCTTTTTCATGTACCTGCAGGGCATTGACATGCTCGATCCTGGCAGTATTGACTGCTTCAAAGGTGATCGGGGCATAAACTCCGCTGACCATCAACGTGATTCCCCAGTCCCAGCCGCCATGACAGTGGACTTTGCGGATCATATTCAAATTCGGCGATTTGGAATTGCCGGTCATAGGGACTTTCAGAGACTGCTTATCCGCCACTTTTTGAGCAATCGGTTCGACGGCTTTGAACAGGAGCCGGATTTGGTTTTGGCCGGGTTTCAGGTATTTTTTGACGTCGAGGCGGTAGCGGGCAAACATGTTACCGGCGGACAATACTTTATGACCGTTGATATAAACCGTGCCGGAAGTATCGAAACTCTCGAGGTTGATGAATATGCTGTCATAGTCGAGCATGGCCGTGGGGACTTCGAAATCGCGCTGGTACTCCCAATCATGCTTGCGGATCCATTGGACAGCGTTTTCGTTGCGCCCGTAATACGGATCGGGGATTTCTCCGGCGGCGAGCAGGGCGGTACAGTTATCTCCGGGCAAAGTCGCGGGGATAGTCTTATCTTTCCAATCGATACTGCGGAGAGTCCAGGCTCCGCTCAAGTCAATTTTATGATTTTTCATAGAATGGTCTCCTGAAGTTACTATAAAATATAACGGCGATCGGTGATAAAACAACATCTCCTGGCGCAATAAATTGCAATCTCATGCAAAAAATGTAACAAAATATTTGTCAAAATTCAATCCGGTATTATATTATTCAACATGAGACCGACATTACGCAAAATTGCCGATATTACCGGGTATTCCACGGCGACGGTTTCCCGGGCCTTGAGTGGTTCCAGCCTGATTACGGCCGGGACCCGCCGCGCGGTGCTGAATTGCGCCCGCGAAATCGGCTATAAATTCGATACCTGCCGTGAAGTCGCGCTGATCGTGCCGGGGTACTCGTTCGAGTGGTATTATGGGGCATTGGTCAACCG
Organism: Victivallaceae bacterium; assembly: GCA_031548025.1. GTDB lineage: Bacteria > Verrucomicrobiota > Lentisphaeria > Victivallales > Victivallaceae > UBA5239. The sequence goes on along the minus strand of JAVBRM010000023.1, from coordinate 13,792 downwards.
GCTGTGCACTGAACTCGAACACATAGAGTATGTACCGGTGATTATCTCGCTGGGGCATCTGGAGTTGCTTGAGCGGCTGCCGTTCTGCGGGGCTATTTCGCTGTTGGGTAATGATGGTTTTGAGGTCTACTGGGGCGAACGCCACATCATGCCGCTGGTCTGTATCAACACTTCCGCCCGGCATCTGGACGGGATCTTCATGGTCGGCTCGAACGACGCCCAGGGGATGCGGCTGGCACTGGAACATCTGATTGGTCTCGGACACCGCAAGATCGGGCGGGTCGGGTCCATTATTTCCTTTGATTATCCCCATAGCTGGAACAGCCACAATCGCGATATTTCGTTTTGCAAAATCATGCGCGCCAACAACCTGTCGGCCGATTACAAAGCCATTGTCACCGGCAACAATCAGATTGAGGTTATAAAAAAATTACTTGATCAGGGTGTAACGGCTTTGATCAGCTTACACGAGGGTATGGAGGCGCAGGTGGTTCAGGCGGTAAGCCTGCTGGGCTGGAAAATTCCCGAACAGGTTTCGATCATTAGTTGGTCCGATGGTACTACCACTCCTTATCTCCAACCATCGGTGACCACGCTGGAACAGGACTACGGGCGACTGGTCCGGGAAAGCTGTCGCATTTTCCGTGATTTATTAGCCGGGGAAATCGTGTCCGGCGACATCCTGGTCGATTACCGGTTCAATATTCGCGCCAGCACCGGCCCGGTTAATTAGCTGAAAGTTGAGCCGCTACGGCGGATAGGCTGGTGGGTCATGTCGGGGCGATGCCGTTTGAGGTATTTCTGGCGGATGGCCGGGTGGTCAAGCTGGCCGGTATTGCCTCGGTCGCCACCGACCCTGAATTCCGCGGCAAAGGTATTGCCGCGACGCTGTGCCGCATGGCGTTGGAGTGGGGCAGGGTCAACGGCATCATCGCCATGCCGCTGTACACATCGCTCTTTGTGGTTTACGGGAAATCCGGCTGGCAAGTTTGCGGCAACGCCGCGCCGATCGTCCGTGTCAGCTCCACTCTCACCCCCAAACGTGCGACGGATTTGACTGCATCGGAAAAAACAGCGATCATCAATTTCTACGAAAGCAGCCCGGCGTTCCCCGGCAAAGTCAAGCGTACCGCCCGCAACCGCTTCCACTCCTGGGAACGGATATTCCGCAACCCGGACTATTTGTTTTATCTGGATGACTCCGGCTATGGGCTGGAGAGGGACGGCGTACTGGCGGAACTGTGCGGCACCGAGCTCCCGACTGAAGCGGCGGACGCCGATCCCTATCACGGTGAAAAACCGATGTGGGCCTGGACCTCAGAACCGGATCACGAAATAGCCGCGCTCATTCGCGACGGGCGGTTCAATTTCCCGCTGGCCGATAAGTTCTGAAATCGCAAAAGATTCTCACAGCTATCCCATAACTTCCCCGACGGCCAGCCTTGCTGAAATTCCGGCGGGGAGGGGGCGGTTTTTGCTGTCGGGTATGGTCATTTCCATGGTTTCGATTTTTCCGGCCGGGCCGAAAACGTCGCGGAGGATATACTTGAGCGTCAATGGCGAAAAGCCGGGCGAATGACAGCTCAGCACCACGAAATACGGCTTGCCGGTGTCGATCAGCTGGCGGCATGAATCCAGCAGCGGACCGAGGTGATCTTCCATTTTCCAGAGTTGTCCTTTGGGGCCGCGTCCGAAGCTCGGCGGATCGAGGGTAATGCCGTTGTATTTGGCGCCCCGGCGAATTTCCCGGGTGGTAAATTTGATGACGTCGTCCACAATCCAGCGGATGGAGTCGGGAACTTGCTGATTCAACTGTTGGTTTTGGCGTCCCCAGTCAATCATACCCTGGGCTGCGTCGACGTGGCAGACTTGCGCCCCGGCCGCCGCCATAGCCAGCGAGCCGACGCCGGAGTAGGCAAAAAGATTCATGGCGCGGACATCCTTGCCCATGCGGCGGATGACCTGCTGAACCCACTGCCAGTTGTCGTATTGTTCGGCAAAAAATCCCAGATGCCCGAAATTGGTCGGCTTGACAATCAGTTGAAAGCCCTCATAATCGAGCTGCCATGATTCGGCGAGTCCGCCATGATGGTAGCTCCATTTGCCGCCGCCGCTGGAGTTGCGGACGAAAACGCCCTGGGCTTTATTCCACTCCGATTCCGGCAGTTGCGGTTTCCAGAAAGCGTTCAGGGCGGGGCGGATCAGGCGATAGGGGCCGGCCTGTTCCAATTTCATGAGGTTACCGGAGTCGAGCAGTTGGTATTTGGCAGAAGGCATTGATTAATCCTGGGCTTGAATTGCGGTATAGCTGTAGTTGTGTGCACCGGCGTTGTAAACGATTTCACCCTGGCGGACGGTCATCAGCGGCTTGTCGTCGTTCCGCGAAAAAATCGCGAAATCCGCACGTCTGCCCGGTTGAATCTGTCCCCGGTCGTGGAGATTGAGAATCATGGCCGCATTGATCGAAACACAGGCGGAGGCGGAGGTGTCGTGCATATGTGAATAATTCATCAGTTGATGCCAACCGCTGTCCAGCAGCCGGGTAGTCCCCGCCAAGATGCCTTTCGGAGTCCTGGAAATACCGTTTTTGACGATGATTTTCGTGTTGCCGATGGTATATTCGCCGTCCGGCAAACCGGCGGCCTGGACCGAATCGCTGATGCCGATCACTTTGTCCACCGGTTTGCAGCGGCAGGCCATATCGATCATGCGCGGGTTCAGGTGCATGCCGTCCAGAATCAGCTCGATGGCGACGCGCTCGTCGGTCAAGGCCACGCTGGTCAGCGTCTGATCCCGCTGATGCAGCGGCGGCATACCGTTGAAAAGATGAGTCACACAGCGCGCTCCGGCGTCAATGGCGCGCAGAGTGGATTTGTCATCGGCGGTGCTGTGCCCCATGGAGGGCAGAATATTGTTTTGCAGCAGCAGCTCGACCAGCTTGTCGGCTTTTTCGAGCTCCGGTGCGAAAGTCATCTTGATCAGTTTGCCGTTGGCGGCGGCGATAAATTCTTTGACCAGCCCGAAATCGATCTCTTTCAGGTCGTTCGACTCCATCGAGCCGGCCTTGGTCCGGTTGAGAAACGGCCCTTCCATATGGATGCCGACCGGTTCCGCACCGGGCTGGGGCTCCATCATGATCCGGCTCAGGGCGTCAAGGGTCGCCAGCATCTGTTCCCGCTTGTCCGGCACGATGGTACCGACAAAACTGGTCACGCCGCGTTCCGCCAGAGTACGGCTCATATCATTCATGCTGTTGGGGCTGTTCAGCGGCTGGGCGCAGTCGAAACCGCCCGCGCCATGAATATGACTGTCGATAAAGCCCGGAGTGATATAGGCATTCTCGAATTCGTAGACATCCACATCCTGATCGCGGGTAAAAGCAGAGATCCCGCCAATCGCCATGATTCGCTGATTGTCGCGCAACAGTGCGCATTTCTCCACCGATTTCAACGGCGTCAGGCAATAATCGGCAATATATAAAGTGCGTTTTCTGCCGCTTTGCGTTTTATCCATCATTCACTACTCCTCGATTCAGGATAATGGAAATATAACGCCATCTTGACGGAAATCAAGCTGGAAAAACATCATGCTACTTTGAATAAACGCCGCGTCCGGAGGTTTTGGCGACGTATCCGAAGAATACGCGGTGATTATATCCCTGGTGCATGGTCATTTGCCCGTGTTTCAGATTGTTGTACAATATCCAGACGCCGGAGGGGGGACATACCTCGTCGCACAATCCTGCGTCAATCAGGAATTCGGCATTGCTGCGTTTGGCAAAATTAACCGGATCATAGTAATTCAACGCCGGAAAATAGTCCGGTCTCCAGCCTCTGAAGCGTCCAATGGTGATACCGCCGATATCGCAGAACCAGGGAACCTGGGTCACACACCGTGTCACATCCGGATTAAGCCCGGCAATGGCAATGGATTGCAATCCGCCTTGACTTCCGCCGTCGGAAATTATGGTTTTTCCGTCCCATTCTGGAAGGGTTTTGGCATATTGAAGGGCGCGATGGTCACGGAGGATCATGCCGTTGAAATAGGTTTTTTCGCGGTCCGAGTTGGTCGTATTGTCAAAACCGTATCCGGCAAGTTCGGTACGTGCGAGTTCCGCATAATAGGCGGGTTCGCGCCCATTTTCGATTCCATGTGCATTGACGCGGAAAACGATCTGTTTGGGATGCGTTGTTACACACTGAGCTCCTTCATGGGTATAGCCCTGGTAATACATGCGGATCGGGAGGGATTTGGGGGCGGCGTTCTTGGGGATCGCCAAATAGCCAGAGGCCGGTCGTTTACCGATACAGTTGATCTTCATATCGAAAACGGAGCATCCGTCCTGATCCGGGAGCTGTTTCTTCTCTAAAACAGTCATTGGTGTCGCATTGAGTTTGGAGAGCTGATCTTGCCAGAACGCGTCGAAATCATTTGGTTCGGCGGCCCCCTGTTTTAGTGTTTCCGGTTGAACCGCGGCCCCCAGTCCATAGGAAATCGGACGCAGGTCTCCCCCCCGGCCCGGTCGGTAACACTCTGCGCCGCCATCGGTGATCAGGGCGGCAATGACAAGCATTGTGCCGGATTTATCGAGTTTATCGGTAAACACTGCCGGTTTATCAGCGGGGACATCAATCTCGGTTTGAATTGTTTCCGCATGATCTTTCTTGATGGTGAGCCGAAGTTTGCCGGAGACGGGTTTGCCGTCGTCGAGGACATTGAATTTGAAATGGATCTCCTCGCCCGGTTTGTATACCCCATCCTCATGGTCGGTCATGCCGGTCACCGTATAAGCGCCATAACGTGAAAGATCGATAAGGCGGATATTGCGAAACTTTGCTGTTCCGGTGGCGCGTTCTACGGCCGCGACGGCCTTGAACATTTTAAGGTTCGGTAGTTTCAGGGGGATCGTAACGGACTTCCAGGAGTGGGACCCGGATTTTCCGTAAGTCTGCGGGTGTTTCCAGGAACCGTTTTCCAGTTGCTGGCTCGCCATGAGTTTTACGCCATGAAACGGTTCTTTCAGTTCGGAGATGTCTTCCTGGGCGATATCGGCGGCAAGGCAGACTATTTTGCCTGCCGGCAATTCCCGGTCTACAGGAAATTCAACCATTGGCATCAGGTTTTTCGGGTTGGTATTGCGGATAACCAGGACGGGTTGCCCATTTTCGATTTCATTGGCGCGAAATGAATATTTCGGACCGTCAGTAAGAACACCTTGCCAGAGTACGTCTTCCGTGGCGGAGATACTTCCGCATATGACGAGAAGCGCGATCCATAAGATTTTTTTCATGATTCATCCTTTCTGTGAAATTATGATTAATGTTGAGCTTTTAATGTGGAAAGTGCAAGCAGTAGAATCCGGTCTCCGGGAATGGTGGAGGTCAACTCGACCGTTTTGATCTCCTTTTCCGGATGCGGATTCAGCCATTCGAAGGATTGCAACGCCATCTTTTCTCCGGTCGGAGCGATCGCCGTCCAGGCGCGTTTGGATTCCGCGATCAGGTGTAGACGCGTCCGCGTTCCATGAAAATAAAGTTCATTGTCTGCGATATTGTATTTCAGGGGCGCGATGTTGTAGCCTCCCTCCAGTACGGCATCCCGATGCGTACCGTCCGCATATATCACGCGATAACGCCCGAGAACCCCCTTTTCCCGTTTACAGCAATGAAGGAACGCTAAGCCACGTGCTTTATCGCCAACGGGAATCTGTACAGAAACCGGTAAGCCGCCGTCATCGGCGCCTACGGCAACGACAAGCCGATTGTCACCCGCTGGCGGCAATTGATATAGTGTTCCTCCCATAACGGCCTTGCCGGCGGGAAGAATGTCCAGATCATTGACTCCCTTTAAATTCGAGCTGGGGCAAACGTTCTGGAATGTTGTGTTATATACAGCGGAAAGTTCGATTGGCGAAGCTGCGACACCGCTGAATTCGGAAGGTTGCGGCGTCATAACCGAGTGCTGCAGATGTTCATCGGGATCATAAGCCATGATCTCGTCCAGCGTGCGTTTATCTTCCTGATTCCAAGATTTGTCGGAAACCACCAGACTGGTAAGCATGGTATTGCGACGGGTTGTGATGACCCAGCATGTGGCCGCGTACCCAAGCCCGCCGCAGACGGCGCCGTCGACCGCCATGGTGTAATTGCACTGTGGAAGAAACCAAGGTGCTCCTATTACGTCAAATCCTTTGGAATGCAAATGTTTATAGGCAGGAAACTCCTTTCTTCCCATATAATTCCAGTAAAGGATGACAATATCCTTGGGGAGAGTTTCCACGGCGTCTTCCGTGCCGAGTTTCGTGCCTGGCCATCCCCATTTTTTTTCATTGAGAAGCATATCGCTCCACATCATGGTGCGCAACCCATATTTGTTTCGAAGGTAATCACGAAAAAAACGGACATGCCCGGTAAAGAGCTCTACCGGATTTTTTCCTGCCGATTCAGGATTCTTTCCGATGGAATTCATCTCATCGCATCCGATGTTGAAATAATGTTTCGGCTGAAGCCCTTCGACAAGTTCATCGATCAGGTCGCAAAGGATCTTCCGGGTTTCCGGCTTACTGAAATTGAGCGTTGTATTGGATGGGTCACCTGGATCGTCCCTGAGCCCGGGATGGGCCTTGACTATATTGTCGCTGTGCCCGGCTACCTGAATCTGAGGAATTATATCCAGAAAATAGAGCGAAGCCAATTCGGCATATTCCCGAAGTTGTTCCGGAGTCAAAGCATCTTTGAGCTTACCCCAACTCGCCTCGTCGGAAGCTTTGGGAATTTCAGGGTGGGATTTCCAGAGAACATTGCCGGCATCGATGGCCATGGCCAGATAATTATGTTTGTAGCGGGCGATCCAGCGTCGGATCAGCCGGTCGCCAAACTGGCGGGCATGGGGATAGCGAGCCATTTCCAGCGAAACACTGCGCAAAGGAACTCCCGGCCAGTCATGCACCGACATGCAATTGACGGTAACACATTGACTGGCATCTTTACTTATTGATTGTACCAGACTTTGAGTTCCGTAGAAAACGCCTTGTTCATCCTCTCCCTCGATTTCGATGGAATCGGGACGGATTTCCAAGCGGTATTCCCCATCCGCCTTTTTCTGCCCATGAGAGATTACGGCCAGGAAAATGCCGCCGCTTTGGCCTTTTTGTTCGGAGGCTTTTCGGAGCGGCAGATCCAAACCGCGATATTCTTTAAGTTCGGAGCGAAGCAGTCCGGCGGTTCGAAGCAGGCGCTCCGAGGCATTGTCGGGGACTACTATGGCGGAATTCCGTTTGAAGATGTAAGTTCCTTTCCGCAATTCCATCTGACGGGGTTCCGGGACGATGTGGGGTATATTGTAGCGTCCGGTCGCCTGAAATTCCGTGGAAGCGGCAAGATTAAGGAGTGATGTTTTAAGGCGGCGGAATATATTCTCGTCAAAACATTCGTTTTCCGGCGCCTTCGCCAGCAATCCGAAATCGCGATCCAACGCCATGAAACGATCCGGAATAGAGGCTGCGGCAGGACATTTCCCGAGCTCGGCACGTAGCCTTTGAAGATACTGTAGTTCCAGAAGTTCCGCGGTAAACGGATACGGAGTGAGTTTCAGGGAAAAAACCATGGAATACTGTTTGGAAGCAGTCTTGCTGTTGCTATTCCCGCAAACGGCAATAATTGAGCGTTCATGTTCATCCAGCCATTTGGCGTTATGCCGATTCCAAAGCTTCCATGCCGCATTAACTCCCTGAAATACAAATTCAGCTTTGGCCAATGGCGACCGGACAGACAACTCTTTCGGTGTCGGAGTAATCTTGTCTTTCATCGCATCAAAAAAAAGTTTTTTCCCGAGATAGACTTCCATCGAAGCGGAAACTTCTTCCGGCGAGGCGCTGTAAGTTCCACTGCATTCAAGCTGGATGGTTTCCGTACCGGCGGCGTCTGCTTTCATTCGTGCGGAAAACTTATAGGAACCAAGCCCCCCGTGCAGCTCGCCCGCCAAGTCGGTTGTTTCACCTGTGCGGAGGCGTTGAAGGTCCAGTTCCTGAAGCTGGAGTTCCGCAAGCGTTTTCCCCCCCGCAGTGTTGAAAGTGACATTCACCCGGGAAATCACGGGAAAACCGTCCCAGGCAAACGACAAACAACCGTTTCGACGAATGCGGAATGCATCCACCGACAGATGATCAGCGGCGAACAAACCCGCGGCGCAACAGATAAGAGCGGAAAGAATAATGAATTTTTTCATGGAAATATTTCTCTTTTTTAGTGATTTATAGCAGAAAAATCTCTACTGAAATTTTTGCCGTTACTGTTTTGATTACGAAAGGCAGATTTTATCTGAGAATGGCGACCAGGCCGGCATCATCCTTCGCGTGCCAGAAATCCTTATTTAGAGAAAAAATAATTTCCCCTTCCGACTTGTTTGCCACATGTCCGTCAAACAACAGGGCATTCATCTTGCGAGTATGGCGGTAAGCAACCAGCGCCCTGTCTTCCGTCTCGCCGTATGTAAGATAGTCTATAAGCTTGGACTCTATTTGTTTGACGCTCCACAATGTGCCGTCACAAACCCAAAAAAGCCTGCTCGGCTGCTTTAAAGCGCTTTGCTTATGCAGCAGCATCCTGAAAGTCGAGGAAGAACCCAAATCCTCCTGTTCCTGCAGGTTTATCGCATATGAAGATTGATGCATGGAATAGGTGCCTGCCGAATTGGGCTTGCGCTTCGAGGCGTCTGTCATGGAAGGACATAACTTTTCGCGTGCTCTGAAACGCCCATCCGGAAGCCCATCGGCGGCTATAACCGGATTCGGTTCAAGATAAAGAGCAATTAACTTAGTCCAGCGCCAACCGGTCACTGGAGCCTCATAAAACCAGTGGGAAATTACGGTGTAATCGTTATAGTCGCTTACATAAAAAGCATTTGCGGAACCGATACTTTTTTGGTTGTTTACGCAGGAGATGGAGCGTGCTTTTTCGCGGGCCTTGTTCAATGCGGGAAGAAGCATGGCAGCGAGAATTGCGATGATCGCAATCACAACCAGGAGCTCGATAAGAGTAAAATTTCTTTTGAAAGTTTGCTGATTTTTCTGCATAAATATCCTCTTATATTTTGGGATTCCTTAACTCTGAATATTATTATATTCTATTTTCCGGAAAAAACCTTGAATATTGTGTCAATATGGTATATTATTGTATAAAAAAGAGCAAAACAAATTTTTTCACCCTGATTGAGTATTTATGGGAAAAGCAGTATTATTTGCCGAAGCGCATTACATTACTCCGTTTGGACTTCCATTTCAGATGATGTATTATTCGCAAAAGAGAACTTTCAGGCATTACCATGACTTTGAAGAACTTGTATGCGTTTTGGAAGGATCTTCCGTTCATGAAAACGATGGACGATTCTATAATATTTCGGCAGGGGATATTTTTCTCATCAGACGTGGCAGTTCCCATTCATATTTCCAAAATAAAAATCTGCTGTTGGCAAACCTTATGTTCAAAACGGGCTTCTTGGAAGAAGATGAGCTCGATTTGCGTGATATCCCCGGATATCTTGCCTTCTTTGAGACTGAACCGGCTTTGCGCAAATGCTCCGACTTCAAGGTCAAACTGAACATTGCCGGCGAAGGGTTGGAAGAAATACGTATTCTGATGGCGAAGCTTGAACATGAATGCACGAGGCATCCATTGGGCTACAAATTTCTGGCACGAGCCTATTTCTACGAGATCATAGCACTTATTGCCAGGAATTACGGGCAAAATGAAAAAAAATATTCAAGCCGTATGTTCACACTATCGAAGATGATTGCTTTCATTGACGCCAACTATTCCAGCAATATCACCCGCGATGACATCGTGCATGCGGGTAATGTTTCTATTAGTTCCGGCAGCCGAATCTTCATGGAATTTCTCCGGAAAAGCATGGTCGATTATCTCATCGAGGTTAGGATCAAACACGCTGAACAAATGCTCTGCACGACGGATGATTCAATCTCAAATATTGCTTTTTCCTGCGGCTTTCATGACAGCAATTATTTCTCCATGCTCTTTAAGCGTCAAATCGGAGAAACTCCCCGGGAATATCGACACAATCTCTCTCGGTAATTTACTTCGGAAGCGAGAAGCGGCTTAGGGGAGTTCTTCCAAGGATATGCCGTCGAAACAGACGGTTTCCGTGCAATAGAACATGTATGTCTTAATGTAAGTTTGTTCAGTACAGTATGAGGGCGTGGTCGTTTTAAGCGGTTACGACAGCCCTCTGTATACATCGCTGTTGGATTTCAACGGCGTCAGGCAATAATCGGCAATATATAAAGTGCGTTTTCTGCCGCTTTGCGTTTTATCCATCATTCATTACTCCTCGATTCAGGATAATGGAAATATAACGCCATCTTGACGGAAATCAAGCTGAGGGGTCATCACTGAATCGCAAAAAGAATAACTTTTACTGAGCCTGACTGCTTGTCGAACGGTGCCGTCACCAGATATCCGACGTGTAAGGGTGGACGAAACCTTCCACCCAAACATACGGATAGAGCCGGGTTGCGTTGCCCTGCAATGAAACTGCCGGGCCGTCAGTACGGCTGCCGTTCTGATTGGCAATCAAAGCCGAGCGGATCCATGCCGCCTTGCGCTTCATCCAACCGGTCTCGAAAATATCCGGGACCCAGGAACATTCGAACCGTTCCGCATTTCCTCGGACAATCTCCGAAGTTCCCGCAAAAACCGGAAACTTCGTGTCCGGCAAAACCTTGCCGGGTTGGTTGCGATGATAAATCGCTTCGCGGTTGAATAACTCCCCGTGCGTAATACCCCATGCCGCCGAACCGGTTGGGCGCGTCGCGCGGAAAAGCCGCGGCTTTGCTTCAATCGCAGTCGAAGGTGTTTCCGCCAGTTCTCTGCGCGCCGGATCGGGCTCCGGCGCGGCCAGCAGATAATCGATCAGGTTGTCGAACAGCCGGGTCGCCGCCGGGTCCGTGCCGTAACGGGTGGAGATATCGAACTGGCAGAAGATCATCCGGCCGCGTCCGTGCGCTACTTCCAGCAGCGGACTTTCCTGCAGGTCGAAGCCGCATACCGCCAGCGCCCGGACCGCGCCCTGCTGCGGCCGGACCAGCGTCCGGGTCGCCACCGCATTGGTATTGGACACATGCCAAATCCGTTCCGGGAAACGGTGTTCTCCGGGGCCCATCGGTGTTATCGCCGGACGCATTTTTGAATCGCCGCACCAGGCGCTCAAATCAGAGTCGCGCAATCCGGCAAAAACCGGATGTCCTTCCGCTGCGATAAACGCCTGACGCGGCCGCGTCTCTTCCGTTGTCATGCCGAAAATATTGTCCAGATCCTGTTCCATAACCAGAAGTTTCACGCCGTTTTCCACCAGCTTGTCCAGCCCGATTTTTTCCAGCAGCCGGAGCAGATTCTGATAATTATCCGGAGAGACCGTCAATGTCTGGCGCGGGATAATCAGGAGATCCCCGGGTTGCGGCATTCCCTCCGCCAACTTCCGTCCGCGATGGATGTCCTGTGCGGCGGCGGGGCTGAGTCCCTGGTAGCTGAATGTCTTCAAGCCGCCTAATAATTTGACATCCAGGCCGGCATTTTTCAACAATTCAGCGTTATCGCGGTTGATTGTCAGGTGCGGCGTCTCGTGGGTCATATCATCGCTGATATTGACATACCAAACGGCGCCGCTCAATTTACGTACCGGAGGCGGGCTTTTCGGAAATACCGTCAGAGCAAACGTATCGGCCATATTCGGAGCAGTGACCACGAGTTCAAAATCAGTACGCTCATTCACTTCCGGTGCTGCGAATTCAATCAGGAAACGTTCCGTATCCCGTTTCCCGGCATCGACCATACCGTTGAATTTACCCTCATTGACCGTTTTGCCGTCCCGGCGCAGTTCCCAGCGCCCGTCAATGGCAATCGAACGGTCCAGATCATTGATCACGACAAAATTTTTGCGTACCGCGCTGCCGGAATAAAACAGATGATCTTTGGCGGTAAACCGCCCGTCCGCGCCGCCGATGAATCCGGTCACATACGCAGTGGAATCCAGATAAGCCCGCGCCGCCGGAGTTTCCGGATCGATCCCGACCATCGGAAACGTACCGCGTGCCGCCACGCTGAATCCGGGACAGCGCGGATCATCCAGTTCCTTGAACCCGAAGCGTTGTTCAGGAGCCGCCTTTTCCGGCTTGCCGAAACATCCTTCGTTCAAAATATGGTGCGCGCTGGCGCTGACGCCGAATGTCCGCCAGGCGCGCCAGATCCGTTTCACATTATCTCCGGTCAAACGTTGCATTACCGGGTATGACATATGGCGGTAATAGTTGTCGAGGAGATATCGTTCGAAAACTTTCTCATCTTCCGCCAGGTAGATCGACGGGCCGTAATAACGGGCCGCATTTTCCAGGTGAATCTTCGGCCAAATCCCACCATGCGGCATTTGATGGTCGACGTAACGGATATATTGATGCCCGGCGAACGGGATTCCGAATTCAGTCAGCCAGATTGCCTTGCGCCCGGGACCGGAACGCGACCAGAAGTCGAAAAACTCTTCGCGCTCCTGTACGTCCAGATTGTCGCACAGATAGCGCGTCGCGGTTTCCACCGGGCTGTAGGGGCCGTTTGGAGACGCCACCACCCGCTCGGGGTCGATGCTTTTTACCAGTTCCGTCAGTTCACGGAACAGTTCCTGCGCCGCTTTGGCCTCCATGGAAGCGCGGCTTAACGGAAAATATTCCCATGAGTTGAAGCGCTGTCCCGCGTATTCCGGATGCATCGACGCCAGGCTGTAAGCCGTATTCGAACTCCAGACCAGGATTGACGGATGCTCGCGCAGCCGTTTTACCCGCCGAACTACGTCTTCACGGCTCTCTTCTCCATTCATCGGCGTCAAACCACTTTTGGGATCCCAGATATTTACCCGTACGAAACTGCCGCACCCCATCAGGAGATGCAGACCGTATTTATCCGCCAGTTTGATCCCGTTTTCCGAAGAACAACGAATTCCACCGGAGATTCCCGCGGCTTTCAACTTGCCGAAAAATATCTCCGCCTGCGGGATGCAAACATTCTGGGTGCCGAGAGAACCCTCCCAGGCGTCGTCGCAAATTGCGGTCGGCACGCCGTTGACCATGAACGAACCGTTCTCGATCCAAACTTCACGGAATCCGAAACTGCGTGGCGGCAACCGGTCGAGAATCGCGCCGTCCTTCCCGCGCAACGTCAGTGTATAGTAATACAGATTCGGTTGATGGCGGCTCCAGAGTTTCGGATTTTCCCACGGTACGGAGGCGGTACCCGGAACCGGGATGGAGAATTGCATCACCGGATTCGCGCCGTCGGGAGTTTCGCTGATACTGCAATCGGCGGTGAAAATCCCCGGAGTTGTTCCGACATCCAGTTTTACGCGTTTCTCACGAAACGATGTCCGGATGTAACTGTCGGTGATTCCCGGCCCTTTGGGAATAGCGCGCAACACCACATCCCCCTCGATCGACGGGGCGGTAATCTCCAAACGGACGCGTCCGTCCGGCGCAGATTCAAAAGGGTATTCATAAAAAGACTGGCCCGACGGTTTGCCGACCAATACATCATTGATTCGAGCTTCGCCACGCACACTGTTCAGTTCCAGAATCAGTTGACGCCCGCGCCATGCTTCCGGAACAGTAAACTCACGGGAAAACGTCTGCATTCCCGCTTTTTTGTCCGGCAGCGACGGTACCCGGACTTGCCGGCCGTTCACCAGCCAAAATCCGTTCAGGATAGTTTCGCCGCGCCAGCCGTTGTCAAAAGTATAT
>JAVBRM010000081.1:0-23835 GCA_031548025.1 Victivallaceae bacterium | reverse complement strand
CTTCCCGATCCGACCAATAACAGTTTATACACCCGGGCCGAAGTGGCCGGGGTTAAAGAGTTCACCAAGGCGTTCCCGCAGATATTTGCTCAGAAATATCGGGAGAAATACAAGAACGATCCCGGTAAGTACGGTAAGTATAATTGGGATAAAGTCGAAATAAGGCTCCACCCGTTTTCCGGTATCAAGGTCCAGGGCGTGGAAAACGACCTGTTGGCAATCGCCGGCAAAATGGCTCCTGACGTCCTTTACATCAACTTCCGTAAATCCGATAACTATATTCGCAACGGCTTTCTGTATCCGATGGATGAATATATTGCCGCTTTGACCAAAGATCAGCGCAAGGAACTGGAAGAACGCGTTCATCCCCGGATTTGGGACGTGATCAGGCGGCCCGGAACGGACGGTAAAACTCATGTCTGGTCTATGCCTTACGGCGGTTCGCCCTCCGGTAAAGTCCTGATGTACCGCAAAGAACTTTTCGACAAACACAATATAGCTTATCCGACTGCCGAGTGGACTTGGCAGGATATGTACGAAGCCCTGGTCAAAATCAGTGACCCCGGCAAGGGTATTTATGGAATTCAGCTCGGACGCGGTAAAACCGAGTCCTGGTATTGGATTACTTTCCTCTGGTCTGCCGGCGGCGAAGTCATGGAATATAATAAGGATACCGATACCTGGCGTTGTACGTTCGACAGCCCCGAAGCGGTAACAGCGCTTGATTATTATACCCGGATTTCCGCGGAGCGCTGGGTCGATTCCGAAGGGATCGTCCGTCGCGGTTATGCCTACAAAGATTCCCGCGAAACCGCTTCCAAATGGACGCGCGGCGAAATCGGTATCCGCATGGTTTACATTAACGACCAGACTCTTTCGACCTTCAATGCCGAAATCGACGGCGTGGCTCCGGTTCCGAAAGGCCCCACCGGACTTCGCGGCGCTGAGCTGAACAGTCGTATGTATGGTATATTCTCGGAAATCGACGAGCCCGCGATTCGCGACGCCGCTTGGGAATATATCTATTTCTGGGACAGCGATGCTTCGATGAAGATCAAAACCGACCTGCTGGTGGAAGGCGGCATGGGACAGTTTGTCATGCCCAAGTATCTGCTCAAGTTCGGTTACGACGACATTGTCCGTCTTTCTCCCAAGGGCTGGACCGATATTTTCGATACCGCCATTGCCACCGGCAAACCGGAACCTTACGGCAAAAACAGTAACTTCGCTTATGACCAGATGTCGATTCCGATTCAGATCGCCGAATTGGCCGAGTTGAATGGCGAGTTACCTGGATTCGATGAGCCCGATGCCCGTTTCAAAGAATTGGAAGCGATCCTGAAAACTTCAGTGGCCCGGGCTAATGAACTGATGATTGGAGATATCCCCCGCGATGAACAGATCAAGCGTCGCGTTTTGGCGATTCTTTTCCTGGCGGGTATCAGCGTGGGCTACTTCTTTGTGTTCCGCAAGATCTTCCGTATTTTCACTCCGCCTTTCAACGTCGGCGAAAAACGGATCAAATGGGGATTTGTCAAATACAGATGGGCTTATATTCTGTTGATCCCGGCTACTCTTACGATTTTTACTTGGCAGTACTTGCCGCTGGCTCGCGGCTCGATTATGGCCTTCTTCGATTACAAGATTCTGGGCGATTCGATTTTCGTCGGGGTGGATAACTTCGGTAATCTGCTGATGGACAATATGTGGTGGCAGTCGGTGTGGAACGCTCTGCGCTACAGCTTGCTGATTATCGCCTTGACGTTCCTGCCGCCGCTGATTCTGGCGGTGCTCCTGCAGGAAGTGCCGCGCGGCACAATCGTCTACCGGATGATTTTCTACCTCCCGGCGGTAATTTCCGGACTGGTCACCATGCTGTTGTGGAAACAGTTCTATGAACCCTCCGAATTCGGGGTATTGAACCGGATCGTACTGGCGATTCCCGCATTCGGCTTCGTGCTGATCGGACTTTTCCTGCTGTTCATCTGCCTGGCTTTCGCCAAGCGCCTCTACTTCTATCAGTTGTGGATGCCGATGACGCTGTTCATTATCGCCGGCTTGGTTCTGCTGTATTCGGCTTGCGGTTTTGCCACGCCGATCCTTTTCCCCGGCAACGAATCGTTTGCAGCGACCTTGCAGAAGTTCATACCGCGTCTTTTCGAAAGCACCAGCGAGCCGTATCGCTGGCTGTTCAATCCGAAAACCGCCATGGTTTCCTGCGTGATTCCCATGGTCTGGGCCGGCATGGGTCCCGGCTGCCTGATTTATCTGGCGGCGTTGAAGGGGATTCCGGAGGATTATTATGAAGCGGCCGACCTTGACGGCGCTACTTTCATCGACAAAATCATGTTCGTGGTTTTCCCGACTCTGAAAGCGTTGGTGGTGATCAACTTCGTGGGAGCTTTCATCAACTCCTGGTACAGTTCCACCGGTAACATCCTCGTGATGACCGGGGGGGACGCCGCCACCCGTACTGAAACCGCCGGTTTGTATATCTGGTACAAAGCGTTTACTTATCTGGGGTTCGGCCCCGCGACCGCGGCGGCGTGGATGCTGGCATTCATGCTGATCGGTTTTACGGTTTACCAGTTGCAGATCTTGTCTAAAGTTGAATTCCGCGCCGGCGGCAGCAAAAAATAAAGGGGTACTTAACACATGGGCATTATTTCTACTATCGGACGCAGAAGCATAAAGGTCAGGCTGTTGATCTTCGGTATCTACACCGCCCTGACCTTGGGTGCGGCTACCATGATCTATCCGTTCTGGTTGATGGTGACCGGGACGACCAAAAGCGGTGTCGACGCCACTGAAATGGAACCTATTCCAAGTTACCTGACGAATGATCTGGCGTTTTACCGCAAAACTCTTGAGGGGCTTTTCAATGAAACAGCCCTTAACGCCAAGATCTGTTACAATACTTCGATCAACGAGTTCAAGACTGTGACGCCGCCGACGGATTTGAAGGAAAAGTACGTCGCCGAATGGGAAGCTTTTCTCAAGGAAAAAGAATATCCGTTCATCTATTACATCTCCGGTTACAGCCGGATTGTGATTTCCCGCGGTACGTCTCCGTACAATTTGCGGCAGTTCAAAAATATGATGTATAAGCGTTATGACGGCAAGATTGCAGATATGAACGCCAAGGAAGGCACGGAGTTTGTGGCATGGCCCAACTTTCTCGTCAACGAAGACGGTTTCATTTACCGCAGGACCCAGCCGAACATCAACGTTCCTTTCCTGGTCGAATGGTACAAGTTCAAGGATTCGACTCCGGAAGCGGACCGTACTTATACCACCGCGGTCGGCTACTACAAATATAACTATCTGATAACCCAGTTTACCGACCGGATCGATAGTTACAACAAGGCCAACAAAACCAATTATAAGTCCTATGACGAGGTGGTTTTGACTCGGGATTATCCCAAGCACCTGACCGAGGCGGAGCGCCATAACTGGGAGCTCTTTGTCCGCAATGTTCTCAATATGTTCTGGGTACGGGTCGACGATTCGGCGGCTCCGGTGTTCCATGACTTTCTCAAGGCCAAATACCGGAATATCGAAAAGTTGAACGAGCTTTACGGTTCCAAGTACAAGAACTTCAAGGAAGTGCCGCTGGTCGAGCGTATCCCGTATTCGGGTATTATCCAGGCGGACTGGGGTAATTTTATCACCGGCTGGATTGATCCGACCACCGATAAAACTTATCAGGTCCCGGCGGAAGCGTTGAAGATCCTCAGTGTCGAATTCGAGTTTCAGGATTACCTGATGGCCAAATACAAAACGCTTGAAGCCGTCAATGCGGCATGCGGCACCCAATATACCGCGATTACGGATATTTTCCCGCCGCAGCGTGAATATCATTACAAAGAGATCATGGCTAGCAAGCTCAAATGGCGCCAGGAATTCACCATCCGCAATTATATCGCGGTGGTTGACTATATCGTGTTGCACGGCCGGGCGCTGATGAATACGGCGATCTACTGTTCGCTGGCGGTACTCTGCGCGCTGATCGTCAATCCGCTGGCGGCCTATGCGCTCAGCCGGTTCCGCCCTCCGTCAGCCTTCAAGGTACTGTTGTTCCTGATGTTGACGATGGCGTTCCCGCAAATGGTGACCCAGATCCCCAACTTCCTGATGCTGCGCGAACTCGGTTTGCTCAACACCTTCGGGGCGTTGATTCTGCCCGGGTTGGCTAACGGCTACCAGATCTTCCTGTTGAAAGGATTCTTCGATTCGCTGCCCAAGGAACTTTACGAAAGCGCCCAGCTTGACGGTGCCAGTGAGACCCGCATGTTCCTGCAGTTGACCATGAATCTTTCCAAACCGATTCTGGCGGTTATCGCCCTCCAGGCGTTTACTCATGCATACTCCAACTTCATGATGGCGCTGCTGATTTGTCAGGACCGCAACATGTGGACGATCATGCCGTGGCTGTATCAGCTCCAGATGAGCAGTTGCGAAGGTATCATTTACGCTTCGCTGATCGTGGCGTCGGTGCCGACGTTCCTGATCTTCATGCTGTGCCAGAACGTGATCATGCGCGGTATCGTGGTGCCGGTGGAAAAATAACCCTCCGCCAAGCGAAAACAATACAACCATGCCCGAACTTATACCGGGCATGGTTTTTTGTTTTTAGACACAAAATAAAACCATCCTGTAGGTACAAGTTTATTTTTGCTTGGAATTTCATTACTGGGGGGTTGACAGAATGCCAATTATCGGGTATAATATAGAATGAAACAACTTGTTGGTACAACTTGAAGGCGGTAGTAAATGACTACAACTGAAGTCGCTCCCTATAAATATCAGTATTTGAAAGACTACCTGATGGGGAAAATCCGTTCCGGTGAATACGCCGGGGGAGGCCGGATCGAGTCGGAGCCGTCTTTGAGCGAACGTTTCGGGTTGTCGCGGAATACGGTGCGGCAGGCGGTCAAGGAGATGGAAAACGAGGGATATTTCTACCGGATTCAGGGGAAGGGGACCTTCGTTCGGGATGCCACTCCGCAGAGCTCCAGGAAAATTGCTTTGCTGATCTATGATACGGTTTACATGACCCATCCGGTGACCGCCGAGTTGATTTGCGGAATCGACGCGGGATTGAGTGAGCATGGCTACGTGCTGGATATTCTGGCCGGCAAGCGCAGTTTCTATGAGGAGAAAGTCTCCAAGCTGGCTGAAAAATACGCCGGATTCCTGATTGGAGCGTATCAGATCGACGAAATGATTCTCGATGAATTGGAAAAAACCTCCCTGCCATGTCTGTTTGTAAAAAATTACCTCGAGAAATACCGCGATCAAGCTCTGCGGATTGACTACGAAAAAGCCGGTTTTCTGGCGGCTGAGCATTTGATTAAGATCGGGTGTTCGAACCTTGGCATGATTTACGCCGGGGACGGAATTGCGATTTCGCGCGACTTCCGCAGCGGCGTTCAAAAAGCCTGCCTGGAATATGGCGCCCGGCTGAAAGCCGGAAATATAGCCGTATGCGACTTCAACCGGCCCAAAGATGTAGCCGGAGTGATCGACGGATTCGATCATGATTTTCCCGATGGAATTATTTGTTCCACCGATGAATTCGCAATGGTCCTGTGCGAGGAATTGAAAAAACGCGGTTCAAGGCAAGTAGCGGTAACCGGGTGTAACAATACACCGGTATCCGCCCATTTTTCGCCGTCGCTGACCACCATCGACATTCCCACCCGCGAGCTGGGGTATCGTGCCGCCGCTCTGCTGATCAGCATGATCAAAGGAGAAGCCAATGAAATCAGCCGCCTGATTGAGCCGGCTTTGATTATTCGTGATTCGACAAACAAACAGCATCAAGGAGTAAGAGATGAACAGCCAAATTGAATCGCCGGTTCGTTCCGGCTCCGCTTGGAAGGTCTTAATTTTTACGCTTATCGAGTTGCTGGTGGTAATTGCAATTATTGCCATTCTTGCGGCGCTGTTACTGCCGGCGCTTGGAAGAGCCAGGAGCAAGGCGCGGACGATAAATTGCGCCAATAACCTTAAGTCGCTTGGCAGTGCAATGGCAATGTATGCCAATGATTACCAGGATTACTTCGCTCCACAATATGCGGGAAAACGGTTCCTGATCGTAATGGAAGATTACCTGAAAATACCTTATGAGCCGATAAAAAGTTGGAAATCGCAACCGGCGAAATTGTGTGGAATTTATTTTTGTTCGGAGGATTCCGAAAATTATTTGTCGCAAACCGCCATCTACAGCTATACCGGCAATGTTTATGTCGGCTGTGATAATTATTATGCCAGCGCCGGGGTAACCAATCCGGACGTCCTGGAAGGTAACGCGGAAAAAACGACAATGGTACGCTCGCCGTCGATTAAAATACATCTGGCGGACCATTATAATAAAGATCGTTACCCGGGAACCCTCGATCAGAATGCTTTCCCTTTTTGGAATCCGAGCATATGGACGCAGAATCGGATCAATAACGGGGTTTCTTTTCGCCATAACCAGACGGCGAACTTCCTGTATCTCGACGGTCATGTCGGGAATGCCGGTTTCAGCCAATACGCCAACAGTATGAACAAATATGTTTTGCCTAAACGAATTTTATAAAATCACGGAGAGTCAAAGAATGAAGAAAATGCTTTGGATTCTATTGTTTGCCGCCGGATTGACGGTGAGCGGAGCCGCGACGGTGGAGACTGTCGGCAAAGAGATTATCCTGCGCAACACCGGAGCCGAGTACCGGTTTGAAAACAGCGGGAATTACCGCCTGAAGCAGTCCCGTTTCCATGACGTGACCATCTGGCCCGCCAAGCTGGGGCTCTCCTACAACATGCCTGGCGACAAGTGGTATATGGATGACAACCCGCTGGAACTTTACCGGACGCCGTCGGTCACTCTCCGGATAATCGACGGGGAAGGCAAGGCCGGTTTTGAGTATATCGCCAAAGGCGACGCCATGACTTTGGTGCGGCGTTATGAAATAAACGGCGATTCACCGGCGCTGTCCGTGTACATCCGAGTGGATATCAAGGGCGAAAACATGATTCGCTGGATCAATCTGGTTTCCACGTCAGTTCCGGTGGATCATACCTGGCTCCGATTGGTTTCCGAGGTAAGAAATGGCGATATCGCCACGGAATTGCGCGCATTCCCGGGAAATCCTTTTATAGAGGCTGACGGTAAGCCAGTGGCTTTGAACGGGGAAGCCCTGACGCAATGGAAGACGCTTGCCATGTTCGGTTCCTATGATCCGGCGTCCGGAGCCGGGGCGCTGGTGATGAATTCACCGGAAGACTCGCCGTGGCGTTTCCGGGCCGGGATCAGTGGGAACAAGACGAGTGGATTTCGTGGATATATGGGGATTTCGCCTTATTATTTTTCCGCTGCCGATAACGGAGATACTTTCCTGGAGGCGAAAATCACGATACTGCCTTTCCGGGGAAATCTGGAAGAGCTGAATCGCGACGTGACGCCGGGATTTGTCGAAAGACTGAAGAAGAATCATTTAATCAACAGCAAATATCAGACCGGGAAAAGATTGCCGGGCGCCGCCGGAATCTCGATTTGGAGCGATTTGCCGCATAATAAAATTTTCCGCGACGAAGCGGTTCCGGTTCAAGCGCAGGACACGGTGGAAATCTGTGCGGCGCGAGACGAGGGGGAATCTTTTCAATTGGCGTTGAAGCCGGAAAATGCATTGCCTGAGGTCTCTTTACGTGTCAGCCCGTTACGCAACGGGGAGCAGAACATTCCGGCGTTCTGGTACACCGTGGCTTATTCCCCGGCAGAAAAACCCTGGGAATCCGATCTGGAAATCCTGGGTGACATGCCGGACAATTTGTTTCCGGAAAAGCCGGTGGATTGCGTCGCGGGCGTGGTTCAGCCGTTTCTGGTCGGCGTTCGGGTGCCGGAGAGTGCCGCGCCCGGCCTGTACCAGGGAACGGTGGAAATATTGTCGGCGGGAAAAGTGATCGCACAAGTTCCGGTCAAACTGCAGGTATGGAGTTTCTCGCTGAAAAATTCCACGCTGACTGCCGCACTGGATTATTGGGTACGTTATGAGAGTTATCCCAAGGAAAAGCGGGCGGAAATTTTCCAGCAGGTGAAAAAAATGGTGATCGATCATCGCGGTGGCGGCCGCTGGGTGGCGTCGCCGCGCCCGGTATGGGATAAAGACGGTAATTTGCAGAAAGTGGATTATACGGAGTTTGACCGTTCGGTGAAAGAGGCGCTGGAAACATGGCGGCATCAGGTCATTGTCAGCCGGGCATTCATGCTGGGTTTCGGACATGTTCCGCAGAAGAATCTTTTCGGAAGCAAAGAAGAAATCCTCACTCCGCTCTGGCAGAAAAAAATGCTGGCGTTCGCGGAGAATTTCCAGCAGCATTTAAAGGAAAAAAACTGGAATTCAATGATGGTGCTGGACCTTTTCGACGAGCCGTCACAGGAATATATCCCGATGATCAACGAGACGGTGAAGTTACTGCGCGGAGTAGCCCCCGAATGGCGTTTTACTCAGGCCGGAGCATTTATGCCGGAAATGAATGGAAGCATCAATTTCTGGAATTTGCCGATGTATAATTATTATTCACGTGATGTGATGAGGCGAGTTCGGGCTGTGGGCGGAGAAGTTGCGGTCTACAATCCCTCCGGATATGCCTACAATACCGCTCTGACTTGCGCGCGGGGGGCCTATGCGTGGCTTTGGCTTAACGATATCACCTATGTTTATCAGTGGGTGGTCAATTGCTGGCGGGAGCTGGGAGAACGTGGAGCCGACGCCTATCGGCGGTCGTCATGGATCGCACCCGGGCCTGACGGTCCGTTGAACACTCTTCGTATGGAGGCCACCCGGGACGGCATCGAGGACTACGAATATCTTGCGCTCCTGAAAAAAGAAACGGAACGCCTGAAAGATAAGAAGCCGGAGCTGGCGGCCCGAGGGCGTGCCTTGCTGAAACAGGCCGAAGCCATGGCCTGGCGTACCGCCAAAGATGAATCCATTGTCGTGATCAGTCAAGACCCGGCGCTTTTTGACCGGATTCACCGGGAAGCCGGCCGGCTGCTGGATGAAATGAACCGCAATCAATAGGAAAACAAATATGCATATATTGGAAAACCGGAATTATAAGATCGAATTGGCCGAAGACGCTTCGCTTTTGCGGATTACCGGAGTGGCAAACGGGATGAGCTTCGAGAGCAAAAGTCCTTTTCAATTGGTATACGGCGGATTTTATCGCTACGACATTCCGCCGCACGCCCGGATGCAGATTTCCGCCACGGGAAATTGCATAACCGTGAGGTTTGACGAATTTTCTTTCTGGGCGCGCTTCAAGGAACATTATTATGTCAAGCCGGAGCAGGGGCCCGACCTGCGTTTCACCTTTCAGATCGTGCTGGAAGACGACGAGGTGGTATTTCGGACGGAACCGGTGGAAAACATGGATGGTGAAATCTGTACCGTGACTTTTCCGGCTTGCTTATTCGGGTGGCATACCGACCGGGCGAATGATCTGGTTCTGCCGATGGGCTATGGCTCGATTTTCCGTTTTCCGTATGACGGAGTTTGCGAATTTCCCTGGTCGTCGCTGTTGTTGCCGGTTTACGGAGTGTTCGGCGGGGAGGGGGGCTTCGGGGTTTATTTGCGGGACAGTTGCGATCAATCCGGTTATTTGAACGTGAATCTTCGGAAAAAGGGCTGGGCATTCTGTGAAAACCGTTGGGAATTCGAACGCGAAACCGCCAATTATCGGCGGGAAATGCGGGTGAAATTTTTCCGGAAAGGCGAATCCTATGTCCAGTTGGCCAAATGGTATCGCGGTATCGTGATGCGGGAAGGGCGTTTCGTTTCCCTGAAAGAAAAAATCGCAATGAACCCGGAAGTGGAGAAGCTGGTGGGATCGGTGATTTGGAAACACAACACGTATTCCACCCCGGAAGTTCCGGACGGCGTTATGAAGGATTACAGTTTGTATGTAGCTTCGCCGGAGGCGGCTGTCGTGGAGGGTAAGCCCGCCAACTGGAGCGCTTATGAGGTTTTCGATACGGCGAAAAAACAGGGATTCGATCGGGTTTGCATTTACAGTACCGGTTGGAATTTTATGGGCTTCGACAGCGGGTATCCGACCCGGTTGCCTCCCAATCCGGAGCGCGGCAGCGCGGAGGGATTCAGCCGGGCGGCGGAATACGGGCGCTCGCTTTCCGAGGGGTATATATATTCGGTCCACGACAATTACCGGGACTGCTATCCGAATTCACCGGAATATGATCAGGAAGAAATGATTCACAACCGGAGCATGGCCGCACAAAAAGGCGGCATATGGCGCGGCGGTAGATGTTGGCTGATGTGTGGAGCGAATGCCCTGAAATACGCCGAACGGGATTTGCCGCGGATCGCCGGAATGACTGGTCGGGGAAGTATTTATCTGGATGTGCTGGGGTTGGTACAGCCGTTTGCCTGCTGGCATTCGGAGCACCCGCAGACGCAATCGGGGGATCTGGAATTCCGCCGCAAAATACTCAATCTGGCCCGGCGCTGTTTCGGATCGGTGGCGACTGAAGGCGCTCCCGCCGATTTCTGCGCCGACCTGGTCGATGTTGGGGCGTTTTATTTCTTTACGCAAAAAATTCATCCGGGATTTATCGTGCCGCTGCCGGTGCCTTTGTGGCAGCTGGTGTATCATGATTCAGTCCTGGGTTATACCGGGGAGGGGTTGTGCGGATATTCCGGTGGCGATTACCTGGCGATGACCGCGCTTTACGGAATGCTGCCCACGCAGTTTGACGAAACCAGCCGGAAAATGTCTCTGGAGCTGCGTTCGGTTTACCGTGCGGAAATGCTTTCTCACGAGTTCCTCCGGGAGCGGAGCGATGCCGCCAGGGCGGTTTTCAGCGACGGCACAGAAGTAATTGCCAATACCGGCGACACGGAGATATGTTACGGTGAAATTCGAATAGCTCCACACAGTTTTAAATACAGGAAAAATAATGTCAATCAGTAAATTAGAATTTGTGAAAAAGCGGATGCGAGGCGTTCCCCTGAAAGAGGCGAGCCGTTTTCCCGCGATGCGGAATGCTTTGGTGTCGCATATTTCCACCCAACTGGACGAGGAGGACGGGCTGTTTATCGGCTATGGCCTGTTGCCTAATCCCATGCCGTATACGATGCAGGATTGTTATGAGACCGTTTCGCGTGAGATGGAGTTTGACAGTGTGGTTCTGGAAAATGAATACCTGCGGGCGGAATTCATGCCGCAACTCGGGGGGCGTTTGTGGTCGCTTTTTGATAAGATCGCCGGACGTGATTTACTGCTGAACAACCCGGAATTCAAGCCGGGTAACTTTGCTGTGCGCAATGCCTGGCCGGCGGGCGGGGTGGAGTGGAATGTCGGGCGGCGCGGCCACGACGCACGGACTTGCAGTCCGCTGTTCGTGGCGGTGACCGAGGACGAAGACGGGACGCCGGTTTTGCGGATGTATGAATTCAACCGCGACCGCGCTGTGACTTATCAGATGGATTTTTTTCTGCCGGAAAATTCCCGGTTCCTGCTGGCGAGAATGCGGTTGGTCAACCCGAACGAATACACCGTACCGATGTATTGGTGGTCGAATATCGCGGTGGAGGAACGACCGGGACAACGGATTGTCGTGCCGGCCATGACCTCGTTTGCCAATACCTACGTCAGCGACAGTCAGCATGCTCTGGTCAAAGTCCCATTGCCGTTCAATGAAGGAATCGACTGTACTTATCCGGTCAATCATTGGAACTCGAAAGATCATTTTTTCAATATTCCGGTGTCCGAGCGCAAATACGAAGCGGCGATTTTTGCCGATGGCTATGGAGTGATCCAGAGTTCCACCGACCGCTTGCGCGGACGAAAACTGTTCGTCTGGGGGCAGAGTCCCGGCGGGCAACACTGGCAGCGGAAACTGATGCCGGAGGGCGTGCCGGATTATCTGGAAATCCAGGCCGGACTGGCCCAGACCCAGATGGAATGCGTGCCTATGCCGCCGAAAACCGCCTGGGAATGGCTGGAATGCTATGGCGCGATCCAGGTCGAACCATCCCGGATTTCCGGGGATTGGAGTCAGGCGGTGTCGGTGGTTTCGCAGGAGTTGGAAAGGTTGATGCCGAGGACGCATCAGGATGAAATTCTGCAGCGGACACAGCATTCATTCGTGCTGAAAAAAGCCGAACTGATTTCCGTCGGGTCCGGCTGGGGAGCTTTGGAGGAAAAGCGCCGCAAACAAGCAGGGCTTCCGCCGCTCTCCGGGCATCTGGATTTCGGAGTGCCGGGACCCGAGCAAGAGGAATGGCTGACGCTGTTGGAAACCGGAACCATGCCGGAAAAAAGCCCCTCGGAGGCTCCGGCTTCCTACATAATTCAGGAAGAATGGTTCAAACTGTTGCTGGCAGTTTCAAGAGAGGACTGGTATACTCAATACCATCGGGGATTGAATTACTACCAGCGGGGTGACTTCGAGCGGGCCGAAAATTTATTCAACCGCTCCTTGGCTCAGGAGGAAACGGTTTGGGTGCGGCATGCCCTTGCCAATATTTACCGGACCACCGGGAGGCGGGTGGAAGCGCTGGCGGCTATGCGGCAGGCCCTGAACATGTGTCCATCGGATGAATCGCTGGCGAAAGAAGTTTTAAAGACCTTTGGCGAGTTTAAAGATTATGGAGGAATGGCGGAAATCGTGTCTTTGCTGCCGGAGTCTCTATGGGATATTCCAATGATCCGATTTTTCCAAGCGGCGGCATTGGCCCACCAGGGACAATTGGAAAGTGCGGAAGCCATTCTGTTGTGCGAAGGCGGCCTGGAAATTCCGGATATTCGCGAGGGCGAGAATTCGATTTCCGAGCTCTACATTTTTATCCAACAGGAAAAAGCCCGGCGTGAAGGGCGGACACTGGTGTCAAACGAAATTGAAGTTCCATTCAAAATGGATCTGCGAATGACCCAGCCGAAAAAATAGTATTCAGCCCCTGAGTTAGTGAAAATTTTTAAACCACGGAATTTTCGGAAACCACGGAAAGGGGAATGCGAAGGACTGCTCGTCCCTCGCGCTCCCTCGGCGGATACGATCCGCGGCGATGATTCTGTTCAACAATATTGACCGGGGGTAAACCTGTTCAGCACAGGTTTTCTCCTCGACCCCTTTTCCAGGCTTTGCCGCTTTGACTATGTTCTACCGGCAGGATCGGAAAGAGGTTTGCAAAGGGAAAACCGAATCCGTTCGGTTGTCCCTTGCGAAAAAGAACTTTTCTTCCAAAGAGTCATCGCAGCGGATCGTATCCGCCGCAAGAGCGCGAGGAGTGCGCAACTCCTCGTTCCCTTTCCATGAATTTCCGTGGTTCTATGATTTTCAGTGGCCTTTTATGACGACAGTCTCACAACTACAGCTGCGGCTTTCAGAGGCTCCAAAAAATCTGCACTTGGTAATTTCTCGGTGGTTACCTATGGGTAGCCACGCTCAAAATTTCCAAATGCATCTTTTCCGGAATCCTCTTGAAATCCATCAGCTGTAGTTATGAGACTGCCGTCTTTTATCTTGAGTTATGATTTATTCTTGGTTTTTTCTGAAACTTTGATTTGACATGTCGGCATTTTTGCTCTATATGTTGTAATTGAAAATCATAACTCAGAGGATAATTATTATGTCGGATTATAAATTGACCGCCGCGATTCTGGCCGGAGCGCCGCCCGGCAGCGGAGATACTACGCCGCTTTTGACCGAATTGATGGAAAGAACGCTTTTTCAGTATCTGCTCAAGCAGATCGTCAAGGCTGGAATTGACCGAATTGTGATCTGCACCACTCAGCCGATCGCTGATATGCTGATCGAAAAATTCGGCCGCAAATATCATAACGCGGAACTGATTTATTCGTGCGAAGCCACTCCGATGGGGACAGCGGGAGCGTTGGTCGTAGCCCGCGAATATTTCGATACTGACGAAATATTGGTGTTGAACGGTGATGCTTTTATTGCCAGCAACCTCAAGCGGTTTATCGAGTGGTACCAGGAATCCAGCCGGGTCGAGGCTGGAATGCTGTTGGCCGACGTGGAAGATGCCGAAAAATTCGGCCGGGTTCGTTTCTATGATGACAACATGATTTATCATTTTGAGGAAAAGGGCAAGTACCACGGCCCCGGTCTGGTCAATGCCGGAATTTACATCTTAAAAACTGCCATTCTGGACACCTTACCGGAGGACGCGCCTTCTTCACTGGAGAGCGATCTGTTCCCGAAACTGGTTCAGGAGCGCAGAATCTACTGTCTGCCCACCGTCGGCAAATTCATCGACCCCGATGCCCTCAACGCCGAGTGGAATCTCCGCAATTACCAGCAAAAAGAAATTTCCCGCAAATAAAAAAATCGGACAGGTCGGAGATGTCCGACGAGTCCGAGTATTTTGAACTGGTGAATATTACATCAGTTTGAAGCGAGGCAAATCCTGAACGTCGACCAGGCCGATGACGACATTGTCGGCATCGACGGCGATAATGGCGTTGATCCGTTTATGTTCGAGTATTTTCAAGGCTTCGACCGCCAGAGAATCTGCTTGAACGGAAACCGGCTTCGGGGTCATGACTTCGCCGATTGGGCGGGCCAGAATTTCCAGGCCGTGTTCGACGTGGCGGCGGAAATCGCCGTCGGTGAAAATTCCGAGCAGACGTTGGGCGTCGTCAACGATAATCGCCGCGCCGCTGCGCGAGGCGGTGATTTTCAAGAGTACATCCTTGACCGTATCCGCCGGATGGACCAGCGCCAGGCGTTCGCCGCTGCGCATGATGTCACGGATTCGAGTGGTCACCGCGCGGCCGATGGCGCCGCCGGGATGCAGATAGCCATAATTTTCTTTGGTGAAACCGCGCATTTCCAGCAGAACCATGGCCAGGGCGTCGCCCAGGGCCAGAAGTGCGGTGGTGGTCGTGGTGGGGGCCAGGTTAAACGGACAGGCTTCTTGCGGCACGGTCATTTCCACGGTCAGGTCGCTGAATTGCGCCAGACGGGAGTCCGCCGAACCGGTAATGGCGACAATTTCCATGCCGAGGCGTTTGGCCGGGGGGAGGATCACCAGCAGCTCATCGGTTTCGCCGCTGTAACTCAGGGCAATCAGCAAATCGCCTTTCTGCAGCATTCCCAGGTCGCCGTGCAGGGCTTCCACCGGATGCATGAAGACTGCCGGAGAGCCGATACTGGACATGGTGGCGGCAATTTTTTTGCCGATATAGCCGCTCTTGCCGATGCCGGTCAGGACGATTTTGCCGCCGTTATCGAGGGTGGCGATGCAGCGTTCCACCAGCTTGCTGAAATTATCGCCGAGATTATCGCGGAGAGTTTTCAGGCCCTCGATTTCCACGTCGAAAACTTCGCGGGCGCGTTCAATTATTCTGTTCATTTCTCACCTCGATTTTATAAGCGGCATGAGCGGATGTCGGTGATGATAATGCCGCGCGCGCCGAGTTCGTAGAGTTGGTCCATTACCTGATTGCTGCCGGTCCGGGTGACCATGGCCTTGACCGCCACCCAGTCGGGATTGCTCAACGGCGCGATGGTCGGGGCTTCGATGCCGGGGGTCACCTTGCAGGCGGCTTCCAGTTTGTCGCGGGGAATGTCGTACTCGACCATCGCCCAGGTCCGGGCAACCATAATACCTTTGATCCGTCCCATCAGGGTCTGGACGCAGCTTTGCGCGACCACTTCCTGATTGCGGGCAATCAGGATCGCTTCGGACAACATGACCGGTTCACCGACGATTTTCAAACCGGCTTCCCGGATGGTGCTGCCGGATTCGACGACGTCGGCAATGGCGTCGGCCACTCCGAGCTGGATGGAGATTTCCACCGCGCCGTCCAGACGGACGATCGAGGCGTCGATCCCGCGTTTTTTCAGGTCGTCGATAACGATGTTGGGATATGAAGTGGCGATTCGCAGACCGGTAAAACGTTCCGGAGTCAAATCCGAGTTGTTCGGCACCGCATAACGGAAGGAAGAACGGCCGAAGTTCAAGGTCATGGCTTCGACGACTTCGGCCCGGCTGTCAAAAGCCAGGTCGCGACCGGTGATTCCCAGGTCGATGATACCATCGCCCACATAAACGGCGATATCGCGCGGACGCAGAAACACAAATTCAATCTGATTTTCCTGATCGGCGATAATCAGTTCACGGCCATAACGCGAACATTTGTATTCGGCTTCCTTGAGCAGGGCCACCGCCGAATCGGAAAGAGCCCCTTTGTTGGGGACGGCTATACGCAGCATTTTCATGATAATTCCTCACAAATATTTATAAACGTCTTCAAGTTCCAGATCGCAGTCAATCATCATAACCTGGAGGTGATACAGAAGTTGGGAGATTTCTTCGGCGGTTTTTTCGCGGCCTTCGTATTCGGCGGCGATCCATACTTCACCGGCTTCCTCGATTATTTTTTTGCCGATAAAATGTCGACCTTTGGCCAGTTCTTTGACGGTTCCGGAATTGGGGTCCTGCCTGGCGGCTTTTTCTTTGAGTTCGGCAAAAAGATCATCAAAACTTTTCATGGATACATAACCTTCTGTTAATCAGGTAATATAACTTGATCAACAGGATTTTTCAACACCCGATTGCCGCATTCGCCGAAGATAAGGGAGATGGAAAATTCTAAACTACCATTTATTGAGTCTTTTCGGCGCTTTTTGTCAAAGCCGTTCGTCACGTACTTCGGTACGCTCCTCGCGGTTTCGGCAAAAATCGCTCGAAAATCCTTCGATAAATAACGGTAGTTTAGTAATTTCCAACTCCCTAGGGTAATTTGACGTCTGTCAGTATTCGGTCAAAGTTATGGGGCCGAACTCAATTTGAGTACCGGTTTCTCCATATAAATCAATTGCGAACATAGAGACTTTGTTCGTTCTGCCACCCCATTGTTTGGCCTCCGGACTGCTGCTGTGCTGCCAGACTACCTTGGAGAGATCCACCTCGAAAGACATAACGCCGTTTTCCCGGATTTCAGGCTTGAGCCCGGCGCTTGTGGCATTGTCACCGCTGGGCGACTGATAGAGCAGTTTTACCTTGAGGTCTGGCGCGCTGCTTTTCAGGGAGAAACGGATCATCTTCCAGCGTTGGGCGTCCAATTCCCGGCCGCGCAGATTCGGGGCGATCCAGCCGTGGCCCTGAGTCAGCTCCACAGTGGTATTGGAGATCTTTTTGAGGCCGTAGCTCCGGTCAAAGTCATCGTTCTGCAAATCCCAGGGATCTTTCAGTATTGCCGTGGCGAAGTCATTCAACCGGACCGCGGTCATCGCCAGAATGATCGGCGTGCCGGTTTTCGCGGAAACCAGACCAATGGATCGTACCGGGCGCCACGGTTCGGGGTTTATCAGCATGGTGGCGTAATAACCGAACTCGGCTTGCACCTGCGGGTGTTTTTCCCGGAATGCCACCGCCGTATCCGGACGCTCGAACGGGCTGTACCAGTCCCCGATGTTTTCATTGCCGATGACCGGAATTTTCGCTTCGCCGCCATCGACATACTGTAACAAAACATGGTAAAGTTCTTTGCCTGGTTGTGGAAACCAGGAGGTGTGAAACATCATCAGACCGCGCAGCAGTTCCGTTTTCTCCAGCGGCAATGCCGCCTGTTTCGGGAAATCGGCGGTTCGGGTCCCGCACATAATCAATGCCCTGCCGGTCATGTGGTATGGGACATTGAAAAAATGCTGTTCGCCTTTTGGCCCCTGCCGGAAATCCGGGATTCCTGAATTGGTCCAGCCACGTTCACCGTTCGGATCATCCACGAAATTGCGGTTGGCGATTTTGTCCAGTTTCAGCGGCAGGCAGTCCGCTGCCGGAATCTGCTTGAAAAATTCCCGCAGTTGGCTTTCTTCCCCCTTGGTAATCGGTTTTCCGGCAATTTTTTCGGCTCCTGTATAGTTGATCAGATTGGCAAAAAGCCTGGCGGCGACCGGGTCAGCGTTCAGCCGGGCAAGCAGTTCCACCTGGGATACGACAACACTTCCTTTGCCGATACCAAATTCCGCAATCAACATTCCCGGGCCGTCGTTGTTATACGGAAAGCCGGTACCGAGAAGATTCGCCGTCAATGGATAAAGATGAATACGCCCGACAATATTGCGGTCGCCATTCAATCCCCGGATCAGGTCGTTTGCCGTCAGGCCGGTAAAAACCGGATGGTCCGGAGCCGCCGGTTCCAGCAGGGTGGAGGCGGACGAGGGCAGGGCGGCCCGACTTTTGAGACTGTACCCGGGCAATATCCAATTGAGATTGTGCCCTGAAGGAAGATTGAGCAACAACAACTTTCCGCCGGAACGAACAAACCTCTCCAGAACTCCTCCCATAGCTGTCAATTCGGCTCCATCGGTGTCGGTTTCCGCGGAAATGATCAAGGCACCGAGGCCTCCCAGTAGCTTCGGATCTTTGAGCTCGGGTAGGGGGAGCTCCTTCAGGCGTCCGCTTTTGAAGTCCCATTTAGCCGCTTGGCGTTCCATTACAGGCTTGTATGGATCGACCGGCGGTTTTACATTGACGGCATAGCTGTTTTCCGCTTTTTCGTCCTTGCTCTGCAGACGTAATTTCAGCGTATCATATTGTTCCGTGCCGGGTTGAAAACGGATCGGCAGACGGACCAGCTCCCGGCCTTCCGGCAATTCAAGAGGCAGAGTCATGGTCTGGCCTTCCACGCCATTCCGCAGTGTTGCAATGTGCAGGGTTGTTTGTTTTGATTTCATGGAATCGTTGATGATTATCGCTTCAAAAGACAATTCTTCACCGGTGACCACATTCAGCTTGAGATTTTCAGCCGCCACGAACAGCGGTTTTATTTTCTCCTTGTAGCCATCATAAATAATATTTCTCCGGCCGGTCCAGATATGATACCCCTGGAAGCGGCTGTCTTTGCGGAATTCTTCAAAACTCCAATCGACCACAGCATCGACAAATTCTCTGCCCTCCGGCAATTTCTGCGCCAGATATGCCCGAAGTCCAAACCAGCGGATATCGTTTGTTTTATTGGCTTTTAATGTCTCAAGATATTGCTCCACATTCATTGCACGGTCAAACGGTACTAACGTCCTCGGTTTGCGGTGACCTACAGAGAGGCATTCAAAAACGGCAGCGGGTTTTTCGTAAGCAGTCTTGCCGTAAAGCGCCTCCAACCCTTTGAAATAACGGTCGAAATCATCTTTTGCAAAATTCGGCGCCATCATGCTGGTGACATTGTATAAATGCGAGTCATAAATATCGGAGGGGACCGGGCTGCTGGGGATGCCGAATGAATGCAAGCCACTTCCGGTATTGAAAGGACGCATCGGGTCCAGCGGTTTCAAGGCCTGATACAGTTCGGTGAGTTCATCGGCGGTAGAATCGGTCCAGACCTCATTGGAAAGCGTCCAGATCACTGCACTCGGATGATTGTAGTCGCGCATGATCCGCTCGCGCCATTCATACGTCGTAGTATCCATGAACTCCTTGCGTTGGGCCTCATTCTTGAATACCAGGTCATGGAATACCCGGTGAAACATCGGGAATTCATCGACCACCAGAAATCCCATTTCATCGGCAATGGCAAGCAGTAAATGCGAGTTCGAGCCTCCCATGTGGTAACGAATCGTATTGACGTTCGATTCTTTCTGGCGCTTTAAGTCCATGCGGAATTCCATGTCGGAACCGGGCGAAAAACGCTGCCAGGCACTGTCGGTCAGGATATTGCCGCAATAAATGCGGATGCGTTCCCCGTTAAGATAAAATTTATTGCCGATTGCGCGAAAATCCCGGAACCCGAAGCGCTCGGAACTCCTGAAAATCTCCTGTCCGCTTTGTCCCGCAATCTGAATATTCAGAAAATAAAGACGCGGAGTGTCGGGACTCCATAATTGCGGCGACTTCAAGGGCAGACGCAGAGAAATCCGGTTTTCTCCCTTTTTCAAAGAATATGATTTTGTGTCAAGGCTTTGTTCCGTCCCGTCGGGACTTGTAAATCCGGGTGTGATCGTGTATTGCCCCGATTCAAGGTAATTTCGCACTTCCAAGGTGACGTCGACCGTATTATCTTCGAGCCGCGGAGTGATCAAAGTACGCTTGATATTGACCGGCGGAACGATTTTCAGTTTTACATCGCCGACTATGCCGCCGATATTGGATGAAGCCATAAACATTTTTCCGTAAACATGGCGGGGAGGGAGCTCGCCGAAATCATTGGTCACCCACAACCGTAGGTCATTTTTTCCGGGTTTTACAGCATCGGTCACGTCGACTTCAAAACCGGTAAAGCTGCCTTTGTGTCTTTTAAGCTCTTTACCGTTTACGAAAATAACACACTCAAAGGCAACTGCCCCGAAGTCCAGATAAATCCGGTTTTCTCCCAGATTTTCGCCAAGCTCGAATTCCGTAGCAAACCAGCCGCTTACATAGACGGATTTCCCCACGAACTGATAATTGGCATTGCGCTTGGAAGCATCCGGGTAGGTGTCGGGAAACTCGTGGTGCCAACTGGAATGCGGGACTTTGATTTTTTTCCAGTCGGCGGTGGAGGTTTCCGGCAAATGTATCCGCTGCCGGATTCCTTCTTCGGGACCGGGGTGTACCGAGCTTTTGACCGGCGGCTTGATTTTCCATTCGCCATTTAAGGATTGAATAACGGTACGGTCCCCGGCGTTTGCCAGAAAACCAAGCGAAAATAGGAGGGCGATAAAAAATAATTTCATGGAGTTCTCTCAAAAATTTATTCAGTTGTTTATATAGAAATAGGTGAACGGATGAGTCTTTTTCAGGAGCATGCGGGTTTGGACCTCCGGCCAACCCAGCGTGGAGGCATGACCGTCGTGAAATACCAGGTTGATCTGCCGCTGATGCCGGTAGGTGGCGCGTCCGCTGTAGACGCCCTCCTTCTCGCCGATATTGAAATAACCAATGGTCGCATGATAGGGATCGTAATTATACAAGTAGTGGTCGTAGGCATCGCCAAATGCCACCGTAGTGCCGATTCGCGGCAGTTGCGTCAGTTTATAAGCGGTGGCGCCAGCGGGCAAAGACTGATTCGGCACCCCATAAGAGCGCTGAGCATTACCGCCGACCTGTCCATTTTCCGTATGTTCGATTTGCGCGGTCGTCGCCTTGGGGCAAAGAATCGAACGAGGCATCATCCAGGTTTTTGAAGTCGTCTTTCTGTAGACTCCCAGCGTATCGCGAAATTCGTTGAACGTATAATATCCCATGGGAACCCAGTAGTCGGTAAAATCGATGGCATAGGCGGCTCCGGCTGTTCCGAATTGTTTGAGATTATTCAGGCAAATCATTGTTCTGGCTTTTTCCCGTGCCTGATTCAATGCCGGAAGCAGCATTGCCGCTAAAATTGCTATAATAGCTATAACTACCAGCAATTCAATAAGTATAAAATTCTTTCTTTTCATTAATAAATCCTTTTTATTGCAGTGAACCTTACATTACCTTTCCAATGTGATTATATTATAACACGAATGAATCGGGATGTCAATAGGTAAAAAGTAAAAAACACATAAATTTCCGTATCAGACTCGATTCAAGAAAATTGCAAAAAAGATCAAATACCGCTTGACAAAATCACAACCAGGTGCGATAATATTGGTAATGTAAGGTAAACTTTAAAAGTATTTTTTATCATGAATGAAATTGAACAAAAACCATTATACCAGCAGATCCGGGAAGACCTGATGCTCAGTTATCGCGAAACCGGGGATGTCCGGGTCCCTCCGGAAAGGGAAATATGTAAAAAATACAATGTGTGCCGCCCTACTGTCCATAAAGCATTGAGCTATCTGGTGGAAAACGGTATGGTCATTCGCAGGCAGGGAAAAGGTTCTTTTTTTCGTTTACCGCAAGAGAAGAAAAACAGCATTGCCGGTATAAAACTGGTTATCCGCAAAGACTGGAAAGTCTGGTCGGGCGATATCTATTTCGGACAGACCGTGCAGGGGATATGCAGCGCTTTGAACGGTACGGGAATTCATCTGACCATCGAGCAATTCAGCGATCAGTTATTGTTGAACCTGCTGGGCGACCACTCCACCGCCAGTATCTGGCTCTCTCCCGAAAAACAGGAGTTGGAAGCGGTGAAAACTCTGGCGGATGTCGGTTGTCCGGTGGTGACCCTGAATCGTATTCCGCGCCAGCCCGGAATCAATTTTGTCTCGGGCAATCATATCGCGGACGGTGAACTCGCCGGCAGGTACATCAATGAGAAAAAAGTCTCGCAGGTTTATTTTATAATATCGGAATCCGACTCCGGTTTGACCGAATCGCGGGAGGAGGGCCTCCGCCGTGTGCTGGACAGCCGGATATCCTATCAGTGCATTGCCTTGAATCCCCTCGACATTGCCAATGAGATGATGCTCGCCAAGGAAAAATACCGTATCGGCGACGAAGCTTTTGTTCTGATCAACAGCGAAACATTCTTAAAGCAGGCTCTGCACATTTTTCCCAATCGCGAAAGAATGCTGTTTTTTGCCGACAGTACCGAACCATTGCGCTACCGGGTGGCACTCATTGCGCAGCCGATCGCCGAAATCGGACGCCTGGCGGGAGAAATTGTCGGCAAAGGCGATACTTCCCTGTCCGGCTCGTTGGTCCCCGGCACACTATACACCTGCTGAAAACATGACCTATTTCCGGGTATTGTACGCAATCTCTGCCAGGTAACTCACAATCGAACTCAAAGCGAACCATATCGAGCTGCCGGCAAGGATCAGGAATCCGGTAATCACGGTCATTCCGTCCTGGTGCAATCCGACTGCCATTATCAGAAATCCACCGACAAATACCAATGCCCCGATAATAGACAGAATCGATGCCAACCAACGTTAGCAAGTTCTTTGGAAAAATTCCGGGCTTCCAGCAGCCCGATTTTAAACGAAAATGCCGTCGCGATCAATGCGCCGAGTTTGGCAAAGATAGCCCCGATCCGGTTCGCGCCGGCTTCGGCATCGCGCTCAACCCGCCGCAAGTCTTTCTGATACCGGCCATCCCGGATATAGATATCATAGCCGAGTTCGTCCAGCTTTAAAATTCCTGCTCATAAACGCTCCAATTTTTACCGGAGCGCCAAACGTCAATTGAAATTATCAGCAAGGGGGGGTATATTAAATCAAACAAACTGGAGAAAAGCCATGCCGATTATTTCCTTGTTTTTCGGAATTGTTATTCGCCTCAATACTCGTGGAGAGCACAATCCTCCGCATCTGCACGCCGCTTATGGCGGTCAGGAAGCGGCGTTTGATATTGCCACCGGAGAGGTGATCGGCAATTTCCCGACGCGTCAGACCCGCATGGTTCAAGCATGGATTGAAATTCACCGTGAAGATTTGATGGAAAACTGGAAACTTGCCGTTACTACCGGTGAGTGTTTTAAAATAGATCCTCTCAGATAAAAGGAGGTGGCTGATGAAGTATTTTTCTCATGTAGCACAAGTGGAAGTCTTGCCGGATTATGTTCTGTTGGTTACATTCCGGGATGGTGTCCGCAAGCTGTATGACATGAAGCCGCAATTGTACGGCGCTTTTGAAGTCTTGAAAGAAGTGTCGTTTTTCAACCGGGCGACGGCTTTGCATGGCTGTGTTGTCTGGTCTGATCTCCTGGACATCGCCCCCGAAGAGCTCTACTTTAACGGCGTGCCGGTGCAATAAGCTGTCACAGCTTGAAAATGGCAAGCGTAGCTGAGACATGGCCAAAGCAAAAGGGTTCTCCGTCGGTTTGTGCCACGCCGTAGCCGGAACCCCTGCGCAGTCAAGTCGCAATCCGGCATAACCGTTCGCTTCGCTCCCTATTATTCCGTTTGAGGCTTGACAGCTTCGGGAACCCGGCTGGAGATGAGTTGTG
>JAVBRM010000127.1:0-12239 GCA_031548025.1 Victivallaceae bacterium | reverse complement strand
CAGCGCTTCATCTACTCGACTCTGGGTATCAATACCAGTCTGTTGCCGGTGAAAAAACAACGGTTCAAAAAAAAGATGTGAAAGCTTTGTTGTGTCACCACAGCCTCAAATTGCTATAAGAATGCGGAAGTTGGGTTAAAGATGCTTTATTTTCTGGAATTTTCAATATGAAATGTCAAAAAGAATTCAACAACAATATCCGATTATTTTCAGCATGGCGGCGATGTCCTCGGAGGCCATGGTGAATTTGGATTTTTCAATCAGGATATTGCCGCCGGTCATGATATAGGAGGGCATTACCCGAATATCCCTCCAATAGAATTCCTGATGGCGGATTTTATAAGTCGAGCCGGAAGGAATGACGTTCTTGCCGCTCTGCTTTTTGGTAATGACATTAAAAGCCTTTTTCGCCACATCGCCCATCAGCATAATGACTCTGACATTTGGAAACCGCTCAAGTTCTTTTTCCAGAAGCGGAATCGATTGTTCCAGTAAATCCTTTTCCACTGTATAACCGTTTTTAGGGAATTTGACGGCATTGGTCAGGTAAATACCGAGCCGGGTGATATCGTCAATTGAAGTTACCGAAGTACCGGCACTCTGAAACAAGGGAATAACCGTTTTCAAATACTCCGGCGCCGGGGATTTACTGTAGAAATCATCTTGCGGATTCGGCGGAACGACCTCGTTGATCATGACTGCTTTGATATCGGCATCTTTCATTTTCATCTCCATGCTAAACGTTCGGTAAATACAAATGTAGAGTGTTCAATGTGAAATGTCAAAAAGAATTCAACAACAATCAGCACAATTCCAATATTAACCGGTCGGCTTGTGGAAAAATCCGGTTGCGGGGGTATAGTAATAATATGAAATATTCGATTATCATATTTATGCTGATGACCGTCTTGATGGTCATGGGTTCGCCTTATGAGGACGGCAAAAAGCTCTTTGAGGCGCAGAAATATCAGGAGGCGCTGGCTTTATTTGAAAAGGCCGCCAACGATGGCGAAAAGCGCGCCTGGCTGGTGCTTGCCCATATGTACGACCTCGGGCTCGGGACCAAGCGCAATGCCGACGAAGCAATCAAGTATTACGAACGCGCCGCCATGGCCAACAATCTTCCCGCCATGCGCCGTCTGGCCGAAATGTTGTTCGCCCAGCAGCAGCCGGACCGGGCAATTCATTGGCTTGAGCGGGCCGCATTCAACAATGATCTGGAATCCATCCGCAGGCTCGCCTCCTGGTACATGCGTCGCCGCAACTGGCACCGGGCCGAATTCTGGCTGGGCAAATCCACCGAGGCCAGTGATCCGGCCGGCTGGAACCTGATGGGAGAATATTATCTGCTGCGCAACCGCCCCAAGGATGCTCAGAAAGCTTTTGACCAGGCCATCAAACTCAAAGACGTCGATTCCATGGCTTCGCTGGGCAATATGGCCTTGCGCGAAGGGGACACCAAGAAAGCCTTGTACTGGTTCAAGGAGGCCGCCGAAGCCGGCAATACCCAGGCCCTGACCAGTTTGGGGATGTACTATCTGAACGGACTCGGCGGAGCGGTGGACTATCAGGAGGCCCGCAAATGGTTGAGTAAGGCTGAGAAATACAATTTATTCGCCCGCTATC
The DNA here is from genome assembly GCA_031548025.1 of Victivallaceae bacterium. Taxonomy (GTDB): domain Bacteria; phylum Verrucomicrobiota; class Lentisphaeria; order Victivallales; family Victivallaceae; genus UBA5239. The sequence goes on along the minus strand of JAVBRM010000127.1, from coordinate 10,613 downwards.
ACCTGGCACTGCTTTATTACAATGGCCAAGGCGGCAAAAAAAATTATGAGGAGGCCCGAAAACTGCTTGAGAGCTGTGCCTCCGAAGTGGAACTGGCCAAATTCTATCTGGGTATGATTTATTATCACGGCTGGAGCGTCAAGGCCGACCCTGCCAAGGCCCTGGAATATTTCGAACAAGCCGCGGAGCTTGGCCTCCAGGAAGAAGCTGTGGGAATGGTCAAAAAACTCAAAGCCGAATTGGAACCGCCTCCCGAACCGGACCCAGACCCCGAAATGGAAAATATTCCGCCGGAAGAAACAGTCAATTCTCATTCCAATTAAATGTCAAATTGCTTTTTATTTGGAATCAATAGGCAGGTTCATTTGCTCTGGCTGGTGCTCGGCAGCAGCCGGAGTGTCCGCCATTTCAGAACCGGCCAGTTCACCGAAAGATTTGCGCTGGTTGGCGGTACCGATAGCGGCGATCATATCGCCGGGCTGGAACTGAAAATCCGGTTCCGGGTTCGAAGTGAATTTGCCGTCCCGCATCACTCCCACTACCGACACTCCGGTGATACTCCTGACCCGGGAAGACTGTAAGGTCTGACCGACTAGCGCACTGTGCGGCGGCAACTGCACCCAGTTCAACTCGACAATCCCCGCAAAGGAGCGCAGGCGTGACAACAAACTGTAATCCAGCTTCCCTTCGTAGAGCGATTTATAACGGTCAAAACGGACTTCATCCATATAATTTTGGATTTCCACCGCCGAAACTCCCATCCGCAGCAGAGCCTGACGGGTCATTTCCAACCCGGCTTCGAGTTTCGGCCGGACAATTTCATAAATATTATAACCGTGCAGCATATCGACTTCCTCGTTGGAATCAGCCCGGGTGATGATCGGCAAGGCCGGATGCAGTTCACGTGCCATTCTGATGGTAGCCAGGTTTTCACTGAACCCGGTGGCGGATGCAATCAGGATTTTGGCGTTGGCGATATTGGCAGCGTTCAGAATAATTTCCTGTTGGGCATCCCCATAAATGGCAACCAATTTGTCAGCCTGGTCATCCTGAAACGAATGATATTCAGAATCGATGATCACATAAGGCAGATTCAACCGTCCCAGCAGATAGGCGATCGAGCGGGCAATGGCGCCGCTGCCCGCAATAACCACGTGGTCATGCAAATTCGGCTGTGGAATGGTGATATTGTTGATCGGATTTTTCCAGATGGTCTTGCGCAGCAGTTTGTACACCGGGCCGGTCAGGCCGTCAATCAGGGGGCTGCTCAGCATCGAGCACACCACCGCGCAGAGAATCAACGAAGCATGGCTGGTATCGAAAATTTTCTCCTGCGTCCCGGTCTGGATCACGATAAACGCGATTTCCGAGGTGGCTCCCATGCCGAAAAGCATTGCTACCGGGATGACATTCCGATACCCATAAAGCCGGGTGATGATCGACAGAAAAACTGTTCTGGACAAACTGGTGAATGCCATAACCAACAGCACCAGCCAGAAATTATCCAGCAGAAAGCGCCAGTCAAGCAACATCCCGATTGAGACAAAAAAGAGCATGCTGAACAAATCCCGCACCGGTACCATCTCGTACAGGGCCTTTTTGCCATAGTCGGAATCGCTGAGAACAATCCCCGCCAGAAACGCCCCGAAACTGAAAGACGCCTGCATCATGTCCGAGATATAGCCGATTCCCAATCCCAATACGGTTACGGCCAGCAGAAAGAGTTCTTTGGAATTCCAGCGGGCAACGAATTTCAACAGCCACGGCACTATCCGGGGGCCCGCAACCATCATCACCACCATGAAAATCCCGCCCATGGCTATCGGTTCGATTACCGCCAGCCAGCCTTGGCTGAGCTTATTCAAATTGCAGATCAGCACCATCATCGGCACCACCGTCAGGTCCTGGATAATGGACATACCGATCATTACCCGGCTGGATAAAGTTCCCATGTTGCCGCGGCTGGTCAAAGTTTTCAGGAGTACCGCGGTACTGGTGGAAACAAATGCCGTGCCAAACAAAAGCGCCGGCACCAATTCAAATTTCAGCACAAATGTCCCGAACAAATAACCGCAGATCAGGGTTATGAGGACCTGCCCCAGCGAACCCCAGACCGCGACTTTATGGATCGGCCTGATGTCGCTTTTGGAAAACTCCATCCCCATGGAAAAGAGCAACAACGCCACCCCGATATTCGCCAGCCCCTGCAGAGCCACATAAGCGGAATCCGCAAAAAATTCCCGGTAAGGCGCTCCCACCAATACCCCGGCGATAATATAACCGAGAATCAGCGGCTGGTTGAATCTCCGGACAATCACCCCGCCGATCAGACCGGTCAGCACCACCAGAATCAAGGCGGAAACCAGGTTCTCCGGAGTGGCCGTGGCAACGTTCTGCACGGTTTTTTCAATAATATCTGTATTCATTTTTTATTTAATCGTTGTGTACTGGTTTTTCTAGAATTGAAAATGGAAAATTGAAAATGGAAAATTATTGGGAAGCCTAATAATAAGGAGGATGGAAAAATAGAAGAATTTTTGGAGATACTTCAGATTTCATAATATCCCATTTCCCGTAATTTTCAATTTTCCATTTTCAATTTTCCATTAAGAAAACTATTTGCCGAGGATATCGAGGGCCAGACTTATGGTAATTCGCCAATTCCATTTCAAAGCTTCCATCAAAGGCAGCATCGGGTCCGCCTCGGGCGGCAAAGGATTGGCATCCATGTAGTTAAAGAATTCATCAGCCATGATCCGGCTGATTTCGCTGCGTCGAATTTCTTCGATCACGTCGCCGTCGCCCTGCAAGGCAACTTCGGGCTCCAGCATATCTTCAAATCCGAAATCGACATCCCGGTCTGAATGCCAGCAGGAAACCGTTTCGCAAGCCTTGGCGGTAACGAAATTGAATAGGCGGACAATATCATCCTGGGTGAATTCGTCCAATTCATCCTGGTGAATTTCCGCCATCAGGACAACAAAAAATTTCTTTTCCAGGTCACTCAACTCGGGAACAACTCCCAGCGGACCGCCCATCAGGCCGGAATCCGCCGCCTTGGCGACCATGGCGCGGGCAATGTCGAGATAATTGTAGTCCTGATTCATTATTTCTGTTCTTTGGCGGGAGCAACAGTCGGAATTTTACCGGAAATCGACAAATATTTGCCGTCTTTATCGCGGTTCAACTCAGCCTTGATCGTCGCAACAAAATTTTTACTCCAATTCCGGAATATCTGGGCGGTAATGGCACGCCATTGAGCTTCGTTCATCGGATCGGTCTTTTCGGGAATATCGCAAATACCGGCAATCTGAGCCACCAGCGAGTCATCCTCTCCGCTCCGAACCACCGCCTCGATCGCCGCCATGTTCATGCAGACCATGCCGAACGGCAGATATTCGCCGCTATAAGACGCTCCACTCCGGTAGTTGATGTAGCGACGAAAATATTCCAACTTCATCAACGGCACCACCGCGACTTCCAGAATCATGGTCTTGGCATCCGGCTTGGCGGTAATTTTCAATTCAATACGCTGTCCTTCGGCATTGATGGCGCGAACGATTTCCGCATTCAGCATATCCGCCATAAACTTTAATTCAGCCTGAAGCTTCTTACTGTCTTCATTGTCTTTCCAGAATTTAGTCACCATCGGTTTGACGACAATTTTATCGAATTTACGGATATCGATATAATCTTTGCGCCAGTAAAAGGCAAAAGGAAAATCACTGTTCTGTTTATACAACATTTCCGGCTTGGGACAAAAAACCTGAATTGGAAACTTGTCATCATCATGCGCAAATACCGCGACTCCGGCCAGCAGAACCGCCATTATCAAAATAATCGATTTTTTCATAATACACTTCTCCATATTACTATGCCTAAATATAATCTGCGAAAGAATAAAATTCAATTCGAATAAGGTTGAATTATCCATGATAAGGCAGTATTTTACCCTGATATGTCAACTAACAAACCGGTAAAACCATGAAAAAAGCCTTAAACGAAATAGCCGTTCTTATCGATTCATATATCCGCCAGGATTCGTATCCGCAAACCATCGCGCCCGACTATCTCCGGGAAGCGGTAACCGACTACCCGACCCGCGGCGGCAAACGCCTGCGCCCCGCCATCCTGATGTGGAGCTGCGGCCTTTTCAGCGCCGACCCGGCCAAGGCCCTGCCCGCCGCCGCCGCCATCGAAATCCTGCATAATTTCACCTTGGTTCACGATGATATTATCGACAACGACGCCACCCGGCGCGGCAATCCGACCAGTCATTGCCGCCTGGCGGAGATTTCCCGGCAGAATTTCGGCGGTGACAATATCAAATACGGCCGGGATTTCGCCATTCTGGCCGGCGACCTCCAGCAAGCCTGGGCTGTCAATACCCTGCTGAAATCCGCCGATACGGGCGTCAGCCCGGAATTGACCCTGGCCCTGGCCAGAAAATTCCAGGAGCAGGTTACGCGCGAAGTCATTACCGGCGAAGCTCTGGACGTCGAACAATCGGTCCGCGCTCTGAATTCCATTGCTCCGGCCGAAGTGGAAGATATGCTTTATCTGAAAACCAGCTCACTGTTGCGTTTCTCCGCCGAAGCCGGGGCCGCCATCGCCCTGAATGATCCCTCTTTTGCAAGCACTCCGGTTAAACTGATCGGCGAATTCGCCGTCAATGCCGGTATCGCTTTCCAACTCCGCGACGACTGGCTGGGCATCTTCGGAGATTTCGCCGAATTCGGCAAGAAAATCGGCTCGGACCTCTCCGCCCGCAAAGCGACCATCATGCTGCTTTACGCTCTCGCCAACCTGCCGGAAAACGAATGTAAAGCCCTCAATAGCCTATTGGGAAAACCGGAATATACGGAAGAAGAGCTCAATCAAGTTCGAAAAATGTTCCGGGATTCCGGCGCGGAAAAACACATCCTGGACAAAGCCGCCGAACTCACTTCACGTTCCCGCGCCATTCTGGCTCAATTGCCGGACAACCCATACCGTGAGCTTTTCGCACAACTGCTGGCTTACCTGGTAGAGCGCAACCATTAATTTTTGGTGGCTTGCCGATAGCGCTTGAAAAGCTCGGCGATCTCGCCGGCCGGAGGCGCTCCGGCTTTCTGCCATTGCTGTTGCAATTCTTTGGCCTCGTGTTGCTTGCGGCGACTGTCATCGTACCCGGGAGCACCAATGTTATTTTGCATAGCCGCATTCAAATCGGCCAACATCGCGTTAAGGCCATCGCCATCCGAACTTGAACCGATGCCATTGATTTTTTCCAGTTCGCCGCAGATTCGCGTCATGTCCTTGAGGGCCGCTTCCTGAACGGAATTGAAACCGGCCAAATATTGCTGATTGTCATCCCGGATCGCTGCCGACAACTCATCGCAGACCTTTTTAAGTCCGGACAGTTCAGTAGGAATCACGCAGGGCTCCCCGATGGTTTTAGTTTCAGCCATTTCGGCAATTTGCCGGCAAAGTTTTTCCTGAATATCAATCAAGAGAGAGGCATAATTGGCCTGGCTTTCGCGGAAACGCCGCTGGATTTCCCGGGAAAACCGTTCGCATTCCTGCCAGATTTCCTTGTCGTTTTCTTTGGGAACCGGTCCGATATTCTCCCATTCATACTCCAAATCGCGGAAACGGCGCTGCTGCTCGTCCAGCTTGAGGATATCGAGCCCATCCAGTAACTCTTTCAGAGAGAGACAAATCTGTTTTTTCTTTTCCAGATTGACCTCGCGCTCACCGCGCAACCGGTCATAATAACTGTCAAACGCCGCCTTGAATCTTTCATAAAGCTTGTGGTCGTCACGTCCGGCCGATCCGGCATCGCGCCAGCGATCCCAGAACTGCCGGGATTTCCGGTTCAGCTCCGCCGGATTGTTCTGCAGCAACGCTTCGACCTCTTCGCACAAGGCAACCTTGCCATCCAGCGCACTCTTGTGCTGCGACTGCAATTCATCCAGATACAAACGCCTGGCGTTGAAAAATATATCGCAAGCCGCACGGAACCGCTTCATCAAGTTTTTTTCAACTTCCTGCTGCGCTTGTCCCATATCGCGCCATTCTTTCTGCATAGCCTTGTAACGATCAGCGGTCTTGTTCCACTCGCGGGATTCCTGCAAGGATTCAGCCTCGACGCACAATTTTTCCTTGCCCGCGGCGATCTCATCGCGCTTTTTATTGAGCTCGGAGAAAAATTCCGTACAGCGCCGGTTCAGCTCATCGGCCACGGTATGAAACCGGGTATTGATCTCCTCGAGCTTTTCGTGCGGCACCGAGCCGATATCTTTCCAACGGTTGCGCAAGTCCTTGAAAACCTTGCTGACCTCGTGCATATTGGTTTCCGCGAGCAGTTTTTCGGTCTGTTCGCAGGTAACGATTTTCAAGGCATAATTTTCCCAGCGCGCCAGGTCGCGCACCTGATGAATCTCATGAATCTTGTGCCGCAAATGTTTGTTGAGCGCGTGAAAACGCGCCTTCAACTGCTGAGCTTTGTGATGTCCATGGCTTTTGGTCAGCAGTTCCTCGATTTCCTGTTCCAGCTCAATACGCCTTTCCTTCGGCATATCGGGCTCATCCATCGCCTCCTGGGCAATCATCTCGTTAATGATTTCCTCCAAACGGGCGATACTGGCATTCAGTTCCTCCTGCGAGGCCGTAAATTTCTGTTCCAGCTCATTGCTGATTCTGGCAAACCGCTCCTGCAGCGGCTCGATAGCCGTAATTCCTTCGGCGGCTTCTTCCCAGTTTTTGTGGAGGCGGGTAATCATATCCTTCCTGAGCCGCGCCTCCGGATCGGAAGCCAGCCGCAGGGCCTCGGCATAAATTTCATCGAGCCGGTCTATCCGCTGAAGCCGTTCTTGCTGCATGCTTCTGGCCGTTTCAATTCCGGCGGCAAAATTATCGCAAGCCTGCTTGAATTCAATTTCCAGCACTTCCATGAAACTCGGCGAAACCACCGGCAGAGCCGCCCATTTTTCCCGGAGTCCCTGCAAACGTTCGACCGCATCTTCACCGATATAACCGGTCAAACGCTTTACTTCCTGGATAATACCTTCATAAACATGAAGTTTTTCCTTCAACGCCTGACTGATTCCGCCACCTTGTTGCTCCGCGGCTTCGTCATTTTCTTCCGTGCATTCCAAGACCTTGATCTTCTCCCGGATATACTCCCGCAACTGCGGATTGGCGGCGGTTTCCGCCAGTTCATGCCAAATTTCGATCTGGTCGCCAAGACTGTCAAAAAGCTTGACTCCCAATTCATAGTAATTCAAATTGCGCAAAATTTTGATGATCCCGGAACCCGACTTGACCAACGCCGCCGTCTCCGCGCTGATTTCCGGACTCGGAGTATTGCAGACCGCGGTAATCAACAGCAATTCATCATCGATCCGCCGAAGATACTGCTCTTCCACCTTTTTGCCTTCGGTAAGCGAGGCGATATAGCGACGGTTCAGCTTGGCCCGCAGTGATTTTTTCAGATTTTCATCTTTTTCCCGTTCCCACAGGATTTCCAGCATCGCCGGATCGTCGAGCCGGTTTGCCGCCTCCTGTCGAATCCCGGCATCGGGATCATCCGCGGCGATTTCAAAAATGACCGCCTGATCGGTGGACGGAATTTTAACCAGTGCCGCCATCCGGACTTCCGGATTCTCACTGCCCAATTTCATGCGTAACCACAAATTATTGATCACTTTCCAAATCTCCAGACAAAATTATTAATCCTCAAATGTAATTTTCCCTCAATTCAATAATTGTCAAATGCAAATTGTAAAATTTACCGGAAAATATCCCATTCCCCGATCTTCAAACACCACTCATAACGTCAACAATCATATATAGAATGTATAAGAACGGCAAAACAGATACAAAAGCAATAATTTCTGATCAAGTGTATAATTCAAAGCCGGAATCTGTAGAAATATATTTGGATATTTATCCGATGGGTTGAATTCAAATTTACTTTTCTTGTTTTTATCAGGGGAATAATTACCGGAAATTAAAAAATTTTCTTCTACATTGCCAATTGTCACAATCCCTATTGCCTCATCTGGCGGGAATTCCTGATGAAGAAGGATATGTGGTATTTTTATTGATCCGGAGAATACGGAGTCATGGCATTGATACTGGCCTGAAATCCCAGAACCTCTATATGATCCCAGCAATTTGCGCCCATTGGATATCTCCAGGTAATTTATTCCCTCTCTTATTCCCTCAAGGCACATATTTCCCAAATATAATCTGCTATATTCAAATTTCGGGGAAAAACATCCTCCCACTTTGTCAATAAAAAAACCGATAGGAGCAAAGCCCTCAGTTTCACGATACCACAAATATCGATAGGAAAATCTGGCTCTGATATTCCTCAGACTCCGCATATTTCCACCATAGAAAACCTGATTGAAATCAAACTTTGCATCTATCTCTTTATTAAGAAAGAAACTGAATTTTTCATTGGCGTAAGATTTTTCTTTATCCACATAATCAAGTACGGATTTTTTTATCCCTTCCAGGTTTGCCATTGACTCCTCCTGAATATTGAAAATCCAATTGCTAAGTTGAGTATATCATTTCTTCTGAATTTTGCAAGTTTATAAAAATTACAAACATCTATTCCTGAAGATCATTTTCCCTTATCGCCATTTGCCGGACACGGTCAGGTAATTCCGATAGCCACCGGGGTGATTGCCGGGTTTGTCCACCATCAGAATGGTGTCCGGCGGCGAATCGATGCGCAGGCCTCCGTTATAGATATATCCGCAGTGGTCTTCGGTGAGTTTACCGGCTGCCCGAGGAAGCTTATGGCTTGGACAAATATAGCAACCGCGATCGGTAAGATACTCCGTTTCAATCAGCAAATTCAAACCGGCCACCCCGGACAAAGGCGGGAAATAACCGTCAAAATCCATGGCGTATTGCTGTAAACTCAAGCCGATGGAACGGAGCAGACTGCCGCAATTGGTCCGTCTCGCCTCTTCACGGGTAAAAAAGAACACCAGGACACAGCTAACAAGGAAACCGGAAAGTGCAATCGATATCCAAATTCCCCATCGTCTTTTCCGTTTCATTGATTGAGCCACTCGGGGTAAACCGCTTCCAGCGGCAATTGGTATTCATCCAGGACTTTGCGGGCCTGTTCGGTTCCCATGATCCGGCTGCCGCGTCCCAACAGCTTGCCGTGGTCAACCACGATTTTACCGTCGGCAATGACCACTTCGGCGGCATAGCGCTGTCGGTCGACGATAATCACGTCCGCCGCCGCTCCCGCCGCCAGATACCCGACGTCCTTCAAGCCCAACAGCCGTGCCGGAGCCAGAGCCGCTTTCCAGATAAATTGATTCAGCGTAAAAGCCCCGTATTCCACCAGACACAGCCCCTGGTGCAAGGTAATATTACGCGGAATCGAGCCGCCGTCGGTCGACAATGCATCGACTGCGTAGTTGCCGTTTTTCTTCCGCGCCAGCGCCAGACTGATCGCCGACACCGGAGAATTGACCTTAAAGCTGAGCCGGACCTGGGTTTTCTTCTGTCGGAAAAGTTCCAATGCCTTGGCAGGTTCCGGGAAATAGACCTCGCGACGGTGCGCATCTTCCTCATGAACCAACGCCCACCCGGCCAGAATCGCCTCTTCCATTCCTTTCATATCCGCCGTAAACCCACCCTGAATCAGGGAACGGCAGGTTACTTTGCTGGCCGGAATGCCGTTTTCAAACCTGCCGCTGGTGCCGTTGATCAACGCCAGATAAGATTCGGAAATACAATTGGGGTTATTTTCCAGAATATCGACCGCCATTTTCGCCTCATCCAGCGGCGAACCGGTCTGAATGCCCCGGCAATATGAATTGATATGGGCGATATGCACCGGCAGACCGGCGGCCTGTTCCGCCACCTCGGCCATGCCGCAAACATCACCGGGGGTCTTGGTGCTCCCGGCATGAACTCCCACCCAACAACGATGGCGGTGCGCTCCTTTGATGGCCCGCCCCATGGCCGCCGGCGTCAGCGGATAATGCCCGCCGATAACCTTGATCCCCATCGCCCCGTTGGTCAAAGCATAATCGATCACCTTGCCGATCTCGACTGCCGACGGCGAAGTACCGGAAACAGTTCCCCCCGGCGTCAGCGGACAGACGTAACCGACCCGGATTCCGTTACCATGATCACGAGCCAGCTCCAGCATATTTTCCGGCAAATCCGAAAGCGACAGCGCGGTAGTGACTCCGGCGCGAGCCAGCATGGCATGACTATAAGGACAACGGTCGAAGTGGACATGCATATCCACCAAACCGGGCATTACCAATTTCCCCTCGACATCCAAAACCTTCTCGGAACTCCCCGCTTTCAGATTCGGGCCGATTTCGCTGATGCGTCCATTTTCGATGCGTATATCCCCGGTCGGTGTCTGATTGCTTAACGGATCTACCAGGGTACCATTTTTGATAAGGAGCGTTTTCTTGGCCATGATGATCCTCTCTGTTTATTTTTGCTCAAACGGCTTAGCCCATTCCTGAAAATGGATTTTAGCCGGCTTATATTTGTCTTTGGGCTTTTCAACTCCGGTGGGATGGCCGATCGAGATCACGCAGAAAGGCACGACCTCTTTATCCAGCTTCATAATT
>JAVBRM010000005.1:0-162174 GCA_031548025.1 Victivallaceae bacterium | reverse complement strand
CAGCGCTTCATCTACTCGACTCTGGGTATCAATACCAGTCTGTTGCCGGTGAAAAAACAACGGTTCAAAAAAAAGATGTGAAAGCTTTGTTGTGTCACCACAGCCTCAAATTGCTATAAGAATGCGGAAGTTGGGTTAAAGCTGCCATCCTGCAAAGTCGTTATCGCGCGGCTCGAACAGCCAACACTGAGCAGTTGAAGTTGTATTTCAACATCGGATGTTATGTTTCCGCCAATACCCGAACCGGTAAATGGGGAACCGGAGCCATTGAAGAAATATCCCGTCAGTTGCAGGTGGAACTGCCTGGATTACGGGGATTTTCTTCCAGCAGCATCAAATATATGCGCCAGTTTTTCGAAATATGGAGCAATGAGGTTTTATTTGACAAGGGTAATACGAATAGCGCTATAGAAAAATGCCAATTATCAATTGGCGAAATTAAAATGGAAACGGATATCGCAATTCGCCAATTAACGATTGGCGAATTAGAGCTATCCGATATGAAGGCCTTTTGGGCTATTGGATTTACTCATCATATCCATATCTTTTCTACCTGTAAAACGCTGGAAGAACGTTGGTATTATGTCCGACGTTGTGCAGCTTCTTTTTGGACTGTTGAAGCACTAAAATCCCATTTGCGGGCAGATGATTTTCATCATGAAGGAAATCTGCTGAACAACTTTGCTCTGACTATGCCGGACGAAAAGCACACAGCACGAGCTGTTCGAGCATTCAAAGATGAATATCTGCTGGATTTTATAAACATTGGACTGCTGAAAGCACTGAAAGGCGCCGGTTTAGAAGATAGTGCCTAGAGCCGTCTTCTGTCCGACAGGTCCGACCAGTCCGACCAGTCCGATAGGTCCGATTTTTGAGCTAGCGCCTGGTTACCGAGAGCGAAAGTTAAGTTTTTGCATCAAATCGTGCATCTTTTTTCGAGCGCAAGCAGGGCGGAAGGACTTAAAAGTAGTGATCCCGACATCAAATCGTAAAGTTTTTCTCTAAGATTGGGGGCTCCGGCGGAGGGATTTTTGCTCGGATTGCTTCTTTTTACTGTCCAGGCGCCTTTCGATGGAGGCCCGGGTGGGCTTGGTGGGGCGGCGGACTTTGGGGGTGATCAGGGCGCCGCGGAGCAGGGCGGTCATCCGCTCGCGCACTTCTTCGCGGTTGAGCGGCTGGGTACGGTGACTCTGCGAGGTCATGACCAGGTTGCCGGTAGTGGTCAGTTTACCGGCGAGACGCTCCAGCAGACGTTCGCGGGTGCGGTCGTCGAGTACGGTGGATTCGGCGATGTTCCAGCTCAGGCGCACTGCCGTGGACACTTTGTTGACATTCTGACCGCCGGGACCGGAGGCCAGGGTGAATTCTTCGTTGAGTTCGTGTTCGGGGATATCGATTCTGCTATTGATTCTCATTGAGTAGTAACCTTGTCGTTCAGGGAGCCGCGGCGGTAGCCTTGCAAGTCGAGCAGGACTTTGCCGAAACCGGCTTGGGTGATGGCGGCGACGATTTCTTGCCGCAGTTCAGGCAGCCGGGCAAAATCCGGTTCCTGGAGTTCGATACGGGCCTCCTCGCCGAAGCTCCGGACGCGGCAGCCTTTGAGCCCGAGGACTTTCAGACCGTTTTCGGCGGTGCGGATCCGGTCCAGCAGTTCGGGGGTAATCCGGGTTTGATAAGGGATTCGCGAGGCCAGGCAGGCGTCGGCCGGATCGGACCAATTGGGCAGTCCGTAGTGTCGGCTCAGCTCCCGGATGTCGTCTTTGTCCATATCCGCTTCGATGAAGGGGTGAGCGATGCCGAGTTCATCGGCGGCTCTGGCTCCCGGGCGATAATCGGAGAGATCGTATTTGTTGAACCCGTCCGCTATGTAACGAAAACCGCGGGAGCGGGCCGCCGCCACGATCGCGCCCATCAACATTTTTTTGCAGTGATAGCAGCGGTCGGGGAGGTTGGCGGTGACATTTTCATTGATCAACGGGTCGAGGACAAGAGTCAGGACGTGATGGGCGAATTCGCCGGGCGGATCGACCTCGAACGGGGTTTTGACGTTGATCGGCAGGACGTTTTCCGCGCCCAGGGTTCGGATGGCGGCGGCGGTCAGCAATGTACTGTCTACCCCGCCGGAAAAGGCGATGGCGATTTTGCCATAACGCCGCAGTACTGCGGCCAGGCGTTGTTCAATGTTCGAGGAGTTTGTAGTATTCATCTTCAAGAATATCCGCCATTTTTTGCCACGGGAAACGGTCGGCTACCAAATTTTTGCCGTTCCGGCCCAGTCGTCCTGCCAGTTGAGGATCGTCGAGAATTTTGATGACCCCTTCGGCGGCCTCGACGTCGTTTTCGGGGGTGGCGAGGAAGCCGGTTTTACCGGGGATAATAACTTCCGGGGTGCCGTCGAGATCGAAGCCGACCGACGGTTTGCCGCCGGCGAGAGCCTGAACCACACAGCGCGGCAGTCCTTCATGCAAAGAGAGATGCATCAGGACGTCCATCAGGGCGATATAGCGGCAGACCTGGTCCGGCGGCACCAGCCCGGCAAAATGAAAATGCCCGGCCATGCCGAGTTTATCGATCCAGAGTTCGAGCTCTTCCCGCATAATGCCGTTGCCCACGATCAGGAAATGCGTTTCGGGGTGAGCGTCGAGAATCAGGCGGGCGGCCGGAATAAAGTATTCATAACCTTTCTGTGGAAACAGTCGCCCGACAGCGCCGATGACTTTGGCGTTTTCCGGAATGCCGAGTTGCTCGCGCAAGGCCGGTTCGGGTTGGGCGTTCAGAAATTTATCGATGTCCATGCCGCTGTAGACGACCATGTATTTTTCGCGCGGGGCGATCCCGGCATCGACGCACTGGTCGATCATGGCCTGGGCGACCGCGTAAATCTTGTGGGAATGTTTGGCCGCCCAGCGCTCGGCGGTGCGGTACAGCCAGTTGTTGATTTTGCTCTGATAGGGGTGAAATGCCTGGCCATGAACCGTGTGGACCACCGCCGGAACTCCGGCGTGCCAGGCGGCGACCCGGCCATTGACCCCGGCTTTGGAGGTATGGGTGTGGACGACGTCGAAACCGCGCTCTTTGAAGAGCTTTTTCATCTGCAGATAAGCCCGGAAATCCTGAATCGGATTGACTTCGCGGACCAGCGAAGGCAGTTCAACGACTTCGAATTTCGGCAAGCCGGGGGTGGTCAGGAGTTTGCCTTCCGGGCCGGAAGTCGGGCCGGTGACCAGAACGACTTCATGGCCTTTGTTCAGGTGGCCGACGATGGTCAGGAGGGTGTTTTCCTGGGCACCGCCCACGATCATGCGGGTGATGACGTGGCAGATTTTCAGTTTTTTACGGTTTGAACTCATATTTCATTATCTTCAATGTACTGCTGTTTTTCAGGTTCAGGCGAATCTCCGGATACCCCTTGCCGTCAATGCGTACGGCGGTTTGGCCGTGTTCGTTGCTTTCGGCGGCGATATCTATAATAAAGCCCGGTCCATGCGAATATTCAATCCGCAAACTGTTATTTCCGGTGGAAATCCGCGGATTTGAACTGGTTTCGGCGAATGCGGAGGTGATATCCGGCAGGAGCCGGTACAGAAATTGGCGGCGGGTCAGGTCTTGCGGCGGGATGAATTCCGCTACCGGGAGCTCGTCGACAAGCTTCTTGACCCCGGCGGTATACGATTTGAGTCCACTGGTGACAATCAGTTTGTCGAGGCGGGAAATTCCCTGCGAGCGCAACAGATAACCGGTGGTGGCGGCGATGTTGTAGGACGGTGCATTGACCATAACGGAGCCGGAGGTGCCCGGGGCCGAAATTATAAACGCCGGAATATTGGATTCGCCGCCGTGCATGACCATGACCGACGGCGGTTGCGCGGTCGCCTGATAGTGCCAGAAGCCGATCAGCCCCAGCAGGACGGCGGTCGAGGTTCCGATGACGATTCTGCTTCGAAACGTCATGGCGGTAATCAGCGTGGCGAAGAATACAGCCAGCGACCAGAGCGGCGGCTTGACGCAGGCGGTACTGTCGAATGTATAATAGAAAAAATCACAGACGGCACGCATCAGCCAAAGGATGAATTCGACGACTCCGGCCAGCGGCGGGATGATCGCCGCTCCCATGGTCAGGGGATAAAGCAACCAGACCAGCGGTATCAGGATCAGGTTCGCCGCCACGGAAAACGGCACATAGATGCCCTGATAATACAATGCGATGGCGCTGCCGGCCAGCCAGGCCACGACGCAGCAACTGAGCGAGCCCCAGATTTTACCGGCGAAACCCAGTGAAAAGCGTTGCCGCCAGGTCAGGCATTCCGCCGGAATCCAGCGCTGTTTTTCGTAGATATACTCATTGACCCGGGTCACGATGCCGGTGGAGAGAATCAGGAAGCCGACGGTCAAAAATGAATATTGGAATCCCATATCGGCAATGTAGCGGGGATTGGTGAAAAGCAGGATGGAGGCGGCGAGAAACACCAGGTTCAAGCCGGGAGTTTTGAGCATGAACGCCCGGCAGACACACCAGACCGCGATCATGGTCATGGCGCGGACCGAGGGAGCGTTCATACCGGTGGCCGCCACGTAGATGAAAACCGCCACCGGAATCAGCAGATAGCGGGGGCGGAACGGCAAGCCGCGCAGCAGTAGTCCGGCCAGCATGGCGACGATGCCGACATGGAGGCCGCTGACCGTGAAAATATGAACGGTGCCGCTGAAAATAAAGCTCTTTTTTGACTCGCGGCTGACGCCTTGCGGGCAGCCGAAGAGTAAGGTGGCGATCATTCCTTTATTCTCGTCGTTTTTCATCGAGGCGGCGGCCGCGGCGAGGACGTTTTCCCGGCCGTGCAGAATCAGCCGGTAAGCTTGGCGGACCGGATTGAGTTTGCCTTCTGCTTTTTTGGACTCATCGACCTGAAAAATATGGCTGATGCCGCGATTTTTGAGGTATGTTCCGTAGTCGAAGCCGATGATGGCGTATTCGGCCGAGCGGACGGTGGCTTGTTCGGGAGTGACGACGGTTTGTTCGAAATAACTCTCCTGGGACGGCTTCCGGAAGGTGCCTTGCAGGAGGAGGAAATCGCCGTAAAAGGGTTTGGAATCCTCGGCCCGGATCATGATTTTGCCGGAGGCCGGTTGAAACTGATCGCTGCCGGTGAGCTTGACTTCGAGGATTTCCACCTGGAAATATTTGGGAGCCTCAAGCCAGGGGATTTTATCGCCGCCATAGGTGGTATCCGTAACCCGGACCTTGATGGCGCCCCCGGCTTCCCTGCCGTCAAGCAACCGCCAGTATGAATTGCCGGCGGTAAGTGCTGTGACCAGCAACTGGGTGATTACGGCCAGCAGGGCGGCGGTGGCAAAAGCGGCGGCGTGGCGGGGTTTGAACAGCAGCAGCGTCAGGATGGCTCCCGCGATAATCAGGTACCAGTGCTCGCTGCAGATGATCCCGAGCATGATAAACAGCCCGGGATAGATGGCGGCCAGATGATGGCGTGGCTCAGCGGTATTTTTCAGCCAGCGCGCGAAGTCGTTCATAAAATTCGTAGGGCACGCGGAGGCCGCCGTTGCCCACTCCCATCTGAATTTCACCATGCGCGAACCCGTGGAAATCCGAACCGCCGGAAGGCGCCAGATCGAATTCCTCGGCGCGTTCCAGAAGATAGGCGGATTGCTCGGTATTGAAGCTGGAATAATAGACTTCCAGTGCGTCGAGTTTGGCGCTTCTCAGGTACTTGATGGCTTTGCGGCACCACTGGTACTCGTTGGCCTGGCGGAAAATCGGATGAGCCCAGACCGCGACCCCGTGGGCGCGGTGGATGTGTTCGATAGCCTCGGCGGGCGTGGTGACTTCGCGCGGCGAATAGGCCGGGCGCCCCTTCTTGAGCAATTTATCGAAGACCTCCTGGATGCTTGCAAACTCGTATTTTTCGATCAGGACCTTAGCGATATGAGGGCGGCCGATCACGTCTCCGCCGGCCAACGCGGCGGCATCCGCCAGGGTAATATCATAACCGCGATTCTGCAATTTGGCGATGATCCGGGCATTGCGGGCGTCACGTTTCTTGCGGATATAGTTGAGAAAATTATTCAAGGGCAGGTTGTGTTGGTCGATGAACAACCCCACGATATGCAGTTCGCGTTTGTCGAAGCTGGTGGAAATTTCGACTCCGGGGACGGCGATGACGCCGCTGTCTTTGCTGGCCGCCAGAAATTCATCGATTCCGGCGATGGTGTCATGATCGGTCAGGGCTACTGCCGCCAGATGCTGTTCGCGGGCCAGACGGATCAGCTCTCCGGGTGGCGACGAACCGTCGGAAGCGGTACTGTGTGTATGTAAATCGACAAATTTGTTTTCTACAGTCATAAATCAACTCCTCGGACGGTTAATTTAACCCGGCATTTCCGAAATTACCATTGCATTATCCACTTTTTATGTTATATTAATTGGCTAATATTCATTTGATGAGGTGCAATATGACAAAACCTAAGCCGAAGAGAGCAAAAGTTCAACGTTACACCGGAGCTGACAAAAAATACTACGATTTACTGATGACAGCTCGCGATCAGATATCCGGCAGAATGCAGGTTCGTCTGGAAGGTGCACTCAATTCCGACAACCTCGACAAACGTGGCGTAACCACCCACATGGCGGATGTCAGCAGCGACAGTTCACGCAATGAAATCGAACTGCAGCTCCTGACCGAAGACGGCAACGTTATTGAATTGATCGAACAGGCGCTGGAGCGGCTGTCCGATGGCGAGTATGGTACTTGCCTGGACTGCGACGAAAGAATTTCGGAAGCCCGCCTGGAGTACCGTCCTTACGCCTTGTATTGTATCAAGTGTAAATCCATCCGCGAAAAAAACAACGGGCGCAATCCCAATGTTGAGTAATCTGATTCTGAAAAATGTAAAAATCAACCCCCGTGAGCGTACGGTGGTTGCTTGGGCGGCCGGAACTTGTGCCGCCCTGTTGATTGTCGATCAGATCACCAAAGCGTTGATCGACCATAATTTCAGCCTCGGGCAGAAATACCCGATAATTCCGGGTTTTTTCGACCTGACCTATGTAACCAACAAAGGCGCGGCCTGGGGAATCATGCAGGGACAGGTTTGGCTGCTGTTGATTATCGGTATTCTGGTCGGTACCGCGGCGGTTCTTTTCATGCGCTGGCTCACCGAAGGGTGGACCGAGCGCTACTGGGCGCTTTTTGTCATCCTCAGCGGCATCCTGGGCAATTCCATTGACCGGGTATGGCGCGGCGAAGTGGTCGACTTTCTCGATTTCTACATCGGCAAACATCATTGGCCGGCTTTCAACGTTGCGGATATGGCAATCTGCATCGGACTGGGGATCTATTTTATCTCCATTTTCATCCGCCCGCAAGAGAAGAAAGCCAAGCCTGAAAAGGCGGAACCGGTTAATGGATAAACCGGTTTTGATCATCACCGGGCCGACCGCCAGCGGCAAAAGCGAGTTGGCTTTACGTATCGCCGCCGAAAGCAACGGTGAAATTATTTCCGCCGATTCCATGCAGCTTTACCGCGGCCTCGATATCGGGACCGCCAAACCCTCAGCCGCCGAACAGCGGCAAGTTCCGCACCATCTGATCGATCTTTTCGGTTTTGAACAGCGCATGGACGTCTATTCCTGGATGGAACTGGCGGAGGCCGCCATCCGTGATATCCACAGTCGCGGCCGTCTGCCGATTGTCGCCGGCGGTACCGGTATGTACATCAAAGCCCTGCTGTACGGAATCGACCCTCTGCCGGGTGACCGTGAACTGCGCGACGAGCTCGACCGTCTTTATGATAATCCCGAAGGGCACGAAAAACTCAAAGAGTTGATGCGGCGGGAAGTACCGGATGATTTTGAGCGCTGGCAACAGCACCGCCGCAAGCTGATTCGGGCTCTGGAAGTTTACCGTCTGACCGGAAAATCGATCACCCAACTGCAGACATTGAATGCTCCGAAGCTCCGTTTCAACTCCACCACCTGGAACTTGACCCGTGACCGTGAGGAGTTAAAACAGCGTATCGCCATGAGAACCGGGTTGATGCTGGAAAACGGCTGGATCGAGGAAGCCAGACAGGCCCTGGATAAAGGATTGTTGCAATCTCCCACCGCCTGGCAGGCGATCGGTTATGCTGATATCGGCAAATACCTTGCCGGAGAAATCGACTACCAGACCATGCGTGACAACATCATCACCGGCACCTGGCAATACGCCCGCCGCCAGATTACCTGGTTCAAGCACCAGCACCCCGAAGCCATCCACCAGCCCCATCCTTGGGATACCCTGCGGGTGAATTGGTGAATTGGTGAATTGGTGAATTGGAGAAAGTGAGGTGAAGCGATGAGGGTTATGTCAATTTTCTTTGTATTGTTCTGCGTAGTGGGTTTGGCGGCATATCCGGATACTTTAGAGCGGGGAATCACACCGTTTATGCGGATTTGTCATGGTGGAACCGCCGAGGAGGTAGAGGTGGCGATCAAGGCCGGAGGGGAGGTTAATGGAAAAACCTGGGTTTACCGCAGAGTTCCGCTCGATTTCGCGGTATTCAGCGCCACTCCGGATCGGACAATCAAAGTGCTGCTGGAAAACGGTGCCGATCCTACGTTGTCGAACAACGCTCTTTATGACCTGATTAATCGCCTGGATGACAGAAGCGAACAGAAAAATATTGAGGACGCCATCTTTTTACTGTTGGAGCGTGGCGGCAACTGGAATTATACGGAAGCACTCACTTATGCGGCGGCGCGCTGCCGGAATCTTGATATCATTCGCAAGCTGATTGAGCTGGGAGCCGATATCAATGGTTTGAAAGAGATTAAGTTCTGTCCGACGCCGGTCGGCAATGCCAATCTCCCGGTCTTGAAGTTGTTATTGGAATCAGGGGCCGATCCGAATCAGCGATATAATTATTCATACGCATATTCACCGCATTCCAATGAACATTTGGCGTTGCTGATTAAATACGGTATGGATTTCAGCTTGATCAACAAATGTTTTGCCTGGGCGGAGCCCCGGCCGGTCGATCTCTGGAGTGAGTGGATCTCTCCTGAACACCTGGAGTTTGTTATTGCCAAAGGGTGTAATATCAGCAAGATCGGCATGCGCGGCGCGGCAAAGAATCCATACCTGCCGGAGATATTCGATACCTTGAGCAAACTCTATGGCCGGCAGCCGCCCCTGAAGGAAATGGCGGAGGAAGCGGTTCGTTACGGCAGTACTCGAAATCTGCAATTCATGTTGGATAAAGGCGCGGTGCTTAAGCCGATGTCTCCGGAGATGTTCTTTAACGGTGTTACCAACGCGCGCGGCACTTCCGACCAGATCAAGGAAGATAAGTTGCGTATTCTGCTGGAAATGATTCCCGATCCCAATGAAATAATCCCTCAATATAAGAAAAATACGCTTGCGGTTTGTGCTGAATGGGGAGTGATCCGGGAAGCGGAGTTATTGCTGAAAAACGGTATCAAGGTAGACTGGCTCGATCCGGAGGGGCGTACCGCCATGCATTTTCTGATGGCGAGCCATTATTTGAAAGGCGGAGAGAATACCTTGGAGTTCCTGAAACTGTTGCTTGAGCACGGAGCGAACATCAACAACAAGGATAAGGACGGAGTGACGCCGCTGCATCTGGCTTTGTCTCAGGAGCAGCAGCCGGAAACAGTCCGTTACATGATAGAACAGGGGGCGGACATCAAAGCCGCCACTCGGGACGGTATTACGCCGCTGATGTTGGCGGCGCGGTATTACCGGAGCGATATTCTGGAACTCATGATCGCCAAGGGAGCGGAGGTCAATGTCTGCGATAAGGGCGGTTGGAGCCCGTTGTTCTATGCCGCCTGGAATAATTTTCCGGAATTCAAAAGGATGTTCATGGAATTCATACCCCTTGAGACGCGGCACCGTTCCGTGGAAGATGGCAATGTCAACATCGTGACTCTGTTGAAAAGCGGTGCTCGCGCCGATATCGTCGATATTTACGGCGCCGGCGTGTTGAGCAAAGCGGCTGCCTGGGCGACACGCGATACCCTCAAACAGCTTTATGATATCGGAGGTTCCAAATCCCTCCATGCCGTCGATGAGTGTAATTTTCAGGCTATTCACTATGCGGCCGCTTACAATGAAAACCTGGATGCAGTGGAATTTCTGCTCGAGCAGGGAGCCGATCCCAATAAAATAGCCAAGCGGAGCAATCGAAAACGTCATGAGAATTTCTGGAGAGTAAATTGTAGTTTTACCTTGAGCACTGAATCAAATATGGCTACCGACCGTATTCCCGGGCCGCTTTTTGTCGCCGTTCGGCGTTGGAATGTACCTTTGATCAAACTGTTGCTCAAATATGGAGCCGACCCCAAACTGGAATATGCCCCCTCCTGCCGTCCCTATAATTATTGGCCGCTCAGCAATGAAATTAAGGATATTTTCAGTGCCGCTGGGGTGGATTTCAATGCCCCGGAAACGCTGAAAGAGACAAAAAATTTCCGGAATTTCATGGCGTCATACCAATATCTAAGTCCTGGTGAAATCAAATCGATATATGAAAAACTGGCGTGGTCGCCGGTGTCTCCGAGTTGGGATATCGATTTCCGCTCGGCGGCATGTTATGGAACTCTTGAAGAAGCCCGGTATCTGGCGAAAATCACTGAAGTTGCAATGTCTACGGTTTTCGTTGCGGCCGGAAACCTGGCCCACCCCGAAGTGTTGGAATACATGGTTGAACAGAAACCGGAAGCATTACGGCATATTGACGAAGATGGAAACTCTCTGTTGCATTATGCGGCAAGTCCCCGAATGGTGGATTTTCTGGTAGCCAAAGGGTTGGATATCAATCTCCGCAATCAAAAAGGGCAGACCCCGTTGATTAAGCTTTTCGATACCAATATATTTCTGGCGTATCAGGATGGTAAATATGACATTGCGGAAGCGTTGCTGCGTCATGGCGCCGATATCAATGCTGCCGATACGGCAGGGAATACGGCAATCGGTCTGGCCAGGGATACGCGCAGATGGGGAACTCGTTCCGGATTTTATCATCATCATCAGGAAAGTTCATTGCCGCGAATGAAGTTTTTCTGGAACGGCGAATATTATGCGAATTGGCTTCGTACTTTGCAATTTCTGGAAAAAGAAAAGGCCCGGCTGGATAGCCGGGCCGGGGAGTGAGTTGTAGTAATCAGTCTTCTTCGGAGAGGGAAGCCTGGTACTTCGCCTTGATTTCGTTGGCGATGTTGGTCGGGACTTGCTCGTAACGGGCAAATTCCATTTCAAAAAGGCCGCTGCCCTGAGTGATCGAACGCAGTTCGGTGGCGTATTTGGCCATTTCGGCCTGCGGGACTTCCGCATTGACCACCTGGAGGCCGTCTTCGGCGCTCATGCCGATGATCCGGCCACGACGCTGATTCAAGTCGCCGCTAACGTCCCCCATGTAACGGTCCGGAATACGGATTTTGACGTTCATAATCGGCTCGAGCAGAACCGGACGGGATTTGTCCATGGCGTCTTTGAAGGCGCGGCGGGTCGCGATTTTGAAGGCCATTTCCGAGGAGTCGACGTCATGGTATTTGCCGTCGTAGACGGTAACTTTCATGCGTTCCACGGTGCTGCCGGCGAGAGGGCCGACCTGCATGGATTCGACAACGCCTTTTTCCACCGCGGGAATGTAGTTCTTGGGAATGGTGCCGCCGACAACCGCGTTTTCAAACGTGAATTCTTCGGCCGGGGCCATTCTGAGGAACACTTCCGCGAACTGACCATGACCGCCGGACTGTTTCTTGTGGCGGTAATGGCCTTCGCCGGGAGCGGTGATGGTTTCGCGGTAGGCGATACGGGGAGTCGACAAATTGATTTCGAGCTTGTAGTCGGTATTGAGTTTCTTGATGACCTGTTGAAGGTGCTGGTCACCCATGCCGGAAAGCAGGAATTCATGAGTTTCCGGATGACGGGCAATGGTGACGGTGGTATCGGTTTCGGCGATTTTCTGGAGACTGGAGATGATCTTGTCGTCGTCACCGGACTTGACCGCGGAAATCGCGTAGGACATAATCGGAACCGGGTATTGAATCGGCGGAAGTTCCTTGACGGTGGCGGCTGAGGCCAGGGTGTTGCCGATATGGACGTCTTTCAATTTGGCGGCGGCGAAAATCATGCCGGGAGTGGCTTCGGTGGCGACTTTCTGATCTTTGCCGTTCATAATCAGGATATTGCCAAGCTTTTCCTTGGTGCCGGTAGAGATATTGAAAACTTCAGTGTCGGATTTGAAAGTACCGGTGAAGACCCGGAAGAAAATCAACTGACCGACGAATGCGTCATTCTGAATACGGAATGCGAGCGCCACGGCGGGGCCGCCTTCGCTGATTGCCATTTTGGAATCGTCGGCCATGGTGACGGAGCCGCGGGCGGACGGATCGGGAGAAAGATCGCTGATGGCGTTCATGAGTTCGGTAACGCCGATATCTTTGGCGGTGCTGCCGGCGAAAACCGGGGCGAGGCTGCCGGAGATAATGGCGGCCTTGAGGCCCTTATTGATTTCATCCTGGGTGAGTTCTTCGCCGCCGAGATATTTTTCCATCAATGCTTCATCGGATTCGGCTATGGTATCCATCAGGGACTGACGGTATTCTTCGAGTTCAGCGGGGAGATCCTTTTCGGTCAGGATATTGATGACCTTGGAGAATGCGGCTTCTTTGCCGACCGGATAGGTCAAGGGTACGCATACGGTTTTGCCGAAGGCGTCCTGGAGAGCCAGGAGAGTGCGGTCGAAATCGGCTCCTTCCAGTTCGAGGCGGTTAATATAAATAAAACGAGGGATATTGAGCACAGCGGTACGTTTCCAGCCGCGGCCGGTACCGGTTTCCACGCCGTTGATGCCGTTGACGACCAGGACCGTGCTGTCCATGGCGTTCAGAGCGCACATCATTTTGCCGACGAATTCGTTGTAACCCGGAGGGTCAATAAAAAACCAATTTTTCCCATTGTAAGTACAAGTGAGGGGAGTTGAATAAATACTACTCTTCTTATCCTGCTCGGCGGGAGTGTAATCCGAGAACGAGGTTTTCTGGTCGACGTTACCGAGACGATCAACTGCTCCAGCCTTGAAAAGCATCAAATCGCACAGAGCAGTTTTACCCGAGCCGGCATGGCCGATCACCCCAAAGTTCCTGATTTCGTTGATTTTCATTGACAATACCTCATTAATTTGGTTATGGTTAAGAAAATACATTGGAAACAATAGCAGGTTAATCAGAGAATTCAAAACCCGGTTAAGAAAAAATGAAACATTTTGATGAATTGGAGAATTGGTGAATTGGTGAATTATGGGAGGCGATGAGTGATTGAGGCAAATATTCGGCGGAGCCGGAAGTAAGCGAAGCGCAAGTGCCGCAGGCCCTCAATTCACCAATTCACCAATTCAATAATTCACTAATTCAGTATCTTGCGGTCTTTCAGCCACCAGAGCAGTTCTCCGGTCCAGGGGTGGGCGTTTTCGTAGGGGTAGTTACGGTCGCCGAGTCCGATGCCGTGGCCGCCGGATGTGTAGACGTGGAGGGCGAACGGCACTTTGTGATCACGCAGAGCCGCCGCGAAATCCATGCTGTTTTTGACCGATACGCCGCCGTCCGCCGCGGTATGCCAGATGAAACAGGGCGGAGTTTCAGCGGTGACCTGTTTTTCGGCGGAAAGGTCAGCGATCAGTTCCGGCGATGCGTCTTTGCCGAGGAGGTTGTTGCGAGAACCGGTGTGGGTTCCCGGTCCCATGGTGATCACCGCATAGCAGAGAACTCCGAAGTCCGGGCGCGAGCTGACTTGTTCGACCGGGTCGGCTGAATCGGGATTGCCTTTGTCGAATTTGGTCAGGAGCGTTGCCGCCAAGTGGCCGCCGGCGGAGGAGCCCATGATGCCGATCTTGGCCGGATCGACCCCGAAATCGGCGGCTTTGGCGCGGACTGTCCGCAAGGCCCGGGCCGCGTCCTGAAGCATGGCCGGGTGCTGGTAGCCTTTGGAGCCCAGGCGATAGCGCAGGACAAAACCGGCAATTCCGTACTTGTTGAGGAATCGGGCATAATGTTCGCCTTCATGCCCGGCCAGGCCACTATAGCCGCCGCCGGGACAAATGACGATAGCCGGCATATTTTTCCCGGCTTTTTCCGGCAGGTAAATGGTTAAAGTCGGAATATCGAATTCAGTTTCTCCCGTAGCTCCGGGGGCATTTCCCTCCCAAAGCCGAATTGGTTCCGCCGCCGACAGATTAAAGACCACCAAAGCCACTACCATTAACAAATACTTCATTGTAAATCTCCTGATAAAAATTAATGAAGAAATGTAATATTCAGAAGGAGACTTGTCAATCCTGTGAATGAAATATTTATTCTTTTGCGATAAAAGGTCAAAAGGACGAGTCCGCCAAACTAGAGCTCCAATGGCGGTTTCTATTATATGAAATCCGTGGGGAGAGAAGAATTTGTGGTTTGCCATTTGACATGGCGAGAGCGGCAGTGTAGATTTCATTATGCGTTAGAGAAAAACGGTGTTTCTACAAAATTCATGACACTACTATAATTTTATCAAAACCTCAAAGCCGAAATTATTGAAAATCTATTCAATCATTAAAGGAATAATATGAAAATTGCCTGGTTTAAAAAAGTGATCTCCCCCGAAGTAGGCGCCTATATCGCCGGATATGGTATTAACGACAAATCCGTCATGAAACTGGACGATCTATACGCCACTGGTTTGTGCCTGGATGATGGAAAAAACAAAGCTTTGCTGATTAGTCTCGACCTCCTGGGGCTGGACGGCTGGTTCATCCGGAAAATCCGTAAGAACTGTGCGGATATTCTCGGAGTTCCGGAAGCTGCGGTCATGCTCAGCTGTACTCACACCCACTCCGGCCCGGAGACTCGCACTCTGGCGTCACACCCAGAACAGCTGTACACGGCTTACTTGGACAAACTCGCAGACATTCTAGCGGACGCCACGCGTGAGCTGACGCATTTTTACGAATGCAATACCTATTTCTATTCCAGCCAGTGTGATGAAAACCGAAATCGGCGCTATACCTCCGGCGACAATCATGCCACTTTCGCCCCGCACCGAAGGGAAGTCCTGGACAGCTGTACAGGCTTTGCAGATAAGGAACTGGGGAATCTTTACTTCTTTGATACGGCAACCGGCCTTCCTGTTTATGCCATCGGCAACTACGCGGCGCATCCGCTGGCGGGGCACGCCCCCGGGCTGGGCGGATTGCGGATATCTGCTGACTTTCCCGGGGCATTTCGGGATTATGTAACCGGCAATACCGGTGCGGAATGCATGTTCATCTCTGGCGCTGCCGGTAATATGGTCCCGAAAGAAGACGAACTAGGCGATGATGCGTTCCGGGGAATGGGAATCCGACTGGGCAAGCAATCGATTGGTGGTATGGTCGAAGCCCAGCGCAATCCACTGCGCTACGGTCTATCTGATGCCCAAGTCGGATTTTGTATCAAGAGTTTTACCGTACCTCTGCGGAAGAAATACTGCCAACCAGAGGCTCTGCCGCAGGAATATGCCGGCCAAACAGAGGTCTTGCTGGAAATCCAGTGCATTTCAGTGGGCGATGTTTGCTTTGTAGGCGTTCCCGGTGAACTCTGTGCCGAACTCGGACAAGAGATCAAATGGCACAGTCCGTTCCGCCGGACATTTATCGCCTATAATTCCACGGCTTACTTCTCCTACATGAGCCCCGCGAACTTCCTGGTCCAGGGAAGCTATGAGGGGTTCAGCCAGCGCTTCTCTTCCCGTGGAGGCTTGGAACTGGTCAGGACCGCTTCCGATGCCATGTTTGAATTACGGGAATCACTTTATCCGTCCGACGGCGAAGCATATCCAGACAATTGCCCGGATAATCTGATCAATATTCTACCGAACCGTTAGGAACTGTAACAAAATAAACTATCTATTTCTCCGATCTTATGTGCGCTTTTTGTCTGAATTGCTCGTTACATAGCTCGCTATGCGCCTCTCAATTCAAATCAAAAATCATCACATAATCCCTGTCGAAATATCATAGTTTATTTTGCTACAGTTCCTTAATAATTGATAAAGTGCGAGAATAGACAACCGGATTTTTCATCTGGATTGCGAAGCCGTATTTTTGAAGTAATTCGAGGCAAAAAGAAAGCCGGCTTTGATGCAATCTCTGCCGGTTCAGGGGTATCTATTGGGGGGAGAGCCTTTAAGGCTTCGGTTCGAATGGACTATGGCGGATCCGGAGATTGGCGAGCAGCCCCCGGAAGGACGTTTTTCCCCAATTGCCCATGGTCAGGGGCATATCGTAGAGGCCCGGGCCGGGTGCTTTCAGCGGCTGCCCTTTGATACCGTTGACGTGCATGTTCAAGGTTTCCTGATCGTATATTATCACGATGTCATTCCAGGCTCCAGCCTGTAACGGCGTTTGGGAGTGGTACTTGAAACTTTGCTGTTGGTCGTTGATATAAACCGCGTGAAGATTGCCGTTTTCAATATAGACTTCGTGTAAACTGCCGGGATAATTGCGGCGGCAGGCCAGCAGGACCTGTTTGGACTTGACGTCATCCGGTTTGATGGAGCATGAGATCCTGAATCCGGCGCGGCGCGGGATGGTTCCGATCGGAAATCCGGCATACTCGCTGCCGGTGAAACGCAATGCGGTCCGCCCGTCGGACTCGACAACCGCCGGGGTGAGCTGATCAACGCCTTTCCATAACCTGGCAACCATATTTTCGTCGACGGGAATTCCCTTGGTACTGCTTTCGCCGCCGCTGCCGCGGAATGCCGCCAGATCGGTCAGGCCGCCGCGAATACCGTACAATAACCGGTCGTTGCCGGACGGCAATACGATTCCCGCCTTTTCGGTGAATTCATACTGGAGATCGGGAACCAGGTTGGCCGGGACGTTGACTTTGACCGGACGCGCTTCGATGTCGGAATAAACAACGGTTTCCGTCCGTTCAGCTGACAGCGGCGCGGTCAGCAGCGGGCGGGAGCGCCAGACGCGGCCGGAAGCGGCGATCAACTGCAATTGCATGACCGACACCGGCATGTCCGGGCTGAATCGCGCGGAAAATGAACTTTGCGCGGCATCAAGATTTTCCGGATGCCGGAATTGGCGCAGCTGCCGGTGAAATGAGAGATTGAAGCCTTGTTTGCCGCTCAATACCACCGCCTGGTTCTGCAATATATCCTTCAAGGAGACGCTGGTATCGATTTGGCCCGGAATTTCCACTTTGAAAATCGCCCGGTCGGCCTCTTTGCGCGGGATCCTGACATAATTGCCATGATGATAAAGATTGGCAATTCCGATCGTGAGCGTCTTGCCGGAAAGAATTTCGAAATGGGCGTTTTTGATTTTTATTTTGCCGTTGATTTTCTGCCGGATAATCGATTTCCACATGATTCTGACGGCGTAGAAATCATCGTCTTCGCGATATTCCAGATTATTCCGGCCCGCGCTGTAAATGCATTCTCCACAGTCGAGAACTTCGGCAAACGACAGTTTTTCCGGCGCTGATATCCGCCCGACAGCCCGGGTATCCGGACTGAGTGTGAACTCAACCCGCGGCTCAACGATCAGATCGCGAATGCCCTGTTTGACCCACTTGTAATCATGATTCCAGGTGGCCTGGATTTGAACGGCCCAGAGGCCGTTTGCGTAAATTCGGGTTTGGGCCCCGTTCCGTATGGTCAGTTCCGGCAGGATAACCCGTTCGGACATGAACTTTTCCGAGGCGATTGACGGGCGGTACTCGGCAATTTCATTGGCGTTGAATTCATGTTCCGGAAACGTATGGAGAACTTTTCCGTCGATATTTTTCAGGGTCAGGCCGACGCGGTACTTGCCGCTCTGGTCAACGGAATCGGGCACGTTCAGCAATTCGAATTCCAACTTTTCACCCAACGCAATAATTTTTCGCGATGACAGGACCAGATTGGGCAGAGCCCGGTCGTCGCCGGGAAGAAAATAGTCGCGCGTCCCCTTCAGGCGGCCGGTATAATAACGCATGATCCGCATCTGGCTCAGGCCGTTGAACACGGTCGGACGCAAAGAGGTATTTTCGTTCTGCTCGTCCCATTCGGGGATGGCGATGATATCGCACCCGGACCTGAGGGCGATTTCCAGCGAATCCCGCAGAGTTTTTGTGCCATTGCTGCTCATGGTATAGCCGAGCTTGGAATAATTTTCATGTCCGACCAAGGCTTGTGCCGCGAAGATTTTTCCCTTGAATTCGGCTTCGTTGAATACTTCGCGGGTGGCCTCCATCATGGCCTCGGTGAACTCTGTGGCAAATATCTTCACACCGTCTCTTGGGACGGAATTGGTCGAAGCGGCCCCCCAGCCGAAACCGTCATGCAAACGCAGTGCTTCACGAACTTCGTCCTGCAACGCTTTCCGGTCCGCCGCCGATAAACCATTCTGTCGGTAAAAACGTTGACGATACTCGGAATCCAGCGATTTTAAGTAAATAAAGCGGAAATGATCTCCATAAAGTTTTCGCATCTCATTGCTGTAAACGGCGAAATCCTGCGATGTTTTTAAACCGTATGACCAGATTATTTTCTTGCCGTCATACTCGGGTAGTACGGAGAGATTGTCCATGATATGCCGTCCGTCCCGTTCCGGTAAAAAGAGTGTTTGATGGATATACGGTGTGATGAAAAAATCTTTTATTTCGCTATCTTTCATATACTTGAGGAAATCCGGCCGCGAGCCTTTGCCGGTCAGGCATGACCAATAGCCAAGTCCATCCAAGCCGTATTCCCGCATGACTTTCACGATTCGGAAAAAATCGTATTTTGTTACCTTGTGGTTATTTTTTTCTTTGGTCTCCTCTGGAGCCTTGCTGATCAGCAGTGGCCAGTCATTCCAGCGTCCGTAATACTCGATATCGCTTGCGTCCAACGGATATTTCAGTTGCGACTGAGCAAAAATCAGCGTTCTCGGAAAAGTGTTGGCCTGCCATTTTTTCGGGGCGGCATGGAAACTCGTCAACAGCAATAACAGGAGCATGAATGATATTGTACGCATAGTATATTTCCTTCCTTATAATTCGAAATATCCGGTTGAACTTAGTTTTTTACTTTTGCTGCGGATAAAATAATATGGATAACTGGTGTTTGGCAGGTAGAGCTTGGTTCTGGCATTGGGGACATTGGAGACATGCAGATCCGTCCATAGAACATTGGTTGATTTGCGGTGAATATCGCTGGCCCACAAAGAATTGGTGGAATAAATCAGATAATCGCCACGGTCGTTGATATCATTGCCGGTTTCCGCCGTCAGCAGGGTTTGGGCCGGCCGATAAATCTCGTTGAGCGCCGCCGGCTCAGCTCCCCCGCCTTCTTTCAGGGATGAGCCGATATAACGAAAGTTGTACCCATAATGGATATGCAGGAAGCGGCTGATGGCTTTATTGGTCAGGACGGAATCGGTGGTGGAACCGGCAAAGGTGAATTGACGCATTCCGGTCGGGCAGACCATGATATCGACGACGGCATACTTGTCGCGGTAAAACATATATGCCCAATTCCACATATACTTCGTGATAGTGGCATCGAATTCCGTCATGTCATGAGGAGGGAAAACCGTATTGAAATCATTCAGGTAACTCCCGAAGCCGAGACCAAGCTGCTTTTGATTGTTAATGCAGGATATCTGGCGGGCGCGCTCACGCGCCATATTCAGCGCCGGCAGCATCAATGCCGCCAATATCGCTATAATGGTAATTACAACCAAGAGTTCGATAAGTGTAAATCTTTTACAATCTGTCATTTTATTGCTCCGTCATTTATTGGTTTAAGATGTTGGTTGCGGAAGTCAAGAGATGTGTATTTTGCTTCCCACTCGAGGTAATTGTGCATCTGGGACTGACAGCCGCAACTTTCTCCGATGACCAGATAAGGTTTCAAGATTACGGGAGGTTCCTGACCGGTGATGCTGCCGTCGATCAGCCCCAGCATTCTCTGAACCAGGGCCGCGGCTTGCGCTTTCAGCGGCTGAACCACGGTTGTGATCGAGTATTCGCTGAATTCAGTAAAAACCGCCCCGTCGAAGCCGGTCAACGCGAGTTCTTCCGGAACCTTGATTTTCATTTGCCGCAGTAATTTTATCAGGCGCGCCGCCAGGCGGTCGTCATGACACACCAGGGCGGTTACTTTTTTCTTTTTGACCAAATCGGTCAATTCATCGACAAACGATTCATTCCAGAAAGAGTTGATTTCAAATTCGCCGGACGGATCGATCCCGTACTCCCGCAAGGCGTCGAAATAGCCGTTCCGGCGTTCAATGAATGCTTTTTGAGTGGGAACGCGTTCAAGGTTGTGATACAGATAACCGATCCGGCGGTGCCCGTGCTCCAACAAATGGCGGGTACTTAGATATTGACCATAGCGCTTGTCGATCCGGATGTCGCCCGTCATGTCCAGCTCAGCGGTAACCAACGGAAGCCAGCCGGTTTCAGGCGGAACCTCACAGCCGATGGCGATGACTCCGCGGCAATCAAATTCAATAAAATCATTGAGCCGGGAACTTATATCTTTATCCGCCAGCAGGGGATAAGGATAGAATACCGCATCCCAGCCGGCAAATTGCAGCAACTGGTTTATCTCCCTGTATAAATCGAACCGCAGGGTATCGCTGCAATAATAATACATGATGCCGATTCTCTTGCTTTGGCTGGGACATTTCAGGCGTTGGGCATTGATGTTCGGCTTGTAATGCAACTGGCTGGCGCAGAATAAAATCCGCTCTCTGGTTTCTTTCGAAACCCGCGTATTTCCCCGGCCGGTCAAAACCGCCGAAACCGCCGGCCTCGATACTCCGGCCAGATCCGCGATATCTTGCATGGTTATACTCATATCAGCCTTGTCTTATATATTTGACTACTCATGTATTCAAATATACAGCGGCCGGGTTGTATTGTCAATAGGCATATCGGTAAAAATAGATGAAAAGATATGAGGGATTGTAAGACGACGGCAGTCTCATAACTGCGACTGTCGTCTAATCTGACACTCAAAATTTTTTAACCACGGAAACCTTGACTCAACGCAGGGGGAGCTGGTTTACGGGTAGCACTGAACGAGGTCGTTGATTCTGGTTTCGTAGTAGTGGACCGGGTTGGAAACGGCGCTGCCGGCGTCTTTGAAGAGCTGGTGTATCGTCAGGCCGTAGGTGCGCGGTTCCATTTCTCCGACGTGGCCGTCGTGAAAAACGATTTTGATTTTTCCGTGAATGTTGCTGACGCCGATTTTCGCGGTGTTGCTGCTTTTGTAGATTCGGGCCAGCCACATCGGATAACGGAAGGTCGCGTCATTCTGCCCGCGCTGGGCGTCGGTGAGGTATGGTGTTTGCGAGGGATGTCTGAATTTCTTGGTGAATACGATCAGGTCGGTGCCGATGGTCTGCACATAGGCCGCGGGCAGTGAATCGGTTGAGCTGAAACAGGCATAGGTATACATCGCTCCCGGTGTGGCCGGTTTCAGGGTCGGGCAGAAGATTTGATTCAGCTTCAGGGTTTCGGCGTTGTTCGGCTTGCCGTACAGCAGCAGCGCCCAATAATAGTTGGTGCCGCCGGCGGTGCGGCTGGTAATCAGGGCACCGTCGTGGTCGTTCGTATAGCTTTCTTTCATTAAGGAGTTCTGTTTCAGGTTGTTCGTACAGTTGATACTGCGGGCTTTGGCACGGGCAGTGTTCAGTGCCGGCAGCAGCATCGCGGCCAGGATTGCAATGATCGCGATCACAACGAGGAGTTCAATGAGAGTAAAATCTTTCTTGTGGTATATCATATCCGACCTCCAGATCAGGGTTGGTTGTTGTCATTATAAGTAATCAGGTTTGCGAATAACTTGATGGTATGCAGCGGTGTGGGCAGTTCGCCGAATGAGCGCCAGCGGTCCCCGAAGCCCATGGTACAGCCGGAAACGATGACCAGGCCTTTGCCGGTGCGGCGGAAATTCATGAACGGGACTGTTTCGCGTTTCTTGTCCAGGGCGGTCAACAGCGGTTGCCATCCCTTGGGCTGAACCGGGATCAGCGAGTAGAGCGGCGGATACCGGTTTCCGAACCATTTCAGGTCATGGGGCGCGGCCAGGATGGCTTCCGATTCCGCGGCATGGCGGGCATCGGCGGAGGAGAGCATTTCCTCCCGTTTGAAAGCGAAAGCCGGATCGCCGAACAGTTTTTCCAGGTGCGGATTTTCATTTGGGGCGCTGACGATCAGGACGGCGCCATGTTCGACGGCCTGTTTGAGCGGGACAAAATTTTCCGGAGTGAATTTCATTCCATCGGTTCGCAGCAGAATTGTGTTGTAATGATTCAGATCGCGCTTGAAGTCGTTTGGAGAAAATGCGTAGTCAACCATAAATCCGAGTTCATGGGCGGAATTGCGGAAGGCGTTGGCATTGCCGCGTTTGAGATCGCTGGGGGTGAGGAGCGTCAGGATTTGTTTGATCGGTTCGGTTTTGCCGGAAAATACCGCATAGGCGAAGTTGTCGAAGTTATGGCCCAGGGATAACTTTTCGGGATAATATTTGTCATGGCAGCGGATGCCGAGCCGCCAGGTTTCGCCCGGCAGCGGCATGGCGGTTTTCAGCCAGGTGAATGGAAGCGACACCTCAAAACGGTTGTCGTCGAGTTTAACTGAGGTAATATTATTATGATTTACCTGGCCATCTTTTGAGACGGTAATGGTATGGAATTTGTTGGAATTTTCATCGCCGACGGTCGCCAGCAGGATTTCCGAGTTTGCTGATATCCGGATTTTGACGGATTCGGGGCTGTAACGGATGTCCGCGCCGGTCGTTCCCAAGCCCGCGGAATAGATTTGGTCGCCTTCGTTCTGCAGTGGTAACAACGCGAAATTTTCCCGGAGAGTCGACTGGGCCGCCCGGCGCAGTGTGCGGTAGAGGCGCTGTTCTCGTTCGATGTTGGTACGATAACGTTCGCCGGATACTTTGGCGGTGGCCTGAGCGAGCAGGGTTTCGCAGCGTTCTCCCAAGTCGCCGCTGAAGAGTTCTTCGGCGACCTGATAGGGTAGGGAGAACATGCCGGTCAGGTGGAGTTTTACTTTTTCATATGCCGCAATCTGCGCCAGGTAATACTCGGTCATGACCGGTCCGGCCTCGGGTCCGAAAGCGGTAAGGCTCCAATCACGGACGATCTCCGCCACCGGAATATCGGGATTGTACATCAGTTGCAGATAAATATAGCAGAGGAGGCGGAAATGTACGCTGGCCTGTTGTTCCGGAGGAGCGCCGTTGGGCTTGTTGATACCGATCTCGGGGTCAATCATGGTTACGCCCTGCTCACGGTAGCGCCGGACTTCTTCCGCGATCACTCCTCCCATCGGCATTGGAATGATCGGCGAAATCGAATCGAAGAAATATCCGTAGATGCCGACCGCGACGCCGGTATCGCGCCAATCCTGTACATTGCGGAAGGAATTCTGGTTGGCTGGGCACTCGGGGTTGGTGCTGGTATGGGTGAAGCAGCGGCCATAGGGGCAGAAATCAACCCGGTCAATGTGTTGCAGTTTGATGTCTTTCGGCGGCAACAAATAACCTTGATAAGCGAGGGTGGCAACCCGGACGCCGGGTAATTGCTTTTTCAGGTTTTCGGCCACGCCGTCGATAAAGCGGAAATACAGGACAGAAAGAGTTTCTTTGGCGCATTTCTCACAGCGGCAGTAGCTCATATTATCCGGTAAGGACATGCGGATCTCCTCCATATCTCCGAATTCTTTGGCGACTTCGGCCAGGCGGTTGGCTACCAATTGCGGATTGTCCGGGTGGGAAAGACACAGTTGATTATGGTTGCGCCGGCCGTTGACCAGAGCAAAGAGTTCGGGGCGTTTTTTGAGCAGGTGCGAGGATAGGTAAGCATTGTGTCCGCCGAGCATCATCGGCAAGCCGCGGTCGGGGCGGGTTTTGGCATAGTCTACCCGTTTATGAGGGATATCGTATTCGCCGGCCAGGTAATAATTGCCGAAATTGCGGCTTAAATAGAGTTCGAAATCCTCCGGCATGTGAATGCCTTTCGGGGCCAACCGGCGCAGAGCGATGCCCGGTTGGTGATTGCGGGCCAGGCCGTTGAAATCAATTTTATCATGCTTGGGAATGAACTCGCCATCTTCGCCCCACCAGAGCCAGCGCGCTCCCACGCATTCCCGGAGAAACAGCATAGCCGCATCCACCGCGGTTCGGGGTTTGATTCCGGCCAGGTATAGAATGCCGTTCAGTTCATAAACGGCGGCTTCGTCCGGCTTGTTTGCGGATAATTTCAATTGTTTTTGAACCTGATTCACGGCTGGATTGGTATTGGGGGTACCGATGACGATATCGCCGGTTTGGGCTTTATCGGCGGTGACAATTTGAAGTTTCTGACCTGTGGCGGCCTGCCAGACCCGCTGGACTTCGCGGGCGGCAAAATGTTCCATTCTCGACGCTTTTCCGCCGAGTACGATTTCCGGGGCCGCGTGAATGGAGCCCAGAATAAACAGAAGTGTTGACATCAAAACATATCTCATACAGTACTTTCCTTTGCTTATCTATAATATACTGGAAATGATCGCTCAAAGATATAGATAATTCGATAATTTCCATGGACAATTTGATAATGATGTGATATTTTAATACTATGAAAAAGCCGTTTGAAACAACTATTGATTTTATTGAGAAGGAATTCAAGGTGCATTCCTGTATGCACCATTATAACCGGCGGATCGTCGATTATTTCAAGGTTTCCGACCATCATAATAATCCGTATTGCATAGAATTGAAAATGCGCCGTCCGGATTATACCCGGCATTGCCTGAATTTCGACGGGGAGACTACTTTGGAATATTTGCGGAACAGCGGCGGCAATTATTGCTGGAAATTGTGCCCGTGCGGCTTGCTGGAAGTGGTTTTCGCAGTATATGTCGGAGGACGTTTCGGCGGTTCTCTGACCTTGGGACCGTTCGATCCCGGGAAGGGGCCTTTGCCGAAGCCGCTGTTTTCGGTCGGGGTCCGCAAGAAATTCGAATATCTGGAAGAGGTTCGCCACAAGTTGCCGCCGGTACCGGCGGGAGAGCGGCGTGAACTTTTGTGCGCCCTCGGACAGTTGATCGTCATACAGTTCGGCAAGGAGCAGGAGAGCCGCCGCCAGTTGATGAGCAAGGATGAGCGTGTCGCCATGATTATCGCCAATTCATACCGCAGTCCGTTGAATCTGGCCCAGGTAGCCAAGCTGGTCGAGCTGAGTCCTGCCCGGGTATCCCAGTTGATGAGAGAACATTACGGGACTACATTCAATAAAATGCTGATGGATTACCGTATCGAAAAAGCCAAGGCGTTGTTATTGAATTCCAGGTCTTCGATCAGTCATGTCGCCAAATTCACCGGTTTTACCGATCCCGCCTATTTCCACCGGGTATTCAAAAAGCATACCGGAAAGTCGCCATCCGAATTCCGCAACCAAAAAAATTAACCACGGAAACCACGGAAACCACGGAATTTTTTTTAAATTAATGACTTGCGATTTGTTGCATGCTGTATTCTTTGCAAAAAAACAAGAAAAGCCGGGATCGTAGTACGGAAATGCGAAAGAGAAATTTAAAACTACTGTCAGTCGCAAAACCAAGTGCGACTGACAGTAGATATGGTAATATAATGTGATTCTGGATAATTGCAAATGGTGGGTTTTGAAAAACCAACCGAAAATCGGAAACTTTAAATTGAGAGGGTATTGCTTTTTCTGAAAAGCTCATGTATAATATTGAGTAACTTGTTACTATTGAGTGTTTGCATGAGTAAAACAGTGAATATAAGAGAAATCGCCAAGACCGCCGGGGTGTCGATTGCTTCTGTATCGCGGGCACTGCAGAGTACGCCTTCTCCATACTTATCGGAAAAACAGCGGCAGAAGATATTGGATGTTTGTGCCCGGATGCATTATCAGCCTAACGAGCATTTCCGGAGAATATTGTCTAAGAGGGCCAATACCGTCGCTATCTTTTTTCCGCCATTCCGGCTGGTGAATGCCGATTACCAGTCACATAATATGGACAATAATTTTGGTGAATGCCTTATGGGGGCACAGAGTGTTTTGGCGGAACATGGGATCGGCCTGCTGCTGACTGAGGTTTCAGAAAGTTTTTTGGCAAAGCAAAAACATTTGAAAATGAGTCAGGGCAAAGCCATTGACGGCGCCTTGGCCTGGGGGGTGATGGTTGACGACGTTTATCCGCGGGAAATGTTGCAGGAGAATATTCCGTTGGTATTGCTGCAGAATGAGTTGGCGTCGTGTCCGTGCAGCAAGGTAATTGCTGATGATTATGCCGGAGTTTCCGCGGTTACCGAACAAATTATAAAAGCGGGGCATCGGAAAATAGCTATTGCCGGTGCTCCGATGACCTCTTTGCCCGGCCAGAAGCGTTACCTGGGAACTGTGGAGACGCTGCAAAAGCACGGCATCAAGCCGGTTTTTGAAACCACTGAGCGGGGATACGGATATCTTTTCGGCTGTCACGCGGCGGAGGAGATCATGCGGAGCGGCAGGGCGTTCACCGCGATTATCGCTTCGAACGATTTGGCGGCGTGGGGATGTATCGACACATTGGGCAAGTACGGGTTGAAAGTGCCGGAGGATATTTCAATCGGCGGAGCCGACGGTCTGCATTTCCCCGGCAGTATGCGGATCAGTTCATTTTATTCTCCCGCCTATGAAATCGGCCGGACGGGCGCGGAGTTGTTGTTGGAGCAACTGAACGGCGACAGGCAAATCCATCACTGTTGTTTGCCGGTTAACCAGATTCCGGGCGAAACCATCAGGAGTATTCTATGATCAAAAAAGTAATGGGTAAGATTTTTACACTTGTAGAATTGCTGGTTGTCATTGCGATCATCGCGATTCTCGCGGCACTGTTGTTGCCGGCATTGACTACGGCCCGTCAAAAAGCAGGTGTCATCAAATGCCTGGCACAACTCAAAAACGGCAGTGTCGTCTGGCAGCTTTATGCAAATGATCATAATTCTTTTACGGTAAAGGATCAGAAGGCTTTAGCGGTTACGGCTACGGCCAGCGTGATGAGAGAATTTTACTTTGGACAGGTATTGAGCACGTATATGAACAATAATATAAGAATGTTTTTTTGTCCCCAATCCACTTATAAGGGGGTAGAGACATATAATCTCTATTACTGGTTTGCGGTAGTAAGCGATACCGAGTTGACCAGGTACAGCTATAATCATTGGGGATTTTCCTGCGGGTGCAATGCTGCCAATGCGAATTGGCGGAGATGCGATACGGTTTCCCATCCATCTCAAACTGCAGTTTTCATTGAAAACTCAGCGCGTACGATAAACAGGCCGGCCAGCAACTGGGTTGGGAAAATACCGGGGCTGAGGACTCATAACAAAAAGGTGGTTAATTCGGGGTTTGCTGATGGCCACGCGGGTTCATTTTTACCAACCGACCCGAGGTATGTGTTAACTGGAACGGCTGATGCCCGGAAATATCTGGGATTTGGAAATGATTGAATAATAACTTTGGAGGATTACGGATGATGAAGAAATTGTTTTTGTTGAGTTTGATTTCAGTGATCGGGCTGACTGGGAATGCCTTTGAAAGTTACAGAGAGGCCTATAATGCGGCTTTGAGCGCACAGCAAAAAAAGGATTATGACGGTGCGGTTACGAATTTCAATGAGGCTGCCGTTCTGGCGAAAAATAGTAACGATAAGTCACAGGCGCTTACAAACGCCGGGCGTCTTTTGATGACTCGGCGTAAATTTGAAGAAGCGATTCAAAAATACCAGGAAATATTGGCTATTGAAGGGGTAGCCGCAAAAAGCCAGGCTGCCGCATATGTGGGTATCGGATCGTGCCGTTACTATCAGAAAAAATACGCCGAGGGGATCGAATCTTTTGAAAATATCTTGAAAATAGAAAATGTTCCGGAAAGCCAAGTGAAAAGCGCCTGTACTTGGATTGTCAAGAGTGTTGTATTGGGCGGCAAATCCAGTTCCGAATTGTATGAAAAGGGAATCAATGCTTGTGATAAAGCATTGGAAATCAAATTGCTCGATGAGAAGTCGAAACAATTTTTTACCGCGAAGAAAGAAGAATTCGGCGGAACGAAAAAATAGGACAATCTTATCATGAAAGCAAAATTTATTCTTGCCGGTTGTCTGATGGCGATTGCTGCAATGGGCGTGGAAACAAAATTCATAAATCATGGGTCAGTGACGAATACCGCAGGACAACGGGGGACTGTTCTGGCTGTTGATGCTGACGGCCGGGAAGTTATATTATCATTTTTATCCAATGCAAACGCGGTATATGAATTGGTGCAAATTGATGCTGAGACCGGAAATACTACGGAAGTCAAATTGCCGGTCAAGGCCAATTTTACGTATGGAGTGGCTTTGTCCTCGCGAAATAAACTCTATTCTTTTTTGGCTGGGCACATTCTGGAATATGATCCGGTGCTGAAGAAATTTACGGCTTGCCACAAAGTAAACTCACAGAGCTTTGCGTTATCGCTCCGCGAGGACAAACAGGGACGGATTTGGGTTGCCACCACGCCCAATTGTCATTTGATCTGCTATGATCCGGTGACTGATAAAGCCGTTGACTTCGGAAGCGTGAATGGCGAGTTTAAAGGCATGCAATTGATTAATAATATGGCTGTCGGCGATGACGGCTGGATTTATGTAAGCAGTCAATATCGCGGCCGTGGAGGAGCGATTATCGCATTCAATTCAGAGAACTGCGAAATCCGGAAAATACACAATCAACCCCTGAAAATAGTCCGATATGAAGATGGGACGGTCTGGGGATCGAAGACAGGTAATGAAGGAATCGTTTGCCGCGACGGAGCCGCCGGAAAAAGCGGCAGGCCAAGCGTAAAACTTGACGATAAGGTAAAAGCGCATGCGTGGACTACTCTTCCAGCATATTTCCCGTCGGGGAAAATATTGAAATCATTTGATGTCCCCAATCGCAACGCGGTTGTTTATAACCCGGCAACGAAAGAAAACAGAACGATTCGATTCGACTATCACGGCGGCTCGGCCCATATAATGGGTTTGGCGGTGGTGAACGACAAAATCTATGGTTCCACTGCCATGCCGATGCGCTTTTTTTCTTTCGATCCGAAAAGCGGTGAAAAATCCGATCATGACGCCATGGTGCAATTGAATTGCCTGTTACCACACGGGACCGATTTGTATATCGGGGCATACACCGGAGGGATCATATTCAAATACGACACGACCAAGCCGTGGGAAAAAGTACAGATCAAGAATGTTGATGACGTGAAGAATCCCAAAAACAACCCGGCATTTTTCGGCCTCAGTGCAAATCCGAACCGGCCTCATACCCTGGCCATGACTCCGGATGAAAAAAATATTATCATGGCGGGAGGAGAGGGGAAAGGGGGAATTACGTTATTTAATATCCAAAGTGGGGAGTGCAAAATCATCAAAAAGGAAAAACACTCAAAACCGAATTGTTCTACTTTCAGTGTCTTGCCTCTGTCGAATACTCAATTTCTGGCGTGCCGCGGCGGAGCGGCGGGTTCATTGTACATATACGACATTGAAGCTGATCAGGTTGTTTGGGAATGCGGCGTGCCGGAGGATATCAAATTCATTTTCAATATCCTTCCGCTGCCCGATGACAAAGCGCTGCTGCTGTGCAACAATACTTCGGCGTTGCTGCTATTTGACATCAAGAAACGCGAACTGTTGCAGCGGTTGAACTTGCCATCCAAATATGGGCAGACTTTCTATCAACAGGGAAACCGCGGATTATTGCGGGAGAGGGACCGTGTTTACCTGCTTACCACCGCCGGCGTGGCGGTTGTGAATTATCATAAACTCAATATCGATAAGTTTATCCCTGTGCCGAACAAAATAACCGCCGGCGGGACAATTCTCGATGGGCGTCTTTATTTTGCCGCGTTGGGAGATATATGCAGCATTGATTTGAGCTTTTGAAAAATTACGGCGAAATTTTGGATGGGGGAGTGCCGTAATGTTGTTTGAAGCTGCTGCTGAATGCATATGGTGAGCTGAAGCCGAGAAGCTCGGAGAGTTCTTTGA
This sequence comes from Victivallaceae bacterium, assembly GCA_031548025.1. Classification (GTDB taxonomy): domain Bacteria; phylum Verrucomicrobiota; class Lentisphaeria; order Victivallales; family Victivallaceae; genus UBA5239. The sequence goes on along the minus strand of JAVBRM010000005.1, from coordinate 132,071 downwards.
TGTTGTAACTTCCCGTAGACAGCAGTTCCCGGGCGAGTTGAAGCCGAAGTTCGTCGCAATATTTTTTGGGCGACATTCCGACCTCCGCGCAGAACAGTTGCCGGAAGCGGCGTTCGCACAGGTTGGCTTTGCGGGATAGCTCTTTGACCGTTGGCACTTGAGGTAAGCGGCGGCTGATCGTCATCAGGGCTTCGGCAATGCGTGGATCGTTGCCGGCGTTTTCCGGAATTGCGGCTTTTAAGGAATACAAATAACCGCCGAATAATTCGGATGCGGCTAACGGACCAAACGTTATGAGCGTGCGGAGCTGGTCGAAAAATGGAACTTCCCAGGCTTGGTTGGGGACATACAAAATTTCCCCGGGGGTTAACGGCGGATCAATAGATTTGAACTCAAACCAGAAGAAATGCCATGAATTGTTCAGGGTTCGGTATTGGCTTATCCGGTTGTTTTCCAATAATAAAACTTCATTGGGCCGGACTTGCAATATTTTGCCGTCAGTCAGAGTGATCTCGCCGGAGCCCTCCAGGGTGCGGATCAGAACCAGGAAATCGCGCGAATCCCGGCGATGTACCCGATATCGCTGGTCCACATCGACATGCCAAAAACATAGAAGTGTACACCAACTGCCCGGATGGGCTCTGGGACCGGATGCCACGATATTCAAATATCCGTTTTTCATATGTTTATTTCCGGTTATGCAATGGCTTAATTTTACTGATTCGTCTATAATATATATGAATCAAGGAGAATATACAATGGAAGATCATCGCCAGAATTTATTGAATCTGTTCAGGCGCCGGGGGATTGGTTTTGCTCCGGTGGACTTTTCGCTTTCGCCGGCCATGGTAGATAAGTTCGAGGAAAAATTCGGTCACCGGGATTATGCGGAAGAATTCGGATTTTCGATCCGCAGTCCGGGGGCATCGTTCTTAAAACAGGAGTTTACCGACTGGAAAGAGAAATATTATCCTCATGAAACTTTCAATGATACGGTATATTTCGATGCATTCGGCGTAGCGCGTGAATCCACTCCCGAATCCATGCATATGAGCAGAATGTATCATCCGATGGCGAAATTTTCCACCTTGAAGGAATTTGAATCCTATCCGTATCCGGTATTTGATCCCGAGCGGACGGAGGCATGTCGGAAACAAGTGGCTGAATTCAAGGAAAATCGATATTTTGTGGCTGCCAGGATGCAGTGTACCGTTTGGGAGCATGCCTGGTATATGAGGAGCATGGAAGAACTGATGATGGGAATGATGTGCGGCGACGAATTGGCCGATTATCATCTGGACCGGATCTGTGATTTGGCTTGCCGGCAGGCGGCGGCGTATGCGGAGGCCGGAGTTGATTTAATATTTTTGGGCGATGACATCGGGATGCAGAAAACGATCATGATGTCCCGTGAACTTTATGAGCATTACCTGAAAAACCGCTTGCGGAAAGTGATAAAAGCGGCACGGCAGGTCAATCCGGATATCCTGATCGGTTATCATTCCTGCGGGTATGTCAAGCCGTTTATAGACGATTTGATTGAGGTGGGAGTTGACGTCCTGAATCCGGTTCAGCCGGAATGCATGGAGTTCAAAGAGATTTATGATGAATTCGGGCAGAGGCTTTCATTCTGGGGGACTCTGGGGACCCAGACGCTGTTTCCCTTTGGTACTCCGGACGAGGTCTATAGGGAGACGTTGAAAAATCTCAACATTGCCGGCCGGAATGGCGGATTGCTGGCGGCTCCGACACATTTGGTTGAGCCGGAGGTACCACTGGAAAATATCATCGCTTATGTCCAGGCGTGCCGTGATTATTGCTGATGGATTCGCTGGTAGAGCTTTTCGGCGGTGGTTTTGACGTCGTTCCAGAATTTCGGGGTGCGGCGGCCGTAGGCGGCGATAAAGCGCAATAGATCACGACGGTTCAGACCGATATCCATCGCCGAAAAATAGAGTCCCGCCACGTCCTTGACTCGGTAACGCCATGGTATCTGAGACCGGATTTGCGCCCGGTGCAAGTCGATGACGTAAAGTTCGTTAAGCGTATCTTTCTTTAACAGAAAATGGCAGATGTAACAATCCCGGTGGTTCAGGCCGCCGTCGTGCATGGCGGCGGCCATCCGGGCTACCTGCCGGGTCAGGGCTTTTTTCTGCTGAAATGACGGGGGGGCTTTGGGCCAGTCCATGCAATAATCTTCCAAACTGACCGTATCGGTAAGCTCGGCGGTGACGATAAATGATTCGATTTTGGCCGGATTGACGCCGCTGGTTCCATAGGCGCATGGGGTCATGGTGGAAACTCCGAGCTGGTCGAGCAGTCGCAAAGCATGATATTCATTGGCGGCGCCGAGGATCGGTTTTTTGAAATGGGTCAGATTTTTCAGGATTTCATACCAGCCGACGCCGTGATGGATTTTGGCGAAATATGATTTTCCGTTCATAGTGAAACGGAAAGTTTGGCGGCTTTTGACGTGGCGGAAGATTTCACCTTCCAGTTTTACCGCTTCTTGAAAGGGATCTTTGCCCTGCCAAGCCGTTTTGAAGTCATCGTCCAGAAATAATTCGTACATGATATTACCTTGCCCAATCCGGTTTTTGCCAATTCCGCTGCCGCGCGGCCTCGTAGAGCAGAATGGTGGCGGCCGCAGTCACATTCAATGAATCGATTTTTCCGAGCATCGGGATTTTTACCTGGAGATCGGCCTGGTTCATCCAGAAATCGGTCAGCCCGGTCTGTTCGCGGCCGACGACCACGGCGATGCCCGTCGTCATATCCACATCCGTATAATTATAATCGGTGTGCGGCGTGGCGGCCAGGATTTTGATGTTATTGTCGCGCAACCACTGCCGGGCCGATTCGGAATCGGTTTCCGCCAGCGGCACACAGAACAGCGCTCCGGTGCTGGCCCGGATGACATTGGGATTGTAAATATCGGTACCTTTGTCGCAAAGAATCAGGCCGTCGACTCCGGCTGCGTCGGCTGAACGCAGCATCGAACCGAGATTGCCGGGCTTTTCGATGGCTTCGGCCACCAGATAAAAACCGTTTTTCACCACAGGCATATCTTCAAGGCGGTGTTTTTTCATTCGTGCGGTGGCGATCAAGCCCTCGGGACGCTCGCGGTAGGCCATTTTCTGCAAGATCTGCGGGGTGACTTCGATCACGCGGACTCCGGAAGCGGCGAGCCTTTCGAGCAGAGCGAATTCGTTGCTGCCGAGGAACAACTCCGGACTGAAGAAACAATCTTCCATCCGCATGCCGTAATCGAGGGCGCGCAACAACTCCCGGTAACCTTCGAGTACCGTTAAGTTGTATTGGTCGCGACTGCCGCGATCGCGTAATTTGCATACCATCTTGACGGATGGGTTCTGCATGCTGGTGATCTGTAGCTTTTCCATAATCCTATAAATATAATACCGTAAAAGTTGGAATTCAAACCGGAAATGGAATTGATATTTCCGTCAGACATGTTATTTTAACCAGCCAGTGATTTTTTAACAAACAGGAAGCAGTTTGAAGATATACGAAAAGTTCAAATCTCTGGTTATGCAGTGTCCCGCAGCCGCCAATTTCGGTGTGGTTGTCGGTATGTTGCTGGCGATTATGCTGGCGGAGTTTGGCATCCTGTACCTGACCGGTGCAAACCGCACCTTCTGGAATCCTTACTTGCAGGCGCTGCCCATGTTTCTGGCGCTGTCCACGCCGGCACTGTGGCTGGGAAAAAACGGCAGCCGGATCTATTTGCAGATTGTGCTCCCGCTGTTGATAATTTCCACGGTATGCAGTATTCTGGTTACCTGGCGGTATAAGATTCCGATTGACGGAGACATCATTCCAGTGGTATTGGCGTCGTCGGTTGAAGAAACCCATGAGTTCATCAATTCAATTTTCGGTTTTTTTCCGGTTATGGTGATCTTAATCGCCTTGGCCGGTATCATTGCGGCTTGCCGCTGGGTGTGGCGGCATCCGATTCCGACCAGCCGTTGCTCCGTGTTGATCGGCTTGCTGGTGCTGCTGCCGTGGGGCGTCAGTTCCATCCGTTATCTGGTAATCGGCAAGGCCGAAAGAATCATCAACCGGACTACTTACGGCAGACTGGTCCAGGGATATTTCGCGTTCAAAGGCGAATTTGACAACCTGGAAAAGATCGCCGCCGTCCCGGAATTGCCCGGCGTCATCGAAAAAATCAGGCCGGATGTCAGAAATATGGTTGGGGTTATTGTCGTCGGTGAGTCGGCCAACCGTAACCATATGGGGATTTACGGATATTCCAGGGCGACCGACCCGGAGGTGCGGCGGATGGAACCGCCGGTTATGGCTTTCGATAACGTCATCAGCGCCTATGCTTCCACCTCGTGGGCTTTGCGCTATTTGCTTACCATGAGCGAGATCGGTAGGAAACACAATAATTCGCGCTGTACTTTTACCGATATGCTGAAAGCCGGCGGGTATCGGGTCGAATACTACTCCAACCAGTACCGTTGGGGGGAGCATGACGGGCCGGTCAATCTGTTGTTTGCCCATGCCGACCGGGTTTTGTATATTCAGGAAATACATAGAGACAGCCGTGACGATGCCTTGTTGCCGTATTTGCGGAGGTCATTGGCGGCGAATCAGGGGCCGTTGGTGGTGTTTTTGCACCTGATCGGCAGTCACACCCAGGCGAAAATGCGTTATCCGGAATCCTGGGGACCGTTCAATCATTTGAATGACGAGGCCAATAAACGGCTTGAGCCTGAATATGCCGAACGTTTGAATGAATATGATAATTCAATCGCCTTTACCGACAAATTGTTGGGGGAGGTGGTCCAGGAGTTGAAGAAGCTGGACAGACCGACCTTTATGCTTTATGTTTCCGACCATGGCGAGGTGGTTGATGACGGCCAGCGCCCGCTGCGTTCCGGAAAAAGCAGAGAGCCGGACGCCTATGAAGTTCCTTTTATCCTCTGGCTTTCCGAGCCTTACCGCAAACTGTTTCCGAAATTTGCCGCGGAAGCCGCGGGGAATGTTCACGTGCCGTTGCAAACCGACCGGGCAATCTTCGGGATGCTGGCGCTGGCGCAGTTGACTTATGCCGGTTTTCCGCAACAGGATAATGTTTTTTCCCGGAACTTCCAGGCGAAGCCGCGGACCTTGGATTCAGGTTCGGTGCCATATAATAAAGAAAAGCCTTGACAAAAAACAAAAAGCAATTATACTATGGACTCAAATACTGGTGCATATATGAAAAGTTCTCCGTTGGTATCAATGTATGTGACATCATACAATCAGGAAAAGTGGGTAGCTGAAGCTTTGAAGGGGGCATTGGCCCAGGATTATGAAAATCTGCAGTTGATATTTTCCGATGATTGCTCTGTTGATGGGACATGGGAAATTATGCAACGGATTGCCGCGGAGTACAAAGGGCCTCATAAGATTGTATTGAATCGGAATCCGATTAATCGCGGGACGGGAGGGCATGTCAATAAACTTATCGAGCTATGTGACAGCGATATTATAATAGCATCGCATGCGGATGATATTTCTCTGCCGAATCGTGTGAGTTCATTGGTAAAGGTATTTATGGAGAATCCCTCAGCCATGGTTGTATGGTCGAATTTCGATATCATTGATCCTGATGGGAATTTTCTTGCACATGGCAAACAATCTTCCAGAAATTTGCCGACGCTGGAAAATGTTTCACGAGGAAAGTACGCGCTCACCGGTTGTGCAATGGCTTTTAGGAAATTACTTTTTAAAGAGTTTGGACTTATGGACCCGCGTTGCTTCTATGAAGATTTGATTATCTCATTCAGAGGGATATTATTGGGAGAAATTGTCAAAATTGAGGAACCGTTGGTTCTGTATCGAAGCAGTGACCTCTCATTAACCAATCATTACTCGGCGGAGAAATATTCGCCTGCAGCGCTGAAACACTTGCAGAAAGGTTTGTGTCTGGATGTCAATTATAGGGTGATGTGGTTAACGGATAGTTATATATATGAGAGGAAACATCCTGAATTGGCTTGGGAATTAGAGCGGATTAGAAGAAATATTTATAAGGTTATCGCGAAAAATTATCTTACATATATTACTTTTGCATTTTCTGCTGGAATGGCTCTTAAAATATATTTGCGGTTTTATCTTTTTACTGTTCGGCTGAAATATATCAGGAAGGCCTTTGTGCAAAAAAGAAAATCGTTGAGCAAGAGGTAAAGGAGCCGGAAAATGCTGAAATACCAACTTTCGAATCTTCCCGGCGCTTTTTGCCGGATTTACTCGTTACATAACTCGTTATGTTCCTCACAAATTCAACAAAAATCCCTCGGAAATCTTTCGAAAATTAACGGTATTTCAGCAATTTCCAGCTCCCTAAATAAAATGGATAATACGCCATTGGTATCGATGTATGTGATATCGTACAATCAGGAAAAATGGGTGGCGGAGGCTTTGCGGGCGGCTTTGAGTCAGGATTACGAGAATCTGCAGTTGATATTTTCCGATGACTATTCAACAGACCGGACTTGGGAAATCATGCAGCAGGTGGCGGCTGAATATAAAGGTCCGCACCGGATCGTGCTGAACCGGAACCCCCGGAACCTGGGTATCGGCGGTCATATCAACAAGGTGGTCGAATTATGCGACAGCGAGATAATTGTTGCTTCCGCTGCCGATGATATTTCATATCCGGAGCGGGTGAGCACCCAGGTGAAAACATTTATGGATAATCCTTCCGCTTCGCTGGTATGGTCTGCATTTGACTTGATCGATGAAGAAGGAAAACCCTTGGATTCGAAATGGCATCAATTAAAGATTCAACCCGGTTTGAACAGTGTTTCCCGCAATGAATATTGGATAACCGGTTGTGGAATGGCTTTCAAAAAATCAATCTTTCAGGCATTTGGACCAATGGACCCTCGCTGTTTTTACGAAGACGTGATCATTGCGTTTCGTGCCATCCTGACGGGAGATATCATCCGAATCGACAAACCGTTGTTGGCCTACCGGAGCAGTGCCGCTTCGATTACCAACCATCATGCATTGGGGAAATACCATCCGGAAGCGCTGGAAAAGCAGTGCCGGGTTTTGACAAACGACTTTATCAGCCGGATTGCATGTATTGTCGATAGCTATGTATATGAAAGGAAGCACCCGGAGATGGCTTGGCAACTGGAGCGCGCCAGAAGGAATATATTCGGAGTTTTGGCGAAAAATTATCTTAAATATGCAATTTTAGCCTACCCGGAAAAAATTGCCGCGAAAATGTACAGGCATTTTTTCCTTTTTCAGGTGAAATATAAAACATATTGCCACGCAGTAAAGAAAAAGAAGAAGTTCCTGTCCGGAAATAATCAGTAAAAAGTATTTTTATAGGCCAGAACCAATTTGGCTTGAATGTATTGCAGGTAATCTTTCAGCGATGGGGTCGGGAATTTGTAATCTTTATATGGAGTGTATTTCAGGTAATCACGGTAATAATGCTCATAAGAGGTTATCGGAAAGGGCTTATTCCAGGGTTTATAGGTAGTATAATGGACGATACCCGGATTTTTCAAAGCTTCATCCAGCATGGCATAGTCGTACATCGCCAGTTTCTTGATCCGTCTGCGGTTTAAGTTATTGAAAAGATTCCAACGGTTGCTGATGCGTTTCCAATTGCCCTTGAAGTAAAGATTGAGAATATCCTGTTCCTGAAACTTGATGATACTGGCGTATTTCTGGGTCAATTCCATGAATCCGCGTTTACAATCCAGACGCCGGCATTCGTTCAGGTCAATCAACAACATTCCGGCATTCAGGTAATCCAATGGATCTATTCCGAGATATTCCAACCTTTTGCGGGATGTCAGGCTATGGCAGGCGCCGATCGGTTTTCCTTCCAGTGGAAGATCATAAAGCTTTGCCAAGTCATCCAGGACTATCACATCACAATCAAGCAGAATGATTTTGTCGAGGGGGAGTTCCTGAAGATTCAGTTTGGCATAAATCAGGCGCGGCCATTGTTTACAGGCCGGCGCCATGGCATAATCGTCCATGAGCATTTGTTTGAATGAGACGGTGGCATTGCCCAGCTCTTCAAGCTTTCGGATGTTTTTCTGTGAAGTTTCACTCAGACCGTCATGCAGAACATAAATATCCAGCGGGCGCGAACAATTAAGTATGGCGGAAGCTGCGGCTGTGCATAAATGTTGGACAAAATTATCGTCGGTCAGGAAAACCAATTTAACATTCATAGCTGTTTTATCCGTGTTTTTTGATGATATTCCGGTTGATGATGGAGCTGTTCCACGGAACTTTCTGCCGTGGGCGGCTGAGCCTGCCCGTCAACAGTGATTTGATGAAAAGTTTGAGTTGCTCAGAAGCCGGCAGGCCTGCCATGGCGGCGTAATGACGGTAACAGAATGCATATGGATGATGGGTGTTTTTGAACACCATCCATGGCTTATGAAGCCCGTTGAAGTGGGCGATTCCCGGATTGGCGAGGGCTTCCCGGATTTCAGGTTCCGGATGAGGTTGATTTTCCGGCGCGGTGCGATAGACGGTATTTACCATATTCCACTTCAGCGGGAGTTCCAGAAAAGTTTTGTTATGAGTGATATTCAAAACATCCTGATCGTAATATTTAAGTTTCTCGCCAAGAGTTTTAATGACTTCAAAATAATCGGCTTCGAAATTGACGGACCTCAACTTACGCAGATTCATGATCAAAACCCCGGAGTTGAAGTACCTGGCCTTGGGCGGTAAATTCAACATGGCCAGGTATTTATCCGACACTTTGGTGGTAATGGCGGCCAAGGGAGCCTCTCCCAGTTCGATTTCCCACAGTTTATTCAAGTCGTCCAAGACCACCAGATCGCAATCGAGATAGATTATTTTATCGACTTCCGGGAGGAGTTCCGGCAGGGCCAGCCGGTAATACGGCGACATGGAGCCGCGAAACTTGGGCCATGATTTGAAAAACGCTTCCTCAATATGAAATGGAACAAGATTAAATGCCTTGATCTTGTTCAGGGTTTTAAAGCGTTCCAGGTCCGGGGCAGTCAAATCGTCGTAAAGGAGATATAGATTTACTTCGGCATCCGGAGTATGGTCCAAGATCGAGGCGGCCGCCACCATGGCGTGATTCATAAAGTTCTTATCGGTGGCAATTGCAACATGTATTATATTCTGGTTCATAAGTCCACACCTAAGCGAAAAGCATTAAAAATATGTTCGGCGTCAATATATCATGTATGCAATGGTTTTCAATTTAAGGTTGCGCAAATTGGCGAAAAGGGGCTTTCGAGGATTAAAATACTATGAATTTTTTTTGAAATCATTTGTTTTTGCTCCGAACATTGTGTATCTTATGGTTAAGATTAATGAAAAAGTAAACTAAAATAATGTAGAGGATGCAATGGAAAAGGATACGAGGCTGCATGAAAACTACGAAAAGTCCCGATTGCTGATGATGTTGGCAATCGGCGGCGGTGTTCTCAATCTGCTCGGTATAATCACCGTCGCCGTATTGGGAGTAACCACGTTGACAAAATATGGAACCTGGGCCGGCAGCGATGTTTTCGCGCTGATGATCATCCCGTTCTCGGTGGCGACGTTGTATGCGATTGCCGCTGCCGTGTACGGCAGCATGGCCAAGAGCGCCTACCAGGAAGAGGAAGACAAGCACAATCTGGAGAAGCGCAAAGAGAGTCACGCCGCTTTCGATGTCAATGAGGATGTGCGCTTTACCTCCGGTCGCTCCTTCATGAACTTCCGTAAATACGCTCCGTATGTCATCGCCATAATCGCGGCAATCCTGATCTTTTCGTTGATGTTCTCCTGCTGGTCGGCGTGGCATAGCCGTCAGGCGGCTCCGATTCCGGTCGACTCCATGTATACCGCGGCGGTTTCTTTCATCATCATGCTGATTTCGATGCTGGGGACCTTCTTTATCGGGCAGTCGAAAGACGAGCTTTACCGTTGGTTGCGGCCGATGGGAGCGTGGATGATCGCCGCCGGGATTATCGCGCTGTTGTCGTTGATCGGTTCAATTTGTTATTCTTACAAGATGCTGGAACCCAATGAAGTGCTGGCCAAGATCGCCTTTGTCTGCTTCGGCGTGTTGGGGATCGAGCTGATTCTGAGTTTCATTACCGAGTTTTACCGTCCGCGGTCGCTGGAAGCGCCGCGTCCGGTGTTTGAAAGCCGTTTCCTGGCGCTGTTCACTGAGCCCGGCGGTGTCGCCCGGAATATTGCCAATACCCTTGACTATCAGTTCGGTTTCAAGGTTTCCGGCACTTGGATTTACAGTTTCCTGGAACGCGCGTTGTTCCGTATGCTGATTGCCTGGTTCCTGGTTCTCTGGGCTTTTACCTGTATTTCCGAGGTCGGCCCCAATGAGGTCGGGATCAAAATGAGTTTTGGCAAAATCGTCAATTCCCAGCCGCTTGAGCCTGGTGTTTACTTAAAATGGCCTTTCCCGTTCGGTAAGGTCCTGACTTATTCCTGCGATGAAGTCCACCAGATTTTCATCGGGGCGGAGATGGTCGGCGCCGACGGCAAGAAGAGCCGACCGGAAGTCGTCAGTTGGGGTAAACAGCATTATGCCAAGGAAGTCAATTATCTGGTTGCTTCCGAAACGGATGACAAGTCCACCACCCCGGTTTCGCAGATCGGCAGCAGCATTCCGTTGCAATACCGGATCCGCAAATCGCAGCTCAATGATTATGCGTTCCGCAATCAGGACGCCGCGGGTTTCCTGAAAAATATCGGTGAACAGATCACCAGTAAATATTTTGCCAGCGTCTCGATTTTTGACATCATGTCCAGCGGACGCGGCAAGGCCGCCGATGATTTGAAGCGCCTGATTCAGGCCGAAGCCGACCGTTTGCGGTTGGGATTGGAGATCGTCCGCGTGAATATTCACGATGCCCACCCGCCGGAAGGCGTGGCCGCCGAGTTTCAGAATGTGGTCGGCGCCATGGAAGAAATGGAAACCATGGGGTATGAAGCCAAAGCTTATGTCAACAAAGTCATTCCCGGCATCGAAGCCTCCAAGAGCCGGATATTGGCCGACGCCACTTCGTATTCGTATCAGGTAAAAGCGGTCTCCAAGGCGGAAAGCGAACGCTTCGAGCGCCAGATGACCGCCTACAAGGTGTTGCCGCAGTATTTCATGCTCCGCAGTTACCTGGACATGCTGGAGCGGGACGGCAACAATGCCCGGAAGTATATCATGAGCGGTTCGCTGGAATATGAAATCTACGAATTGAATTTCGAGAAGAAAGGCCAGCTTGACCTGATTGATACCGATCTTGGCGAATTATCACGTTAATAATCAAAATAATATAACAAACACAAGGGAGCCTGTAAAAATATGAGCACAGACACCGCGCACGTCAAAACCACCAAACCGTGGGCCACAATGTTGTTGGGGATAATGGTAGCCGCTATTTTCCTCACCGTTATTTTTTCATATCAGGTGGAAGACCGGGAGACCGCTCTGGTGGTCACCATGTCCAAAGTCAGCGAGAAGCCGATCGGCCCGGGGTTGCATTTCCGGTATCCTTATCCCATTCAGAAGATTGAGAAGTTTGACAACCGTTTCCGGATTTTCGACGGCAATGTCGGCAAACTGGAAGAGACTTTGACTAAAGACGGGCATAACATCATCGCCGGTGTTTATACCATTTACAAAATCGAAGACCCGGTTACCTTTTACAAAAAACTGGTGGATGTCACCAATGCCGAAGAAAACCTCAACACCTGGATGCGCAGTGTGAAAACCGAGACTTTCGGACGCTATGAGTTCAAGCAGTTGATCAACGTCAAGTCTGAAGAGATGAAGCTTTCGGAAATGGAAAAAGAGATGACCGAGCGTTTGGGGAACATTACCAAATCTTACGGTATCAAAGTCGAAACCGTCGGTATCCGCTCGCTCAATATTCCGGAAAACATTACGGAAAAAGTATTCGAAAGAATGAAGAAAGAGCGTAACACGGAAGCGGCTCTTTATCGTTTCAAAGGCGAAGCCGATGCCAAGAAGATGCGCAACGACGCCGACGTCAAGGCCCAGCAGGTGCTGGCCGAAGCCGAAGCCGAAGCTCAGATGATCCGGGCTAAAGGCGATGCCGAAGCCGCTCAGTATTATGCGGTGTTCAAACAGGAACCGCAGCTGGCCGCTTTCCTTCGCAAGCTCGAATCCCTCAAAAAAGTCATGCAGGATAAGACCACTCTGATTATCGATACCAAATCGGCTCCGTTCGATCTGCTGCAGATGAATGCCGAAACCTTGAGCCAACCGTCCCCGGCCGGCAACAAGTAATTCGGAGAATTGTTCATGGATAATCTGAATCAAGAAAGACAAAATCAGGGAGTCGAGCCCGGCGGGCGTTTTGACCTTGGTCTGAAAACGCTGGTCAATTGGGTTAAGTTCCTGTTTTTCGGCATGGTCCTGGTGATCATGGGAATGCTCGTTTATTATGTCACCATCAGTGGTTTGTGCCGGGTTGGCCCGCAGGAATCCGCCATTGTTCTGCGTTTCGGCAAATATGTTGCCACGATGACGGAAGGATGGCGCTGGTATCTGCCGTCGCCGGTGAACAGCTTCGTCTATATCAAGACCAGCCCGCAGATCATTAATATTGATTTCAATGCCCAGGCTGATATGCAGATGCAGAATCCGGAAATGGGTGACGCCGGCGGACCGCTGGTACCGGGAACAGACCGGTACCTGTTGACGGGGGATGCCAATATCATTCACTCCTCATGGGCTATCGAATACCGGGTGTCCAATCCGCGTAAGTATTATGAAACTGTACTCGGCCCGGTGAATCCGTTGGATCCGGATGCCATGCAGTTTGATCCGAAAACCAAAGAGCAGCAGGGAACTCGTGGACCTCAGACGATGTTGTCCAATCTTTTCAGCGGCGTGGTTTTGAAAGTCAGCGCCGGTAAGGAGATCAGGGAATTACTCTATGACAACAAAGCGTTTTCGGATGAAGTCCAGGCGCAGTTTGTTAAACTGGTGACCCAGATGGACCTGGGAATGGAAATCAGCAACGTGATTTTGAAACAGGCGGTTCCGCCCAAGAGTACCCGCAAGGCGTTCAGCGAAGTCACCGAGGCCAATCAGGTCCGCAGTTCGGAAATCGAAAAAGCGCGTGAATATTGCATCAGCGTTGAAAACGATACCCAGGTCAAGGCTCAGATGATCCGGTCCGAAGCCCAAACCTATCATACCCGGATTGTGGCTCAGGTTAAATCCGAGTCGATTTACTTCACCAATATCTATGAACAATATAAAAACAGCCCGGATACGGTACTGATGGCACTTTACAACAGCACCCTGTCCTCGGTTCTGAATTCCGTCAATGAAAAATACATTGTCGGCAGCGACAGCACCGGCGAGAAACGCCGCCAGGTCCGGTTGAAGCTCAATCCCGAGCCCAAGCGCACCAAAAAGGCTGATAATTCAGAAGCGGGAGGGCGTTAATCATGGCAGAAAAAACTATGACCAACGAAACTTGCAATTGCGGACACGATCACAGTCATGACCATGATCATGACCATCAGCATAATCACAATCACAACCACAATCCGGCCAAGGGTTTTACTTGTCCGACCTGTGGCGAGGTTTCCGAAGGGACCGGCCATGACCGTTCGATGGGGCGTTTGAGTTTTGCCCTGATCGGGGGTTGTTTCACCGCCAACTCCTTTATCCTCGACTGGTTTCTGCCGGGTTACGAAATGGCGTCGGAATTCAGTGCGCTTTTCGGCGCCGTGATCATGGCGATTCCGATTATCGTGACTGCCGTCAAGGACTTGTGGAAAGGCAAGGTTTACATGAACGAGCTGGTGGCTCTGGCGATTCTCGCGGCGATTGCCGGCGGGGACTTCCAGACTGCCGGAGTTATCGCCTTTTTCCTGCTGATTACGATTATCATCGAAACGCGTACCGCCAGCGGCGCTCAGCGTTCGATTGAAGAACTGATCAAGCTGACCCCGAGCACCGCCCATCTGGTGCGCGACGGCAAAGAAGTCGACGTCGAAGCCATTGACCTCAAGGTCGGCGACATCGTCCGCGTTCGCGCCGGGGATAACTTCCCGGTGGACGGCCGGCTCATCCGCGGCGAAAGCACCGTGAACCAGGCCTCGATCACCGGGGACTCGGTGCCGGTGGACAAAGCGGTCGGCGACGACGTTTATGCCGGTACTCAGAACTTGACCGGGGGTGTGGAAATCGAAGTGACCAAAGTCGGCGAAGATACCACTCTCGGCCGGGTCAAAGATAGGATTCTGGCGGCGGAAGGCTCCAAAACTCCGATCGTCCGTATTATCGACAAATATGCCGCTTATTATACACCGGCGGTGTTGATGCTGGCGGCGGTCACCTGGTGGTTCTCCAACGGCAATATGCGGCAGGTCATTACTCTGATGGTTATCGCCTGTCCGTGCGCGGTAGTCCTGGCGACTCCGACCGCGGTAGTCGCGGCGGTGGCTGCTGCCGCCCGTCTGGGTATTCTGATCAAAAACGTGGCTCACCTGGAGCTGGCGGCCAAGATCCGGACCTTCGTTTTCGACAAAACCGGTACTTTGACCAATGGTTTGCTCTCGGTGGTCCGGCTCAATCCTTTTGAAGGTACCGAACCGGCCGAGTTGCTGGAAATCGCGGCCAGCGCCGAACAGTACAGTAATCATCCGACCGGTAAAGCATTGCAGAAGCTGGCCGGAGAGGCCGGTCTGTCCCTGAGTCCCGCCGCCGATTTCGAGGAAATTCACGGCAAGGGCGTCAGTGCGGCAGTCAAAGGCAAAAAATGTCTGGTCGGCCGTGCTACCTGGCTCGAAACACTCGGTTTCGCTATTCCACAGGAAGGCGAGGAAGCCGCCAATCTGAGTATCGTTTATGTCGCATTGGACGGCAAGTTGATCGGTTGGGTCGGCTTGCGGGATAAGTTGCGCACGGAAGCTCCGAAGATGATTACCGACCTCAAAGCGCTGGGCGTTCGCCATTGCGCCATGGTTACCGGGGACCGCCGTTCGGTGGCGGAAGCGGTGGCCGGACAGTTGAGTATCGACGAGTTCCGCAGTGAATGCCTGCCGGAAGGCAAGGTGGATTTCGTCAAGGAAGCTAACCGGCACTCGATCGTGGCGGTGGTTGGCGACGGGGTGAACGACGCTCCGGCGCTGGCGGCCGGCGATCTTGGGATAGCGATGGGAGCCATCGGCAGTGACGTGGCGATCAACAGTGCCTCGATTGCGCTGATGACCAACGACCTGCGCCGGATTCCGGCCCTGGTGTCGCTCTCCCGCAAGATGAATGTGATCATGCATCAGAACGTATTTGTCGGTTTCCTGTTCGTCGTCGGCGGGATGATCCTGGCGCTGATCGGTATTTTGACTCCGATTCTGGCGGCGGTGCTGCATACCCTGAGTACGATCCTGATTATTTTCAACAGTGCGCGCCTGGTCCGCAGCGGTGAGGAATTGACTGTGGGCAACCAGGACCATTTATTATAAAACAACATACGGGATAAGCACATATGGCAACGAGTACAAATCAGCCGATCGTCAGGGCCATCGGTCTGACCAAGGTTTTCCGGGATTTCTGGGGCCGGCCGAAAGCCAAGGCCGTCAACGATATTGATTTTGAAGTCCAGCCCGGGGAAGTCATCGGATTGCTCGGCCCCAACGGCTCGGGCAAATCGACTACGGTGAAGATGCTGCTGGGGTTGCTTTACCCCACCGCCGGGACGCTTTCGGTAATGGGTAAATCGCCGCGGGCGGTGGAAACCAAACTGGAAATCGGTTATCTGCCGGAAGAGTCATATCTTTACAAGTACCTGACCGCCAGCGAAACACTGGACTTTTTCGGCGCATTGTTCGGCCTCTCCGCCGGAGAGCGCAATTTGCGTACCGAACAATTGCTGGAGATGGTCGGGCTGAGTCATGCCAAACGGCGCCGGGTGGGTGAATTTTCCAAGGGTATGGCCCGTCGTATCGGGTTGGCCCAGGCGATGATCAACGACCCCGCATTGCTGATTCTCGACGAGCCGACATCGGGTCTTGACCCGCTCGGCTGCAAAGAAGTCAAAGACTTGATTCTGCATCTGAAAAAACGCGGCAAGACGGTGATCATCACCAGTCATATGCTTAACGACGTGGAAGACGTTTGCGACCGGGTCATGATTATGTACGGCGGCAAAATCCGCGCCAAAGGGACTTTGGGCGAACTCCTGACGATTACCGAGTCCAGCCGGATCATCACTCCGGTGCTCACTCCGGAGGTTACCACCAAGGTACTGAAGATTTTGCGTGACAACTTCGGAGCGGAAGATGAGTTTCAGGTCGACCATCCGCGCAAGAGTCTGGAAGAGTATTTCCTCGACGTTATCGAAACCGCGCGCCGCGACAGTGTGGAAACTGCCGGGGTGGTCAGCGGCGGGCATATTGCGGATTATCTGAACGACGACAAGCATGGAGAAGTCATCATCCAGAACTTGACTCAGAAAGAAGAACTCAAAAAGCCCGTGGAGCCGTCTCCCGAAGAATTGAAGGAAGCGGAAATCAAAAAAGAAAATGTCCGGCTGGAAAAATTGACTTCCGAGACCGTCGTTACGCCTGAGCCGGAAGTCCCGGTCAAAGCGGAAAAGGCGGAAAAAATCGCCGAAGCCAATGATAAGTTGAAAGATCTGCTGTCAGACCGTTGACGGCTTAAATGAGAGAGTAAGCATGAGGCCTTTTTTCGGAATTGTGAGACTGACGCTGAAAACTGCGATCAGATCGAATATTTTTCAACTGCTGACGGCGGTGCTGCTGTTCTGTATCGTATTTATTCCGACCAGTATTGCCGGTGACGGCACTGCCCACGGATATATTCAGGTATCGCTGAAATACAGCCTGGCGGTGATCGGTTTTATCCTGTCGTTGTCTTCGATCTGGCTGGGATGTTTCATCATGTCCCGCGATACCGAGACTTATCAGCTTCACATGGTGGTCACCAAATCGATATCCAGGATTACCGTCTGGCTCGGCAAGTGGACCGGCATTGTGATCATTCACTTTATTCTGCTGTTGTTCTCCGCGGTAACGATCTATTTCATCATCATGTATCAGTATCATCAGCAGGAGTTCAGCGAGAAGGAGCGTGACCGCATCAAGAACGAAGTGCTGGTAGCCCGGCGGGTTTTCATGCCGGTGATGCCGGATATGGATGCAATTGCCCGTGAGGCATTGGCGCAGAAAATCGAAGACAACAAAAAGGCCGGCAAGGCGGTGGACGAATCCCAGGACGGCATGAATAAGATGCTGCAGGATTTGAAAAAAGAGATCATCGGCAGTTATTCACAGATTCAATTCAACACCATGCGTGAATGGCAGTACAAAAACCTGCCGACCAGTTATAAAGGCGTTATTTTCTTCCGGTTCAGGATGTACGTCAACAAAATCGGCGGCAACGAACAGCGCCAGTCGCGCGGGATGTGGCTTGGCGGCATACCGGTGCCTGCCGAAGCGGCAAACCAGGACGCCAAGAATGTTTTTGAGCAAAAACAACTGTCCGAGCAGAAAATCAATTTTGTCGCCACGCCCCTGACGCCGACTCCGGAACAGATCATGGCGGGGGAGTTCCACGAACGCCTCCTGACTTCCGACTTCATCAGTCCGGACGGCGCTATGGTCATTGCGTTTCAAAACCTCGACCCGGGTGGCGGCACGCTGTTTTTCCAGCCTACGGACGGTCCGAAAGTCCTGATCGAAGCCGGTACCTTTACCGGGAATTATTGCCGGGCGATTCTGATCATGCTTTTGCAGTTGATCGTCATGGCCGGTCTGGGATGCGCGGCCGCTTCGGTGCTTTCGATGCCGACGGCGGTATTTCTGGTCATATCTTATCTGTTGGCCGGGAGTCTGGCGGTAATGCTGGCCGGGACCAGTTACTTTGGCGGTGCGGCCGACTATATGGGATCGTATGTGGGGCGGATTCTGCTGTGGTTCATTATTCCGCTGCAGGGTTTTGAGGTTTCACGGTTTATCGCCGGCGGCGAATTGATTGAATTCAGGATCATCGGAATTATTTTCCTGCATTATTTCCTGTTGCGCGGGGTACCGTTCTTCCTGTTGGGTATGTATTTGTATAATCGCAGAGAACTGGGGCTGGTAATCAGAAAATGAATAGTAAACTCAGAAATATTGTTATAGTTTTGTCCATGGTTGCCGTTACCGGCATCCTGGCGATTTTCCTGAATTTGACCAGCAGCCGGTTGAACTACCATATCAAGGAAAACAATTTGCATGCCACCGGGCAGATCAGCAACGCTCCGCCGATGCTGGTTTTCACGACAGTGGCGCTGGGCAGTTTCCGCGGAATCCTGGCCGACGTTCTCTGGCTGCGTGCCGCCTCCTTGCAGGAGGAAGGCAATTATTTCGAAATGGTTCAGTTGGCATACTGGATTACCGAACTGCAGCCGCGTTTTTCCGGCGCTACGGCTTATCTGGCCTGGAATATGGCATACAACATCTCGGTGACCTGTTCGCTGCCGGAGGACCGCTGGCGCTGGGTTACCGAGGGCATCCGGTTGATTCGTGACAAAGCCATCGACTACAATCCCAGCGATCCGGTGATCTACAAGGAACTCGGCTGGATTTTACAGCATAAACTCGGCAACGTGTTGGACGATGCCCATAAATATTACAAGAACCGTCTGGCAATCGAAGTCGGTGAAGTGATCGGAGCCGATCCCGACTGGGATAAATTCCTGGCGGTGCCCAAGAATGAAGCGGATTTCAAGCGTCTTTACAAGCCCGAACATCTTTTCTGGAAGGCTTTGACAGAGGCCGGCTTCAATAATCTGGAAGCCGTCTACCAGGCCTTTACCCGCGATGGCGGCAAGATTCCGGAAACCCTGTCCGCCAAACTGGCGGCCGAGAAGGTGAATATCGATCTTGAGTATTACTTGCGCCGTCAGTGGCTGATGCGCAAGTACCGGCTGGATGTGGAGCTGATCAACAAAATCAACACCCAATACGGTAAGCTGGAATGGCGTCTGCCGGAATCCCAGGCGATTTACTGGGCAACCAAGGGGTTGGAAATGACGGTGGGACACCGGGATCTCTCCTGCGAGCGGATGATTACCCAGGCCTTGAGCGACGCTTTCCATAGCGGGCGCATTCTCTGGCTGGACAAGGAAAACTATGAAAATATCATCCTGGTGCCGAACTTCAACGTTATCGACGCGGTAACCGCCGCCTATGAAAAAGCTTATGAAGAGAACGACAAGCAGTCCAGTTTCCGTTCCGCCAAGATCAATTTCTTCAAGGATGCGATCTCGCTGCTCTACAACTACGGACACTTCCGCAAAGCCGCCGAGTATTACGGCAAGCTGCGTAAGGAAGAGCCGGGAAGCCACCGGATGCGCCTGGATGAATTCGTCATGAAGGAATGGGCCGAAGACGTCCGCGACGCCAGCATCAAGCAGGCTACCGACCAGATCAGCGGTTTGATTTTCCGCAGCATCAACTATCTGGTGCTTGGCGACGACGATGCCGCCATCGCACAGGAAAGAATGGCGCGCTATTTGTACAATGTCTACCAGACGGCCAATCAGGATGTCGAGAAACGGGTAGGTTTGCCGACGTACGAACAGATGAAGAAATCGATCACCGACGCCTGCTTGCAGAATTTCAATCCGGCGATGGCGGCGATACTTCGCGAGCGTTTGGCTCAGGAAGCCGCGGCCAGAGGCGAGGAAGCTCCCAAAGCACCACCGACGACTACCCTGCCGGGAACCATGCCTCTGCCGATGCCCAGAGCGAATTAACGCTGTTGGGAATATCTTGTCGCCTTTTGCCACCCGGTAAGGCATGCGGAGTGAACGGCGCTCTGGGGACAGAGCGCCCTACCTCAAATCGGCAAATAACGCGAATTAATCGGTCAGTTGGGCTGCCGGATTGTTGACCCTGCGATATTCAAGCGGGGTCATGCCGAACCTTTTCTTGAATAGTGCACAGAAGTATTCCGGGTCTTGAAAGCTCAGGCGGTCCGACAGGTCGCATACTTTCAACCCGGCATCTTCCAGCAGATTGCGGCAGGCGTATTGAAGTTTCAAATCCAGCAGGTATTGCCCCGGCGGGCAGTCGTAAAAGCGTCGCCAGTGCCGGGTGAAGGTACTGCGGCTCATACCGTGATTTGCCGCCAAGGCATCGATATTGATTTTCTCCCGGAAATGAATCTGAAAATATGACGCGATACTGCGGATTTTGACCTCGCTGTAATCCTGGTTTTCTTTTTTCGTGCCGGCGTTGAAAACCAGTTCTTCGATCAATTGAAAAGCCAGCAGGTCCATCCGGTCGGCAATCGAGAAATTGCGCGAATATTGCATCAATTCTTTCAATTCGGTGATCAGCTTGCTTTTGATATCATCCAGTTCGAATTCCCAGATCGGCCGGGGAGGGAAGGGGCAGATATCGCGCAGGGCCATTTCAACCGACGGGGGGTAACAGAGGCTGAAAGACTCCCGGGGAGCGTCGATGGTATAGCGGTGTTCGACATGGGGGATTTTCAGGATAACATGGGGAAATTTGGTTACATATTTCACTCCGTCCAGATAATCGACGGCCTCTTTTTCCTGAGAATACAGGCGCAGGCATACTTCGAATTTACCGAGGCTGTACATGGTTCTTTCCTGGTAGAGGCCGCCATGGGTGTAGCCGATTTCCTTGAGCTGACAAGGAAACCGACTCAGGCGCTGAACTTCACTTAGAGGTATGTTTATCCACATGATTGACCAGAAAACTATATATGATTGACTGATAATTCATTGTTTGAATTAGAATTTAGCATTATAATGAATAGTATTCAACCATAAAACTATATATGGAGTCATTAAATGCATGTAGAAAGTTTATTGCCGAAAGGCAAAAAGTGGAAATTGGTCTGGAACGATGAATTTGACGGCGAGACCCTGGACCGGAGCAAGTGGGATTTCAGGTTGCACCTGATGCAGACCCGGCATGAGACTTTTTCGGAGGATGGCGCGGTGTTGGACGGGCAAGGCAACCTACTGTTGACCCTGCAGGAGAAGGATGGTCAATTCCGTTCGCCGCATCTGCAGACCGGCTCGAATTTCATGGACCGTCCCGGCGAGAGCTACGACAAATTTCGTTGGCCGGTCGCCAAGATTCAGGAACCGAAATTCATGCACAAATACGGTTATTACGAAATCCGCTGCAAGCTGCCGAAGCAGCCCGGCTGGTGGGCGGCGTTCTGGCTCCAGTCTCCGACCATCGGGGCCACTCTCAATCCCGAGGAGGTGGGAGTGGAAGTCGATATCATGGAGAATTTCACCCGTGACAACATGATCAGCCACAACAACCATTGGGATGGTTATGGCGACGATCATAAGCATGTCGGCTCCGGCAATATCAAGATTGAGGGCGGGCCGGATGACTGGCACATTTTCGGGCTGGAATGGACCCCTGACGCCTATATTTACTATATCGACGGCAAGGAATCGTGGCGCGTGACGGCACCGTACCCCATTTCGCAACGCGAACAATTCATCCTGATTTCGACCGAGTGTCAGGGCTACCGGAAAGGCGATGCTCCACGGGAAGACTTGAAAAGCGCGGTTCTGCCGGATTACTTCATCGTCGACTATGTCCGGGTATTCGACGAGGTCAAATAGTATCGACCAGGAGCTGAATGTCGACCGGAGTAATGTTGCCCATGGTGGCGACTTGAAACAGTCCGCGCGACTTCAGGTATTCCGGGGCGGTATAGAGCCTGATGCCGTTTGAATGCAGCCTTGAATTCAAACGGTTCCACTCGGGCTCGGGCGGACGCCGGAAGGTGGTAACCAGCGGACTGTTGCTGTCCGGAAGCGCTTCAATGCCGATTTGTTTGAAAGCATCGATGATCTGTTGTTTGTAGCCGGCATGCATGGCGCGGTAATTGGGAATGGCGGCAAGTTCTTCCAAACCGGCGGTCAAGCAGGATAGCTGGGTGGAACCGAGGGTATTGCGTACCATGCCGGGGGTTGATTCCGCCGCCATCAGGCGGGAGATGTCCAGTGAGTCGGGGATATTGGTGGACGGTTTGAACTCAAGGGCGGTATCGCAGAAAACCAATGATATTCCGGGGAGCGCCGCCAGGGCTTTGCCGCTTGACGCGGTGATTACGCCCGGCTGGGTCAGGCTGAAAAGTTCCGGAGCCATTCCAACCGCACTGATTCCGTCCAATGCCAGGCGGATTCCGCGCGGACGGCAAAGCCGGTCCAGCATGATCACATCGTTGCTCATACCGGAACTGGTTTCGGTAGCCACCGCAAATATCCAGTCGATGTCCGGATTGGTTTCCAGAAACATATTAATCCGGTCGTGGTCGAACGGGGTTCCCCAGTCCATTTCGACCTTGACCGTGTCGGGACGGCAGGCACAGCACTGCCGGTAAAGCCTTGAACCGAACTCACCATTGATCACCACCAGTGCCCGGTGTGCGTTCGGGAGGATATTCCAGACCATCAATTCGTTGGCCCAGGTGCCGGTGCCCGCGGCGATCAGCGGATGGAAACAGTCGAAACTCATCATTCTCAGCAGTTCCGAAGCCCGGAGAAACAACTCTCCGAATTCGTCGCTCCGGTGTGAGAACAATGGAGAACTCAATGCCGCCTCGGCTTTCGGAAACAGGTGTGGTACGGTAGGGGTAAATTCCAGTAATTTCATTTTCGACACCTCGCGATGATATTGTTGCTCCAGGCCAGGACCGCCGACAGGTCGGCGACCATAGGATAAAACCAGGCGGCACCGTTTTGAACCGGTTCGCCGATCGCCCGGAATCCGATGTGTTCATAAAAAATCTTCTGTTCGGATACTCCGGAAATAACCAGGAGTTCGATTCCGTGGCCGGCCAGATACGTGAAGATTTCCGCACCCATTTTCGGGACGATCAGCGAATGGCGGTATTCCGGTTTAACGGCCAGGAGCCGGACCTCGGCGGTTGCGCCGGGGATGATCACTTGCGAGACGATCTCACCGAATTTCTCGACCGCGGAAAACGGCGGTTCATAATGCGCGCAGACCATGCCGACGGCTTCGGCGCCATGCCAGGCGGCGATGTAATAATTTTTATGATGAAACTTATCCACCAACTGCCCATCGTCATGAATTTCGTGCTGGCGCAATTCGCGTGAAAAAACATCATGGTTCAGAGTCCAGAGCTGTTCGATTTCCCGCTCATTGTTCGGCGGTCTGATGATGATATTCTTCATGATTGCTCCTCCCGGTCGAGTGCGTGCTGCATGCGCTCCATCAATTTGACCAGAGTTTCCAGTTCTTTCTGAGAAAATCCCTCCATCAACTGTTTGATTTTCTGATCATAGGGAGCTTCGACGCGTTCCAGAATGCCATGTCCGAGTGTGGTGAGCTCCAACTGATAAGCGCGGGCATCGGAGGAGTCGACTTTGCGAGTCAGCAATCCGGCGGCCTCCATGCGCCCGGCTACGCCGGTCAGATTGGATTTGTCGACCAGGAGTTTTTCGCTGAGTTCCTGCTGGCTGAGCGGATGGTCGGAATATTTCAGCAGCAGCATGATATTGAACTGGACCTCGCTCGAAAGCAAATCACCGAAAAAACGACGGGCACGCTTTTTCAGCATTTGCCCGACCCACCATACGCCCATCAGGGCTTCATGCTCAAGCGAACCGAATTTTACGACTTCATTATAAGTTTTTTTCATGGTGTGATCCTTTGTTGCATATAGTTTATATCTAAACAGATGATATGTCAACTAATATTTCAAGAAAAAGGTGAATTTCTTAGAGGGACACGGAGAAAAACGGAGGAACACGGAGAGGAAATGCAAGGAGTTGTGTATGTCGTAAAAAATTTCAGACAGGGGGATTGACAAAATAAAATTTTCATGTATAATATTTAGTGAAGCGATTCACTAGATTAAAATTCAGGATGGAATATGACGACTTTGAGTGATGTGGCTAGGCGGGCGGGCGTTGGTTTGAGCACAGCCTCTTATGTGATCAACAAGACCGGACTGCATAAAGTCGGGGCGGAAGCGCAAGCCCGGATTCTGGCCGCCGCTACGGAGTTGGATTATCATCCGAATATCGCGGGACGGGCGTTGGCCAAAGGACGGACGTTTATGGCCGGAGCGATTTTTCCGACCATGATGGGTTCGTTCACATCGGAAATCCTGCAGGGGCTGGAGGATGTACTGAACCAGGCTTCGTACAGTTTGATTCTTTGCACCTATCACAACGAGAATGAATTCTGGGGAAAATGCCGTTTGCTGGCCGGCAAGCAGATCGACGGATTGATTATAATGCCGGATTTTAAACTCAAAACCTGTCAGGAGTTGAATGAACGCATGCCGCTGGTATTTCTGACCAAGTCCAGTGGGACCGATGAAATTCCCCACGTCCGGGTCGATGGCGACATGATCAATTTCCTGGCGGTGCGTTATCTATTGGAACACGGACACCGCCGGATTGCGATTCAATGCGGCGGCGACCCGCAGCGGCTCGAGGGAGCGGAACGCGCCGCCAAAGAGGTTGCAGGCGTCCGGCTGATATTACTGGAGGAACCGACGGCAAACGGCATGCAAATGTTGAAATGGGGTTTGGCCCAGCCCGAACCGCCGACCGCATACCTGACATGCGGCGATTCCACGGCGGCGGAACTGATTGCCGCGGCATATGAACTCGGGTTGAAAGTTCCCGACGATCTTTCCGTCATCGGCGTCAATGGCGAGAAATTTTGCGAATACACCAGCCCAAGGCTGACCAGCATCACTCAGCCGCGTTATGAGCAAGGGTACGAGGCGGGAAAACTGCTGCTGGCACGTATTGATGGGCATGAGACGAAAGACGTCATTCTACAGCCCTGGTTGACGGAGCGGAAAAGTGTTAAAACGATTTTACGATAAAGGAGTGAAAACAGGAAAATGAAAAGGCAAAATTTTACACTTATTGAATTACTGGTCGTTATCGCAATTACTGCGATTTTATCGGCAATGTTACTGCCGGCGTTGAACAAAGCCAGAGCCAAAAGCATCGCTATCAGTTGTATGTCCAATTTGAAGCAGACCGGGCTCTGCCTGGATGCATACTGCGGCGATTATGATGGCTGGAGCCCGGCACCGCTGAAAGACAATATCTACTGGATTCAAGTCATGCTTGATAACAAGTACATTGAGAATCTCAAAGCGGTCAACTGCCCCGATCCGTCCATGCAACGCGGAAAGGATAGCACTGCCTGGAATTCTTTCGGGTTACGGACTTTATCCAATCATTTTTATCCGCATATCGAGTTGAGACGGCGCAAAGAAATCGTCATAACCATGACCCTGTCGAGTGGTGCACTGTCCGTCAAAACTGCCAAAAATCCAGCCGCTGCATTTCTGGCCGGAGATACGATCCGTATTTCTGCCGGAGGAGCGGAAGCGGGATACCAGAGTGCCATTATGGACAGTGCCGGTCAACGTGGAGTGGCGGATTTGCGCCATAGCGACCGTTGCAATATTCTTTTCGCCGATGGGCATACCGGCACTTTGGGGCGGGTTGAGTTCGATGACGAACTGTGCGCCCGAAAATTCTGGTATATTCATTACAAAAACACGTATATGCAACCATAATGAGGAAAATATGAAGCTATTATTGACGATATTCGGCTTTATCTGCCTTGCCGGGCTGAATGCTCAAACCACGAAAAATCTGCGGGTGGAGCCGGAACACAAATACGTGAAATACGGTGAAAAAGTCCGGCTTCGAGCAATTTTCGAGATTCCCGCAGGCGACACTCCGGTTTACATCAGTGGTTACACATTTGAAAAGACTGCGCCGAAAGCGTTAGCGGAAAAAATCAAGCCAAGCGGCACTCTATATCAATGGAAGAATGTGTATCATCTGAAGGAAGAGGACCGCTCCGGGAGTTTTTCTTTTGATTTTGATACGGTCCCGTTGATGCCCGGCGATTATCAGATCGGAATGGCCCTGCGGGTTTTCCAAGGCGACCCGAAACAGAAGGAGGGTTACACGATACGATGCCGTTTCGAATTGGCGGTAACGGAACCGACCGCCGCTCCTGTCGAGTTGAAGTGCATTGACCAGAATTTCCGAATTCCCGGTACTGGCAAACCTGCATCACAACCGACCTCTTTCCAGATATCCAACGATGCCGCCGGTATCTATTTCAAGATCAAGTGCATGGAGCCGGAGATCGACAAACTGCGGACAGGCGAGGGACATTCCTGGAATAATGATTGTGTCGAAATTTCGCTCATGCCACCGGGAGCGAAGAGTGATGATTTTTACAAATTAATCATTAACCCCGATGGGCGAATGGACAGTTATATGTTCGTTGATGACAACATGACTGGGAAGTTGGTCGGAAAAAGCTGGCAGTTCGGCGGAGAAATAAAAACCGCCGTTCAGAAAGATCACTGGTCGATAGATGCTTTGATCCCTTTTCCCACGATGCAGTTAGCGGATGGCGGCACCTGGAAGTACAGTATTTTCCGCGGCCGCCGATTGCAGAACAAGCAATCGGAATTTTCCACCAATACCATGGCCGCCGGAACCAGTGACGCCAAAGGCTTTCTACCGCTTGAACTGTCACCGGCATTTTGTGCGGACAATTTTCGCTGGGAAGTTGCCAATACTGCCGGAAAAGTCATTTATGAGGCCGGAAAATATTATTATCAACTCAATCCGACGATTCTGAATAAATCCGGCGAGTATCGGATTTTCGCGTTACGGGGAAAACTGTATCAGGGAGAGAAGATCGTCGGCGAAAGCAGCAGCAGCGGCGCGTTATTGGAGGGGTATTCCGCTAAGATTCCTTTGCCATTGCCGCTTGCGGAAAACGGGAAATACCGTCTGGAAGCGGATATTGTATCACCGAACGGATTAGTCTATCATCGCATAAACAGTGATATCGAGGCGGCATTGCAACCGCTATTGTTGAAAATACAGCCGCCGGTTTTGGATAACACGATCTATGATTCGATGAAATGCGATCGGGTCAAGTTGGAGATTACCGATTTGACCGGCCAAGCAGAGACTGCAGAAATCGAATTAAATGGCCAGAAGCAATCCGTCAAGCTGGACAAAGGAAAGGCTCTTATCGAGCTGGAAACGGGAAACTTGAAGCCGGGTGATTATCCGGTAAAAGCGACAAGCATTCAAGGAGAAGCATCGTTGCGTCTCCGCAAGCTTCCGCCACGTCCGGGCGAAGTTCGGCTTGACGAGAATGGCATCGCTTATGTGGACGGAAAACCCTTTATTCCATACGGATGGGGCATGTTTATGCAGCCCGGCCCTGGCGGCTACATGTACGACGATACGTTCAATCAGACAATTGCTTTTGCCCAATATTCAGTATCAGACTGGAAGACCGCGAAAAATCTGCTTGACCGGGCACAAAAAATGAACCTTAAACTGGTGCTGTCACCATACCAGTATGAACGGGAAAAAACTCTTTTCGCCGCGCGCAAGGGAAATTTGTCGCCCGCTCAGGCGGAAGGAATCAGAAATTTCGTCAATCAGGCGAAGTTACATCCGGCAGTTTTCGGCTGGTACCTGGCTGACGAACCGGAGGGAGCCAACGACAATCCCGAGTGGTTTGCACAAGTACGGGAGTTGATCAATGAGATTGATCCTTTCCATCCCTGTTTCATGACCAATTATCAGAGATCAGCTGTTGAAAAATATCAGTCCGGCTGCAATATTCTTTTGCCCGATGTCTATATACACTATCATCAGGACAGCTTAGTAAGCCGCTACCCAATTGAGATAATTTCTGATTTTACGCGATTTTCCAATCAGTTCAAACCGACTTGGTTGTGGCTTCAAGGTTATTGCTGTGGCCGGATGGATCATCCTCTTTGCCGGCCACCGAATGCCGTTGAGTTCCGCAACCAGGTTTACCAGGTATTTGCGGCCGACGGCAAAGGGATAATTCTGTATGCGTTTCCCTATAGTCAGATGTACTATCCGCTACGCAAAATGCCCGCTGTCGTCGGTGCGGAGCTGAAGGAAATCGGACCGGTGATTCTGCAACCGAACCAGCCCCGGATGATCCGTGTCGCCGGAGACGGAATCATGGCGTCTCTGAAGCAACTGGGCTCCAAAGTCTGCATAATCGCCATCAATACCAGGCCGGAAGCCGCACAAGCGGAAATCAAGGTCGAACTACCCGATCTCAAACAGTTGCATGTATTATCGGAAAAACGGACGGTACAAATCCCGGACCGGACTTTTACCGACAGTTTCGGGCCGTATGAGGTTCATGTCTATCTCTCGGAGCTCTCCTCCGATCTCTCGCTGACGGATGTTTACGCCGAAATTGACCGTCTGGAAAAAGCGCGTTTCAAACCCGGCAATCTGATTTGCATCGGAGAACAGACAAAGTACAATCTGAAAAAATTCCATAAGGAAGGCAATCCGCCGGAATTGCCCCGAGTTTTCGCCTCGTCCGAATGGTCCAATTACTATCACCGGTCGACTGGAACCCTCAATTATCTGATTGACGGAATGATCGAGGATAAACCGCATTACGCCCAGCAGAATTGGGCTCCGAAACCGGATGACGAAAAACCGTGGGTCAAAATCGACTTACCGAAAACCGCCTCCATTCACAAGGTAATTTTGTATACACCCGAGCAACGACTGGAAACCGCCTCGCTGACAATTGGCGCGAATGAGCTGGGAACGGCGAACCGTAACGGCGGCAAGTTGACATTTGAGTTCAAGCCGATCAAAGGCAAAGAGGTCAGAGTGGAAATCCTGAAAACCGGAGGAAATCCGAATTTCCCGCTGCTGACGGAAATTGAAGTTTATGGAAAATATGATGAAAAATAGTATCATTACGCTGATTTTATTGTTGAGCGCGTCATTGACGGCGCTCAACCTGGACCCAATATTTACTGACAACATGGTGTTGCAGCGCGAAATGCCCGTCCGTATTTACGGGGACTCTGCGCCCGGTTTGGAAGTTACGGTTACTTTCAGGGATACGAGTAGAAGTTCCCGGGCTGGTTCCAATGGCGAATTCGTGGTGGAGCTGCCCGCTTTTCCTGCCGGCGGTCCCTTCCAATTGCAAGTGTCATCCGGTAAACGACAGATTGTTTTGGATAATGTAATGGTTGGCGAAGTATGGCTGTGCAGCGGCCAATCCAATATGCATTGGACGGTAGCCAAGTCAACGGATGCAGCAAATGTGCTCAAAGCGCCGGCCAATCCGCAACTCAGGTTGTGCCGGATGCCGTTTCGCAGTCTTTCCGCGCCTGCGGCCTTGAGCAGTATCGCATGGCAGGTTTGTCAACCGGGTACGGTGGATGATTTTTCCGCGGTGGCTTATCATTTCGGCGAACGGCTGCAGAAAGATTTGCAAGTTCCCGTGGGGTTGATTCAGGCGTCCTTCGGTGGAACTCCCGCCGAGGCTTGGATGGATAAAAATTATCTTCTGACCAATCCGCGTTGGCGCTCCGCTGCATTGGAATTCGAGGAAGACTGCCGGAACTATGCGGCAAAATACCAGGAGTATCTGACACTGATCACCAACTGGAAAAAAGAGACGACTGAAGCCCGCAAGAACGGTCTACCCGCGCCCAAAAGACCAACCGTTCGCCCACCGCGCGGTCCGGAAACTTACGATGCGTTCGGCGGAGCGTGGAACGGCATGATTTTTCCGTTGCGCAACCTGGTGTTCCGGGGCGTTATCTGGTACCAGGGAGAATCGAATCAAAAACGGGGAGGGGATTATCGCTATCTTTTCGCGGATCTGATCGGTGAATGGCGCTGTCATTTTCAGCAACCGGAATTACCTTTTTTGTTTGTTCAGATTTCAACTCAAATGAAACCTTTCGCGGAAGCCGACAAGTTCAGTTCCATCGCCGAACTGCGGGAGTCTCAGGAGGTAGTTTCAAAGACGGTTTCCGGAACCGGGATGGTGGCCGCAATCGACTTGGGAGATCCCGATCACGACATTCATCCGAAAAACAAAAAAGCGGTGGCGGAACGTCTGGCGCATCTGGCGTATTTCAAAGTTTACGGGCTGACTGAATTTGAAAAACTCGCCTCCTATCCGGCATTGAAAGATTATTCGGTCAACAACGAGACGGTTGTCGTCGAGTTATCAAATGCGCAAGGGTTGCGCACTGCCGACGGCAAGGAGCCCGTCAATTTCAGCATTGCCGGCCAGGATCTGCGTTATCGTTGGGCTCGCGCGGCCATCAGGGATAACAAACTGGTGATCAGTTCGCCGGAGGTAAAAAATCCCGTCGCGGTACGCTATGCGTGGAGCCATTCGTTTCTGAACCGACCGAATTTATACAACGGCGCCGGAATGCCCGTACTGCCGTTTCGTACCGAACAAACCAGAAATCCAAAGGACCCGAAATGAGAATTCCTGCTAAATTAACCCGTTACGACAAAAACCCGATTATGACCGGTACCGGCTGCGGCGATGAATGGGACAGCAAGGGCGCTTTCAACGCCGGAGCTATCCTGCACGAGGACAAGGTGCATTTCCTTTATCGCGCGGAGGGGACGCGGCCGCGCAGTCCCGGCAACCGCTTCTGGCTGGGGACCATTGGTCATGCGGTCAGCGAAAATGGTTTTGATATCGTTGAGCGTTCCGAAGGGCCGGTGTTGGACATCACCGGTGAAGACCCGATGATCGTCGGCATCAACGGCGTCGAAGATCCCCGGATTACGAAAATCGGCGACACGTATTATATTGTTTATGTGATCAGTTCGGCCTGTTGGGACCGTTTGACGCTGGCCTCGACTAAGGATTTCAAGACCTACACCAAGCACGGTTTGATCGTCAAGGATATTTCCCAGCGTACCGGAGCGCTGTTCCCTGAGAAAGTCAACGGTCAGTATGTACTGATGCACCGCCCGATTCCGAATATCTGGGTTTCGACCAGTCCCGACCTGAAAAACTGGGGCAATGCCAAAATGATCATGACTAATGAGATTCTGTCGTGGACGCATTGTAAACTCGGCGTCTGCGGACCGCCGATCCGGGTCAAGAATGCCTGGGCGGTGATCTTTCACGGCAAAGACCTGGTGGGGACTTATCGGCTCGGGATTTTCTGGCTCGACCTCAATGATCCGACTAAGGTGCTGTTCGTCCAGCCTGAGCCGATTCTTGAGCCGGAAATGGACTACGAAACGAAAAAAGGCATCACCGGCAACTGCGTCTATTCCTGTGGGCAAGTAATCATGAGTGACCGCATCATCGTCTATTACGGTGCTGCCGATTCCACGCTTTGCGCGGCGTCCATGCCACTCGAAATGCTTGAATTTCCAAACTAAGTGAGGTTAATATGTTGAACCAAGCCATAATGCCGATTACCGGCACCTTCGTCAGTCCGATTTACAACGATACCGGCATCAACAACTGGGGCTTAAAAGAGTGGGAACAGGATTTCCGGATGATGCAAGCCATCGGCATCGACACGGTAATCATGCTGCGTACCGAATGGGAACAGAACGGAAGGCGTTTTTCCGCACTCGACCCGCGCTCGACCACCTGGGCGGAGGATCCGGATATCCTGAGCATGTTTTTCCGCCTGGCCGACAAATACGGGATGAAACTCTATCTGGGCGGCTACATCAGCCTGACCGATCTCTACAAAGGCGAATCGGACAAGGTCATCGCGGACAACGAACGCTTTTACGAAAAAGTGTTGCCGCGCTTCAAT
Organism: Victivallaceae bacterium; assembly: GCA_031548025.1. Classification (GTDB taxonomy): domain Bacteria; phylum Verrucomicrobiota; class Lentisphaeria; order Victivallales; family Victivallaceae; genus UBA5239. The sequence goes on along the minus strand of JAVBRM010000005.1, from coordinate 100,390 downwards.
CATCATTCATCTTTCCATGGGTTGTATGTCACGCTCGAGGCGCTGCCGTGGCATTTCGATTTTTTCAAGATCATCGAAGGTACGCTGAAAGTCATGCGTCGCCTGGCTCCGGAAAAGAAAACCCTGTTGTCGCCCACGTTTTACGGGGCAACCGGCTATATGAACAGCCATTACACACCGGAAGAATACTTCCGCATTTACGGCGAGGGCCTCTACGACCGTGTGGGCGGTTTGCTGGATTATTGCGCACCGCAGGATAAATTCACCATGCCCGAATGCGCCTACGATCAAATTGTCGAAAGCGAACTCTGTCGCTGGTACGAGGTATCGCGGGAATGTCTCAGCCGCAATCAAATCGGCGTTTGGGGCAATATCGAAAGCTTCCAGCGCCCATTCCTGCACAAGGAAGGGTGCGGATTTTTCCGACAGGCTGACTATCGCTCGCTCTATATGAAACTGGCGGCGGCGACTCCATATGTCGAAAAACTGATCACCTTCGAGTTTTCGACTTGCATGAGCCCGAATGCCGAGTGGGGCTCCGCCGGGCGGCTGCTGGCGCGCTACCTGGAGATGATCGGCAAAAGCCCGAACCTGATCCAAGAAATCTACAGATAACTCAGAACTTGTCCCCGGGTGGCACCCAAAAAGTAAAATAAAACATTGCAAAGGGGTTGACAAAACCATAATAACCAGTTATAATATAGAATAAGCGAAACGATTCGCTAAGTTAATTTCGAGGTTATAATGGGTGCCACCATCAAACAGATTGCTCAACGCGCCGGAGTGGCGATCAGTACGGTTTCCAGCGTATTGAACAATCCGGAGGGTGGAGCCAAGGCCGGAGCCAAAACCCGCGACCGCATCATGCAAGTTGCGGCGGAGTTGAATTACACTCCAAGCATCATGGCGAAGGGCCTGCGGCAGGGAAAAAGCTATCTGGTCGCAATGATGCGGCAGGGTTTCAGCGGCAGTTTCCTGGTCAAAGCCGTCAATGGCGCCGAAGAAGTGTTTCATAACCACGATTATAACATGCTGTTGAGCTCTTTTTCCGATCCGGAAGATTGCCGTGAGCGGATAAAAAAATTGATCCAGAAACGTGTTGACGGAATTATGCTGGCGACTTATATCACTCCCGAGTTACTGGGGATCATGGAAGAGTATTCACAACAACTACCGATTATCAATGTTTTTTACCAATCGCCTCTGAAATCAATAAACAGTGTATTTGTCGACGGGGCCGCCATCGGAAAATTGGCGGCGGAATACCTGCTACAGTTGGGACACCGTCGGATTTTACTGCTCGGCAACCGGCCTGGTTGCGTCGAGGCATTTTACCAGGTGATGGGAAGTTCTTCCGATTGTTTTCATTACCATATCGACATCACCTATGATGGAGGTCGACTGGCGGTGGAAAGAATGCTGAAGGATAAATTGCCGGTAACCGCGGTTTTCGCCTACAACGACGACAATGCGGCCGGAGTCATTTACGAGGCGGGCAGACGCGGCCTCAAAGTACCGGATGACCTGTCGGTAATCGGCGTGAACGATACCGAGATCGCGAAAATGCTTTCGCCGCAATTGACGACAATTGCCCAGCCACAGCATGAACAGGGCCGGAAAGCGGCGGAATTGCTGCTCGATGCTATTAACGGGAAAAACTCCGGAGATGTCATTTTAAGGCCGGAACTGATTATACGTGAAAGTTGTAAGGGAGTCAGAAAATGCTGAAATACCAATTTTCAAAAATTCACGGTATTTCAGCAATTTCAAACTCCCTAAAAACAATTTTATTTGAGGAGGGTTATCATGGAAAGAAAAATTTTTACACTCATTGAATTACTGGTGGTGATAGCAATTATTGCGATTCTTGCCGCATTGCTGCTGCCGGCCTTGAACCAGGCCCGCGACCGTGGACGGGCGGCCAAATGCATCGGCAATCTGAAACAGATGGGAGTGGCTGTCACTTTGTACAGTGATACTTTTTATGGATTCCTGCCCGGCAGAGTTACTACCGGTATGCAATGGTCACACAGTTTGGAAGTCAACGGTATACTGCCGAATTACAGTTCCGTCATCTGTCCCGCCTCCCCGCCTTATCAGGGAAATACCGACAATGTCAATATCCGCTATCTGACCTATGGGGCACTGGGGCTTTACAACCCGGAAAGTACCACGACGGCAAATAATTACATGCGGACAAGCGAGTTCTGGATGCCATCCATGACTGAAACCTACGGGGATTCCGTTTTGCACAATCCACCGGCGTGGGTAAAGACTGAAGGATTTTCCACTACCGGATATGTGCAATATTATTTTGTCCGGAAAATGCTGAGCCATGATAGCAAAATCCATTTCCGCCACATACGAAAAGCAAATCTGCTATGGGGGGATATGCATGTATCCGCTGCCGGCCCGGATGACATGATTACCCGGACAGTCAATGTCAAGGCATACGGCTATAAAACAATTTCCCAGATGTATACAGTCTGGTATTAAACAGAATAGAGGTTACGATGAAGAAATTACTCTTATTTTCCTGGTTATTGATTGTGCTCAACGCATATCCGGCGACCTTAAAAACAGATACCGCCGCCTGGCAGATAAATCCGAAGAACGGAGCCTTGATGCAGATCCAGCGCCTGGACGAAAAAGGTATGGTGGTGGAAGACGTCGCCAATCACTATTTTCTGATGAAAAAAAGCGGAGATGAAGAGGCTTTTGAATCCGAAGATAAAGTCGTATCGCAGCGGCAGGAAGGCAAAGCGTTCCTTTATGTTTGCCTCAATCCGAAGCTTAAAGATATTCAGATCACCAAAAAATATTGGCAGGACGGCATCTATCTTCGGCGCGAAATCACATTTGCCAATGCCGGCGGAGAAACGGTGTTTATCACCCCGCGCACCCATGTGACTTTTGAAAAAGATTTTTACAAGGACGCATTTTATCTGGGCAGCGGCTACATCGGGCCGTTGATTCCCGTACCGGATATCAAGAAGCCGCAGAAGGAAGCGCGTTATAAACAAACCACCCGGGGGATGCTGATTTACAATGACCCCCAAAAGGGAAGTTTCGCACAGTACCGGACGGATTTGAACGGGAAATTTGTGTTTCCGTGGTTCCAGTCGGCGATTCCGAATTATATTGAAAAAGATAACTACCTCCACTATATGCCGCGTGGCTGGGAAATGTCTCTGAGCACGATCGACGTATTGCCGGGGAAAACATTTTCCATCGAGGATTGTTTTGTTTTTTTCCATGGTTCCTGGTACGATTTCATCAATGATATTTACGTCAAAGACCCGAAGGTCGATTCGACCTTAAGTGCGATCAAACCCGGCCCGGAGTGGCTGGCCGATGTCAAGGTATACAAAGGATATCAGGACAGGGATGACTTGCAAAAGCTTCTCGAATTGGTCGAAGACGGCAATATTATGGTTCTGGTCGACGTTCTGGATTGCTGGGCGGATTACCGGATATGGGACAAGGGGCGCGCCGGTCAGTGGGGCGGTTTCATCAAAGCCGAAGAGATGAAAAAAGCCATCGCCGATATCAAAAGTATGTCGCCGCGCATCAAGGTCGGTATTTACAACTGGATCAACTCAGTGGGGATCTCCTCGCCGGTATTCCGGGAAAATCCGGAATACTTCATGATCAAAGAGCGCAATGGTCAGCATAAAAACTTTTTCCCCGGCGGGTTCATCCAAAATTATCCGACAATGGTCAACCGCCCGGAAGCGGCGAAATTCATGATCAATATGTTTGCCGGAATTATCGACTACCTCGGCGTGGATTATATTTATCTGGACGAAACGAAAACGTTCAACCTGGTTGATTGGGAAAAAGGCGACCTCGTCCGTGAAGATCATTGGTACGACGTCTGGAAGGAGATGAAAGAACTAGGCAACAAGACAAATACCATGATGTTCGGAAACGGCCGCGCCAATCCGTATTCCGACCTGAATTTCATCGAAGCCCGGCATCAGCTTCGTCCGGAAGTCTGGCGGGAATTCGTAGGCATGGGGATGGCGATGTCGGCATTCGTCAATCATCGTCCCGGAGGCCGTCTGTGCCTGTTATACTGGAACCCGAATCTGGATTATATCACCAGGGTAATGGCCAATGGTTTCGTCCCGGCGATTCACTCTCTCCGGTTCCAGCAGATTCCGTATCTGACCGCCAACGCCGAACTAGGCAAGACATCCATCCTGAATTTGAAATATACGCCCGACTGGAAAAATGATCCCAAAACGGAACTTGAAACTTACGCCACGACCCGGAATATCAGCGGCGAAACCGTATTTTCGATCATCAACCGCGGCAATAATCCCGTCGTGGAAGTGGAATTGCAGTTGCCGCAGGACCGGGAATGTCAGATTTGGGAATACCGGATCGACAAATACCGGGACGGAGCTTCGGAGCCATACGGGCTGGGCGAAAAAAACGTCCGTGAAAATTATCGCGATTTCCGTTGGCGCGAAGGCCTGGCGGCCAGCCCGCGCCTGTTGCGGCAAGGCAAACTCAACGGTAATTTCAAATACCGGTCCGAAGATTTCGGGAAAGACGAATTCCGTCAATTGGTGATCAGTCCGACACCGGCGGGGGTATATTCGGTCAACGATATGCCGCACAATTATTTTTTCACAGCCACGCCGGAGGTAAAAATCAGCGGCGGAAGCTTCCCGCTGCAGATCGAATCCCAGGCGGATCAGGCGGAAATCATTCTCTTTACTTCTCCGGCCCGGGTAACTGTCAACAGCGAACCGGTCGAGTGCAACTATGCGGAATTCGGCGGAAAAATCTACCCGGTGATAAAGATCGCCAAAGGACGCTCGAAAATCGAACTTTCCGACCAGATCGCGGTCAAATCCGTTCCCTTCAAAGCGATCTTGGAAAACGGGAAACTCAAACTGGACGGCAATCCCGGCATTGTAACTGTAAAGCGCGACGGTAAATTGTTGTATTGCGGTTCCGCCCCGGCCCTGTCCCGATATCATGCGGCCGGAGATATCGAGCTCAATACTCTGGATGGAAAAGCTCCGGTCAAGCTCAGTATCGAAGCCGGCAAACCGACCGCCGCCATGCTGGTGGAAGCGGCGCCGAAGCATCCGCAGGAACAGAAAATTGAAGCCGTGAGCCGCGAATTCGAAGGGGTAAAAATCACTTCGTCCGCCTCGTACACTTCCGCCTGGGACGATGGGCGTCATATTCAGGTGGGAATGCCGCCATTCAGCGCCGCAGCCGATGTGGAGAAATTGTCATTGGAAGCGGGAACCACGGATAAAATTGTGGATTACTTCGGCCATGCTTATGCGGGAATGCTGTTGGAAAACGCAGAGAAAGTGCAATTGCGCCTGGAACATACTTTCCTGACCGGCGGCGGGATACTCCGTACGCACCTGAACCGCTATTATCTCTCTGCGACCGATTTTGCCGGAATCATGCTTGATTACCAGACCGCCAAAGGATTCCATCGGGTAGCTCTGGGCTGCGGCGTCATGAACTACGACGGAACTCCGGGCATGCATCCATGGGGCGGCAAGCGCCGCGCCGACAGGAAATTCGATCTGGGAAATTTGATCGACCGGCCTTCTCCGGCAATATTTTCACTGGATTTGAAACAATATGCTCCGGCCGGATGGAACGGCAAAGTATGGTTAAGCGCAGGAACTTCACGGGTACGTCCGGGGCGCCGTTTGAAAGCCACCGTCGAGCACTTCAATGCCAAAGCGGTCGCGCCGGTTCTGAAAGGAATCGATGCCGACGCGATCAATCGCGAACTTTCCGCGCCGCGTGAATTGTACATCCCACAGTCAAAGCATACGAATTGGCGGGAGATCAGGGAAAAAGGAGTAAAGATTCCCCATTTTTACCTGGTCGGCAATAAAGGAATGCCGTCTCACCAGACCTCGGCGGCTATCGCCCGCGATGACAAAAACATCTATATATACTGCGAGTACGAAGAATCACAGCCTGACTTCGCAAACGAAATAGAAATCTGGTTGTATCCCGCTCCGAAACGAAGCTATCAACTGCGTATTTTCTCGGAAACGCATTTTGATGTCCAGCGCAACAGCGCTCTGCTGTTGGACAGCGGCGTCCAAGTGGTTCAGCCGCAGAAAAACAGTTATCTGGTCACGATTCCCATGAAGTTGCCGGGAAAACTGCAGGATGAAAAAATCCAGTTCAACATCTGCCGTTTACGCCCTTCCACTCCCACGGAAGATCGGGAACTTTCCAGTTGGTCGGCGCTGAAGCGGGGGTTTGTCGAAACGGCCAATTTTGGAACTCTGTTATTCAAAGAACCGAAATACACCACGGAGGTATTCAATTACGGTAAGGGCGGAATTACCAGCGGCGAAGTCCTCCGGTATCTGCTCCCGAGAGCATTGGAAAAGAAACCCACCACTACGATCGTGATGGTCGGAACCAATGATATGTTGAATTCAAAGAAACTGGCATCACCTGAGGCCTTCGAAAAGAACCTCGATGCTATCGTCGAACGTCTCCGCAACGCAGGCAGCCAGGTGATTCTGGCAACCATTCCGCCCTGTATCGAATCGCTGGTGATGCGACGCCACAAGGAGGAGGCATACAAGGGCGAATCGCCCAGCCAACGCATTAATGACGCCAACGCCATCATCCGGAAAATCGCAGCGGCGAACAACCTGCCGTTGTATGATCTGTATGATGTGATCAGCAAACACGCGCCATTGGAATCCGCCGAATCGTTGCTGCGCAATCTGGCCAACCTCAACAGTCCCGATGGAGTCCATCTGACCCCGCAGGCAGCGGCGATACTCGGACATGCAATGGCCGCCATCATCCGGGAAAAACATTTCGACACCTCCAGCGTTGTCTGTCTTGGCGACAGCAACACCTACGGTGCGAACCTGAAAGGAGCCGGTACCACTGAACATGAACCTTATCCCGCGGTTCTGCTGCGGGAATTAACCAATAACCCCAAAGAACAATAAACATGAGAATTCCTGCTAAATTAACCCGTTACGACAAAAATCCAATTTTAAGCGGCACCGGCCGCGGCGATGAATGGAACAGCAAAGGAATTTTTAATTCCGGCGCGATTGTGCACGATGGGAAAGTGCATTTTCTTTTCCGGGCGGAAGGTACGGAGCCGCGCAGTCCCGGCAACCGCTTCTGGCTGGGGACCATCGGCCACGCCGTCAGCCCGGATGGTTTCAAGGTTTCGGAAATGTCAGGGGGGGCGGTTCTGAACAGGGATGGAGAAAATCCGATGATCGTCGGTATCCGCGGGGTGGAAGACCCCCGGATTACGAAAATCGACGATACTTATTATATTGTTTATGCCATCAGTTCGGCTTGCTGGGATCGTCTGGCGCTGGCTTCAACCAAAGATTTCAAAACTTTTACCAAGCATGGCCTGATCGTCAAGGATATTTCCCAGCGGACCGGGGCGTTGTTTCCGGAAAAGATCAACGGACAGTTCGTATTGATGCACCGGCCGATTCCGAATATCTGGGTTTCGACCAGCCCGGATCTGAAAAACTGGGGTAATGCAAAAATGATCCTGACCAATGAGATCCTGCCGTGGACGCATTGCAAACTCGGCGTCTGCGGACCGCCGATCCGGGTAAAAGATGCCTGGGCGGTGATTTTTCATGGTAAAGATCTGGCGGGAACCTACCGCCTCGGAATTTTTTGGCTCGACCTCAATGATCCGACTAAGGTGCTGTTCGTCCAGCCTGAGCCGATTCTCGAGCCGGAAATGGACTACGAAACGAAAAAAGGCATTACCGGAAATTGCGTCTATTCTTGCGGGCAGGTGATCATGAGTGACCGCATCATCGTCTATTACGGTGCTGCCGATTCCACGCTCTGTGCGGCGACAATGCCGACAGAAATGCTTGAACTCCCAAAGTCATAACTCAAGTCGTCAGCGCCATGCCGGGAAATTCATTTTCCGGCTTTTTTTCCTTTTTCGATTCAAAATAGTTATGAAGAAAGTTGAATAATCGCTAATTCTGATTATATTGCTACAAAAAGAACAGGTGCGATAATGACAACTGAACGACAGATGCCTCCCGTAATGATTCTTTGCGGCGGCAAAGGGACTCGTTTACGCGAAGTGACTGAAGTCCTACCCAAGCCCATGGTGCCGATCGGAGAACAGCCGATAATCTGGCATATCATGAAGAGTTATGCTGCATTCGGAGTCAGGCGTTTTATCCTTTGCCTGGGCTATAAGCGTGAAGAGTTTATCGATTATTTTCTGAATTACCATGCGCGCGCCGCCGATATCACGATTCAGCTCGGCGGCGAGCACGGCATCACTTATCACGATCATTCAGGGGAAGACGACTGGGAAGTAACTCTGGCCAATACTGGCTTGGAGACCATGACCGGCGGCCGGATACGCAAGGCCTCCCGTTACCTGAAACCCGCCGACCAATACTTTTTCATGACCTATGGTGACGCCGTGGCCAATATCGATGTCAACGCCTTGGAAAAAACTCATTTGAATGCCGGCAAGCTGTTGACCATTTCCGCGGTATGTCAGATCGGCCGGTTCGGTGAACTGACCATTGACAATGGATTGGTCAAAGGTTTTGCCGAAAAGAAACTCTGCCATGAACAGCGTATCAATGGCGGTTTCATGGTCATGGACCGCAAATTCATTGAGCGTTATATTTCCACTACTGAAGATTCATTTCTGGAAAGCACCCCCACGGATGCGGCAGTAGCGGACGGCGAGTTGGCCGCATACCATCATGACGGTTTCTGGCAATGCATGGATACTCCACGCGAGTATCAGTTGCTGAACGAGTTGTGGGAAAAAGGCGATGCCCCCTGGACAAAATACTGGAGGCATAATGTTTGCTGACGTTTATACCGGCCGTCGGGTGCTGGTCACCGGGCATACCGGTTTCAAGGGTTCATGGCTTTGCGCCTGGCTGAACCGGCTCGGTGCCGAAATCACCGGTTACGCCCTGGCCCCGCCGACCGATCCTTCGCATTATGAATTGCTGAAACTGAATATGAATTCCGTCATCGGCGACATCCGCGATGAGCAATTGCTGGCCCGGACCATTGCCGAATTCAAGCCTGAAATGGTTTTCCATCTGGCGGCCCAGCCCTTGGTGCGGCTCTCATACCAGTCTCCGGTGGAGACTTTCGCCATCAATGCCGGCGGCACGATCAATGTGTTGGAGGCCTGTCGCCACACCCCCAGCATCAAATCGGTGGTGGTGGTCACCAGCGACAAGTGTTACGAAAATTTTGAAGATGGCCGTGCCTACTGCGAAACCGACCCCATGGGCGGTTACGATCCCTACAGTGCATCCAAAGGTTGCGCCGAATTGATTACGGCCTCTTACCGCCGGTCGTTCCTGGACAAAGCGGGAATCCTGACCGCCAGTGCCCGCGCCGGTAATGTCATCGGCGGCGGCGACTGGGCGCTCGACCGGCTGGTGCCCGACTTGATGCGTTCCGCAGCCCAGGGTAGAACCGAAAAAATCCGCAGTCCTTATGCCATCCGCCCCTGGCAGCATGTCCTGGAATCGTTGAGCGGTTATCTGCTGCTGGGACAGCAACTTTACAGCGGCAATACCGAAGCCGCCCGTGCCTGGAACTTCGGACCGGATCATCAGTATGTCATTACCGTGGAACAGGCGGCCGCAGCGTTGCGGAAAGCCTGGCCGGCGGTCAGCTTTCTTCCCGATCCGCCCCCCAATGCCCCGCATGAAGCACATTATCTCCAGCTCAACAGCACCATGGCGATAAAGAAACTTGACTGGGGTAACGTCTGGAATCCGGAAGCCGCTTTCGCCCACACCGCCACTTGGTATCGTGATTTTTATACACAAAAAACCTTAAATACCTGGCAAGACCTTGAACAATATTGTTCGGACGCCAAAGTCGAGGGGTTGTCATGGACCGCATAAACGAATTGAAACAATCGATCCTGGCCCAAGTTGCCGAATATTACCACTTGGTTCATGAACCGCGGGAGGACTTCGCCGCCGGCAAAACCCGGGTTAATTACGCCGGACGGGTTTTCGATGAGAATGAAATGCGGAATCTAGCCGACGCCACGCTGGAGTTTTGGCTGACCACCGGCAAGTGGGCCCGCGAATTCGAACAAAAACTCGCGGCGTATTTGGGGCTACGCTATGCATTGCTGGTCAATTCCGGTTCTTCGGCCAATTTGCTGGCGTTCATGGCCCTGACTTCGCCCTTGCTGAAAGAGCGCCGCATCTGCCGCGGCGACGAAGTCATCACCGTGGCAGCCGGGTTTCCGACGACTGTAGCACCGATAGTCCAATATGGCGCGGTACCGGTATTCATCGACGTCGACCTGAACGGAAACCTCAATCCCGATTTACTCGATGCGGCATATTCGCCCCGGACCAAAGCGCTCTTTGCCGCGCATTCGCTGGGAAATCCGTTCGATCTGACGGCGGTCAAAGCGTTCTGCGAACGTCACAACCTCTGGCTGATCGAGGATAACTGCGACGCTCTCGGATCACTTTACCAGGGACGCTTGAGCGGAACCTGGGGCGATATCGGAACGTCGAGCTTTTACCCGCCTCATCACATGACTATGGGGGAGGGCGGGGCGGTTTATACCGACAATCCGCTGTTGAAAAAAATCCTGTTGTCCATGCGCGACTGGGGCCGCGACTGCTGGTGCGACTCCGGACGCGACAACAGTTGCAACTGTCGTTTTTCCGGCCAGTTCGGCCAATTACCGCCGGGCTACGATCATAAATATGTTTACAGTCATTTCGGCTACAACCTGAAAGCAACCGATCTCCAGGCGGCTATCGGTTGCGCCCAGCTCGAAAAACTGCCGGAATTCACCCGCCGCCGCCGCGAAAACCACCGTCTGCTGTCCGAAGGGCTCAAGGAGTTTCGCGATGTCCTGATTTTGCCGGAGGCGACACCCGGCAGCGAACCTTCGTGGTTCGGCTTTCTGATGACTCTGCGCGATGGCGTGCAGTTCTCTCGAAACGATTTCGCGCAATATCTGGAGAAAAACAACATCCAGACGCGAAATCTTTTCGCAGGCAACTTGACAAAGCATCCGTGTTTTGCTATAATGGAACTTGACAAAGATTACCGGATTGCAGGTTCCCTGACCAACACCGACAAGATCATGAACGACAGTCTATGGATCGGAGTCTACCCCGGCATGACCCCGGAAAAGATCGAATATATGATGACGACTATCAAACAATTTATAACAGGGTGATATATGAGTAAAATATTTGTTTCGGCGGAAATCGGCATTAATCACAATGGCGACCTGGAAATAGCCAAGCGGCTCATCGACACGGCGGTGCTGGCCGGCTGCGACGCGGTGAAATTTCAAAAGCGGACGATTGACAAGGTTTATACGCAGGAATTTCTGGATGGCCTCCGGGAAAGCCCCTGGGGCAACACCCAACGCGCCCAAAAGGAAGGACTTGAGTTCAACCAGGACGAATACGATGAAATCGACCGTTACTGCCGTGAACAGGGGATCGGATGGTTTGCCTCGTGCTGGGATCCGGATTCACAGAAGTTCCTGCGCCGCTATAACCTGAAATACAACAAAATTGCCTCACCGGTACTGACCAATATGCCGATCCTGGAAGCGGCGGCGGAAGAAGGACGCTATACCTTTATCGCCACCGGCATGAGCACGTGGGAAGAAATCGACGCGGCGGTGGCGCTGTTCCATAAATACAATTGCCCGTTCGAGCTGCTGCATTGCGTTTCGACGTACCCGATGTTGCCGGAAGAAGCCAATTTGCTGATGATTCCGGAATTGGCCAGGCGCTACGGTTGCAAAGTCGGTTATTCCAGTCATGAAATCGGCAATGTCGCCACGTTGGGAGCGGTGGCTCTGGGCGCGGTTTCTGTGGAGCGGCATATCACGCTCGACCGTAAGATGTACGGTTCAGACCAATCCTCCTCAGTGGAACCGGCGGAACTGATCAATTACGTCAAGGATATCCGGGCCATGGAATCGGCGCTCGGCACCGGTTTGCGCGAACTTTCGCCCCGCGAAATGGCTGTCCGCAAGAAAATGCGGGGTTGAGATGATCAAATTATCCGATTATGTAATGAATTTCCTGGTTTCCAAAGGAATCCGGGAAGTATTTATGTTGCCGGGCGGAGGAGCCATGCATTTGAATGACTCCCTGGGGCGTTGTCAAAATTTACATTATACCTGTTTTCTGCATGAGCAAGCCATCGGGATCGCGGTGGAATCCTGGGGACAACATACCAATTCTCCCGGTGTGGCTCTGGTTACTTCCGGTCCCGGCAGCACCAATACCGTGACTGCGGTAGCCGCGGCGTATATTGACTCGACTCCGGCCTTTTTCATTTCCGGCCAGGCCAAGCGTCCGGACCTGAAAACCGGCACCGGCTGTCGTCAGGTCGGTTCACAGGAAGTGGATATCGTTTCCATCGTGGGCTGTATCACCAAATACGCAGTAACGGTGCTTGAACCCAACGAAATACGTTATCACTTGGAAAAAGCCTGGCATGAAGCAACCACCGGCAGAATGGGACCGGTATGGATCGACGTCCCGCTGGACGTACAGGGAGCGATGATTGATGAAGAAAGCTTGAAAGGTTTTGAGCCGGCCCCAAAACCGGCTGCCGCAATTCCTGAAATGGCAGCAGTAATCAAGGCTTTGGAACAAAGCAAACGCCCGTTGATTCTGGTGGGCAACGGAGTGAAAATGGCCGGCGCCCAGGAGTTACTGTTGAACTTCGCCCGTGCCAATCAAATTCCCATGATATTGACTTGGAAGGTAATTGATCTGCTTGGTTACGAAGATCCTCTGAACTTCGGATGTCCGGGGATCATGGGGACGCGTTTCGCCAATTTCATTGTTCAAAATTGTGATTTACTACTGGTTGTGGGCAGCAGACTGGACCCGAGCATTACCGCCTTCAACAGTACCGACTTTGGACGGAATGCCCGAAAAATCATGGTGGATATCGATGCTTGTGAGATTCAGAGGATCAAAGGAATCGATATCGGTATTGCCGTGGACGCCAAAGAATTTCTGCAACAGCTTCAGGATGTCAAACTCCCCGAACACGCTTCCTGGCTGGAGTATTGTGTCAAGGTTAAAGAGCGCTACCCGGTGGTTCTGCCGGAATATAACAGGCCGAATGAAAAAGTCAATTTGTATGTATTTACCGATGAATTGTTTAAGCAACTTCTTCCCGATGACGTAATTGTTCCGGAAAGTTCAGGCGCCGCCGGAGAAGTGACTTATCAGGCCATGCGGATCAAATCGGGCCAGAAGGTTCGCAACGCCGCCGGACTGGGCTCTATGGGCTTCGGCTTACCATATGCAATCGGAGCTTGCCTGGCCAACAACCGCCGCCGGACCATTTTGATCAACGGCGACGGCGCGTTTCAGATGAATATTCAGGAACTGGAAACCGTAGCCCGGTTAAAATTGCCGATCAAAATGTTCATCTGGGACAACAGCGGCTATGGCAGCATCATGAATACCCAGCGCAATATGTTCGAAGGATTTTTCGTTGGTTCGGAACCCGGTAGCGGGTTGACCTTGCCGGACGTAACCAAACAGGCGGCGGCCTATGGTCTCCGCAGCGAATGCGTCACCTGCAATGCGGAATTGGAGGCGGTCATTGAGCGCGTGCTGGCCGGCAGCGATCCGGTTATCTGCCGGGTGATGGTGACGCCGGACCACCTGACTATGCCGAAAGTTCAGGCTATGAAAACGCCCGACGGCAGCATGATTTCCAAGCCGCTGGAAGACATGTGGCCCTATCTCCCGGATGAAGAATTAGCCCAAAATATGCTTGATATTTGAATTTCGCAAGATATATTTTTCTTTGAAGATTAAGGATTAGTTGAATGATTAAATTGGTGTTGCTTGATATTGACGGGGTCCTGACGAATGGCCGTGTAACTGTGGATTCCCATGGAAATGAATACAAGACTATCGACTTTAAAGATATCGACGCAGTATTTGAAATGAAACGTCGGGGATACAAGGTTGGACTGGTTACCGGAGAAGCAACCCCCATAACCCTGTTTTTCCAAGAACGTTTTAAACCGGATTACTTTTATAACGGTTGCAAAAACAAACCCGAGGCACTGCGCGAAATCCTAATTCAAAGCGGCTTGACCGCAGAAGAAACATGTTACGTGGGCGATGCCAAATACGATATTCCAATCATGAAGCTGGTGAAGCTTTCGGCATGCCCGTCAAACGCAATTCCGGAAGTCAAAAAGCTGGCGAACTTGCAGTTGGAAGCCCGCGGTGGCGAAGGCTGTATCTGGGAACTGCTGGAAAAAATAACGGAAAAAAAATGATCGAGCTAAAAGAACTCATCGCCCAATTGGAGAGCCGAATTGACAATCCCTCCGCCGGTTTAGCGGAGGAAGTTTTTTTGCTGTTGACCCGGCTGACTCCAATGATCAATGTCGATCTCCTGATCGGCAATGACCACGGAGAAACACTGTTGACTTGGCGTGAGGATGAATTGCACGGTAGCGGCTGGCACATTCCTGGAGGAATCATCCGGTTCCAGGAAACTGCAGCCGCTCGAATCGCCCAGGTGGCGCTCAATGAATTGCATACCAGAGTAGAAGCAGAACCGGCCCCCTTGCATTTAAGTGAATTTATCCGTCCGGGCCAGCGGAATCGTTCGCACTTCTACTCGCTGCTCTACCGTTGCCGCCTGACCACCCCCCTTCGTCCGGCTGATCACTGGGATGGCCGGCGCCCACCACAAACGGGACAGTATGAATGGTTTGCCAAGGCGCCGGAAAATCTTCTGCAAGCACACATCCCATACCGGGATTTCATTAACGGAGGGATTGCTCTATGACTATGCCGACCAGATTGAATTGTCGTTTTTGTCCGGTCTGTGGAGGTCGCCGGACAGAATGGCTGCATACCATCGCTTACGAGCGCTTTTTTGAAACCTTGCCAGACCGTTACGATATCGTCGCCTGCCTGGATTGCGGAATGGTTTTTAATGATACGACGGCCTGCGAGGCCGATTTCGACCGTTATTATACCGCGTCATCCAAGTATGAGGGAGCGGGTATCATCGGCGCCGGCGACGTGAGTCCGACGGAACGGGAACGTTATGGCCGGATTATCCGTTTCATGGAGCCGTATCTGGCAAAAAATGATTTTATTGTCGACGCGGGATGCGGACAGGGAGGATTTCTCCAGATATTGCGTGAATCAGGGTATTCCCGTCTTCTGGGGATCGATCCGTCCGTCAGCAACATTGCCGCGCTTTGCGCGGGAGGTATTCCGGCCCGCGCCGGGACATTGAAGCAGCTGCCTGAATTCGGTCAATGTGATTTTCTGTTGCTGATCGGAGTCATGGAACATCTGTTCGATCCGGTTTCCGCCATGAAAAGCATATCGGAACATTGTCGTGACGGTGCTTATGTTTTGATTGCGGTACCGTCGACGCGGGATTATGGAATGACCATCAATACATCGTTCTATCATTTTGATTTCGAGCACATCAGTCATTTTGATCTCCATCAGTTAAATAATCTGATGATTCCGCTCGGATATGAACTTGCGACTCACGGTTATGATTTTGTTTCGGTGAAGGATGTCCGCAATGACGTTCTCCTGGCATTGTACCGGAAGCAGGGAAAAGCTGGAAAAATCGTCTATGACGCGGTGGCGTCGGATAGGGTCAAAATATATGTGGATGAATCCCGGCAACATGATTTCGGCGACATTACCGAACAATTGCAGCGTGATGGCCAAGAGCTATACCTTTGGGGATGCGGAGCGCATCTGGCGCGGTTATTGCGGGAAACACCGCTCGGACAATGTCGGATTGCCGCATTTGTCGATAATAGTATTGAAAAACAAAGCCGGCCGCTTCTGGGGCGTCCGGTCATACCGTCACGGAAGCTTCATACGCTTGGCAAGGACTCTATTGTTGCCGTTTGCTCGCCGTTGTACCGCACGGTAATGCACGAAGAATTGGAAAATGCCGGTTTCAAAGGAAAAGTGATCGACTTATGTTGAAAAACCGGATATCGATTATACCACCAAGGTAAGGAATTTTTACTATGTCCGAAAAAAATAACGAACAACAGAAGCGCGAACGGTTGAAAAAAGAAAAACCGGTTGTTTTTGAAAAAATTCTAAAAATTAAGGAACGTGTCGAAAATGGTATTCCGACGCCAATGATCGACATCGCTTATAATTACATCTGCAATTTAAGTTGCCGGCACTGTATGATTTCCCGGTTGACACCGAAAGCTTCACATTTGAATCCGGCCATGATGCGTAACATCAGCAACCAAGCGCATGAGCTCGGACTTTGCCAGTTTACGCTTTCCGGCGGCGAGCCGTTGCTTTTCCCGGATCTTGAGGAAGTAATTGCCGCCTTACAGCCGGATAAATTTCACTTGAGCATGAGCACCAACGGTCATTTTCTGACGCTGGAAAAGGCGCAGTTCCTCAAATCGATTGGTTTGGACAAGGTTAAAATCAGCCTTGATGATTTCGACGCCGCGCGGCATGATGAGAACCGCGGTAGCCAGGGCGCTTATGCTAAAGCAATTGCCGCGATGGAAAACGCCAGGGAAGCCGGGCTCAATGTAGCGATTCAAACTGTAGTCAGTCATCAGAATTGTCGTACTGAGCGGACATGGCAACTGGCCGAATTCGGTGAAAAAAATGGTTTCGCCGTTGATGTTATGCTGGCCAAACCGGTCGGAGAATGGGAAGGCAGGCATGATGTCATGATCGACGATGCCGATCTGGCTTTTTTGAAAGAAGTCCACGAACGTTACCCGGCACTGCACCTCGATACATTTCCAACCTACGGCATTGACCGCGGTTGCGGCTGCGTGAACTCAAATTTGCATATTACTCCTTACGGCGATGTGCTGCCCTGCGGTTTTATCCATATTACGCTGGGCAATCTTTTCGAAGAAAGCCTGGACACGATTCTGCGGCGAGGCATGAGTATCAAACATTTCGGCTGCTACCAGGCGAAATGCCTATCCGGTCACAATCGACATTTCGTCGAACAGTATATGAGTAAATTTTACGGGAAAGCCCTTCCCATCAGCTGGAAAGATGCTTTTACCGGGGAGGATTTTATCAAATGAAAAATGTAACCATTATTTCCGGCGGACGCCGGATTTTGCGGGACATGCTGCCGCTGTCCAAACCGCTGTCGCTGTTCATCGAGCCTACCAATATTTGCAACTTCCGTTGTACCCCCTGCGTTCAGGGCAGCGAAAATACCAGGCGTGACTTAATGCCGTTCTGTGATATGGAAATGGAGCTTTACGAGCGCCTGATCGCCGAACTGGTCGCCTGGGATGGTCCCAAATTGAAGTTGCTCCGTCTTGCCGCCCTCGGCGAACCGCTGCTTCATCCGCGCTTCTGCGATATGGTCAAACTTGCTGTTGACTCTCAGGTAGCAGAGCGAGTCGATACTTTTTCCAACGGTTCGCTGTTGACGCCGGAAATTGCGGAGAAACTGGTGGATTACGGGCTTGATCATATCCGCTTCTCCATTTATGCGGCAACCAATCCACATCACCGGGAAGTGACCCGGTCGCCAATTGCGGTGGAAAAAATCCGGGACAATGTGAAATATCTCCGCGAATACCGTGATTCAAAAGGCAAAAAAACGCCCTTTATCCTCGTCAAGATGTTTGATTGTTACGATGAAGAAAACGAGATATTTCGGCGTTTGTATGAAGGCGTCGCCGATGAAATCGGTTTTGAACGGGTGAACAATGCGACGCGCTATTCCGGCAACAACCTGATAAACGCTTATTATCACGATAAGGATAAGGAAGCCAAGACCGAATCCGATTTTGCGAAAAGCCTGAACAATCATATCGCCTGTCCGCGGCCCTTCATGAATATGGCTATAAACAGTGCGGGAGATTGCCTGATGTGCACGCACGATGCCCCCAAAGCTACCCAAATAGGCAATGTACACGAACATACATTGCGCGAACTGTGGACCGGAAACGAAATCTTTGAATTCAGAAAAATGCATCTGGAAGACCGGAAAGCCGAAAACCGCATCTGTCGTCATTGCGATTGGTATAAACTGTTTCCGGTGGAGGACAATGTAGACGGTTTCCCGGTCGAAAAACTGCGGGAAACCAAATGATTCATTATACCGCGCTGAAAAATACCAATCGTCAGAACCTGATGGAAGTCATGCCGCTGGCAAAGCCGTTTACTTTGCTCATTGAGCCGACCGGGTTATGTAATTTCCGGTGTGTTCAATGTTTTCAGAGTATCCGCCAGGAGAATTATTTTACCCGTACCCGAATGCACATGCCCCTGGAACGTTTCCGGAGGATTATCGATCAGGTAAAGGCCTGGCCGGGAGAAAAACTCAAGGTGTTGAAACTCAGCCTGTACGGTGAACCGTTATTGAATCCGGATTTCGCGGAAATGCTGAAGATCGCCAGTGAAGCGGATATCGCCGACCGTATTGAAACCACATCCAATGTCAGCTTGCTGACTCCGGAAGTCGCGGCCGCCATGATCAAGTATCAGCTTGATTACTTGCGGGTGTCCATCTATGCCGCCGATCCGGAACGACACCGCGAGATCACCGGTTCACCGATATTGCCCGAGAAAATTCATGAAAACTTGCGTATCCTGCGGGATATGAAACTTCAGGCCGGTTCGAACCGGCCGTTTGTCAGTCCGAAAATGCTGGAGTCCTACGACGAAGAAAACGAGCGTTTTCTGGCTATGTACCGTGATGTCGGCGATGAACTTTATCTGGATAAACCTCATAATTGGATCCAGGTGGAAGAATCTACTTTCATGGAAAAATATTACCGGGAAAAATCCGGCTCCGCTGAAGATGATTTCCGGCGGCATAGCACACCCAAGACCGCCTGCCCCATGGCCTTCACCACTATGGCGATACGGGCAAACGGCGATGTTTCGCCATGTTGTATCGATTTCATCGGCGGTACCAATATCGGCAATATGGACGATATGAACCTCCGCTCCCTTTGGGAGTCGAAAGAGTGGTATGAATTTCAGAAATTACAGTTGGAGAACCGGAAATCGGAAAATTTTTCCTGCGCCCGGTGTGATATTTACTTAAGTGACCATTATATTCGCGACAATATCGACGGCTTCCCTGTTGGAAATCTATTATGGCAAAAATTGAATCGCGAGATATAAAATGAGCGAAAAAAGGAAAAAAATATCTATTTCAACCGGCACTTATAACGAGGCCGGCAATATCCGGGAATTTTATGAACGAGTACTGAAGGTGCTGAAAAAATTTCCCGAATACGATTACGAATTCATTGTCGCCGATAATTGTTCCCAGGACCGTACCCGAGAAATTCTTCGGGAAATAGCCGCAGCCGATAAAAATTTCAAGTGCATTTTCAATGCCAATAATTTCGGACCGGCGCGTTCCATTTACAATACTTATCTGAAAGCCACCGGCGATGCTCTGGTCTGCCTGTGTTCCGATTTGCAGGATCCCCCGGAAATGATCGAAGAATTCATCCTGAAGTGGCGTGAAGGATATCAGGCCGTCTGCGCCGTCAAACAGGAATACAAAGGCAGTTTTCTGATGAAATGCGTCAGAAAATTCTATTACCGTTTACTGAATTCTCTTTCAGAAGTGCCGTTAATGACTGATTTTCACGGATTTGCTCTTTATGACCGAAAAATGGTCAATGCCATGAAATGTTTTCAAGAGCCAATGCCGTATGTCCGCGGTCTGGTCAGTGAAATCGGTTTTAAGCGCTGTGAGCTCCCTTATTCCCAGGAAAAGCGCAAAAGCGGGAGAAGTTCCTACAATCTGCTTTCTTATTATGATGTTGCCATGACCGGGTTTGTCAACTACAGCAAAGTGCCGTTGCGACTGGCCGTGTTCATCGGTTTTTTCATGGCCGGGTTCAGTCTGCTGATTGCATTGGGTTATCTGATTTACAAGTTGGTCTATTGGGATACGTTTCAGTTGGGATTGGCGCCTCTGGTGATCGGTCTGTTCTTCTTTTCGGCGATTCAATTGATTTTTATTGGAATTATTGGCGAATATCTCGGGGCGGTTTGGACTCAGGTTAAGAATAAGCCGCTGGTTATTGAAGAAGAAAGAATTAATTTTGATCAAGAGTGAAAATAATGTCCGATTCAGTTTGGTTTGATCTCGACGGTACGGTTTTGGATACGGTTGCCGATATTAAAAGCGCTTATCGCGATATGTTCGCGGAATTCGGTGAGAATGTTGACCTTGCAGCCTTGCGTATCGGGCCGCCGTTGCGTCAATGCATTCTGGAAGTCATTCCGGCGTGCCCGGATCACCAGATCTCCCGCATGATTGAGAGTTTTTGCCGGATTTACGATGCTTCCGGGTTTCCGGCCACCGATTTTTATCCCGGCATGCCGGAAGTTCTGAAGGAGCTCAGAGCACAGGGAAAGCTTCTTTTCATCGCCACCAACAAGCGGGCCAAGCCCGCTCTCATGCTGCTGGAGCAATTCGGCATCTTGTCTCTGTTTGCGGGGGTTTATACTCCGGAGACCTTCCCCGGAGAAAAACTCCCGAAAGGCGAGTTCCTGAAAAAAGCGCTTGAACATCATAAACTCAATCCGGCTGCTGCCGTTATGATCGGAGATACTGCTCCCGATATTCATGCAGGTAAGTTCGCCGGTATGAAAACCATAGCCGTGGCATGGGGTTACGATGAATATCCGGTCCTGGAGCAATCCGCCCCGGATTATATGGTTTCTTCTCCTTCGCAAATCGGTGAGTATATTGGTTTATAAAAAGTTACAGTCCTTGTATCATTCAAACCGGAGCGAATTCTGGCGGATCGTCCGCTATTTACTGGTAGGCGGTTGGAATACGGTATTCGGAATTGCGGTTTATACCATTCTCTTTGAAATACTTGGCGACAGGGTAAATTATCTCTTATTGGCCATCCCTTCCAATATTCTGGCGATCACCAATGCCTATATCTGTTATAAGTTGATTGTATTCAGGACCAAAGGCAACATCATCCGGGAGTATTTTCGCTGTTATCTGGTTTACGGAACTTCGGCATTGCTGGGCATGGCGGGATTGTTCATTCTCGTTTCCGGCTTGAAAATATATCCGGTACTGGCGAATATTCTGCTGACTTTCACTACGGTCGCGGTCAGTTATTTCGGACATAAATATTTCTCATTCAGGAGCAAAGACAAGCAATGCTGAAGAAACGATTGTTTATGACCGGGGGAACCGGTTTTTTCGGGAAATGGTTGCTGCTGACACGGCCGGCCGAATATGAGTATTTCATTCTATCACGGGATCCGGATAAATTTTTAGCCGGTTTTCCCGAACTGGATACTCCCGGTTTGAATTTCATCAAAGGCGATGTCCGCGATTTTGAACCGCCGCGGGAATATTTTGACTATGTATTGCATGCCGCCACCACTTCCGGCCACGCGATTCCCGATGAAGAAATGGCGTCGGTCATCATGGAGGGAACCCGGCGAGTCTTGCAAATGAATTTCGGCAAAATGCTTTATATCAGCTCCGGCGGTGTCTACGGACGAAATCTTCCGCCTCAAGTCCGTGAAGATTATCCTCCGGCCCCGACTACGGTATACGGACAAAATAAGCTCGCCGCCGAAAATCTCTGCCGTGAATCCGGTAAGCCGGCGGTGATCGCCCGCTGTTTTGCATTCGTCGGTCCATACCTTCCGCTGGATCAACATTTTGCGATCGGTAACTTTATCGCCGATTGCCTTCGACAGCAAACCATCACCATCAAGGGTGACGGTTCCCCGCGCCGTTCCTATCTTTACGCTCAGGATTTGGCAGAATGGCTATGGCAAATCCTGTTACGCGGAAACAATGGCCGCATTTACAATGTTGGTTCGGATGACTCCTATTCCATTCAAGAGATCGCCGAATTGGTAAAATCTGTGGCCGGTACAAGCAACAGCATTGAAATCCTGTCTTCCCCCGGCAACCATATTGAATATTATATACCCGACATCAGCCGCGTCCGCAATGAACTGGGGTTGACGATGAAAACTCCACTTGTGGAGGCCATTCGCCGGACCATTGAATTTCAATCCTCCTCTTTGATTTGAAAAGCCCGGAAAAAGAATTATATTGTACACACAATGAAAAATCAAGATATCAAAACCAGCCTCGAACCGGGAACCACCATGAGCTGGGTTTCTCCCAAGATACGCTGGATACTTATTCTTATCGGAGCCGTATTTCTGATCTTTGGTCGCAGTCTCTGGTTTCCCCCGGAACTCATGGATGACATGCTTTACATCAGGTTGAATACCAGGCTGGATTTTACTTGGGCGAACTTCACTTATTGGTGGCATACGCCGATTCTGGGCTTGAACACCCCTCTGCAGATGTATTCTTATATGCTCGATCATCTGATTTGGGGAGAAAAACATTTTGTTTTTGGGGTTCATCTGCATAGTTTGCTGCTGCATCTGGTTACAGTAATCGCATTGTTCGGGATCGGCCGTGAATGCGGTATGAAAACGAATTTTGCCGGAATCGCGGCATTGCTTTTTGCCATTCACCCGCAGCGAATTGAATCGGTAGTATGGCTCTCCGAAAGAAAGGACGTGCTGGCGATGGCGTTGGTTATGATGGCATTATGGCTGTTTCTCTTTAATTTGCGAACTGCGAAATTGCCATGGCTGCAAGCTGTGCCGCCTCTGCTGTTTGCGGCTTCACTGTTAAGCAAACCCATGGCAATTTTGTTCCCATTGATTATTCTGGCTTTTCTGTGGCGGCAACGATGTACCTGGGACTGGCGGTTTTTCTTGCGGCACTCTTGGGCGTTCTTTGCCGTGATGTTGGTTTTTCAGGCCATGCGAACCGGCCTGACCGGTGATTTTACGGCAACGGCAACCTCCGGCACGGATGGATGGAATATTCGACTGGCGATTATCGCGAATAATTTCGGAAATTACTTCATCAAAACATTTTATCCATATGCGTTGTATCCGGTTTATCCCTTCTACAATCCGTATCTGGACACTTTGTGGCCGGCGGCGCTGTTTGGTATTTTTTGTGGAGCCATCGTTATTTTAGCTTGGCGGTATAAGAATTATTCCCTGTTGCGGTTTGAACTGCTGCCGCTGGCGGTTTGTTTCGCCGCTGCCTTAATCCCGGTAGTCGGAATAGTTCGGGTGGGCAATACTGACTTTGCCGATCGTTACAGTTATTTCGCGGCGGCGTTTCTGTGGTTGGGAATGGGGCTGACCCTGCAATGGTTATGGACCAGATGGCCCGGTTATCATCGTTTGATCGTGACTTGCGGTTGCGGCTATGTGCTGATTATCGGTATCTACTCATGGAATTATCTGGCCTGCTGGCAAAGCGGAAAAGATTATATGAGTGCGATTCTGGATCATCCGACGCCAAATCACCGGCTCGTGTATAAAGCAGTGGTAGATGCTTATGGTAAGCGCGATTTCGAGCAAATGCACCAGATGATGGACGGTATGTTAAAAATCTATCCGCATTTCTCGCAGGAACGCCGCGAAGAATTTGAAACGTTTCGTCTTTGCATGACCGGCATGGAGCTCTTTGCCAAAGAACGCCCGGACGAGGGAATTGTCCTTCTGGAAAAGGTCACTCTTACGCCGCGGGTTGTTCATATGAGAAGTTTTTCAATCGGCTTTCCGGGAGTTGTCATGAGTGAAGTTGCTGTCCACTATTTGAAAAACAACCGGAAGGACCTTGCGGCCAAAGTGTTTCAAAACCTGGCAGTGACCTATCAAACCTATAATACGTCCGATTACCATTTTTTTATGGGAATGTCACTTTTATTCAAGGACGATCTGAAAAACGCAGAGCAATCATTTCTGAAGGCTCTTGAGGTAACTCCAGGCGATGAGAACATCACTCACAACCTGGAAGCCGTCCGCCGCAAAATGAACGCAACTCCCAAGTGATCACTCCTTGGGCGCGCAGTATTTGTCGTGAAGCTTTTTCAGAAAAAAGACCTGCTTGGTGCTCAACTGCTTGCCGGATTCGTGCTGCTTCTTCAATGAACTAAAAAACTCCTTGTCATCACGAGTAAACTTTCCGCTTTTTACCGGTTCTTCCCAAGTAGTAACCTCGCCCAGACCAGCCAGCATTTTATCCACTTCCGGATCGGGCTCCGCGGCAGCCTTCGGGGCTACCGGAGCCGCGGCATCGGTTTTGCTTTCCGGATTGGGTTCCGCCGCCGCGCCGCCCGAAGAAATCGGGTCGCAGCCCAGCAACGCACACAATTCTTTATATTGCGGGATTGAACCCTGATACTGATGGGCAAATTTCACCAGGACATTGACCTGTTTGTCGGAAAGTGTCTTGCCGGATTCGGACTGGCGTTTCAGAGAACCGAAAAACGAACTGTCGTCTTTCTTTCGCTTGCCGCCGCCGCCGCCAGACCATTCCACACCGTCGAACATGGCGAAAATCCGCTGGAATTTTTCCTGGACTTTGTCGTCCACTTTGAGCTCGGCAAAAGCTTCCGGCGTGCTTCCCAGCAAACGGCAAAGCTCATCGAATGCCGGAACTTCGTTACGGTGCCGCGAGGCCATTTTCACCAGGGCATAATGCTGTTTTTCGGAAAGCACCTTGCCGGACTCGGCCTGTTTTTTGAGTGATTTAAAGAATTTAGCGTCGTCATAGGACTTGCGCCCGGCGCTTTCCCCGCTTTCCCAGGCAACGCCGTCGAGGATTTCGAAGGCGCGGCGGTACTTTTCCGTATCCTCGCTGGAGGCCGCGGATGCCCGGATCTTTTCCTGTTTTTCCTGATATTTTCCGGAAATTTCAGCAATTTCAGCGTCCTTGAGCCCAGCACTCCGAAGCAATCCGGCGCTGTTGCCAAGTTGATCGCTGTACTTCATGACCAGATTCAACAGGGTATCCCACTGGCGCTGCGAAATGCGTCCGCTTTCCTGAAAATTCTCCGTCAATGAGTTATAAAATTTGGCATCATCATAAGTGCGCCGCCCGACTTTCTCGGCCGGAAGCCACTTGATATTCTTCATTCCCTTCAACAGCGGTTCAACCCGCTGGGCGTCGACGCTGTCGCGCTCTTTCGCCTGGTCCAGCCATTCCCGGAATTTCTGGTAAAAACCGTCCAACATGTTGGTCCAGAGAATATCGCCTTCCTCCACCTGGTCCAACTCCTTTTCCATCTGCGAAGTATAGTCGACATTGATCAATTCCGGCAATGTTTTTTTCAGGTAATCATTGACTTTCATACCGGATTCGCTCGGCTGCAGCACGGCTTTCTCGGCTTCGACATAACCGCGTACCTGGATAGTCCGGATAATCGTGGCATAGGTCGACGGACGCCCGATTCCCCGCGCTTCCAGTTCCTTGATCAGCGAAGCTTCCGAATAACGCGCCGGCGGCTCGGTAAATTTCTGGAAATTTTCCAGTTTAACCAGATCGCACGGCTGCCCTTTCTTGAGCCGCCCGAGGATTTCGAGTTTCTTTTCGTCGCTGCTTTTTTCCGACTCGCTCAACTTCATGAACCCCGGAAATACCGTCACCAGGGCGCTGACCCGGAAATCGTATTTACGATCGTCATTGCCGGTGGTAGTGATGTCTACCGTGGTCTGGCTCTGTTCGCAGGACTTCATCTGACTGGCCACGAAACGCTTCCAGATCATAGTATAAAGCCGGTGCTGGTACCGGTCGAGGTATTGTTCCATCATCTCCGGAGTTCGGGTCACATCGGTCGGTCGGATGGCTTCATGCGCCTCCTGAGCGGCCTTGTTGCTCTTGAAAAAATTCGGTTTGGCGGGCAGGTACTCCGCCCCGTAAGTCTCGCCGATAAAGTTCCGGCAGGCCTGTTGGGCCTCTACGGCCACGTTTACCGAGTCGGTACGCATGTAAGTAATCAAACCGACCGAACCGCTTCCGATGTCGATACCTTCATAGAGCTGCTGAGCAATCTGCATAGTCCGGGTGGCACTGTATTTCAGAAGATTGTTGGCGGCCTGCTGCAAAGTACTGGTAATATGCGGCGGCGGCGCATGACGGAATTTCGGCGCGGTTTCGATATTGCCGACCCGGTACCCGTTGCCGTTCTTCAACGCGGCCAAGACCCTGGCGGCTTCCTCGCCGTTACCGATCAGGAACTTATTGTCGTCGATTCGGGCAAGCTTGGTACTGAATTCGTCGCTGCCGGCCTTGAAATCCGCGGTAAACTCCCAGTATTCTTCCGGCACGAAATTCAGGATCTTCTCCTCACGCTCGCAAACCAGCAGCAGAGCCACCGATTGAACGCGCCCGGCACTGCTGCCGCCCGGTACTTGCTTCCGGACCAGCGGGCTGACTTTCCAGCCGACGATCCGGTCGATGATCCGCCGCGCCTGCTGCGCATCCACCCGGTTCATATCGATATCGCCGGCGTCGTTAAATGCTTTGTCAATAGCGCTTTTGGTGATTTCGTGAAAGGTTACGCGATGAAAATCGCCTTTGGTCTGCTTACACAATACTTCCTTCAAATGCCAGGCAATCGCCTCTCCTTCGCGGTCAGGGTCCGGTGCCAGGTAAATGTCGCCGGCTTTCTTGGCGGCGGCCCGTAATTCACGGATCACCTTGGCGCCACGCTCGCTTTCTTCATAAGTCGGTTCGAAGTTTTTCTCGATATCGACTCCGAGGGCGCGCTCCGGCAAGTCGCGGATATGTCCCATTGAAGCCATGATTTTATAATCTTTGCCGAGCATCCGCCCGATGGTTTTGGCCTTGGTCGGCGACTCTACTATCACTAATTTACTTTCCGCTGCCATATTACTTCCAATCTATTTTCTTTTTACATCCGGCCGCATCGACCGCAACAAACACGCAGTCGGCGCCAAATACCGTTACGCCCCGGCAGATCGCTTTGATCTCAAAAACCACACTGGTGGTTCCCCGACGCACTCTGCCACAATAAAAATCAACTATATCTCCCTCTCTCACCGGATATTTGAAAGTCATTTCCGAATAATGCACGGTAGACATTCTGGTCTCGCCCGTCGTCTGAATGGCATAAATAGCCGCGACCTCGTCGATCCAGGCCATCATATTTCCGCCGAACAGATTACCATTGGTGCCGAGATCGCGAATCAGACAGAGACGCGAAGACACCTTCACAAATTCTTCCATCAACTTTTCCTTATTTTTTATAAACATAACGGGGTTTTGTCAATAATGCAAATTTTTTCCGAAAAACTTTCTTCAACGCAATAAAACACGGTAACCGACCAGAAAAGAAATTTTGATGGTTCGACGACCATCAAAAGACCAAAGAGTGGACATTGTCGGCTTATAAACTTGGATCATCACGCTCAAAGACATCCGAGTGAGGGATTGCGATTTTTTTGATTTTTTTCAAAAAACTTGCACATTGCGTTTGCATGTAGTATGGTTTTGTTGTATGCTATAGTATAGCTTGGGGTGTGTGATCAAGTCATTAGAGCTGGGGACAATATTTAAGGATTGTGGTCATGAAATCAAAAAAACGCCTAGCCCATTGTCTGAATGAATCAACCTGTGACGATATTTTCGAGTCGCCTCGCGGCAAAGGTCCTGGCTCTGGTAATTTGAGTTCGAATAATGAAGAGCGGCCTTATTTGCCTGGCAATTGCATAGATCCCTCGCTTATCGGCATCCAAACTATAACAGTGGTGAGCACAACTCCTATCGAGTCCATCTCGAATGATCTTAGCTCAGATGATTTGAGTTCGAATGATGAAGTGCGGCCTTATTTGCCTAGTGGCTACCTGAATCCCTCGCTTATCGGCGTCCAAACTTTGACGTTGGTGGACACAAATCCTCCCGAGTCCATGCGGATGTCAGACGAGATGATCGCCTGGCTTGACGCGCTTATAGCCGAGAAAGAGGCGGAAAATCAGAAAAATGCCATCACGGTCAATGCCGAATCGAATGACCCTGGCTCTGGTGATTTGAGCCCGAATAATGAAGCGCTGCCTTCCGGGATTCACAACTTTTGCGTGGATCCCACGCTTATTGAACAAATTACAACGGTGGAATTCATCTTGATCGATGCCGGTGTTGATCTGGATTTCATGCGAATAGTAGGTCCACGGTATTCGGAGCCCATACGTATCGGCCAAATGATAACGGTGGAAGTCATTACGGTCAATGCCGATCCGAATGATCTTGGCTTTGATCATTTGAGTTTGAACAATGAAGAGATGCCTTCTTGGCTTCGTAACTGTTGCATACATCTCCGGCTTAGCGACCAGACTATAACGCTGGTGAGCACGAATCCTTCCAATTCCTTTCGGCTGTCCGAGGTCCTCTCCTGGCTTGGCGACTATTATAGAGCTGCGGAAGAGGCGGAAAAGCAGAAAAATGCCATCATGATCAATGCCGATCCGGATTCCTTGTTAATAGTAGGTCCGTCGTGGTACAATTTGCCTCGCGGTTGCGTGGATTCCTCGCTTATCGGCATCCAAACTATAGAGCTGGTGGACACAAATCCTCCCGAGTTCTTTACACCGATGTCAGGCGAGATGATCGCTTGGCTTGAAGAGGGTATAGCTGCGGAAGAGGCGGAAAAGCAGAAAAATGCCGCCTTGACCAATGCCGATCCGGATTCCTCGTTAATATTAGGTCCATGGCCTGAACCTGTCAGTGAAGATTCAACCAACGCGTGGAATTGGTCGCAGGCCTATCTCGGAACTTTGAGCAGCGACTGGAAAGTGGCAGCTATTGGTGACTTCCAGGGCGATGGCGTCGACGACATCATTATATGGCAGCAATCGACCGGCAACATGTACGCATGGGAGAACGGTAATTCCTCGAACCAGCGTTGGGTGGGCAACCTCTCGGCCACGAACTGGGAAGTGGCGGCGGTGGGCGACTACAATGGCGACGGCAAAGAGGATCTGCTGCTGCGCGAATTGATCACCGGCTGGGGCGGCTTGGGTTATTGGGGCGGAGCGAACGCGTCCAACTGGACTGATTTGGATGCCCGCGTCGAGGACAGGTTCGCGATAATCGCATAATTCCAAATATACTCAATTAGGGTGAAAATCAAATATATCCCATAACTTTTCAAATCGTCTGTTGGAGCGAAAGTTATGGGATTTTGACTTTTACAGAATCAGTGGTATGGCGTCAGTGTGGGTGGGGCGGTCTGTCCCCAGACCGCCGTTCATTCCGCATGCTTTACGGGGTCACCCGAAAGCGACAGGATATTCGGCCTCGCGCAACGGCTTCGCGGCATCCTGGGAAGTGATGTCGAATCCGGCCTGTTTCGCCAGGATAAACGCCCCGAACCCCAAAATAATCTGCTTTTTTCCAAGCTTGCCATTTGACTCTGGCAAATCGCAGTGCTATCTTTGACACATGGATGACAGATGGACACATGGACACTTTGGCCGTTACAGGTATGGTCATGAATAATACTGTCGGACGGCTCCGTCGAAAAGAAGTCGACACGTTGGGCACGTCGGACACGTCGGACACGTTGGACACGTCGGACACGTTGGGCAGGTCGGACACGTCGGACACGTTGGGCACGTCGGACACGTTGGGCGCGTCGGGCGCATCGGGCACGTCGGATAGGTGTTAGCCATCGGCTTGGAGCAAGCCAAGGTGGGGCTGTCTCTCCGAGGCAGCCGTTCTCGTCGGGCTGAATATCCTGTGTTCCGAAGGCGAAACTGATAGGCAAGTCGAAGTGAACGGCGCCCCCCTCAGGAGACTCCTCTTCTTAAAATGGATAGCGCTTATGGGATTTGTCGGACGATTTTGAGCGTAATGATCCAAGTTTATAAGCCGACAATATCTATTCTTTGAATTTTTGTCGGACTCGTCCAGTCGGAGGAGATTGAGGAAAAATGAGTAATTTTATTTGTGATAAACTGCGGGGCGATATCGTGGCGGGGGCGATTGACGCCAATGGGCGTCTGCCCGGCTACCGGACATTGGCCAATCATTACGGTTGCAGTCGCGGCACGGTCGAAAACGCCGTGAATATACTGGTCGCCGAAGGCCTCCTCCAGACCATCCATGGGCGCGGTACCTTTCTCGTTCCGGCCAGTTCTCCCGCCAGGCGCAGTTCCCAGATCATCGGTGCCGTGCTCCTGCGGCATTGTTGGATGGAAGCCATGGAGCGGTTGCGGGCGGAGTATCTGAAGGACGGCTGGTTCATCTCTACTTATTGCGCCACCGACGATCTGCAGAACCCCGCAAGCGAAGCGAATTTCCTGAATCATGCGCTTCAACAGAATTTTGCCGCAGTCATCCTGGTGGGTACCCCAAAAGTTCCGCTGAATACCAAACTTTACAGGAAAATGCGCCAAGCCGGGATGAAAATTCTGCACTTGACCCATTATCAATATGACATGACCGGCGAAGCGGCAATCCTGCCCGATTACCGGGCGGCCGGACGCCTGGCGGTGTCCACTGCGGCTATGCACGGCGGCCGGAATCTGATCTACGCAGCTGAGCCGGACAGCGTTTCTCCGAGTACCGTTCTGCGTCTAGAAGGCGTTCGCGAAATGGCTTCCGGCTTGAATCTGCCGCTGATCGAAGATCGTGA
Source organism: Victivallaceae bacterium (assembly GCA_031548025.1). Classification (GTDB taxonomy): domain Bacteria; phylum Verrucomicrobiota; class Lentisphaeria; order Victivallales; family Victivallaceae; genus UBA5239. The sequence continues at coordinate 69,843 of JAVBRM010000005.1, read as the reverse complement.
TTACCGGGAAGTCAAACCGCATACAGTTTTTCTGCCGGACAGCATCAGTACCGCGACCGAATTGCGGAAAGCCATGCCGCAAGCCGATATCCTGGCCCTCTCCGGAACCGATGCCCGGGCTGAATCTTTCGATCGCATCAGTTTCGATTACGACGAAAGTATTCGTCTCGCCATGAAATATGCCTGCGATGGAAAAATCAATTCCGCCGCTCCGTATCAAAAAATCTTGTCTCCAAAGTTTTTCAAAAAGGAAACTCGGATATGAATATCGGATATTTCAAACATTGGACCCGTCCGGAGTATGCATTCGCAGATTTTGTGACGCAAAACGGCATCGCTATCCGTGAGATTGACTACACCAAACCGAACTATCTCGAAGGACTTGACGTCGCAATCATCGAGCAGAACGGCTTCAACGATTTCATCGAAAACGACGAAGGCTATTTTCAGGATTGGGTACGTCGCGGCGGCATCTGTTTTTTCATGCACCAGAATTATGCCCGCTGGGTGCCGTATTTCGTACCGTATGAACTCGGCTTCACTCAACTTATCCATCGCCATGTACCGACAGTTCTCGGCTACAAATGCTACATGATGCCGACCATCGAACCGGCCGGCAAAGGTCTGTTTGCCTCCATCACACCGGACGAAATGGTTTATTGGCAAGTCAATGCAGCCGGTGACGAGTTCCAAAGCGCCGCCTTGTCATGTTTCCTCGCTCCTGATAATTGGGAAGTCCTCGGTTCCTACATGGACCCGGCGGTCAAAAATGGTGCGTTGGTTTTGCAGACTCAATACGGCAAGGGCTTGTATTTCCTGAGCCAGATATTGTTCCCGGAGAAACTTGACGAAAATTCCCCTCGGATTCTTGCATTCTGGACCAAATACCTGAAAAATATCCTCGCCCATTTCGATCGGTTCAAAACAGGAAGCAAGTTTGTTCCTCCCGCAGAATCATTGCAATTACCGCTCAAGCGTAACTACAAGACCGCCATTCACATGCATTCGCTGGACTGGTACGGCTGTGACAGCTCCCTCGGCACCACCAACGCCGTCATGCGTTATATGGATATGGATGTCTGCTGTATCGCCGTCAAAGACGCCGCCCCTTATAACCACAAGCTCGATCTGACTAAATACTCTGATGACAAAGTCCTGTTTATTCACGGACAGGAGTACCATCCGTTCAACTGGAACTCCGCCAACCAGCATTGCGGGCACAATACCTATCATATGCTCGCCATCGGGGTAGACGGCAGCTCATACACCACGGAATTCACCCGGAGTCTTTTCTCCGATGCCGAAATCGACGCTTATCTGAAAAAAGCCATCGACTATATCCATGCCCACGGCGGCGCGGCTTGCGCCACTCATCCGTTCTGCGATTACTGGCATGATTACGGTTTCGACGCCGTCGACATGGAACCGCTGGGCAGCGCCTGCGGTACTCCCATCGAAAAATACTGGCTCAGCGGTAAGCGTATCGCCATCATGAACTCGGTCGATTTCTTCGGCGCGCAACGAATGCTGAACAACCCGGCGGTGAACTTCATCTATACCGGAACCATTCCCGACCGTGACTTGCTGGTCCGCGCGATCAAATCCGGTCACGTCATTGCGGCCTGTAATTTCGCGGAAGCCGACATCACCCTGAATGGCAAACTCCCCGGTGCGGAAGTTACCGCTGCCGATTGCACGCTCGACATCTCTGCGCAAGTCAGAAGCGGCGTTATCCGAGAGATTCGAGTCTATGCCGACGCTCAAATGGTTTACAGCCATCAGTTCGACTCCGCTGTCATCACGGACAAAGTTCATCTCGCCGGAATCAAACCGGAAAAATTCATCCGGGTCGAGATATCCGGCTCATATCCCAAACAAATCGCGCTATCCACGCCGTTTTATATAAAATAGGTAAGTTTTTTCCACATTTTTCACTTATTGATGATATATTTAAGTAACGCTGGAAAAAATGCGAGGTACTTCACATGTTGAAATTATTGACTGCCGACGAAGTAAATATTGATCAGGTGATCAGAAATCATGACAAATGGTGGAATAATGAACTCGGGCGTCCGCTCTTTCATGCGATTTACACCATGAAGCGTCCTCAAAGTCCCGATCGAGAGATCCAGCGCTATCTTCCCGCGTATTCCCGCTCCATGTCGGCAGCCCAAATAATCGAGAACGAGTATTACAAACTCTCTTTCCAGCGTTACGCGGCGGACGGGTATCCGTCTTATTGGCTGAATTTCGGGCCGGGAGTATTGGCCGCGTTGGTCGGCGGCGAGGGACATTGCAGTCCGGAAACGGTGTGGTTCGGGCCGGGCAAATTCTCCGGCAAGGATCTGTCGGAGATGGAAATCAAGTTCAACCCGGATTGCGAATGGGGCCGGTTATTGAAGGAATTATGCGAGGAAGCGGCAGCCCGTTCCCACGAACAACCGGCAATTATCGGAATGACGGATCTGGGAGGAAGTCTCGATGTATTGGCGTCATTGTGCGGGAGCCAGGAGCTTCTGTTGGCCATGATCGATCAGCCGGAAGAAGTGAAAAGGCTGGCCGCCGAGGAGACCGCCGCCTGGCTGGAAGCTTTCGACTACTACGATGGTTTGATTCAAAAAGGACGTTTTCGCGCGAGAAGCTGTTGGGCTAACATCATGAGCAGTGAACCGAACTATATGCTGCAAAGTGATTTTTCTTATATGATCTCCCCGGCTATGTTTCAGGAATTCGTCCAGGGCGAGCTGACCAAAGCATGCGCCAAGCTGACCTGGGGATTTTATCACCTTGACGGCAAAGGGCAAATCGGGCACATTCCGCATCTGGCGGCCATTCCTGGCATGCACGGCATCCAATGGATCCCCGGAGACGGACAACCCAGTCAATGCCATTGGCCGGAAGTACTCGAAGAAATAGAGCATTATGGAATGAAACTGCAGCTCTACGGTTCTCTTAAGGACGTTGAACGCAGCTTGAAGATGCTCAAACACCCGGAACGGGCGCATGTCAGACTTAACATCCACCCCGGTGAAGAGGAAGAGGCTTATCGCATTCTCTCCGGTTACGGAGGCTAATATATAGATAATTATGGCAAAATTTATTGGAGGTATTTGATTTTTGTATTTGCGGGGGCATATTATCCATGATAGAAAATTTTCAACTGCTAAAATGATAATGGAGACCTCAAATGAGTTGCTGCTCTAAGTCCGGTGTCATTCCGGAAAAAATGCTGGCCTGGCAAATGTACGGTGCCGGAATGGAAAATTTTGGTGTAAACAATCAGCCCGTAGAAATTCCGGTTCCTCAAATCAAAGATGATGAGCTTCTGGTCAAAATTGATGCCATCGGCCTCTGTTTTTCCGACGTCAAGTTGATCCGCGCCGGCGAAGAGCACCCCCGTGTAATCTCCAAGAACCTCAAAGAAGATCCGGTCATTCCCGGCCATGAAGCAGTCATGACCATCGTGAAAGTCGGCAGCAAGATCGCCGGACAGTACCAGGCCGGACAACGCTTTATCATTCAAGCGGATATCTATGTCAAGGGCAAGGGGTTCGCCTACGGATACGCCATCAATGGCGGTATGGCCCAGTACAGTGTAATCGACCAGCGCGTGCTCAATGGCGACGAAGGTTGTTATCTGCTGCCGCTCGAAGAAAAAACTCCGTCGGCAATCGCCGCCCTCATGGAGCCCTGGACCTGCGTTCAGGCCTCTTATATGATCGAAAACCGCAACCAGCCGAAAAAAGACGGCGCGGTCCTGATCGCCGCCGCCCCCGGCAACAATGCAGTATATACCGCCGGCGCTCTTCTGAAGAATGCTGTCTCCAAAGAAATAAAAGCCCTCAACCTTTCTGCCGCCGCGGTTGCCGCTCTGGAAAAAGAGCTCGGCCGCAAACTGACGGTCATCAATGAAATTCCGTCCGGCGAACAGTTTGACGATATTTTCCTCTGTGACATCGCCGATCGCGAATACGGTGAAAAGCTGGCCAAGCTCGGCTCGCGCAATTCCGTCATCAGCTTCGTCGGTACTTATCCGGATGCCAATTGGTCGTTCGACGTCGGCAGCATCCATTACGAAGGCTGGTATTATCAGGGTACCGGAAGCAGTGAATTTTCCGCCGCCTACGGCCGCAATTTCCGCACAACTTTGAAGCGCGGCGGCACCTGCTGGCTGCCCGGCGGAGCCGGCGCCATGGGCCAGATGCACACCCAGATGGCGGTGGAATCCCCGGACGGTCCGTCCCGGATCATCGTCACCGATATGGATGACGCCCGGATCGAGAATGTCAAGCGTCTCCTTGCTGACAAAATCCGTGAGCGCGGCATTGATTTCCAGACCCTCAATCCCGGTAAAATGACTCCGGAAGAATTTGAAAAAGCCCTCCATGATTTCTCCCCGGAAGGTTATGACGATATCATCATGCTGGTACCGGTCGTTCCGGTGCTCAATCAATCCGCCAGATTCCTCAAGGCCGATGGCCTGATGAACATCTTCGCCGGTATTCCCGCCGGTAAAGAAGGCGAAATGAACGTCAGAGGTATTGCCTCGGAAGGCCGGCGCTACATCGGTTCGAGCGGCAGCCGTACTTCGCATCTGCGTCATACGCTGGATCTGGCCGAAACCGGTAAGCTCAAGCCGGTTACCGCTCTGGCGGCAGTCGGCGGTATGCGCGCCCTCAAGGAAGGTCTGGAATCGGTTATCGCCGCCAAATTTCCGGGTAAAACCGTGATCTTCCCCAATTGCGAAGATATGCCCCTGACTCCGATATCCGAGATCACCAAGCTGGATGCAAACATTGGTGAAACCCTCGACGATGAAGGATTCTATACCGCCGAAACAGAAAAACGTCTGTTGGAAAAATATTGCGGTTAATTGCTGATGAGAAAATTATTCTACAGCCTGTTGATGATCTTGCTGACCGGACCGGTTGCCATATATGCGCAACTGAGTCTGGTTGATCCGGCTGAATTCAAGGAAGATTTCAGCTTCATGAAGGAGCCGACCGACCTCAGTAAGGCCAGAACGGATGAATGGACCATTGTCGGTAAAAATATTATGCTCCAAGGCAATGTCTACATGCCTTTCGGTAAGTTCACCATTTATGCCGACAAGGTCATCATCAACACGGAAACCAAGGATTTCGAGGCTGTCGGAAATCTCAAGATTTACCGGACCCTGAGCAGGGAGATGACTGTAACCATTCAGGAATTGATCAAAATGCGCAATAATTCTGAATGGAACATCACCATCAAGGATTATGTTACCGATCCGCTCGGCGACCAGAAAATCAAAGTCGAAATTATTGAGCGTGGCGATAAAGTAATTGCCGAGCGGGTCAGCGGCAATCTTGATACCGGTGCGATGGAATTTAACGATATTCTTATCAGTTACCGTACTTTTGTCTGCAAAGCTCCTTATGCCATCCGGAAACCCTCCGGTGAAGTGGATGTGGAAAAGGCCGAAATTTCTTCTTGCGATTACATGAATCACGGCAATGAACATTATTCCATTTATCTTAACAAAGCGACTTTGCGGCCATACATGCGCGAAGAGTTCGGCTTTTCCGGTTACGAACCGCTTCCCCGCGATCACAGCATTATAGCCTACAACGCGTTGCTGAAAGTTTACGGAGTTCCGATTTTCTGGTTCCCCGTTTTCTATAAGCCGAAAGATGAAAGCCCCGGATTGTTCGGCATGCAGATCGGCAGCGAAAGCGACCTCGGCTTTACCTTGCGGACCTATAAGAGGTTCGACATCTGGGATGATCCCTATGTGTCCACCAAACTGTTTCTGGATTATTTTTCCAAACGCGGTGTCGGTTATGGCGATGAAACAGAAATAAACTTTGACAATTCCCGTACTTATTTCAAGGGTTACTCTATATACGACTTGCGTCCGTATGAGACCAGCGACGTGGAAAAAGAACGGCTGGAAATCCCGCATTACCGCTATAATTTCGAGATAGCGAACGTTACCCATCTTACTTCCAGGCTGGATTTTCGCGGGCAGTTCAACCTGAGCAGCGACTATTACTTCCGGTATGACTACGACCAGGCGGCATACAGCGCCAACCCCGAGCCGGCTTCATTTGCCGCCTTCGAATACCAGTTCGACCGTTTTTCAACCTCGCTTTATTCGAATTTTCAGGTTAATCCTTTCTATACCACCATGCAGCGTCTGCCGGAATACCGCATCGATATCCCACGCCAGGAATTATTCTGGAACATCTATTATCAGAGCGAAAATTCCATGGGGCTCTATTATATGAAGTGGCGGGAATTCGACAAAGACCGCCCGACTGACCCGAAAACCGGCAAGCCGTACGACGATAATAAAAATTACGATTCATTCCGTCTTGACTCCCTGCATATGTTCTACTATCCGATTCGGTTTCCCTGGTTGCATGTTACTCCCCGTACCGGTTTCCGGATGACTTATTATGATAAAACCTCCAAGCGCGAGGTTACCCCCGAGGATTTGGCTTTTATGCACGAAGTCAATGCCGAGGACAGTACCAAACCGGGAGTGGTAAATTATTATGACTCGAAAGGCGGCAGTAAAATGCGTTTTGTCTTCGAGGCCGGGGTTGAAGCGAATACCAAAATCTACCGGGCCTGGCAGGATGTCCGCAATTCTTATTTTCAGCTCGACGGCTTCCGCCATATGATGGAGCCATATGTGAATTATACTTATATCCCCGAGCCGACTGTTGACCGCAATAATATCTACTATTTTGACGATATCGACCGCATTACCGAACAGAATTTCGTCCGGTTGGGGATGCGCCAGAGATTGCAGACCCGCCGTGGTGATTATGGTAATGAACAAATTTATAACTGGCTGTCGCTGGAAACGTATTGGGATTATCATTTTCAGAATACCGACGGATTTAACAATGTCGGCGATTTTGTTGCGAGAATGGACTTCACACCTCATTCGAATATCAATTTGTGGTTCTTGATGGCGATCGACGCGGGACAGAACAGCGACCATGATACCGAAGCCGTCAGGGCGGGCAGAAAATCCGGCAGGCCAGGGATCGGCGGTGATATTTTCAATAAACTTCATATGGGGATCACGTATACGATTTTCGAAGGCTGTACCGTCAATGTCAGTTATATTTATAATGATGCATATCATTCACGTCCGGCTTATTCGATGGGCAGTACCTTCTTTGAACTTGACGGTGGCAGTTCTTTCGACCGTTATTACCCCGAGCGTTCACAAAAAATCAATTTCGGTTTCACCATGCCTCTTTCGATGGATCACTCTTTCCGCGGCGGCTTCGACATGGCATATGACTTTGAAGCAGGATATATGTCATCCGCCAGGATCAGGCTGATCAAAACCATCCACTGCTGGGATGTGTCGTTTGAAGTCGCTCAGGAACGTTCTCGCGGCGACGATGGCGGCAAGGAAGTGGATTATTCGTTTTATTTCATGTTATATCTGAACGGGCTTACCGGGCCGATGCAGCGAATGCAACAATCCGCTTCCAATCGGGTCCGCAGCTATGGAAGCGGGAGTTAGCGTATGTATATAGTTACCGGCGGAGCCGGCCTGATCGGCAGTGCATTCATCTGGCGTCTCAACCAGGCGGGAATCACTGATATCCTGGTGGTGGACCATCTCGGTACCAGCGATAAATGGAAAAACCTGCGGGCACTTAAATTCAATGACTATATGGAGAAAAAAGAGTTCATCGATCAACTCGATGACAATTACTGGTCATCTGACACGATCGAAGCGATCATTCATCTGGGCGCCTGTTCGTCGACGACGGAGAGAGACGCCACCTACCTGGTCGAAAACAATTTCGCCTACAGCAAGACTTTGTGCAAATTTGCGGTTCGGAATAAAATCAGGTTCCTGTATGCCTCCAGTTGCGCCACTTACGGTGACGGCAGCCTCGGATATGAAGACGACGAAAGCAAGCTGGAACAGCTCCGCCCCCTCAACATGTATGGGTATTCCAAGCAAATGTTCGACCTGTGGCTCAAGCAAAAGGATTATCTGAGGTGCACTGTCGGCCTGAAATTCTCCAATATTTACGGCCCCAATGAATTACACAAGGGCGAAATGCGCAGTGTCGTCTGCCGGGCCTTCGAACAGATTTCCGCCGAAAAGAAATTGCGCCTCTTCAAATCCTACCGTCCCGAGTATAAGGATGGCGAACAAATGCGTGATTTCCTTTACGTCAAAGACGCGGTCGAAATGATGATGTTTATCATGAACAAAACGGAAATCAACGGCATTTACAACATTGGCAGCGGCCGTGCCGAAACCTGGAATTCCCTGGGGCAAGCCGTGTTTGACGCCATGGAGGTTCCGGTCGATATCGAATATACCGAAATGCCGGAACATTTGCGCGACCGTTATCAGTATTACACCAAAAGTTCAATGGATAAGTTGAAAAGCTGCGGTTATGACAAGGAGCCGATGTCTCTGCATGCCGCCGTTTCCGATTATATCCGCAATTACCGGATGAAGGATAAATTTCTTGGCGATGAATGACACTTCAGAAAAAATCCTGGCTGGCGCCGTGCTCGGACTGCAACATTGGGAAGACGGCAAGTACAACCTGGATGATTATCTGAGCTATCATCTTCCTACCCCGGACCTGAGACGTTCGATTTCCAGTTTGCTCTTTGAATATTTCCGCCACAAGGGAATCATTGACAAGCTGTTGGCGTCTTTTATCCATACCAAATGCAAGCCGCCGTTGAGGCGAATTCTGGCGATTGCCGCTACTCAGTTGATCCACCAGGATACCCTTCACCAGGCCAGCGCGGTCAATATTGCGGTGGATTTCGTCAAAAAACTGCACGGAAAACCCGCCGGAGGCTTTGCCAACGCCATCCTGCGCAATATTATCCGCTGCGATATGGAGCAGTTCAATAAAAACTTGACCGGAGAGGAGAAAAGCAATCTTCCACTCGTTGTTTACCGCCATTGGCAGAAAATATACCCGGATCACCTGCCGCAACTGATTGATTTGCTGGCCAGCCCGGCCGCGGTCAATTTCCGGGCTTGCGGTGACGAATTGAGCCCGGATGAATTGCAAAAACTGGCAGCCGTGCCGATTGAGTCGCCCGGTTTCCATTTCTACCGCAGCGAGAATCCGTCATTGTTGTTTCAGAGCCCGAGTCTTTCCGCAGGGCGGATTTATATTCAAGACCCCGCCACCTCCCTGGCTCCGGTGCTGGCGGCGCTGCAACCCGGCGAAAACGCCGCCGATCTTTGCGCCGCTCCCGGCGGCAAAACCTTGATGCTGGCGGAACAGCTCAAAGGCGTCGGCAGCTTGACGGTGGCTGACCGTTCCGCTACCCGACAGAAAATAACCGCTCAGAATCTCTCTTTGCGCGGCCACGCCTATCCGGTAATAACGGCATCGGTATTCGAACTCCCTTGCCCCGAGCATAGTTTTGACATGATTCTGCTGGATGCTCCCTGCAGCAACACCGGCGTCTACCATCGCCGTCCCGACGTGCTCTGGAGTTTCTCCGCTGCTAAAGTCAAAGAGCTGACCAAGCTTCAACTTGAAATGCTGACCGCAGGTCGTAAATTTCTCAAACCCGGCGGCAGGATCGTCTACAGCACTTGCAGTATCGAGCCGGACGAGAACAACCGGCTGGTCAGCGAATTCATAAAAAATAACCCCGACTTTAAGTTGTTACGTGAGCAACAGTTATTGCCGGGGAAAGATCATGACGGAGCCTACGCCGCCGTTCTGGTTTTAATTTGATCCTGCCCCAAGTATTCCAGGGCAAGCAGGGCAATAAACTCATGGCCTTTCAGGCTGAGGTGAACACCGTCCTGCGGATTGAATATGGTTTCAATAAACACGGCAAGATTATAAAATAATCTTTCAGGTATAGAAATAACACCCGAAAACCGATCGTGGTATCTACCTATCAACCAACACAGATAAACCATGAATACTTCTCCGAAAAAAGGATGTCATTCAACCCGCGAAAAAACAGCCGGCCTCCTCATGGAAAACTTTCCCGATTTTTCTTCCCCATTGTTTGATTTTTAAATTTTATCGCGGTATACTGTTATCGTTAAGGTTCTTGGCGTTAAGCTGACTGCCGATCCATCGAAGGAGTGAATCTTTGAAGCGGATTCAAAACAACAGTAAAGCCTCCCGCAAGGCTGACAAACACCGCAGCCGCTCCTCTTCTTTTGACCAAAATCCTTTCACCTCCCACTCTTCCCGAAATTTCGCCGAGCAAGGAGGCAATCATGACTGAACTGCCAACTCAGGAACAATTTGTCCGTTTCGTCCGGGATCGGGAAATTAAGCGGGCGAAAACGGCCGCTTGGATATGTTCCGGGTTCGGATTCACATATATTATAATCGGAGTATTTTTCTTTCTGCAATTGGTACGTTATTCAGATGACTTTGCGTTCTTATTCTTTGCTCCTTGTTTTAGCTGGGGATTGGCAAAGATCTTTGGTGAATGGATATTCCCGATACGGTGTTCGGTTTGCGGAAAACGCTTGAAAGACAGCTCTCTTGCGATTGCGCTTCATTCATGTCCGCGCTGTCATCACAAATTGTTTTCGGAACAATTCTTTTCTCGAATAACTTTGCCGGAATTGCGTTCCGTTGAGCAAATGATGCTGTATAGCTTTCTGTTGAGCTTCTTGCTCCTGTTACTCCTCCTGAAATGGGCAGATTGGACCGGGCGCGCGCCGAACATGATACAATATTTCCAATGGATATTGATTGTTGGAGGCGTTTTGCTGGCATTGGGTCCCATTGTGTTGCGATTTTGTAAAAAAAGAAGTCCCGGACTCAGGTTCAAAAGTAAGAGATGTCCAATTTGTGGCGAGCTGGATGTATTCATTCATAGACATTATACCGGAAATTGTTCTGTCTGCGGTTCGCAGATTGATCCAGATTGGCCCCCTGCCGAACCGGAACCGCTTGCGGATTTGCCGACTTGGGACAAGCTGAAAACACTTCGGAGATGTCCATATTGTGCACGGGACGCACTGAATCTTACACTGGGTGATGCCAAATCCATTTATGGCCGTTGTCCTAATTGCCGCCGCAAGCTCGTCCGGAACGGCGAAAAAGGGGGTGCTACATGACGGAAATAAATACTCCGAAAAAGCTTGACCGTGCAGAGTTTGCCGAGCAGCTCGCCATGCGGAACCGGAAAGATGTCCGCGCGCTTAGAATCACGGGTATTTCCCTGATCGCGTGCTTGTTCCTTTGGCTGATTGCGTTCTGTTATGGGAATATAGGCTTGTGCGCGCTCCCGCTTATCGCCATGATTTTCCTTCTAAACCCCTGGCCACGAAAATGCAGCGTGTTTTGCCACCGTTGTGGTGCGCTGCAAGATGGGCGCTTCAACTGGCATAACGGCAAGCAGTCGCTTATCGAAACGCATGACTTTCTTGCGGACGGACATTGCGGATACTGCCGCGCGGAAATGTTCACGACGCCGAAGCCACGGAATTTGCAGTTGACATTATCGCAGTTATGCGGCGGACGGAAGTATTTTTTCTTTAATTTCCCCCTCTTCCTGTGCCTTATGCTGGGCGCGCTAGTATTGCTTTTCTGTTCCATCGCCACAATGGAAACGCTGACTGCGGCATGGCTTATTATTGCCGCCGCTCTGGCTTTTTTTGAGATAATATGCTGTTCGCTGTGGCTGAGGTTAGCCTTTTCTCCGCGCGAACCCCTTCCGCTTCCATGTCCGGAATGTGGAAACGATTTGAATCGCTACAATTACCGCCGGATCGCCCGTGAAACCGGCGGATGCGGATATTGCGGCGCACAAATCGTGGCGGACTTCATCCCGGAGGCGGTGCCGACGGTTACGGAAGAGGAACGGAACCGGAAACTCGCCGCACGGACGAAAGACGGCGCGAATACGATCATCACCGGATACTGCATGTTCGTGTGCGGTTTTCTCTGGATTGCGCTGCTATGGTTCAGTTCTCCCTATTGGGGAAAACTCGGCATTCCGGAAGATTTGGAGGTAATGTATATAATGGCATTGGCTTTCTGGATCGGCGGAATCGTCATCGTTGTTTTAGGGAAAAAGCAAAAAAGAACAAGCATTGAAACGGTACAGCTTATCGGTGAAGGTTTCATTAAGTTACAGCCAGGCGAGCTTCTGCCTGACCGTTTTCCGGATGATGAAAAGTGCGCCGAACTGCTTGAACGCTGGAAAGTCCGGCATACGCCCCGAAAGAAAACACCTCCTGAGTCGTCATGGATCGCTTTGAGCAAAATGACATTATTTTCGATTGCGCTGTTTGCAATAGGAATCTTGGGCGTCGTTGGAGGAGGAGATAAAGATATATTTTTCACATTGTTTGGCATCGGCTTACTCGGGATAGCTTGCATCCCGATAAAACTCATCATCATGCTGTGCCGGACGTTGTTCAGGAAATGCCCTCCGGACGGCGGAAAAGGAACGTGGGAATGACGCGAAAAAAGAAACGGAATAAAAATTCAGGATGCGGATGCCTCGGTTTGCCGCTTGTGCTTTTTGCTTTCTGTTTGGCGGATCAGGATGATGTCCCCGCGAACTGGCGGCGAGCCGTCAAGATTGTCCGCTGGACTGTATTTCTGTTGCCGTCGCTCTTTATCCTCCGGCTTTGCGGAGTGCCGGTTCCAAACGAAATATTGCCGTTTTCATTTATCTGTTCTTTGCCTTTGCTTCTTTTTCTGGGGGCGAGATTACGCGATTTTCTGGAAAAATTTCCGACCCAAAAGGCTCAGGCGGATACTGAAACGGAAGAAAAAACGAAAAAAATGCCGATTTCGATTTTGCTGGTTTTATATGCGCTGATACTACTGATTTTGGTCTTGATGGTCAATATTCCTCTCTTTTTGTCGGGGAACTTATGCGGGGAAGCGATTTTTTTCATGGCGTTTGGAACGATATTATGTTTTGTTTTCACAGGAATCATCCGCGAAATGCGTATTCGTTACTACTTTGCGTTTGCGGCCATGCTTTATACTGGTGTAACCGGTCTTTTGCTGATCGGCGCGCGATATGCGGTTTTTCCGTTTTTCTGGACATTGTTTGTATTGTGCATGGGTGGACTGTTTGCGGTGGACAAGCGACATATCTTTAGATTAGCCGGAGGCGCAAAGATGACCACAGGAACCAAACGACTGTTTTTGATTGTAATTGGAATCTTTTCCCTGATCGGAATTTTGGCCTCCCTCGGGCAAATCAAGACAAACTGGAAACTTTATACCATCCGGCATGCTCCGCCTTCCGAAATACGGGAGATCGTTCTGACACAAAAGGAAAGCGCCCGCGAAATCGTCCTGTCCCAACCGAAAATCATCGCCAAATTTCAAAAAGGGCTGGCGGAAAGTTATCTTTTTCAGAAGAAGAAAAGGAGCTCAGACAGTGACTATGCCCCCTGGTGGCAGGTCAAACTGGTTTGGCGTGACGGACGTAGCCACCAATTCTCTCTTGGCAATGGAACCGGACATCACCAAGATGCGGTATTTATCCGTTTTACGAAAGACAACGATTACTTTCAAAGCCGCGCCCTCTACAAAACGCTTCAACCGTTATTGTGGCCCGGCATGGGAGCGGAGGCAAAGCCATGAAGAAATTTATTTTTATGTCCGGCAGTGGGAAAACGATTCTGCAACGGATCATTGGCTTTATTGGCGGGGGAATAATTTTTCTTAATTTCGCTGTTTTTGAGCTGCCGGATGGTTTTCCGGTCTGGGTTTATGTTCCATTGGCGGTTATTGGCGGCTATATTGCCCTTATCGCGCTAGTTTCCCTGATTCGCCTGCTGGTCATTTGTAATTCGGAAAGGCATACCATCGCTTGCGGTGAATGTTCCTCTATGTCATGGGTCAAGTCTGTTTCCGACTTCCGGGCGATATTGCTGACTCCGAACGAAAATTGCGTTTTATTGGAAGATTTCAGGTTCCTGTCATATTGGCGCTTGGAGTTTTCATCGTTCAAACAGGCGGAACATCGCGCCCGGCAGCTGGCAGTCGCAACTTGAATTTTATCCGGGCTCTCTTAATCAAGAAGACTTCGCGCAACGCACCACCGCCATTTGCAATCTGGAACCGGAGACGAAGCCATGACCGATCTTGAATTTCTCGCCGGATGCGACAAGGTACGGGCGATGCTTGCTTGCATCAATGGCTCTATCCAGGAGGAAATCACTCCCGGCCAAACTCTCGGTGAGGTCGCGCCGCAGTTTTTTTACTGCGATCTGGATGATTACTGCGAATTTGTCCTCATGCCGTTGTCGATGGAATTCGAAAATGACTCTTATGCGCTGGGACTAATTGCCCAGAAGCCGGACTGGATCGTCGGTGAACTCATTGCAAAGTATATCAAACTCCGCCAGTCTCAGGATGCGTTGGCGCAGAGCAGACCGTCTTCCAGTTTTTCTCCAAAAGTATTTTTACTGACGATGCCGATCGTCATCGGAGCGGTTGCGGCAATTACTTGTTTTCAGGCATGGGCCAACGACGAGTCGTGGGACTGGCGATTATAGTTCTGGTTATTTTGATTTATACTCAATTAGGGTGAAAATTTGAAATTGGCGAGGAGGATTTCAAATTTTCACCCTAATTGAGTATATTACGGAATTGCGGCCATTCCATTCCTATTTGGTATGATGAAAAATCGACCGGATTCACTTCACGAGTGATCCGGTCGACAAGAGCAAGTATCTATATTTACTTACAATGACGCGAGTTCGATGACGGCGCCTTTTTGAGTCCGGCTGCGGCTGGCCGCTTCCAGATATGCGATCACTTCCACTGATTCGGAGAAATCGATCGGGGCCGGACCGCCCTGGAAGAACGGAATAAGCTTTTTCATCATTTTGGCATAATACGGGACATCACTCTGGGCCAACGCCGTCTTGTTGCCTTTGTCGGTAGTGATGATGCAGCCGAAGTTGTTGCCGCCGAAACGATTGCCGCGCAGGATGCCGAGGCGGCCATCCGCCCATGTGCCGACAATGACGTCGAATTTTTCGGTGCTGACAGTCTGGACGGATTTACAGCCTTTGCCCATGAAAGAATAGAGCACATCGGCGGAATGAATTCCGTACCAGAAATAATCGCGATAGTCTGCAAGCAGAGCCATCGGGCCGAATGCATCGCAGGAACCGACCACTTCATCATCAGCCTTCAGCCCATCGATACCATTGGCAAAACGAATGGCGGAAGCACTTACGACCGGGATTTTCTTGTCGGCGGCGATAGCGGCGATTTTTTTGGCTTCAGCATAATCGCAGGCCAGCGGTTTGTCAATAAAAACCGGCTTGCCGTACTGCGCCAGAATGGTGAACTGCTCCAGATGCTGAGCTCCGTCAACGCTTTCCAGGAAAAAAGCATCCATATCGGACATCGCTTCAATCGAATCGACTATTTCCAAACCGGCCGCGCGCATATCAGTGGTATATTGTTCCACCCGGTTGTAGCTGTTGCTGAAAGTTTTGCTGCCGCCGGGAAACGCCTTAACCACCCGACCGCCGGGAACATGATGCTCGTTGGTACTGTCATTCAACAGCTTGACGAAAGCCCCGCAATGTGAAGTGTCCAATCCGATCATACCGATTTTGAGAGTGCTCATCTTAAATCCTCATTTTTTTAAGAGATTGATTATCATAAATAATAACCGGTTTTTTATCAATTTCAACTATTTCTTGAAAAATAAACCGGTTTTTTATTTCTTTTTTCGTTTCGCCAAAACGCTGCAGGGTTCATAACCCTCCGGCGACAAATGCCCGAATTTAATATTGAGGTGTTCCGCCAGCAACGCGGGAGTCGGATACGGCGAGCTGTTCAGCATTGTCAATAGCACTTTTGCGGCGGCTTCGGCGTCTTCCTTGGCGTTGTGATGGACAAATTCATGTCCGATATAGTCGCACAGGGTATTCAGCTTATGATTCCACAGTTCCGGCCAGAAACGCTGCGCCGCCTTACAAGTGCAGAAATAGTCGAATTCCGGGTATTTCATGCCATATAAATCACAGGCGTGGCGCAACACTCCGATATCGAACGCCGCATTGTGAGCAATCACCAGATCGGTATCCAGCAAATTGAAAAACCACGGCGACAACTCATCAAATTCCGGCGCGTCCTTGACATCCGACGACGATATGCCATGAATGGCGGTGTTAAACGGATCAAAATAGCAGCAGCTGAAATGCGGCCTGATCAGGCGTTCGCAGCTTTCGATGATATCGCCGTCTCGAATCACCGCCACCCCGACCGAGCATACACTGCCGCGTGCGGCATTGGCGGTTTCAAAATCTATACAAGTAATCTTCATACCGGTAAGATAGTCCCGTCGATAATTTTTTCAATATTTTTTTCGATTTAATTAGAGATTCATCACATAACAACCCCGCCCAAAGTCGAGCCAAAGGACAGAAATGACGCAAATGACGCGAAAGACAATTGAATTTTGAGACGGAGATCACGAAATCGATTTTGTTGCGGAAAAGAATGGCATCCCCCATTATTATCAGGTAATTCTGGCTTTTTCAGACAATCAGGTCATTGAGCGGGAAACACGGTCATTGTTGGCAATCCAAGATAACTATCCAAAGGAAATCATCACCTTATCCCCAATTCCAGGAGATGGGGTCAAAGGAATTCCGGTTCAATCGTTATCCAGTTTTTTATTAGAAGACTACTCCAGTTAAGACAGCTCTTCCTGATCCGGAAGCGGGCGAAGGGTTTTCATCCGCAGGATATGAATCGATACGCAAATGCCGACAATCAGCAGTACCGCCCAATAATAGATATTGCTTTTCATGCAAGCCGATATTCCCAGCATTACCCAGAGCACCGACACGCTGGTTATTTTGGTCCGTAACGGAATACCGCGCCCGGAGCGGTAATTGTCCAGGTAAACTTTGATCCACGGGCAGCGCACCATCCATTTGTACAAGCGCGGCGAGCTCCCGGCAAAGCAAATCGCCGCCAGCAGCAAAAACGGAGTCGTCGGCAGCAGCGGCAACACCGCTCCGAGAGCCCCGAGCCCCACGCAAGCCAATCCTCCGGTCAAAAGCGCAATCCGCTTGATCTTTCTCTTTTTCCTCATACCGTACAATATAAACCGCCTGTAAAACAAAATCTAACATTGATTTTTCTTTAAGCTAATGTAAATTATAAATTTATAACTATAAAACGGAGAATATTTATGGATACTGAAAATACCAATACTCCGCCAGTCGATTTTATTCGTGCGATCGTGGCGGAAGATCTCAAAAATAATAAACACGGCGGCGCGGTGGTTACCCGTTTCCCGCCCGAACCCAACGGGTATCTGCATATCGGCCATGCCAAAGCGATCTGCGTGGACTTCGGTATCGCCCAGGAAAATAACGGCGTGGTCCATCTGCGCATGGACGACACCAATCCGGCCAAGGAAGACATCGAATATGTTGAAGCCATCAAAAATGATGTCAAATGGCTTGGGTTCGACTGGGGTGACAATCTGTTTTATGCCTCGGATTATTACGAAAAACTTTATGATTGCGCGGTTGAACTGATCAAGCGCGGCAAGGCTTATGTCTGCGATCTCTCCACCGATGAGATCCGCGAATACCGCGGCACCCTGACTGAGCCCGGGCGCGAATCGCCTTACCGCAACCGTTCGATGGAGGAAAACCTCGATCTCCTTGCCAGAATGCGCAACGGCGAATTCGCCGACGGCGCCAAGACGCTTCGTGCCAAAATCGACATGGCTTCGCCGAATATGCATATGCGCGACCCCGCGATTTACCGGATCAAACGCGAACATCATTACCGGACCGGCGACAAGTGGTGCATCTATCCCATGTACGATTTTGCCCACTGCATCAGCGATTCCATTGAAGGAATTACCCACTCGATCTGTACGCTGGAATTTGAAATCCACCGTCCGTTATACGACTGGTTCCTCGATGTGCTGGAAATGCCCTGCCATCCGCAGCAAATCGAATTTTCGCGCCTTAACGTGACCTACACGGTCATGAGCAAGCGCAAACTCCTGACCCTGGTCAAGGAAAACCATGTCAACGGCTGGGACGACCCCCGGATGCCGACAATCAGCGGCATGCGCCGTCGCGGCTACACCCCGGAAGCCATCCGCGCTTTTGTCGGCGCGACCGGCATTACCAAATACAACAGCATGTCCGACCTCAGTTTGCTCGAGCATTTCCAGCGCGACGACCTCAACAAACGGGCATTGCGGGCCATGGCGGTAATGAATCCGCTGAAAGTGGTAATTACCAACTTCCCGGAAAATACCACCGACGAGCTCGATGCGGTCAACAATCCGGAAGATCCGGCAGCCGGTTCCCGTAAGGTTCCGTTCACCCGTGAATTGTATATCGAAAAAGACGACTTTATGGAAGAACCGCCGAAGAAATATTTCCGTCTCGCTCCCGGACAGGAAGTCCGTCTGCGTTACGGCTTTTTCATCAAATGCGAAGAAGTCATTAAAGACGCTGACGGCAATATCACTGAACTGCGCTGTACCTACGATCCAGCCACTCGTGGCGGTTCTTCACCGGACGGACGCAAGGTCAAGGGGACCATTCACTGGGTTTCCGCCACTCATGCCGCCAAAGCCGAAGCGCGTTTGTACAATCCGCTCTTTACGCTCGAAAACCCGGCCGAATCCGAGTTGGATTTCAAGGAACTGCTCAATCCCGACTCCGTGCAGATAACCGAATGCCTGGTCGAGCCCTGTTTGCAGGACTCCAAACCCGGCAGCATTTATCAGTTCGAGCGGGTCGGCTACTTCTGCTGCGACCCGGACAGCACCGCAGAGAAAAAAGTTTTCAACCGCACGGTGGGTTTAAAAGATTCCTGGGCCAAGATCCAGAGCAAAGGAGACAATTAATAATGGAAAAGATTATAATATGGAAAGACCGCAAAAGCAGCGGAGCCGGTAACCCGGAAGAAGATTTTCAGCCGTATCTCGAAACATTTCTGTTGCCCGGCAATGAAGCCCGGGGAGCGGTGATCGTTTGCCCCGGCGGCGGCTACAGCCATCGCGCCAACCACGAAGGCGCTCCGGTTGCCGAGAAATTCAACCAGGCCGGTTATCATGCGTTCGTACTTCAATACCGGGTCGCCCCGTACCGTTTTCCCGCCCCGCAGGAAGACATCCTCCGGTCAATTAAAATCGTCCGCTCCAAAGCGGCGGAATGGCATATCAAGCCGGACAAAATCGCGGTACTCGGATTTTCCGCCGGTGGCCATCTGGCCTGCAGCTCGGGTGTTGTCTTCGATGAAGTCCAAGCCAATAACGGCGACGCCGCCGATGCGGTTTCCGCCCGTCCCGACGCCACCATTCTCTGTTATCCGGTGATCAGCGGCGTCAATATGGGACACCTCGGCTCATTCCGGAACCTGCTGGGCGAAGAATTGCTGCCGCAGGACCGAAAGCATTATTCCTGGGAATGCCGGGTCAAGGACAACACCCCGCCCTCATTCCTGTGGCATACCGCGGCTGATGGCGGAGTACCGGTGGAAAACAGCCTGAACTATGCCGCCGCATTGCGGGCGAAGAATATTCCGTTCGAACTTCACGTCTTCCCGGAAGGCAAACACGGTCTCGGACTCGGCACCGACGATTCCGTGCCGGAAATCCGGGTATGGCCCGATCTCTGCGCCACCTGGCTCAGAAAAATGGGTTGGTAAGCTCAAAGACGGCAGTCTCACAATTTCAACTGCGGCTTTCAGAGGCTCCAAAAAATCTGCATTTGATAATTTCTCGGTGGTTACCTATGGGTAGCCACGCTCAAAATTTTCAAATGCATCTTTTCCGGAATCCTCTTGAAATCCATCAGCCGTAGTTATGAGACTACCGTCCTCAAACATTTCTTAATTTATTTTTTGTGTTTCAGGTGAAATGGCGAGGGCTCGGAGAGCTTCGGGTAAATCCATAGTTGCTGATGGTGCCATTCGGCGTAGAAAACATCGGTCAGTTTGACTTCGCGTTGTTGAAGTTCATCCAGCAGCCATTCACTGGTGAATTTGAGGCGCTGGAGATGTTCGTGGTTGATTTCACCGTTTTCAATCAAAGCGGTGGCGGTGTTTTCATCGCCTTTGCGGTCTACTGTCAGTTGGCCGTTGTATTCGAACCAGACATTATTGATTTCGGTGAGGTTGTGGAAGCCGCGCTGATGCAACAGCATGATGAAATCGCGTACCGAAAGTTCGGCGCGGAGGAAGTTACCGGTTTGCAACTCGCCATCCCGCATCAGGCAAACCGCTTCGCCGTCGACTACGTCCTTGACTTCCATATAGCGGTTGCTGAGAAAGCGGATAAAAAGCATCAATCCCGACCAGATCATCACCGAGGCGGTGAAAGCGAACAGATCGATTCGGGTATTGAAAAGAGCCCCGCCGATCAGAGCGCCAAGCACCACGTTGCCGACTTGGTCGATATTGGAAATCGGAGCAAGCGATCCCTTGCCCGACAGATGGATATACAGCAGCATCAGTACGAAGCCGACAACAAGTTTCGGGAGAAGATCAATAAATTCTTCCAATCCAATCATTTCCACCTCCTTATTTGGCGCTTCCCTCCACTATACCATGATTCCGGGGAATGTCAAGCGGACTACTAAGGGGTCAAGGTTTTGCCGTCGGTGCGGTAGAAATCGTTTTTGTCGCTTTCGGCCAGGTGTCCAATATTTTTCGTGGATCCCGGGTTGCTTTTGCCGATTTTGTTGTTGTCGGCATGACCGTCGGCCCAAGCTACATTGGCGGTTCCTTTGTGGCGGAAATGGATCATGCCGGGATTATTGGTCGGGGCGAATTCTTCTTCCGGAGTGCCGTGGCTTACCGTCAGCAACAGTGTCGGTTTGAAGTCTGTCGTTCCTCCCATGCCGTCGTCTTCGGAAGCGGCATCGGCAAAGGCGATTACCCGGGATGGGTTCTTGACCGATGACAGTTTACATCCCTTGATTCCATCGGGGTCTTCCGCCGGGATATATCCCCCCAGCCAGTGACCGTTGTAGGCGATGCCGGCTCCGCCATCCAGTTCGGTCCAGGGACCTTTGTATAAAAATGTCGGGCAGGCCAAGACTGTCGGGATTTTTCCGACATAAGCAAAAAGCAATCCCCGAGTGACATCGTATTGACTGCCGTTCCCATACAGCCCGTTGCTCAGACGGTACCCGAACCAGTAATTACAAAGGGGAGGGGGCATTCTATTCATTTCACTGTACAAACACGAATAGCCGTCGTAATCGGTGGCGTATTGACTGTTGGCAAATCCCAATTGCTTCATATTGTTCAGGCATGAGGCGCTTTGGGCGGAGCTCCGGGCTCTGGCCAATGCCGGTAACAGCATCGCCGCCAAAGCGGCAATGATTCCAATGACAACCAGCAATTCAATGAGGGTAAAATTCCTCCTCTTCTTCATATTCGTTTCCTATAAATTAGCTGTTAAGTAACCGCAACGCATTGCGGATCAGGTTTTCCAGGGTGCATTCCTTTTCGGGAATTTCTTTGGTCAGGTCGTTGATTGCCTTGGTGATACGATCGCGCTTATAGCCGAGTCCTTCCAAGGCCCGGATCGTGTCGTTGACCGTGTCCTTGATTCCGGAGGGGACTTCCGGGGTGGTGAGCGGCCCTGCGGCTACAGCTAATTTATCGATTTTGTCGCGCATTTCGAGGATCAGGCGCTCGGCGGTCTTTTTGCCGACGCCGTTGATCTGCTTGATGGTGTTGATATCGCCGCTCATAATGGCCGCGCAGAAAGACGCGGTGGGCATGGAACTTAAAATCGACAACGCCAGCTTGGCGCCGACGCCGTTGACTGTCATCAGTTGTTCAAAGAGATTCTTTTCGCCGGCGGTGGCAAACCCGTAAAGGCTGATGGCGTCCTCGCGGACCTGGGTATTGATCAGGAGGGTGACCTCGTTGCCCGGCAAGGGCAGCGCGTCAAAAGTACTCACCGGAATAATAACACGATAACCGACTCCGTTGATGTCGATAATGGCCTGATTGAATTCCGGTTCCAGTAAAATACCTTTAAGTCTGGCGATCATTTGCTTTACCTTTTCTTGACTGGAATGTTGATATCCATGGAAATATCCGACGCTTTGACCGAGTGGGTCAAGGCTCCGGCGGAAATATAATCGACTCCCAGCGCTGCGATCGACGGTATGCGTTCGAGGGTGATGCCGCCGCTGGCTTCGAGCTTGCAACGTCCGGCGTTCATTTTGACGGCTTCGGCCATTTGTTCGTTGGTCATATTGTCGAGCAGGATGTATTCGACGTTGCAGTTGAGGGCTTTCTGGACTTCTTCGAGGGTATCGGCCTCTACTTCGATTTCCAGGGCCGGGAAACGCTTGCGGGCGCGCTCCACCGCCAGGGCGATGCCGTTGTTGCCTTCCAGCCCGGCCAGCTCACGGTGGTTGTCTTTGATCATGATCCGGTCATACAGCCCGATCCGGTGGTTGGATGAACCGCCGGCGGCGACGGCATATTTTTCCAGGTTGCGCCAGCCGGGGGTGGTTTTGCGGGTATCGAGAATCTGACAGGAAGTTCCTTCGACGGCGTCGGCATATTTGCGGGAGGTGGTGGCTACGCCGCAGAGACGCTGCAGAAAGTTCAGTGCGGTTCGTTCGGCGGTGAGGAGCCAGCGGGCCTGTCCGTTGATTTTGGCCAGTACGGTGCCTTTGTGACAGAGTTGTCCTTCTTTGACCAGCGATTCCCAGTGAATTCCGGGGTCAAGAGTGCGGAAAACGCGTTCGGCAACCGGGAGTCCGGCGCAAACGCAATCCTCTTTGCAGATCATCAGGGCTTCGGCGATGGTGTTTTCCGGGATTACCGCGATGGTGGTGGTGTCGCCGAGGCCGCCCAAGTCTTCGTCCAACGCCAAATTGATCAGTTCATCGACCCGTTTAAAATTGATTTCCGGCAGTTTTTTCTCTTTCATGACTAGACTCCTTCAAAAGCATCGGGTTCAAACATTCGCGAAATATTTTTGATTGCCGTGGCCTTGCCGTCGGCAACGTTGTAGGTGACGATCACGCAATCGAGCCTGACCGGAGTCTCGGCGACGGGAAGCCGCCGCGGCATGCCCGACCGGAATTTATCCACTACCGATTCGACGGTACGTCCCAGGATCGAATACTCCGAGCCGACCATGCCGACGTCGGAAATAAAAGCAGTGCCGCCGGACAGGATTTTCGCATCGGCAGTCTGGACATGGGTATGGGTGCCGAGGACCGCAGTAACGCGTCCGTCGAGAAAATGGGCCATGGCGGCTTTTTCGCTGGTGGCTTCGGCGTGGAAATCCACGATTACGGTTTTCAGGGTCGAGGGCAGCTGATTCAGGATTTCTTCGACAGTTTCAAACGGGCAGTAAGCGCTCTCTTTCATGAAGACTTTGCCCATCAGGTTGATAACCGCCAAGTCGCCGCCTGCCGGATTGCGAAATACTTTCCAGCCGCGTCCGGGCTGAGTACGGCTCAGGTTGGCCGGACGCAGAACATTGGGAATACCGTTGATTTCGTATTCAAAATCTTTCTGGTCCCAGACATGGTCGCCGCTGGTGATGACGTCGACGCCGTTGCCGAGGTCGCGCAAACATTTGGCGGTCATGCCGGAACCTGCGGCAATATTTTCCGCATTGACAATGGTAAAACTGCAGTTGAATTCGCGCCGCAAGTCAGGAATCAATCTGACCACAGCATGACGCCCGCCGCGTCCAACCACGTCGCCGATAAAAAGTAAGTTCATTGGAAATCCTTCATAATTACTTTATAACATAGCACGTTATTGCGTTTCTTTCAACCTGAATAGGTTAATTTTTAGCAACCACTGAAGAAAGGAGCTTGGCGATGTTGAAGGCGGTAAATTCGAGGTTGGCGGCGGTCGAGGCCATGGCGTCGGCGAGCGATCCGGGGCCGCGGGCGATGCTGAAGGTTCCGGCGAAGATTTTTTCCAGCTCGCTCAGGTCTCCTCTCAGGGCTCCGGAGAGCAGAATTGCCGGTACCTGGCGGTGGGCCGCGGTTTCCGCGATTACCGCGCAGAGTTTTCCTTGCGCGGTTTGCGAATCGGAACAGCCTTCGCCGGTAATCAGCAGGTCGGCTCCGGCCAACTGTTCAGTCAGGTCGGCCAAGTCGATCAATAGAGCGGCTCCGGAGGTGATTTCCGCATTCAGAACATTGCGCAGGGCAAAGCCCAGGCCGCCGGCCGCACCGTCGCCGGGTTGGTCGCAGTTTTTGCATAAATCCGCCGAGCGGAGTACTTCAAACCAGTGTTTTAAATTGTATTCCAGTCTGGAGACGTCTTCCGGGGAGGCGCCTTTCTGGGGGCCGAATACCGCCGCTGCGCCGTTCGGGCCGAGCAATGGATTGGTGACGTCGCAAGCCACCCGGATCCGGCATTCTTTCAAGCGCGGGTCGGCGTGAGAACAGTCAATTCGCGCAATCCGGTGTAACGTCCCGCCGCCAATACCGAAAGGAAGCAATTCGCCATCGGCGTCGACCATCCGGTAGCCCAATGCTTGCAGCATTCCCATGCCGCCATCAACCGTGGCGCTGCCACCGATACCCATGATGATATCTCTGAATCCGCGTTCCAGTAAACGGCGCAGAATCTGACCGGTTCCGAAAGTAGTGGTTTCCAGGGGATTTTTTTTTGAATCTTCAAGCAGTTCCAAGCCGCTGGCCGATGCCATTTCGAAAATCGCAATGTCGTTATCGAGCAACCCATATTCCGCGGATACCATTTGCATCAAAGGACCATGAACGTCACGGGTATGGAGTTCGCCACCGGTGGCGATGACTGCCGCGCGGGTAGTTCCTTCGCCGCCATCGGCCATGGGGATTGATATGAGCTGAGCGTTAGGTAGAGCCCGGCGCAGGCCTTTCGCCACAGCCTCGCAAACCTCCGGACTGCGGAGGCTGCCTTTGAATGAGTCTGGTGCGATGATAATTTTCATCAGTAACGGAGGATAATTGAACCCCAGGTCATGCCGGAACCGAACGCCGTCAACAGTACAATCTGGCCGCGTTTCAACAACCCGCCCCTGATCATTTCATCCAGGCAGATGCCGATGGTGGCGGAAGAGGTGTTGCCATAACGGTTGACATTGACGAAGGACTTTTCCAGAGGAAATGAAACACGGTTGGCGACCATTTTCATGATTCGAAGATTGGCCTGGTGCGGCACCAGCCAGTCGATATCGTCAATGGCCAAGCCGGCTTCCTGCATGGCTTCATTGCATGCCGAGGCCATGGCGCTGACCGCCAGTTTGAATACTTCCTGACCGGACATTTGAGTATAAATCAATCTTTGATCGAAAACTTCCTGTGTAAGCGGCATTCTGCTGCCGCCGCCGGGGATAATCAATTTGTCGCCGTAAGTGCCGTCGGCGGCGAGCGAACTTGCCAGCAGTGAGTCTTCCGCGCTTTCGGTTTTTTCCAGAATGATCGCGGAGGCGGCGTCTCCAAACAATACACAGGTACTGCGGTCGGTCCAGTCCGTGATATCGGACAATTTTTCCGAAGAGGCAATCAGGATTCTGCGGTATTTGGGCTTGGCTATCAGCAGGGAATGAGCCACTTCAATGGCGTAAATCAAGCCGGTACAGGCGGCTTGCATATCGAAACAGAAGACCTTCCGGCAGCCGAGTTTTTCCTGAAGCATACAGGCTGAGCTGGGGAAGACATAATCGGGCGTGACGGTGGTAAAAATGATACCGTCAATGTCTTCGGCGGTAATACCGGCGGCTTCCAGCGCCTTGAGCGAGGCCTGATAGGCCATATCCGAGGCGGCTTCTTCGGGGGCGGCAATGCGACGTTCCGAAATGCCGGTACGGGAAGTGATCCATTCATCACTGGTTTCCACGATCTTTTCCAGATCTGCGTTGGTAACCACTTTCTTTGGTAAATAGGAACCCGTCCCTATGATTTTAATACCCATAAAATCTCCTGCCGAACCGATAAGATAATAATATTAAAAAATTAACTTAATCTATCGATAATTTAAGCCGTTGTCAAATGACGCAGGCAATATTTTCTAATTAATTGTTGTTTTCGTGCTCTGCATCGGACTTGATCAGCGCACCGGTTTCTTTAACCCGCTGAATAATCTTGTCGTTGATGCCGAACTTGACGAATTCACCGGCTACCTTGATGCCGTTGCGGACAGAGCGTGCGGTAGAGGACCCATGGGCAATAATGACAATTCCGTTGATCCCCAACAGCGGCGCACCGCCAATATCTTCGGCATCGGCAAATGATTTCAGCTCCCGGAAGGCATTGCGGGCCAGAATAGCCCCGGTATACCGAACCGGATTTTTAGTCAGGACTCCTTTCATCCAATACAGAGTGGATTTGGCGAGTCCTTCGCATGTCTTCAAAAGGACATTGCCGATAAAGCCGTCACAGATAACGACTTCGGTAATGTTCTCGAAAATCGTGTTGCCTTCGACGTTGCCGACAAAATTGATCGGCATGGCGGCAAGTTTCTTAAAAGTTTCTTTGGTCAGTTCATTGCCTTTGCAGTCTTCTTCGCCGACACTCAACAATCCGATACGCGGGTCTTTCATGTCAAAGAAAAACTCGGCATAGGCTTCCCCCATCAGGGCAAATTGAACCAGGTTCATCGGTTCGCAGTCGGGGTTGGCGCCGGCGTCCATCAGAATGTACTTACCGTACATACCCGGCATGATCGTGGCGATTGCCGGACGCTGAATGCCTTCAAGTGTTCTGACCAGTACTGTAGACGCGGCAACCGCGGCTCCGGTGTGGCCGGCGCTGAAAACCGCATCCACTTTCTTGTCCCGCAGCAATTTAGCGCAAATTGTAATGGATGAATTGCGCTTGGAACGGACCGCCGCGGTGGCGGGGTCATTCATTTCCACCGTTTCTTCGGCATGGACCAGTTTGATTCGCGGATGAGAAGCGATACCGTATTTTTCCAGATAATAGGAAATCTTGCCCTGATGCCCCACGATAGTCAATTCGTATTCGGGGAAATCATACAGGGCAGCAGTAAGGCCTTCGATGATTACAGCGGGGGCGTGGTCTCCGCCCATCGCATCAACCGCGATTCTGATCATAGTTTATGCTTCGACAGTAAGGACTTGTTTGCCTTTGTAGAAACCGCAGGCGCTGCAAGCACAATGGGGCTTGAGAGGAGCCTGGCAATTGGTGCAGAAAGTTACCTGCACGCCTTCATAACGATTCGCAGCTTTGCGCATGCGTTTCTTCATTTTCGACATTTTTCTTTTCGGTACCGCCATTTTCGATATCTCCTGATTTGATTCCAGATTCAGATTACATACAGAATTATAAACTATAGAATATATCATGAGAATCGATTTTTTCAAGCATCAATCGTCCGCTCTGAATAAATTTTCAGGAAACTTTCAACCTGTGCCAAAAGAAATCGGACAGGTCGGACGAGTCGGACAAGTCGGACGAGTCGGATGGTTTTGGGCTGAGGTGACTTATTATTTGTGGTGATCATCGGCTAAGAATCTTGCACTGAGACTGTTTCCGGGTTATATTATATGGAAACAATTTATATATATAAAGGAAATCAGATGGAAATAATTTCCGGATTGGCACGCGGCATGGTGATTCAGGCGCCGCGCGGCATGGAGGTGCGCCCCACCTCGGTTCGCGCCAGGCAGAGTCTGATGGACAGTCTGCGCAATTTTGATGGTTTGAAAGTGGTTGATCTGTGTGCCGGATCGGGTAGTGTCGGACTGGAAGCTGCCAGCCGCGGTGCGGCGGAGGTGCTTTTCGTGGATCAGAATTTCAGCCATTGCAAAGTAATCGAACAGAATATCGCCCAGGTCCGTAAGTCGGGCGCGGAGTTTGAGTCCGAAGTGGTTTGCTCCAGTATCCTGGAGCCGGAGCGTTACCGGCGGCGGCTGGCGGAGCCGGATCTGATTTTTGCCGATCCGCCGTATGCCGAGTCGGCGGAGCTTTACCGGGCGTTGATGGCCAAGGCGGAGTTCCTGGAATGGGCTGCCGCGGCCAGAATAATCTGGGAGTTGCCGGATACCAAAGGTGCGGCCGGTGAATTCATCACTTTGGTCGTGCCGGGTCGGCGCACTGCTTTGCGCAAACTTGGTTCTGCTTCGTTTTTGTTTGTGGAGAAAGCCGATGGTTAAGACCGAGGTCAACGGTTGGCGCTGGCAAGTTCGCGATCCGTCGATTCTGGACGGATGGTTTATGGATTTTCGGGCTCATATGAAAAGTGGTATGGTCAAAAGAAATCCGCAGCGGACCGTTTTCAAAGTTGACGACCGTTATTTCGTCAAGTATTTCACTCCCCACAAATTGGATGACAAGATCCGCGAACTGGTATTTTCGCGGGCGGTGTCGGAATTCAGAACCGGCCTGGAAATCGCCGTGGCCGGTCTGCCGGTGGTCGAGTATCTTGGATGCGGGAGGCGCGGCATCCATTCATTGCTGGTGACCCAGGCCTTGAACGACGCCCCGGATTTACAGGAATACTGGTACCGGACCGAACAGCGCGACGAGCTCTTGCATGAGTTGGCGTTTCTGACCCGGCAGATAATTATGAATAACTGGTTTCATCCGGATTATCATGCGGGGAATCTGCTTTATAAACAGAATTTATATCTGGTGGACGCATATGGTATTGCCAATATTGAAAAGTATGGGGCGGAGCAGAAATACCGTATGGCGAATATCATTCTCGGTTTGAAAGAAAATATCACCGACACCCAGGCGGCCAGTTTCCTGTGCGAAAGCCGGATCGCCGCCAACAGCCGGGAAGGGGCTCAGTTGTGGGATGAGTATTTAGGGCGTGACGGCGTCAGGATTACCAAAGACTGGGATAAGCGGCGCGGTCAGATTGTCAGCAACTACCGGAAGTTCGTCGAGGTCAGAGGCAATCAGGTGCTGCGGAAGTTACAGGGCGGCGGCCTGTCGGATTTGGCGGGCAGTGAATGCCGCGAATACGAACCGGACAAGGCCATGGAGTTGTGGCTGAGGTCCTTTCAGTTGGAACTGCAGGGGTTGCCGTGCCGCAAGCCGTTGGCGTTGGAGGACGGATGTAAATTATATTGGCCGGTTGGGACCGGCAGTGCCGACAACGGCAAGACGGTTATTTCCCGTGCTGAACGCATGAGAGTGGATTTGGCGGAGAGTGATTTCCGGGAGGTTGACGGCAAAGTGGTTATCTGGCTTGAGTAAATTGAAAATTGAAAATTGAAAATTGAAAATGATGGGAAGTGAAGATTTGGAGAAAAGATATTGCGAAAAAGAATCTCTTTAATTTTTCATTTTCAATTTTCAATTTTCAATTTAATAAACTTGGAGATATGAATAAATGATAGTTCTCGGCAGTTACAATAGATTGCGGATTAAACGCACCTCGGACCATGGGGTTTATCTGTCTGACGCGGAAGGTGAGCAAGTGTTGCTGCCTTCGAGATATGTTACCCAGGAAATGAAGATTGGCGATATCCTCGAGGTTTTCGTTTACACCGATTCGGAGGACCGTCCGGTGGCGACCACGCAGAAACCGCTGGCGGTGGAGGGGGATATCGTCCGGCTTCTGGTCAAGGACGTCAACCCGGTCGGCGCGTTCCTGGACTGGGGTTTGGATAAGGACTTGCTGTTGCCCTATCGGGAACAGATTTCCCCGCTGCATGTCGGCGACGAAGTTCTGGTCAAGGTCAAGTACGACAAGGTCAGCGACCGGGTGATCGCCACTGCTAGAGTCATGAAAGGAATCGTAGCCGCTCCGGAAAATTTGCGGTTCGGGCAGCCGCTGGAGGCAGTGGTCATGGAAATAACCCGGACCGGTTACCGGGTGTTGCTGGATGAAAAATATATCGGGATCCTGTATTTGGGGCAGGTTTACGAGAGGTTGCAGATCGGAGACCACCGCCGGGTTTATCTGCAGAAAGTCCGCGAGGACGGCCGGATGGACGTAGTCATGCAAGCTCCCGGTTATGCCAATGCGGTGCCCGATGCGGCGGATGTGATCCGTGAGGTGTTGGCCGCTCATGGCGGCGAGCTGAAAATTACCGCCAAAACTCCCTCCGGTGAAATCGAACGCTTGTTCAAAATGAGTCGGAAAACCTTTAAAAAAGCGCTCGGCAGCCTGTATAAAGAACGGGTTGTGGAAATCGATGAAGAGCGCATCAGATTAGGAACCGTTAAAAAATAACCTTTACATCTTTGTGTGCCAGGCGGCGCTTTTTGTCAAAGCCTGTTCGTTACATAACTCGTTATGCTCCTCACAGTTTTGATAAAAATCACTCGCCTGGAGCCGCAAAGATTTTTGTCAAGTTTATTTATCAACGGCTCCTTATTGAAAGACAAATGAAAGATCGTGAAGAACTGAAAAATGAATTGACTGCGCTGGGGGCCAACGGCGGTAAATTTACCCACCGTCCCGAAGTTAAGGAATTGCCTGAGATTTTGGATCGGGACGAACACGTCCTGGCCTTGACCCGTGGTTCCTATGACGACCGCACCTGGATCATGGTGGCGACGGACAAGAGAATTCTATTTATGGACAAGGTGATGTTCGTCGGGATCAAAGAGTTGGAAATCCGTCTGGATATTCTGAAAGAAACGCAGTTTGAAAAGAATATTCTGAGTTTTGTCCGCAAGGACGGCGGCAAATGCATCGTCAAAAGCGTCGACAAAAGTACCGGGCAGGGATTCAGCGACGCCATCAATGATTTTCTGACCAACGGCGGCAAGCCGGAAGCCGCCGCAGCCGTGGTTCCGCCGCCTCCGCCGCCTGCTGTGGCGATCGTGGAAAGCCGCCAGTTCGAGTACCAGTGCCCGCATTGCAAGGCGGTGCTGGGGGTGGATAATGCCTGGATCAATTTGCAGTTGGAATGTCCCGAGTGCCATCGTGAAATCCAACCCCGGCCAACCTTGAAGACCATTGCCCCGCCCCCGGGCGCGGCTCCCGATCCCGCCGCCGCGGAAAAACCGGCGGATGAGGAAATCAAACCGGCAGCCGGTTATAAATTCAGCAACTCTATTTTTGCCTGGTGGTTCTGGCTGCTGCTGGCCTTGATGATGGTTTTTGTGATTGTAGGGACCAGTAAATGGGGTAAGAATTTTTCCTGTCGCAACAAGGCTCAGGACCTACCGAAGGTTCAGGAAAAACCATGAAACCGGTGACTTTTGCTCCGATCGGGGTGGTGGAAGCGGCCGGAAAATACCGGTTTGAAGCACCGCGTCAGGCGGTTTTTGCCGACAACACCGGCATTATCCGGCTGTTGCCGCATCATAATTTCGAAACAGCGCTACGGGACATGAACGGTTTCGACCGGATTTGGGTGCTGTTTTGTTTCCATCAAAATCTGGAGAGCGGTTGGAAACCGGCCGTAACCCCGCCGGTGATCAAGGACCGCCGTAAAATCGGAGTTTTCGCCACCCGTTCGCCGCATCGCCCTAATCCGATCGGCATGAGCTGTGTGGAGCTGGTCAAAATCGATAAGCTGGAAATCCATATCCGCAATTTCGACATGCTGGATGGAACCTGGGTGCTGGATATCAAGCCATACATTCCGGCGGCGGACAGCTTTCCGGACGCCGCTATCGGCTGGCTGCCTGACGCGATAGATCAATATGAAGTTGAATTTGCCGCTCTCGCCACCGAAAAAATCGCCCTGATAAAGGACCTGAGCGGCCTGGACCTCGAAGCATTCGCCAAACTGCAACTGTCTTACGAGCCCTTGAACGATACCCGTAAGCGGATTATCCCGGAAGACAAAGGACACAGCATCGGTTGTCGGACCTGGCGGATATGCTTCACTGTCGACGAACACCGGGTAAAAGTAACCGACATTCGTTCCAACTATTCTCCATCCGAACTGCTTCCCGAAGCCGAAGACCGCTATTGCGACAAAGACATCCACCGGCAGTTTTTAAAAAAAGTTGAAAGTTGAAGGTTGAAAGCTAAGATATTGGGAGATTTTTCCACCTCCCATAGCTTTCAACTTTCAACCTTCAACTTTCAACTCTCGATGACGGCGGCCAGGCCAGGGAGGAGGTCTTGGGTGGTGAGTTCCAGGGTGACGATGAAGAACTCGAGGTCTTTGATGCGCTGCATTTTTTCGAGGTTGTGGGCATCGCTGCCGAATGTGAATTTGCATCCGGCCCGTTTTGCCAGTTCGATGATGCGTAGAGGGATTTGAATATCGAAATTATGAGTCCGGCGGCGGTCGGGGAGAAAATTGCCGGAGATTTCCAGCGCCACTTTGTGTTCGGCGGCCAGGCCGAAGGCGTCCAGCAGTTCCTGATCGCTGATTTCCGCCATGGCGGCTTCGTAAAGATCGAAATAGCCGAAAGGCATCATCGGGTGGGCAAGGCTGGTCGCCAGGCCACTGGCGGCCCCGGCTTTGAACATCGTGAGCATGTGTTTGGCTAAAGCTCGCGGAGTGCGCTCCGGCGGCTCGTCGACGAAGCCGGAAAAATAAAAATGATCGGTGGCAAGCAAAACGAAATCAAGGCTTTCCGCCAGTTCGCGGGTAATCCCGAAGCGTCCCGGTCCGGCCATTTCCGCCTCGCAGCCGACCAGTACTTTGATATCGTCGGGGATTTCGATTTTTTTCAACTGTTCCCGGAGACGGCTGATCTGGCGTTCGTCCTGGGACTGGTAAAATGAATGCGGCTGGATTTCATGATTGGCCCAGATATGGTCGGCGAAACCGATCTGCCGCAGCCCCAATTCCCTCGCTTGCCGGATAATATTTTCCGGAGTCTGGGTCGGCGACATACTGCATTCGGAGAGAAAGGTATGGACATGCAAATCGTGTTCCAGCTTAATCATGGCCGTTTTTCCTGTTTTTTGTCGCATATTTCTAAGATTTTAGCTGGTATTTTCGAAAAAGCAAATTTTATTACCAAGTTATATGAATAATTTCGAAGATTTATCGCCGGATCATGTGATTGATGCGGTAGAACAATATTTGCAGACGCCGATGAGCGGGCTGGCTTCGCCGTTGCCCAGCTACATCAATCGCGTCTATGAGCTGCAAACTCGCGGCGGCGAACGTGTGGTCGCTAAATTCTACCGGCCGGGCCGTTGGGATATGGCGGCTATCGCCGACGAACACCGGTTCGTGGCGGATTGTGCCGAGGCCGAAATCCCGGTAATCAGTCCGCTGCCGTCGGCGAATGGCGAAACCTTGCGGCAAACCTCCGATGGCATTATTTATACTGTGTTTCCGAAAAGGTTCGGGCGCGAAATGGAGATTATCGAAGATGAGGACTGGCGGCGGATCGGCAGGGTGACCGCCCGTATCCATTTGGCAGGAGCTGCCGGGCATGCCGAACACCGGACTGTCCTGACCCCCGAAACCTCCACCGCGATTTATCTGGATCATCTGCTGGACGGCGGATTCATTCCCGACAGTTGCCGGGATTCTTTTTATGGTGTTGCCGAGCAGTTTTACGAATGTATCGAGGGACGTTTCGACGATTTGGAGCTGATTCGGATTCACGCCGACCTCCATCGTGCCAATATTCTGGAGCGTCCCGACGAGGGGCTGATGATTATTGACTTCGACGATATGATGACCGGGCCGCCGGTCCAGGATATCTGGCTCCTGCTGCCTGAGCACGTGGCCTCCTGCCGTCGCGAGTTGGACCTGATTCTGGAGGGCTATACGGAGCTGCGGGATTTCGATTACAGTACGATCGAACTGATCGAACCGCTGCGCGCCATGCGGATGGTTTATTTCCTGTCCTGGTGCAGTACCCAGATTGATGACTTCAAGTTTCGCAACAATTTCCCGGACTGGGGCACGGAACAATTCTGGCGGCGGGAAATCGGCGACCTCCGCCGCCAACTCCAGGTTATACTTAATTGAATTGGTGAATTGGTGAATGAATGCGCTACGCGGTTTTACTTCCGGCTTCGCCGAATGTTTATTGAAATTTCTTCAACCTGATCAGTGACTCGAAGAAGCGCGGAGCGAGCTCCGGCATGCGTTCCACGTGGAATTGCATGCCCATGACCATCGGGAGGCCGGGGCGCTAGATGACTTCCACGCCGCCTTCGGTGTTGCGGGCGGTGATTTCCAATTCATTGCCGGGAGCGGCCGGGTCCACCGCCTGGTGATGATAGGTATTTACCTGCAACGACTCTCCCGGTTTCATTCCCAGGATGTTGCTGAAATGGCCTTCTTTTTCGATAATTGCATCATGAATGCCTTTGCGGTGCCCTTCGATGTGCTGAATCAGCTTGCCGCCGCAGGCGATGGCCAGCAGTTGGCAACCGGCGCAGATACCCATGACCGGAATGGGACGCGAGAGGGCTTCCCGCATCAAGGCCAGGTCGAATCCGGCGCGCTCGCGGGCCAGGCTGGTTTCCGGGTGCGGATCGGCTCCGTACATGGAAGGGGGGTAGTCATGCCCGCCGATGAACAGCATGCCATCGACCATATCCAGATATTCGGCTATGGCCGCTTCGTCGGGCAATGTGGGGATCAGTACCGGAGTGGCTCCGGCCCGGTAAACCCAGTCGACATATTCGTCGATCAGCATGTAAAAATGCTTGCCGCCCTCTTTCAAGGATTGGTAAACCATATTGATGCCGAGGCGTGGTTTCATTTCAGTTCCCGGTAGTATGAGATGAAGCTCAGGGAACGGTCGAAACCGGCCCGTTCGTAGGCGCGGCGGGCGGGAGCGTGGGCGTCATCGAGGCCGGTGGTTACTTTGACGGCTTTCATTCCGTTAATGCGAAAATGTTCCAGTACCGCCTGGTACATCTGTTGTCCAAGCCCCTTGAGTCCACAATCCGGATCGACGGCGTTATTCAGGATTTCGCCGATTCCGGAAGCGTTCAGGACAAAGGTGACGAAACCGACGACTTTGCCGCTTTCTTCGCAGATGAAGATATTTTCCGGGTGGTTTTCCGCCTGTGATTTAACCTGAATTCCTTTGCTGGTGTCATCGCCATCGGGGTTTATCAGGTCGGCGATATTGTCGCCAAGGGTTTCGCGGGTTTGCTTGCGGATATCCCGCCAAGCCCGGTTGGCAATCCGGATCACTTCCGGCAAGTCTGATTTCTGGTATAAACGTATCATAATTCAATTTCCCTGTATATATAAAGGTTCAATTTTCAAATCACTGAAATGTGTGGCATCCTTCGGGCCTTGTTTCTGGACCCCGAGATTGATGGTGAGAGTGGCGGCATTATTGGGAACGGTAATGGTGGCTGAGAGCTTTTGCCATCCTGGTTTGTTGGCGGCGTTCAGGTTGGTGGCGTCGGGTTTGCCCAGCCATTTGCCTTGGTCGGTTTTGAAGTGG
Organism: Victivallaceae bacterium; assembly: GCA_031548025.1. GTDB lineage: Bacteria > Verrucomicrobiota > Lentisphaeria > Victivallales > Victivallaceae > UBA5239. The sequence continues at coordinate 34,577 of JAVBRM010000005.1, read as the reverse complement.
ATGCTCATGGTAGCCGGCAATGAGGTGGTTTGGACCTGGCAGCTGATCCGGTAACGCGAGCCCGGCTGGACTTTCAGGGACTGACCGATGGATGCGGCAATGCAGTGTTCCAGTTTGACGCTCGACTTTCCATAGCAATTGACCTGCGGGTCCGCATCTATTTCCCCGTCGGTATTGGGGCGGAACCAAATAGACCAGGCTCTGATTCCCCCGTCGCTCTTTGTCGTGAAACTCGGATTTTTGGTCAGGTTTTTCAGCTTGCCGGAACAGGTGGCGATTTGGGGTTCGATAAAGGTCGCCAGCAGGGGATACTGCTCTTGTGCTTCCTGCCAGAATGGCAAGGCTTTGGCTCCGAGCTGCCGTGAGATTGCATCCAGAGCGGTATCGATGGCGGCACAGGTGGCATTGGGAATGGACCACAGTGGCGCCTCAGGATTGAATCTTGCCGCGGCGCGTGCCCGCCGGTTGAGATCTTCCATGGTGTCATCAGGGTCCCGGTCCGGCTTGAAATCCTCGAACTGCAGCGCGGCGAGTATCGGATAGAGGGCTTTTTTCTGCATTGCCAGGCGCTTGCTTACTACTGGATCTTTTTTTGCCAGGTCCAAGGCATCCCGAAAGGCCTTGCTCATGATCTTGATATCGGCGGGTGTGTAAATATCGAACTCATAGGAATCATAATTCCGGCGGAAATCGAAAGGATCGGCGGTCCGGTTCCAGGCCTGTTCGCATTGCGCCAGGTAGAGGCGCATGGGGACGGCGGCCGGGCCGTAGAATTTGGCGCAGAACGAATCCAGAAGTTCTGAAGTATTGACCTGAGGATCCCACCATATCTTGCCCAGCAACCAGATGCGGGGAGCGTCGATTTCGTGGGACGCGCGGAATTTTTCACTTTCCGGGTAAATTTCCGAATACACGGCCTCGGTTTTGTGGGATTTCAGGAAATTCATGTATTCAGCCATTTTCTGCGGATAAAACTTGGGAATGGACTTAGTATGCAGATGGAAATAAACCCCGATCTGCTTTGCGTGTTTGCTCCAGGCTTCGACATCCCGGCGTGGGTCCTGCAACGAAGGTATGACCAGGAATGGGATGACGTTGGGACGCAGCTTGATTTTGGCCGGCGGTCTCCGGGTTTCTTCTCCGTAGGCCAGGGAGGCGATGAGCTTGTCCGGATATTCATCCTTGATGCCGTCGGCCACCGCGTTGGCAAAGGTGAAGTACCGGTCGGTTTGGCCTTCCACTCCCGGCACGTCGAGAGCGCGGCACTTTATGCATTCACAGAGGTTTCCGCCGTCGTTTTGCGAAACGCTGAATGATTTGATCCAGGGATATTGTTTGAACTGGCGCTTGGCGGCGTCAATGAACAGTTGAATGACTTCAGGATTGGAGGTACAGGCTTGGCGCTGGTTTTTGACCGGACGGCGGCGCTTGTCCCGGAGCATATTGAAATATTCGGGATGGGTATCGAACAGCGCCGGCGGCATGACCCGGTTGATGTTGTGGCTGAAAAGATAAATTTGTTCGTGGCGCTCGCGGGTTTCCTGGTTCATTTTGTTGTATTTGCCCCAGCCGGGGTTTACACCGGAAATTCTGCGCTCGTCAAAAGCCGGTTCCGCCAGTTGCCGGGCAACTTCTGCCTTGAAAGTTGCTTGTTGAGGAATCACCGTGCCGTTTTCGTGTGGCCAGACCCACAGGACCCCGGCATAGCGTTCCAGCAGTTCCGCCGCTCCATAGAAAGTCGATACATCGCGGTTGCCGACGATAACCAGGCATTGTGGCGATTCCGGCTCAATCAGGAAGCTGTCCAATTTATGAGCGGCCAGATTGGCTCGCTTGGCGGCGGCCTGTCCGGCGGTGGTTTGGCCGAGGTGAATTTCCAGCAGGTTATCCTGTCCGGGTTTATCGGTGATGGTGATTTCGCCGCCGCCCATTTGAGCAAAGATATTCCTGATAAGCTTGGCGCTTTCGCGCTCATATTCATTGACCGAAACCGGTATGACTATCCGGCAAAGCGGCTTGCCGTTTTCAAAGAACCGGTATCGCTGTTTATCAGCTCCGAACCCGGCCAGGATCAGGCCGGACAAGAGAAGAAAGATTATTGTTTTCATGAATGGTTGTTCCTTAAACATGATGGTTTTTGCAGTTTTGTCAGATAGTCGAGATCGGCTTCGGACGGTTGCTGTTTTTGATCTTCAATCAGACGGAGGAAATTTTCAAAAAGTTCGGCATGAGCTTCGCAGGTAAAGATATTCCGCAGCGGCAGCCATTTCTTCCGGTCATCGAACGAAAGCGCCTGAAACGGTTTCGGGAATTCCGGATAGCCGGCGAGAACCTTCAAATATTGTTCATGGCGTATAACCGACCAGCAGTCGAAATAACGCTGAATCAATTCCGGATCCGCCAGGGCGGCGCAGAGCTCATTGAAGTATTCGAAAAATTCCTTCCGTTTTTCCTCATCCAGTGAATACATTTTATAATTGTCAAAAGTATACGGCATGATTTCCAAGTCGTAAATCCCCTGTTTGTCGAAGGACAATCTGGGCAGGTAGCCGAGGCGCCAGGTATTCATTTCCTGAGAGATTCGGGGAAAGTAGAAATTGCCCGGTGAATAGATGATCGGAGTTCCGTTCCATATCTCGATGCCCTCGGGACAGTGGGTGTGGCAATTGAAAACCAACGCCGCTCCGGCTTCGGCAAAGGCGCGGTAGGTTTCCTGCATCTGCGGCGAGGGAAACGGGTTGACTTCATGCCCGCCATGAATTGTGATCCACACCTGATCCGCCTGGTTCAAGTTTTCCCGGATGGCTTTCAAATCTTTCAGAATCGAAAGCGGAGCGCTTCCGATGGTGTCCCTGCCGGCGATGCCGAATTCGTGCTCGCAACGGTTCAATACCGCGATCCGGATGCCGTTGCATTCCAGAAAAACCGGTTTTGCCGCCTCTTTAAGGTTGCATCCGGCGCCGACGACTTGGGAACCCGCCGCCCGGAGGTGCCGGATGGTTTCCATGACCGCCTCGCCGCCCTGGTCGCCGATGTGATTATTGGCCAGCAATGCGAGGTCGATTTCCAGAATATCCACAATGTCGGCGGATTCCGGAGAACAGATCAGGTTAGGACCGCTTTTGCAAATGGGTTGGCCGGATGAGGTCAATGGGGTTTCCCATTGAATTATTTTCAAATCGCCGGCGGTAATAAACGGTTTTACCGCTTCGATGATGGATTCGGTCTGCCCGGCGTGAATCAGCTCCTGACCTTCGTTGCGCGGACAGTAATCCCCGATGAAGACGGCGGTACCGGTTTTTCCGGCCAAGGGTGGGCGTAATTGTTTGTTGAACATATTTTCTCCTCAACGTTCCGAATCGGCAATTCGTTTCCATCTGCTTCCGGCATTGTTTTTTCGCCCCAAGGTTACCCAATTTACATAGAGTTCAGAATAATGGCGTCCCTTGACATCGCGTACCTGACCGCCGGCCCACAGGACATTAGCCGCCGCGTTATGCCAAGGCCAGACCTTGGAATAAGAAGTAGACGTCTCATCATGGGCATCGACCAGATAAGCGGAGCTTTGACCATTCTCGGGGACATAACTATCCGCCATTACCACGGTACGGCTTGGGTGAGTCAATTCGGAAATCCTGGCCGGAATAGCGCTGCTGTCCGCCGCATAACCTCTGCCCAGGACCGAACCTCCGATATGGAAGTAACTGTAGCCGTAGTGGGATTTGCCGTCAACATCGTCCGATGGCGCGGGCGAAGTGTTGGATGGGCAAGTCAATGGCCCCGGCCCCGGAATATACTTGTTATTACGAAGCCACGAAGACCATATGCCGATGCCGTTATCACGGTTCGGGATGAAGTAATCATTGTAATTACCCTGGTAAAGGGCCATCACTATGCCGAGTTGTTTCAGTTGATTGATGCAATAAGCATTGCGTCCCTTGTTGCGGGCTTGGGTCAGAGCCGGAAGCAGCAGGGCGGCGAGGATGCCGATAATCGCGATCACGACCAGGAGCTCGATGAGTGTGAAATTTTTCGACTTCATTTGTATCTCCGATTTTGCATATTTTAAAATTCATTTACTTGATTATAACATGTTTTGAATATAAAGTAAATAGCATTATAGATAAAAAATTTTGCATTTTGGAGAAAACATGAATTTTGTCCGGCTTCAACTGCTGCATTGGTGTCACGATATCGACGAAATTTCCCGTAAGTTTGATCTTCATGATCATCCGTACTGGCAGCTCGAAATTGTCATCAGCGGGCGGATCATGGTTCATGACGGAAATGAGTCATTTCAACTGATGCCGGGCTGCTTCTGGCTGTTGCCGCCGCAGTCGCCGCATACTTTTCTCAAGGAAGCGCCCCCGTCCGAATCGTATTCTTTCAAATTCGCGGTGGAGGACGACGATACGATGATCGGAGGTCGGGCGCTGGTTCTGCGTCCCGACAATTATTTTATACATTGGCTCAGCGAAAACCTGTTGAAGCTGGTCGACGGCGAAACTCAGGGAAGCTTGATTGCCAACCGGAAAAAGGAAACCTTGGAGTATTTGCTGCTGGATGTTCTTCATTACGCCCACCGGGAAACTCTGCGAAACAATGAGCTCCCGGAGATCGTGGCGCAGTTGCGCGAAATGGTCCTGTCCAGAGGAAAGATAGTCAACGTCGAATTCGCGGCGGCCGAACTGAATATCAGTGTTTCCCGGCTGAAATACCTGTTTTCGCAAGCGGTGAAAGACGGTGATACCTCGGTGAAAAAATTCATCGATCAGACTTGTTTGGAATTGATCGAAAATTACTTGAAATATTCGGATTTTTCCATCGGGCGAATTGCCGAAACGACTGGTTTCCCGGATATTTACGCCCTGTCGCGTTTCTATACTCGATTGCGCGGATACCCGCCCTCTCATTTCAAGCCGGTCTGATTTATTTGCTTGAATTTGTTGGAAATCATGTTATATTACTATTTATGCTACTGTCGGTTGCAACGGCAAGTGCAACCGACAGTAGAAATTTTAAAGCTAGGAATCTATAAATCTAAGGTTTTAAGGCAGTTTGGGCTTTACAGGATTGACAGTTTGTCTTCTTTGCTTTGCCGAAAGGCGCGGGGAGAGAGGCCGGTGGCCTGTTTGAAAAAACGGGAAAAGGCATAGACGCTCTGAAAACCCATGTGTTCGGCGATCTCCGAAACATTCATTGCCGAGTGAGTCAGCAGATGCGAGGCGGTCAGCATCCGGCTGTATTGTTTGATGTGGGTAGGGGTGCGGCCGGTGGCTTGTTTGACCAGAGTGCGGAGATGGCCCGGCGAAATTCCCGTCCGGCGGGCTTGCTCGGCAAAGGTCGTCAGATCGTTCCAGTTGCCGGAAGTCAGCTTCTGGCAGACACTCCGGACGCTTTCGTGGATGCCGGTATCGGCCGTCGTGGGCGGTACAATGGCGGTTCGCGGCAATTCGTTCAGAAGCATGGCAAAGGTCATCAGGGTTTTGCGGATATTCAACGGTTCCGGGTTTTCCCGCGCGACCAAGTAGGACTTCATGAAAGAAGCGAGCAGTTCCCGATCATCGGCATTGAGCTTGAACACCAGGTTTTTCAGGTGTGCGAGTCGTTCGGGGTTGGAACCATTGAAGCGGATCAGGAGCCAATCCGGATGGGTGTCGGGAGGACCCAGGCGCATATGAGACTGCCCGGGAAAGGTCAGTATTCCTTCGTCTTCTGTGAGGATGTAAGTGGCACGTTCAACCAGCAACGCGCCGCGTTCCTTGAGGCAGATCCAGAGAACGAAGTTGCCGTGAAGGCTTACTGTCCGCGCGATAGGTGTTGATTTGGGGCGTCTGAATACATGCAGAAATGATGGGATGAAGCATTCCCCTTCCAGGTTCAGACGGTAGGCGAATTCCCGATCGCCGGGCCAGTGTGCTATTTCCATCGGTTTATCTCATAATCATCGTTTCGTTTAAATAAAGCATCAAATAAGGCATTCTATTTAATATAATATTCATGTATAATATAAGCAAATCAAGTTTAAAGGAGAAAACCGATGAAAAAAGCGATATATTGGTTGTTGTTGGTGCTGATTTGTCCGTTTAGTTGGGGATTTGAGCTGAAACTGGCGGCGCCCAAGGTATGGCCGGCGGAAAAAGGATTTGAAGCCAAGCGTACAGCGGAAGGGTTTGACTGTATTTCGACGAATAATGCCGGTTCGGCGGTATTTTATACCTACTGTCAAGTTGATCCGGGGCGTACTTATGAACTGACCTACCGTTACCGCTGGCGCGAACGGACTCCGGGAAGTGCGTTTTCACAGCAATGCACCATCACTTTCCGGGCGGCGGGGCAGAAAAACAGCAACTGGGATGTGTTGCGCTATCCGTATGCCGAGCCTTCGGATAAATTTGCGGAATTCCGAGCGGCGTTTACCGCGCCTGCCGGATCCGAACGTATTCAGTTTCAGATGCTGGGGCTCAAGGACGCGGTCGGGATATTTGAAGTCCGCGATCTCCGGCTCCGCGAAGTTTCCGACAATTTTCGGATTATGCCCGCTGCGGCGCCTCCGGTGATTGACGGACGCAGCGAAAGCGCCGCTTTCAGCAAAGCGGAGGTAATCGGTGATTTCGTCGTTACCGGCGGCAACCAGCCCGCCGCTCAGCAGACCGAGGCGCGGATTACTTATGACAAGGATAATCTGTATATCCGGGTTTTCTGTGCGGAGGCGAATCCCGATAAGTTGCTCTGCAAAACAACCAAGTTTGACGGCGCGGTGTATCATGACGACGATGTGGAGCTCTTTGTCGCTCCCGAACACGGTAATATACTTCAGTTGATCCTGAACCCCATCGGAACCCGTTGGGACGGCAGAATGTATATCAAAGTACCGGGCGATCCCTACAGTGTTGACAGCGCGTGGAACGGTTCCTGGCGCGGCGCCGCTTCGATTGGTTCCAAAGGGTGGACGGCGGATTTTGCCGTACCGTTCAGCGATCTGGGCGAGGCGCCGCGCCCCGGCAGCATCTGGCGGATCAATATCGTGCGCGGCTCCAGGACTTCGCCGGTGGAAATCAGTCATTTCAATTGTTTCGACGGCTTGTTCAAAAATGTGGAAAAATTTGCGACATTGACCTTCGACAAGGATTCGGCGGAACTGGTTCGTTACCGCGAGGTTATTCAGGCTGACCCGCTGCTGGTTGAGCGCAAGCCGTGCGATCCGGCCAAACTTCCCCGCCGTGAGGGGCGTTATACGACTTTCGGAATGACCGGGGCGGTCGAGGCTGTCGCCAAGTCGAAAGAGAAGGAGTCGGAAAAAATCCAGGCTATGCTTGGCGAGCTGACGGAGGCCGGAATCTCCGCTTCACTGGTCTTGCCATGGGCTCCGGCGTTGGTTGGCGGACGGGGGGAACTGTTGGCGCTGATCGAAAAATATCATTTCGGGTTGATTCTGACATTGCACAATACCGGTCAGGACCGCAAAGCACTTGAGAACGGCGCGAAATATGCTTATGATAAAATACGCAACTCGGTCAATATCGCCGATCCACGAGGGCAGGCTGAGGTGGTGTCCTGGTTCGATAGCTATATTCGGGACAATGCCTGGGTTATTCCGCATGTACGTTTGATTCGCGGTTATGACGAGCCTTCGAATAATCTGGAAAGTGTTTTCAGCATTTCCCACAACCCCGCCCGTAAGGAAGTTCTGGCCGAACTGGACCACGAGATCGCCGGGCGTTACGGTTACGGGCTCTGCGACATGCTCGCGGACAACTCCGGCGCGGATATGCCTTTTCGCAAGATCGCCACCATGCGCTGGTGGAACGATCGCCTTGACGCAGCCATGGCCGGCGGACGGGAGGTGGTGAAAAAGCACTTTCCTGATGTACCTTTCATGCCGATCGTGATCAATACGGTCTCGGGGTTTCATGCCAATGAAGACATGGTGCGTGTCTCCGATCATGCCGATTGGGTAAGTGTGGACCCGTATCCGACCGCGACGCTGGCCAGGTATTCGCGTGAACGAGCCCTGTATCATACCGGATTCTCCACAAAAATGTTTCATGACATGTCCGGCGGTAAACCGACTTATGTCTATATCCAGGCCTTTAAATACAACGGTCGCGCGCCGACTCTGGAAAATATGCGCGAATGGACCGCCCAAGCGCTGAAAAACGGCGCGACCAGTATCAATTTCTATGGCGGCCGCAGTCCGGAGATTTACGGCGAATCGCTCGAGATTTCTAAAAAAATCACCCGAATGCAGCCGTTGGCGCTGCCCCGCGAATGTCCGGTCGGCATCCTGTTTTCGTATGTTGACGCCTGGGGACATTTTGACAAGGGGGCCCACCGGACGTACAGCGTTTACGCGATTCTCGGTGAAAAGCTTGGCGCGGACTTCCGCATCATCGGCAACACCATGATCGATCGCAATGAAAAAGAATTGGCGTCCTGCAAACTGCTTTTTATCCCGGCATTTACTTATGTCGATGAGGTGACCGCGCGCCGCGTGATTGAATTTGTCCGTAATGGAGGTACCGCCGTGATCCTGGACCCACAGGCGTGCATGTTCACGGCGGACGGCAAGAAGGCGACGGCATTACGTAATGAACTTATCGGCGCGGTCCCCGGCGAAAAACTCAAGGCCGCTAAACTGTTGGCCGGTTCCGCCATGGGCTTGAAGGAAAACACCGAACTGCCGCTTGCAGAAAGGCTGAACATGCGCAATTCCGGCCAGGTGGAAGCCTACCGGATTGCGCCGCCGGAAGGAGCGGAAACCGTGGCCCGCTACCCGGATGGTTCGGCGTCAGGTTTTCGGCGTCAGGTGGGGCAGGGGACGGTCTGGTACTTTGCCGCACAACCTTTCGGTAATTCCCGTTTGGGAGTGGAAAAGTCGCCGTGGGATGAATTCTTTGCCGGACTGTTACGCGAGCACCGGATTGAAACCGGAAAAGAATACTGGAATTTTCAACTGCAATAAAGGAGAAAAAATATGCGAAGGAATTTTACACTTATCGAACTCCTGGTAGTGATCGGAATCATCGCGGTTCTGGCGGCCATGCTGCTGCCGGCTTTGGGTAAGGCGCGGGAAACCGCGCGGCGGAGTCACTGCGTGTCCAATATCAAGCAGCTCGGCCAGGCCTATTGGCTTTATGTCGATGAATACGGGGTGGTGGTGCCGAATGGACAGCAGTTTTACAATAATACCACGACGCGGCTTTTGTGGATGTCTTATATCGCGCCATATCTGGGTTATAAGCATATCCGGCATTTCAGCGATATCCAGAGTTTTTTAAAAGGCGCCAAAGGAAAAACCGTTTATGACTGTCCGTCGGTCAAGCCGCGTGCCCCGCTTCTGGCCGGCTACGCCACTTACAAGTTCAATTTCCATCCGTTCACACAGCAATCGCACAACATCGGTAGTGATCGGTATAAGAATACTTCATCGACTCTGCTCTTTATCGATGGCGATGAGGATTTTGCTCAAGGCGGATATGGTTTCCGCGAAGCCCGCGTTTATGGCGACAAACAATACGGTCATGCCTTTGACGCTCATGCCGGGTATGATAATGTTGGTTGTTGGGACGGGCATGTGGAATCCGCCAAAGTTGTTTACTTTACAGACCCGTCCGTATCAAGCCTTTTCCGCGGCGGCTGCCCCGGAAGTTATACGCAATTCAAAAAATATTGGTATTGAAAATGGAACAAAGCATTCGCATGACAAGTTGGTGGCTCGCGTGGGAAGACCTCGAATGGCCGCGTCCGGAACTGGAAGAAAAAGTCTGCCGTCGCGCCGACGAAATGGCCGGAGCCGACGTCAACGCGGTGATGTTTTTCGGCGCACACTTCCGCTGGGATTATCTGCCGCTGTGGGAACGGCTGCACAGTTATCAAGCTTTTGTGGCGGAGGAGCTTCATCGGCGCGGTATCCGCTTTTTCGATCATCATTCATCGACATTGGCGCATCGCATTTACGATGATTTCGACCCGGCGGAATTCCGCCAGAACCGCCATCACGTACAGTTCCATCCTTCGGTGGAGGCCGCCGCCGAATGGCGTGTTCACGGTCATTTGCTCAACGACTGGCGCATGATCCAGATAACCACCGGCAAACCGGTTTTTCTGCAAAAATACAGTGCCGAGCAATTCTGTTTCAACCACCCCGATTTCGTCAATGAATATGTGCTTTACCTGAAAAAACTGCTTCGGGAGGTACCGCTCGACGGCCTGATGTGTGACGACTCGATTTTCTTTGACCGTTTCAATGCTTGCGGATGCCGTTACTGCCGGGAGAAGTTCGGACGCGAGCTGCCGCCGTCCACCGATACTTCATTCTGGGGTAACTATGAAAATGAAGATTTCCGGGCCTGGGTCGCTATGCGTTATAATTCGGTACATGAGTTTCAACAGCGCGTCCGCGACGCTTTGCCGCCAGGGTTCCCGCTGCTGAACTGCTGTAGTGCCAGTACCGGTACGGTCGCCAATGCCTGTGCTATGACCTATGAGGAATTCGGCAAAACCGCCAATATCGTGATGATCGAAATGGGCGGTGAAAATCTTGCTTCGATGATTGCTCCACAGCTTCATCATCTGGCGATAGCCCGGGAGATTCAGGCGCCGTGCCTGGGATTGGCTTATGGGTTCTCGCCGGATTCGGCGGCAATGATCTGGGGATTTAACAAATTCCTTGGATCGGATACCTGGTTTTCCACCCACAAAAACCGCCTCCGGATGCGTGATTCCGACCTGGCGAAAATGCCGGATCAGCCGGAATTGATCGGCCCATATTACTCGTTTGAAAAACGTCATCCGGAATTATTCGGCGGCGAACACCGTCCGCTGGTCGCATTGCTGTTTTCTCGCGTCACCCGCGATAACCACGGCGGTGCGGCCGCTGATTACTCCGCCGATTTTGTTCAGACTTGCCGGGCGCTTTTCACGGCAGGCGTAGATTTTGATGTCGTCCTCAAAGTTCCGGAACCGGACAGCGGATACCGGTATCTTTTCGTTCCGTCCGTCGTATGCATGAGCGAAAGCGAGCGCCGCAAGCTGGAACAATTCCGCGCCGCCGGCGGCATGGTGATTGCCAGCGGTCCCTTGGCGGTGCGCGATGAAAACAACCGTCCAGCGCTGATGTTCGCTGAATTCACGGTCGAATACACCCCACGTCCGGGTGAATTTCCGCAGGACCCGTATGCTGTCATGGAGCCGTTGCTACGAGTCGCGGGTGAAGCCGTCTGGCGCGAAATTTCCCCGAATTTCCATTACAACCCCTGTCGCGCGGGGGAGGGCTGCCTGCTTTGGCTGCCGTTTGCCGGCGAAGCGCCGGAGGGGTGGTATATGCGGCGCTTCCGCAATCCCGACGGCAGCGAGAATATCCATTTTTTCGCCAAGGATTTTGATGTGATCATCGATGAAGAACTGGAAAAATTGCGCGCCCCGAAAAGAGGCAACCTCGCCGAAAACCGGATTGTCAAAAACATCCGGCGGCATCATCCTGAACAACCGTTCCAGTTCGCCGCTTCCGGCACACTTTACTTTCCGCCGGATGAAGGTACCGCGGAATATCATGGCGAAACCCGACTGATCCCGGAGCAGTATAAATACTTTATCCTGCGGACCCGCCTTCGCTGAAGCTATGGCGGGCGGGCAGGTCGGATGGGGTTATCTCTGTTTTTTGCGCTTGAGGACCCAGTCCGGAGGAGGGGCTATTTCCTTCTTCTTGGATTTTTGGGTGGTCCGGTTTTTGGGCGTCGGGGGCGGCTCGGGCGGTGCCGTCAATTTGCTTGGACGCTTGGGAGGCTCGGAGTTTTCCCTGAATGAAGGCCTGAATGATTTTTCTTTTCTCGGACGCGCCGGTTTCGCCGGTTTCTCTTCGCTAGTCGGTTTTTCCTTGCGTGGGCGTGGCGGCGGCGGAATTTCGGTCCAGTCGTCGTCATCCGGTTTTTCTTCGCGTGGGCGTGGAGGCGGAGCGTCTTGCCAATCGTTGCGGGCGGGTCTTTCCCTGCGTGGCGGCGGGGTATCTTCATTGTCCTCGCGGGCGTCGCGGGCGGCATCCATGAACGGGGCGTTGCCGGGGCCGAAATCCCGGAAGGCTTTGAGTAATTTCCGGGCATCGTCCGGGGTTACATTGACAAATGAAAATTTATCGAAGCAATCAATTCTGCCGATATGGGAGCTGCGGATACCGGTTTTTTCCCAGATCAGGTCGAGGAGCTTGCCCGGGCCGAAACCGTCGTGCTTGCCCGCCGCGACAAACAGCCGGACGAGATCGCGGTTTTCCTGCGCTTCCTTGCGACCGCGGCCCTTGTCCGATTCCAACTCGGTATAGGATTCCGGCAGGAGTTCTTTTTTGAACGACAACCGGAGCAGCGCGGCGACCATTTCGACGGTGTTGGGGTTTTCCAGCAGTTCTTCGGCGAAATTCAAGTATTCCAGATGCGATTCCCCAGCAATAATGTCGCGCAGGGATTCCATGGCGCGCTCTTTTTTGCGCTTGACGATATCCGCCGGAGTCGGCAGTTTTTCCTTACGGATTTCGACGTTCAAATCTTTTTTGATCTGCGACAGCCGCCGGTTTTCGGACGGCGTCACGAAGGTTATCGCCTGGCCGGTTTTTCCGGCGCGCCCGGTCCGCCCGATCCGGTGGACATAGGCTTCGCTGGCTTGCGGTATCGAAAAATTGATGACGTGGGTCAGGTCATTGACGTCGATGCCGCGCGCGGCGACGTCGGTGGCGATCAACAGCGAAAATTTCCGGCGCTTGAACCGGTCGATGACTTTGGAACGCTGGGCCTGGGCCAAGTCGCCATGCAGGGCTTCCACGTTGTAGCCGCATTCGTTCAGCCGGGCGGCCAGTTCGTCCACGTCGCTTTTGGTGCGGCAAAAAATCATGCCGTACATGTTCAATTCCATATCGATGATCCGGGTCAGGGCGTCGAACTTGTGCTCACGGCGGACCTCGTAACAAATCTGTTCGGTCGAGGCGACAGTCACCTGTTTCCGCGCCACACTGATCAATTCAAATTCACGCATGAATTTGGTGGCAATATTCATGATTTGCTCCGGCATGGTGGCCGAAAACATCAGCATGCGCTTTTCCGGCGGAGTTTCCGCCAGGATCAGTTCCATATCTTCGAGAAAGCCCATGTTGAGCATTTCGTCGGCTTCATCCAGTACGGCGAAAGTAACTTGTCCCAGGTCAAGCGCTTTGCGGCGCATCAGGTCCATGACCCGGCCCGGCGTCCCGACAATGATATCCGCGCCCTGGGCCAGACGGCGCAACTGCAGTTCGATCGACTGCCCGCCGAAAACCGGCACAATCGCCATATCCCGCTCGCCCTTGAGCGAATTCATTTCGTCGGCGATCTGCATGGAGAGCTCACGGGTGGGGGAGAGAATCACCGCCTGCACATGGCCGAGTCCCGGGGTGATGGTTTCGATAATGGGAATGCCGAATGCGGCGGTTTTGCCGGTGCCGGTCTGGGCCTGGCCGATTACGTCGCAGCGGCCGCTCAACAGCAGCGGAATCGCCGCCGCCTGGATCAGCGAGGGAGTCTCAAATCCCTTGGCCTCCAGGGCGGCCAGGGTCACTTCACTGATCCCCAGCTCGCGAAAACTTTCGAGGTTGCTCATATTAAATCCTTGATAAGTGTCATTCTCTGATTTTCCAGAAGGCGACTGAAGGATTCAGCAAATCGGTATCGGGAGTCAGTATGGTGACATGGTTAAAGCTTATAATATAACACCGAAAACATCAAGATACAAGCTGTAAAACAGCCAGCCTCAAGTAGATTCACAACAATTTGTCGGATAAAGCGTCGATGCTCTTTTGAATTTCCTTTTTCTGATTTTCACCGGAGGCGCTTTTCAAGGCAATCTCCAATTGCTCCATCGCTTTGACATTATCGCCGGCCGCCGACAGTACTTGCGCATAGGCTCTGGCCCAAGCCACTATCCAGATTGGACTACCGTCCTTGGGAAAATTCTGCTCGCTATAAATCTTTACGGCTTCTTCCGCACGTTTCTGTTTGACCAGCAATTCGCCCAATTTGATCAGCGACTGGCTTCGCCAGGCGTAAAACGCCGGACTGACCGTCAGAGCCTGACGGAACATCTTCTCCGCTTCGGCTTCGTCTTTCATCTGTATCAGATAAATCATACCGGCGTCATGCGCTGTCCAGCCTTTGACCGAGACTCCGCCGCCGGGCGTTTCCAGGGCCTTCCGGTAATCCGCCAGGGCTTCCTGATATTTCTTCATTTGTTCGTAAGCCCTGCCGCGCGTCCGGTAGGGTTCAGCCCGGATATCCTCGGGCCATTGCAGGAAATCGGTATCTTTAAAAGTATTTATAACTTCTTTCGGCTTCATCAACCGCATCTGCATCATACTGCGGCGTTCGGCATTTTTGACTTTGTCGGCCAATTCCCTGGCCTTCTCCGGGTTTTTTGCCGATTGGGCGACGTTGACAGCCCACTGCAGATATTGGGCGTTGTCTTTTTCGTCATTGGTTTCGGCGGCGGCCTTTTCATATAGGGCAATCGCTTCGTCGAACCGTTTTTCCTTGGCCAGATTCTGAGCGTTTTGATAGATTCCCCAGTTAATACCGTACATTGAATACATGCCAGACAGTACGATTACAGTGACAATTACTTTGATCATTTTTGCATTCCTTAGGTTAGAAGTTCAATTCTCCAAAACTCCCGTCGCCGGGAACCTGAGAGGGATTCAGAATACTATTCCAAACCGACAGTTCACAATCTTTTGGAGTATTTCCGTAAAAATGCACGCGTCCGATGTTGAAATTCCAGACTGTCCCGGACTTCGGCGCTTCCGCCTTGATGGTTTTAAACGGAATAATCGCCATTGATTCCCACCGTCCGTTCTTGGCGTCCAGCTTGTTTTTATAGCGCCATTCTCCGTTCCAATTCCAGTCGTTCCAACCGTAACGCGGATCGAAAGTATCGGTGATGAATCCGTGTTCCGCGTCGGCATAGGAATTCGCTACCGGCTCGTAGGTGAAATAATAATATTGGCTTTTGTCCGCTTTGGGCGAGATATTGATGACGATTGATTCGGCCAGCCAGATTTCAGCGTCGCGTCCGCGCGACTTGAAGTTCATCCGTTCCGGTTCTTGAGTCCCGCTGACCCGGATATACAAGTTCTCTTTGTCATAAAGAATTTTAAAGGTGGTTTCCGCACGCAGCTCTTCATTGGCTCCACGCACTTTGTCGAGCTTCTGCGCTTCCACGCGCTCCCATTCCGGAGAATCAAGCTTGGGAACGGTTTTTGCCGGAACCGCCTTCATCGTTTTGTCCTTCAAACCGGTGGTTCCCTCTTGGCGCATTTTTTCGACATCCCAGTTAAACGGTGCTTTGTTCAGCTGATTCGTACCGCACCATTGAAAATGCCTATGCTCAAGATATGACGGATTATACGAAGTTCCCCTGCGGGCCATAAATTCGTCGATATGTTTATTGCGGGCCTCCACGCTGTCCAGCAAGTACCGGAAAGAGGCGTCATTCGACTGCAGGTTGTAATTGTGGTAGGCATAGAGCACATTGACGATGTGTTTCAGATAGTCGAATTCGCCTCGGACAGTCAGCAGACGTTCCTTGACTTTCTGATTCTGTGCGGTTTTCTCGGCGCGCGTCAAGTCTTCCTCCAGGGCATTCATCAAACCGGGCGTATATATCATGCTCAGTATCTGCATTGTGTCGCGTCCGTGCGTCAGGATGAACTCCTTGTTTACCATCCACAGTGCCACGGCATTTTGAAGTCGGTTGAAAAAGCGCCGCATCGGTGTTTCGGCTTCCCGGAAAGCCGCCTCCAGATATTCGTTGTATAGTTCCGGTGCCGTTTTATCTGCCGGATCGACCCCCAACCGCAGATAGACGTAAATATTGGGGCCTTCCAGCCCATACTGAAACGGTAGTCCGTTCATCTGGGAAATCCGCGCGTTTTTCTCAACGAAGAGCCGGCTCTCCTTATCGAAATATCCGACTGTATTCAAAGGCGTCAATCCCGGCGTATGAAAATTCCCCCAGGAGTAGAGATAAACACTATAACCGCCGGGGACCTTGATTTTTTCCCATTCCTTGAAATTTTTCTGCGTGGAAGTCATCATTTCAATAATGGTGTTTTCCGGAAATTCCCCGAAAGTTCGAGGAGGCGCCGCAGTTGTATAATAAGAAGAAATCATCACTTTTTTACCGGGACGATCTTTCATCATCCGTTCCGCCATATCACGGTGCATGATCCATAACTTTTCGCCCCAGGCCGGGTCCTTGTACCAACGGATGCCGTCTCCCGGGGTGGAGGTCGGCTTGATACCGTACATATTATAACACTCCTTGCAGCCGCATGGAATGTAACCGTCCCCATGCCCAAGTTCAACAATATCATACCCCTCGTCCAAACGTTCGAGCAGATGCTTGTAAATCAACTCCTGCACCGCTTTGTTGGACAAACAGAGATGACCGCTGGACGGATTGCGGATTTCACCGAGCTGGACGAAATATTCGGGATTGCTTTTGCCGTATTTATTCTTGGGTACCGCAAAGGGGTGTTGATGTCCCCATCTCGACCAGATACGCTGGAAACCGATGGCGTGATTGGCAATATTGAAGATATCGCCGCTTCTGTTGTTCCAGTCGTGCTCCCGGAAAAACGGTTTCCGCTTGTCATTCAGATTGTCCGGAACCCGCACCATGGTCTTTGGTATCACCTCGCCGCCGATTTTTCCCGGTTTCAGAAAGCGTGCTCCTGCGTAACGGTAGAGAAATTCGGCGGTGCTGTGCAAAGTCACCATGTAAGGGATCTGCCGGACGTATCTGGCTACCGCGTCATCTCCTTTGAGCTGATTGGCGCGGTCATTGCCGGCGATGATGATATTTTTGCCGACCGCTTTATGAACATGCTCCCAACCCTCCAATTTAGTGACGTCAACGCCGTTGGCGGCGGCAAACTTGGTGCCCCCCAGATAAATACCGTTCAAATCCGCTTTTACGCTCGATTCCGGAACGATTTCCATCTTCAGAGAACTTTCGGCAAAGATCTCCTGCATCAGCTTGGCTGCCCGGGTCACACTTTCCTTCGCAATTTCATCGGCAAATCCGTCGGGGATCACTATTTGATGCTTGGTGCGGCCATTTACTCCGATAATAACATCGGCTGTCCAGCCGCACAACGCGATTGACATTAAAACAATTGCCGTCGATTTCTTCATTTGTCTGTTTCCTTACATTAAAAATCAGTTATTCCGTCTTCCAAAAAGGATCGCTGCCACTCAACGGCATCTCCTCTTTTTTGACATTACCGACATGAAAGTCACAATAAAGTACATTCGTCGAGTTCAAATGCCGAAATGCCGGCGGTTTCTTCCAATCAGCATTCATTCCCCAGGTATGATTTGAGCCGCGGCCACATTCCACATCCATTAAAAGTGCTCTCAGGGAAAAATTTTTCGTCGGTTTACCGGGATAAGTATATCCATACCAAACTTTGTGCCCGGTATCCAGACTGGCGTACATAGCTGAAGGGCAGCGCAATTTTCTCAGCTCAAAATTTACCCGACCGGAAAAAGTGATCTCATAAGCCGGACCATTTTTCGTAAAATTCGTATGCCAGGCCTTTCGCGTTGTGTCGGAGGTATCGTCCGTGTTCCACAATGGAATAAAACACCGGAATTCATCATAATATTCCATAAAAACTAAAGAAAACTGTTTAATATTACTGACGCATTGAATTTTTCTTGCCTGTTCTCGAGCTTGTTGAAGCGCCGGCAGCAGCAATGCCGCTAAAATGGCGACAATAGCGATAACCACCAGAAGCTCAATGAGCGTAAATGTAGACTTCTTATTCATAAACCAGACTCCTTTGTCGTGATAAGTTTTTCGTCCATCAGCATGGAATAGGCCACGCCTCGGACCTTCGGCGCGGGCATAGCCTCAGGGCATCCGCAACTGGCTCCGGGCTGAAAATGAGGCTGCAACATGATATTCTCGAGCTTATCGTTAATCTCTTTTCCATTGATTTGCTCCAACAACAGATTGACGGCGATTGCCGCTTCGTCATAGATCGGCTGTACGACGGTAGCCAAAGTCACTGGTGTGTATTTACAAAAGGAATATCCGTCGAATCCGACCACAGCCAGATCGTCCGGCACTTTGATGCCGCGATCCTGCAGCAGTTTCAGAAGCTCGGCGGCAGCAAAATCATTACCGCACAAAACGGCCTCGATCTTCTGTTTTTTGAAATATTTCAGCATAGCCTCGTCGTCGCTGTTCACATTGACCCACAAGGTGTTGCCCATTTTTAATCCGTGCTCCTCCAGTGCCTTGCACATACCGCGATGTTTACTGAGTATCGACGCATGATAAGGTTTCTCCGGAGAGAAATCCATCTTGTGCTCTACGGCGGTTCCCAGAAAGGCAAGTCTGCGATATCCATGTACTTCGATCAGATGTTTGGCTGCGATATAACCGCCGTATTCAATGTCGCACCCGACGTTGAAGCCGAAAGCATTGTTATGAGAACAATAGACAATGGGAATTTTCAGGTTTTCAAATTGTTTGACCGGTTCATCCAGTGAAAACGCCATCACTCCGTCCACTCTCCGGGAACGAAACATTCGCATGGTTCTCTCCATATCCCCTTTTTGACTCCGGGACCATTTGGTCGAGAGAATGTCGAAGCCGTTTTTCTGAAGAAGCTCCGAGGCCTCATTCTGCAAAATGGAACACGGCCCCAGGTGCTGGGCTATGATAATCATTCCAATCAAGCCGCTTTTGCCGCCGTTCAACTGGCGTGCCGCATGATTCGGGATAAAATCCAATTCTTTGGCCAGCTCTAGGACACGTTGGCGTGTTGCTTCCGATACCCAACAGATTGATGAATTATTCAACACCGCGGAAACTACAGGACGTGAAACTCCGGCTCGTTGCGCCAATTCTTTCATCGTTAATGACATTTTGCAAATCTCTTTTAGTTAACACGGGTAACTATATATTATTATATTGTCCGGAAGATGATTTGTCAACAACTCCGTCAGAATTTTTTTGTTTTTTTTAATTTACCGGTTTTGGGGGTAGAATAAGCAAGAATTGCATTGATCAGGTCAGATTTGTTTGAGTTTTCTGATTTCGTCGAAGGTGACTTGGCGGCAGCTGAAGCGGAGACGCTGGTAGTTTTCGATGAAATTACAGGCGCGCTCGAGGTCTTCCGGTTTGAGTTTGGGGGATTGGCGCATGAGCTGCAACAGCTCGGAGGGAGTGCGGCCGGGTTCGGGCGGTAATTGCAATTGTTTTTCCCATTTGGTGGCCTGAGCCTGATAGATCTTGCCGAGGCGGATGATTTCGCGCGAGGAGGCATAACGGAAACGGTTTTTCCGAGCGTGCCGGCGGCGGTAAATATACCAGGCCAGCAGGCCGACGATTATCGTGACGCCGACCGGGTTGGCGATCAGCATCCAGATGACGGCGAATATGACACCGAAGAAATCGACGATTACATTGGCGAAATGGCCGCGCCGCAGATTGGCTATTAACTGCTGCCAGCCTTTGCTGACCTGGTCGCGCCAATTGCTGAAAGTATCCCATTCGCCGCGCGGGCCGATCAGGTTGGAGGGTGGCGTCGGTTCCAGCATGACCCATTCCTTACGGTCGCGGTCGTAGGCTTCTACCCAGGCGTGGGCGTTGCCGAGGCGGGCGACGAAGTATTTATTCGAGGGGTGGGCTTCGGCGCAGATGAACCCGGTGACGTAGCGTGACGGGATATTGAGCTGCCGCAGCAGCATGGCGAGCGAGGCCGCGTAGAGTTCGCAATGGCCGTTCTTGGCGGTTTCGAGGAAGTAGACGACCGGATCGGTGCCGGGATCGCCCTGCCAACTCAGGGAATAGGTGAAGTCGGCGGCGAAATATGCCAGCAGGAGGTTAAAGCGTTCCCGGTCGTTTTTTGCATCCTTGAGCCCGGGGACCGAGGCGAGGATGGTATCAAGGTGCGGCCCGAGGCGCTGAGGCATTTGGACGAAAATATCCGGGAGATCGGTTTGCGGGGCCGGATAGGAGGCGGCCTCGTCGACGGTATTGGTAAAGACCGTGTAGCCGCCGTCTTTCTGAAAATCTTCTGTCCGGACCGCGCCGCCGACCGAGATGCCGGCGTAGGCGGCGATGACATCCAGGCGGCGCATGTTGCCGGGCAGCAGGAGGACTTCCGAATTGAATTTGTCGTCGAGGTACACCTGATATGCGTGGCGGTATTCGGCTTGTTCCTCGCCGATGAAGAAACTTTTGAACGTGAGCATGCCTTCGTGGGCTTTTTCGGTCATGGCGGTGTCCGGAACGGTGTTGTTGTTTTTCCAGAGGCCGTTGATGTATTCGTCGTAGACTTTGCCGCGCATGTAGCCGGGGGCGTCCGAAGCGATTACCCGCATGATGATCTGGTCTTGATTGGCGAGTACCTCCGGGCTCATGGTGCGGTGGAGGTTGGTTTCGCGGCCGAACACCACCAGCCTGCCGCGCTGGAACAGATGCTGGCGGGAGGTCATGCGGATCAGGATGTTTTCCCAGCGCCGGACTTCGCTTTCGTAGTGCTGGTAGAGTTTGAAGCCTCCGTAGATCAGAAACGGAATGATGATCAGCAGTGCGCCCAGCACGATCTGTTTGAGTATCAGACTGCGGTGGCTGACGGTCCGTGACTTGAAGCCGAAGCGGAAAGCGATGACGATAATGAAAAGAATGAGCCCCATACCCCAGACGTAAATCACGTAAAAATGCTTGTTAATCAAATCGCCGATAGCCGGCAGCCGGGTGCTGACAAGATTGAGGTTGAAGACGTCGGCGGAGGCGATCAGCGAATACACCGCCGCGGCCGCCGCGCCGCCGATCACCATTTTGCCGGCGGCGAAAAAAGTCAGGGCGATGGCAGCATAAAACGCTCCCACCGTGTAATACTGCGGCTGCATGATCATGGTGATATAACCGAATCGCTCCCGGTTGAACGGAAACATCATATCCATGAGCACCACTGTGACCACGATGACCACAATGGAGTAGATAATGGTACGGTCATTGACCACCAGCAGCTTGCGCCTGGATAACGACAGGATATAACCGCCGACCGTCATCAACACCACATGAGGGAGGTCGGCGATGGCCGTGAACAGCAATACCGCGGGCATCAGAATAGCCGCTGACCATAAGACCTGTGAGATTGACTTGTTCATAAATCGTGCACCATGCCGTCATTGATTTCAGTGGAATTCAGCCGGATCAGATTGTCGGGAACATCTGGTTTGGGATCGATGATGATGACTTTCAAACTGACGCCGGACTCCCGCAGCCGGTTGATCAGTTGTGCGCGTTCGTCGTCCCAGCCCAGCAGAATCACCATGGCGCTGCCGATGCTGGAAATTTCCTCCATTACGGTGTCGGACAATAGATTCAACTGAGGTTCCGGGTTGGCCTTGACTTCGGCCAGAATATCCAGGATCGAGTCGAAACAAGAGAGGTGGCGCCCGGCCTGAAAATGATAGACTTCTTTGCCCGCCGCGAAAATATCCACCACGTATTCGCCGCGGGTCAGGTAGTCGACAATCGAGGCGGTCATGGAGAGCGCGGCCTCCAGCGCCGGATAATAATGGGAGGGCGGTTTCAGACGGAACCAGTTTTGTTTGTATGGGACGTGAGTATCGACGACCAGGGCGATCCGGCTCAGATATTCGTTCTGAAATTCCTTGACGATCAATTGTCCGGTCCGGGCGCTGCCGCGCCAGTAAATATGGCGCGGATCGTCGCCGTCGCGGAATTCGCGGCAACCGTAGAAATCGGCGGATTCGCCGACTTTGGAGACCCGTGATGTGCCATTGCGCTGAAATTTATGGCCGGTGGGCAGGTACAGTTTGTTCAAAATATGGTAGGCCGGATAAACGTGGATGGTCTGTTTCAGTTCGCGGTTCGAGCAACTCCACTTGGAGATCGCCAGCGGAAACAATGAGTCGGCGATCGGCGAAAACAAATGGTAGACTCCGCGGCGGCTGGTGGTCCCGCGGGCGGAAACCGTCACCGTTTCCCGGCCGGAAATGGCTGTGACCCTGGCGGTTTGCGTGATGTCGAGCCCTTTTTTGATCATATAGGCGTCCAGCTCGATATCCCAGGCGGGGCGTTTGCGTAAATTGGTGATCCGGTATTCAACGGTGAAGTTGGCGCCGGCCCGCAAGCGCTCCGGCACGGTCCGTTCGATGCGGAATTTGGGGCGGAAAAAATAGCCGATAACCAGTTCTACAACCATCACCATCAGGATGGCGATGGTCGTTACCCGGATCGGCGAATCCAGTGAAATCGTGCTGTAGAGAAAAACCAACCCTCCGGGAATCAGCAGCAACAGCGCCGGTATCGACAGCGAACGCCAGAGAAATCCTGCGATCCAGGCGAAAAGCGCCAGCGTCGGCGCCCGGTATTGGCCCGGCCGCCTTTCCAGTGAACTGAGCTGGAACCATTCCGGGCCGTCCAGGAATTTTTCCATGCTTTGGATATAGAGGGTGGTGACTTTCATATATTCACAATTATTTTTAGAATTGAAAATTGAAAATTGAAAATTGAAAATGAAGGAGCGGGAGAAACCTTTTTGAATAATCTATATTGGGATAGTTGTAAATCTCTTCTCAATTTTCCATTTTCCATTTTCAATTTTCAATTGCCCAATCAGACTGGAATTTTGGTTTTATTCAGGATATCTTGAATGACTTCCCGCGCGGTGCCGCCGGAATAACGGGTTTTGTTGTCCAGTACCAAGCGGTGGGAAAGCACTGATACCGCCACTCTTTTGACGTCTTCGGGCAAAACGAATTCGCGCCGGGCCAGGAAGGCCGCCGCCTGGGCGCAGCGCGACAGCAGCAGCAGCGCCCGCGGACTGGCCCCCAGCAGTACCCTTCCATCCTCACGGCTGGAGCGGATCAGCCGGAGCATATACTCGGCAATGGAACTTTCCACTTTGACCTGTTGGACCCGGCGCTGGATTTCCACCACTTCTTCGCCGCTCAGCACGGCTTTCAGTGCGGAGGCGGGGTCGCCGGTCAAGCGGTCGAAAAGCATTTCCAACTCATGTTTTTCATCCGGATAGCCCAGGCTCAATTGCATGGCGAAACGGTCGAGCTGGGCCTCGGGAAGCTGGTAAGTTCCCTGATACTCGATCGGGTTTTCGGTGGCGATCACCAGAAATGGCCGCGTCAAATGAGTAGTTTTTCCCTCAATCGAAACCTGCCGTTCGCTCATGGCTTCCAGCAGTGCGGACTGAGTGCGCGGCGAAGCCCGGTTGATTTCGTCCGCCAACAGGATCTTGGTGAAGATCGGGCCGGCACGGAACTGAAACGAACCGTCCTTGGGGTTATAAATCGAACTGCCGATAATATCCGCCGGCAATAGGTCGGGAGTGAACTGGACACGGGTAAACTGACTGTCGAGCGAGGCCGCCAAGGCTTTCGCCAGCGTGGTCTTGCCGACGCCGGGGACATCTTCCAGCAGGATATTGCCGTCGGCGATAATCGTCGCGATCATCAGCTCGATGACTTCGTCCTTTCCCCGGATAACTTCAGCCAGATTTTTTTTCAGCGCATCGAGTTTTTCAAAAAAGTATTGATGATCCATATTCGGCAATCCTTATTCGTTTAAATTTTTCATTTTATAAAGAATATATATGAAAAGTCTAAATTGCAAACCGCGATTGCCGATTTCTTGCTTAATTGGTGAATTGGTGAATTGGAAGAGGCTATGAGTAGGTGGAGATAAGCGGAAGTACGGCAGCGTTAGCGCATCCATTCGCCAATGATACTAAACATGCATTGGCAGTTTCAGATAGGGAAGTGAAAGCGCTATTATGATAAGTATTGAGAAATTGAGCATAAAGAACAAATATATGTACATCAGGCAGCGCTTTCCATATTCGGAAAATTTGAAGATTGGTTGTAAAATGAAAATCATGGAAAGCAGACAGAGTATCGCGAAAATATAATATCGGCCGGACACCAATAATAATGTCAAATAAGGTAAGGGTAGGCCTGATCCGGCCTGATCCAAATAAATCAGATTGAAAAAGTAGAAGCAGACACCACCGAGAAGAAGTGTATTACCGGCAATAATCAGGTCAAAGATTAATAATTTATTCAACTTCATTGTTATGTTCCCCGTGTGCTATCGCCGTGTTTCTCGGCTATTTGCCGAGGAGGGAGCGGGCTTCGGCGTTGCCGGCTTCGGCGGCTTTTTCGAGCCAATCGATGGCTTTGATTTCGTCTTTGAGGGTGCCGCGGCCGTTGATGTAGCACAGGGCGAGTTGAACCATAGCGTGGGTGTCGCCGTCTTCGGCGGCGCTCTTGAACCAGTAAAATGATGCGCCGTCGTCTTTGGGAATGGCTTCGCCTTTGTGAAAATACATGGCGAGGTTGAACTTGGCTTGAGTGTTGCCGTAGCGGGCCGCTTTGTAAAAATAATCGACGGCTTTCTTTTCGTCTTTCTCCATGCCGATGCCTTCAAGTGCGAAAGTGCCGAGTTTGAAAATCGCGAAGTGATTCTCCATGGCGGCGGCTTTTTCCACCCATTCCAGCGCTTGCGGGATGTTGGCTTTGGTCTGATTGCCGGTCTGGAGGTATTCGGCGTATTTGACCATGGACATGGGGTCGCCGCGTTTGGCGGCGTCCTGGAAATAGGTGAACGCCTTTTTCTGGTCGGGGTCGACGCCGAGCCCGGTCTGGTAGCAGTGCCCTAGTTTGCCCAGTGCCCGGATGTCGCCGCGCTTGGCGGATTTTTCCAGCCAGAAGAGCATTTTAGAGTCGTCTTTGTCGCAGCCCCAGCCGCCGTAATAGCAATCAGCCAGCAGCATCATGGCACCGGAATCACCGGCATTGGCGGTCTCACCGGCGTATTTGAACGCCAGTTGCGTTTGAGCCGGATCACGGGCGGCAATCGGCCTGTCCAGATAGATCTGGGCCAGTTCGCGTTTGGCCGGGAGAAAATTGCTCTGGACCAGTTCTTGAAGAAGCTTTTCCGCTCTGCCAATGTCCGGAACTACCGGGGGGGTCTTGCCGTCGGTGCTGTCTTCGGGAAGAATTCCCTTGACGTAGCATAAGGCCAGGTTGTATTTGGCCTCCGGGGCCACGTCGGCGCACTGGCGGTAGAGGAGATAGGCCTGGTAACGGCTGCGGGGAACCCCCTGGCCGTTCTCGTAGCATATGGCCAGATTGAACATCGCCGCGTGGTTGCCCTGGTTGGCGGCTTGCCGGTACCAGTAGGCCGCGATGGTGAAATTGCGGATACGTCTCTGTCCGGTATAATACTGAATGCCGAGATTAAGCTGAGCTTGAGAATCACCCTGGCCGGCGCGAAGCCGCAGGTTGTCTGTAGGGGTGCTGTCGGGGTCGGCGACGCTTTGCGCCGTCAACGACCCCATGTATAATCCCAACAGAACCAGGATGATTCCGATACGGGTCATGATCACTTATTCAATTCCGCTTTCATGGCGGCGAGTTGTTCTTCGAGTTCTTTTACCTTCTTGGAGAGGCGTTCGAACTTTTTGGGCAGGGCGTGACGGAGCAGGAATTCGCGCTGGGGTTCAGCGGGAAGCCCGAGCAGGGTCGACTGCGGCGGGCTGCTCTTCGATGCCGCCGAGGTCGCCGCCAGGCGGGTGCCCGCGCCGAGAGTGATGTGTCCGTTGACTCCGGACTGGGCCGCCAGGATGACGCCCTGTTCGAGTTCGGCGCTGCCGGCAATGCCGCACTGGGCGATCAGGATCGAGTATTCGCCCACGATAACGTTGTGCGCGACCATGACCATGTTGTCGATCTTGACGTCGTGCTTGATCCAGGTCCGGCCGAAGCGGGCGCGGTCGACGGTGGTGTTCGCGCCGATTTCGACGTTGTCGTCAATCTGGACAATCCCGGTTTGCGGTACTTTGAAAATGCCTTTGTCAGTAATCTGATAGCCGAAGCCATCGCCGCCGATCACCACGCCGGGATGGAGAATGATGTTGTTGCCGAGCCGGCAGCGGTGCATGATCGTGACGTTGGGATAAATGATGCAGTTGCGGCCGATCCGGGTGCGGTCGCCGACATAGCAACCGGCGGCAATGATGGTGTTGTCGCCGATGACCACGTCTTCGCCGATAACGGCGTTGGGGCCGATGTGGACGTTTGCACCGAGCTGAGCACTGGGGGCGACTACCGCGCCGTGTTGGATGCCGGGGGTATAGACGACCGGTTCCGGGGCGTAAATGCGGACGATTTCGGAGAATGCGTTGTCGACGTTTTCGCAAACGATCAGGGTTTTTTCCGGCAGGTTCACTTCGGCGAGGCCCTTCGTGATCAGGACGATGCCGGCCTGGGAACCGGCAAGCTGGGCGCCGTAATGGTCATTGCCAACAAACGACAATTGATCGACGGTCGCTTCTTTGATGGAATTGACACCGGTAATGGTGCGTGAAGGATCGCCGATGACAGTCCCCTTGACAATGTCGGCTATTTCCTGGGCGGTAATTTTTTTCATGTGTAACCTCTCAGTTATTTGCTGCCGGCGCCGCGGTTAAGCTCGCGCAGGACGGTATCGGTGATATCCAGAGAACTCTGGTAAAAGACGACGGATGAAATGCCGTTGGCGGTCCGGCCGGAACAGTCCAGCACCAGGGTATAGCCTTCCAAAGTGGCGCGGCGCTTGACTTCCTGGTTGATTTCCTTCAGGATTTCTTCGCGCTTTTTCTGCTGAAGCTCGTTGAATTGCGTTCCTTTTTCCTTGGTATATTGCTCAAGGTCGGTTCTGATTTCCTGAATTTCGCGATATTTTTTTTGAGCTTCGAAACGCTTGGTTTCGCGTTCGGTTTCGGAAAGGGCGATGCTTTGGGAAGCATCACGGAGCTTCTTGAACTGTTCTTCGAGTTTCAGGAGCGATTCATTGCGCTTGCGGATGTAGCCTTGATAGATTTCCGACTGTTGCTTGAGGCTGGCGTCAACGATTTTGGTCCGGAAATAATCCTGAAAGGCTTTGTCCATATCGATGACTGCGATTTTCAGTTCCGCGGCCAGGGCCGAGGCTCCGGCCAGGCAGAAAACCAGTGCTGTCAACAGGATGCGATGATGATTTTTCATGTTAGAGTCCCTCGTTTTTCTTTTGTATCTCCAACTTGGCCAGTTCCACGATTTCCAGCAGTTTCTGGTCCCGGATATCCTTCGGCAGTTCGTTAAAAGCGTCCAGCAGGATTTTTTCATCGCTGGTGAGCTCCAGGTGCTTGGCGGCGACGGGAATTCGGGGGCGATGATTTTCCTCACCTGACTCGCTGCTTTTGGCCATATAAGGTTGGAGCAAGGGTTGGAGTTTCAGCCAGGTTTCGTTTTTGATGGAATTAGTCTGGCGGGTCAGGTATTTGCTGAGAGTTTCAATCGTGACATTGGTCTGTTGGGAAAATTCCGTAATTGATCCGACGCCGTTGATGCAATTTTGCAGGGCCTTCAGGATATCTTCAGTCATTTTCATAATTCATTCACCTCAAGTAATTATACGAGGTATAATATAGCCCCGTTTAACAAAATTCCCAGCATGAGGTCAAAGTTTTTTCTTTAAAGAAAGGAAGCCGAGGGCGGCGAAAACCGCGAAGAGCGAAAGAAGCCCCCAGAGAATAACCGGACTGCCGGAGTAGCGCGCAAAAACCTGCGCGCCGATCCATGGTCCCACCGCGAAACCAACCCCGCGCACCAGGCCGAGATTCGCCATGGCGCGCCCCACGTAACCGCGCGGCGCCATGGTGCTGATCGAAGTATAGAGAGCCGGTTGAACCACGACTTCGCCCAACGTAAGGATAAATACTGAGAGTCCGAGCATCAGGCCGTTGGCGGAAAACGCCAGCGAGAAATATCCGGCGGCATACAGAGACGCGCCGCAGAGCAGCCGTAGTGACTGCCGGGATTTCAGTTTGTCCAGCAACCGGGTGATCGGTAACTGGAAAAAGATGATCGTAAAGCCGTTGACGGAATAGACCAGCCCCAGGGTGTCGCGGCTGACCCCGACTACCGTGGTAGAGTACACCGAAAGGATCGAATATAGCTGTGAGGTCAGGAGGAACAGCAGAAAGCTGTAAAAAAGCAGTTGCAGCACGGTTACGCTGCCGATGGAGTTCCAGATGCCGCCGGCCGGAGTGGCTGCCGCGTGGGTGTGCTCGGAAACGGGACGGCGGATGTCGCCGCAGTAGCGCCTGACATAAAAAGTACCCAGGATACAGAGCACGGCGGTCATCGCGAACATCAGCGAAAACGGGGTCCGGGCGAGAAAGGCCCCGAGCATCGGGCCCAGTGCCCAGCCGATGTTGGTGCCGATTCGGATTTTGCTGTAAACCCGTGGGCGTTCTTCCGGCGTGGTGAGGTCGGTCAGGTAGGAGTCCGCCGCCACCTGAAAAAAAGTCCCGACCCCGGCATTGATCATCAATACAGCGGCGAAGGCCCAGAACGGAGCCTCCCACAAGGCCATGGCGGACAGGACGAAAAACACCATTGCCCGCGAGCTCTGGCCGAACTGCATCATGAAGCCGCGTCCGAAACGGTCGGTCAGCCACCCGGCTACCTGTGGCGACAGGATGGTTGCCAGCCCCATCAGGGGAAAAATCAGGCCGACTTGTTCCATGGGAATGCCGCGGCCGCTGTGCAAGTATATCGGGATGAAAGGATAAACGATGGAGTAAGCCAGCGAGTTGATCGCCCAGGCTACGGCTAGAGAATTCGAGTGTGATTTTATTTCGATATTCAGCATAGATATCTCAGGCCTTGTGTGAACGGCGGAGTTGGCCGCAGGCGGCATTGGCCGAGGAACCTTTTTCCTGACGCAGAGTCACGTGAGGATGGCGGGATTCCAGCAGTTCTTTGAAACGTCTGATCACTTCCGGAGCGGGGCGTCTGAAGTCGCCATTGACCGCGTTGTAGGGAATCAGATTGACTTTGGCATGTTGTTTCCGGGCGATTTCGGCCAGCTTGAACGCATCGGATTCCCGATCGTTGATCCCGGCCAGCAACGTGTATTCAAAAGTAATCATCCTGCCGATTTTTTCCCGGTATTCGGAGCAGGCCTCGAGGATTTCGGCAATCGGATAACGGAGGCCGTCGGGAATAATCTGCGCCCGGATGCGGTCATCGACCGCATGTAGCGACACCGCCAGCACGAACGGTTTGCCCAGTTCCGCCAGGCGTTGAATTCCCGGGACATAACCGCTGGTGGAAACCGTGATCCGACGCGGCGACATACCGATCATTTCGGCGGAAGTCAGGATTTCCAGCGCCCGGGACAGGTTGGGAAAGTTCATCAGGCCTTCGCCGATTCCCATAAAGACGATATTATCCGGGAGCTTGCCGATTCGGGCGGCTCCGTGAACGACCTGTTCGATCATTTCGGCGGCTTCCAGATTGCGGATCAAGCCATCCGCACCGCTGGCGCAGAAGCGGCAGCGCACCGGGCAACCCACCTGGGTACTCAGGCAAAACGTCATCCGGTCAGGGGAGGGGATGATGACCATTTCAATTTTTTCCCCGTCGTGCAGTTGGATGAGCAATTTGGCCGTATCGTCCGGAGATTCCGCGCAGCCGCAGACTGTGGACGAACAGGGAATGGTTTCGGCCTTTAGAAAATCTTTCAGTTTGGGGGACAAATTGGTCATGCGGTCCGGGTCGAGCACCAGCTTACGATAGAGCCACTCCGTCAGTTGGCGCCCTCTGAATGCCGGTTCTCCCGCCGCGGCCACCAGTTTTTTTAGTTCATCGGGAACTAATCCGCTTAAAATCGGTTTGTTCATGGTGTGTCGCCGGTTTGTCCTTCGGTCAAGGTTCCCTGGTAAAGGCACAAACGGCGTCCGCGGTACTCCAGGCGCTCCGGCAGGAGATTGCGCCAGCGCCGTTCGGGGACTTGCGGGAACTCGGTGCTGATCAGGTAAACGACTTGCTGTTTTTGCGGCAATTCATTCAAGGCGGTAATCTTGCGCACCGGACCGCCCAGGTAAATACATTCGTTGTAAAAATCGAGAATTCCGGATTTATAAATGATTTCATTGTCGGGTACGCTCTCCTGGCGGAGAACCCGGCGCATCTCGATGCCGAGATTGCGCTTGTCAGAGTCCTGGGCTCGGTACGGCGTCTTGACACCCCAATTAAAAAGGGCAAAACATGAGGTCAGCAGCAGCAGCCAGACCCATAGCGGGCGCTGGAGTCCGTCCATGACCAGAAACCATGAAATCAGGATCATCAGGACCGAAGCGGCGGTGCCGGCGATCCGGTATTGAAACAGGTCGCGGAAATCGTATCCGTATTCAAGCCGGAGCTGGTCCATGCCCCATTCGGCGGGAATGAAATAAAAGGCGGCGATCACCATTGCCGGAATAATCAGCAGCCAGGCCGGAATGATCATGAGCTTGATCAGGCGGTCGCCGTAGCGCCGGGTCATGATCCAGTAGTTCATGCCGGTCAAGATGGAGAGGGGGGGCAGCAGAATCATCATATCACGCGGTTCCGCCAGCGGATTGAGCCAGATGACAAACAGTAATGAAATGATGATAGTCCGCAGAAAACGGCTGTAAATCGGTTTGGAATCGAGCGGAAACAGCGCCACGCAAAACGGAGCCCAGGCAATCAGTGACCATGGCATGAGGCGCAGAACGATATCCAGGGGAAATTCGATCAGGTGAGTCGTATAGCGGTTGAAATAGCCCGTCATCGGCAACGACGTGAAAGGAAGTTTGTCAGCAAGCAGAATGTAGGGAACCCCCCACAGGACGATAAAGCAGACGACGATGAACAAACCGCACCAAAATCCGGCGCTGTTCATTTTGCGCCAGATATTCAACGGACGGCGGAGGAAAATAAATGGCACAAAATAATAAATCAGGGCCTGAAAACCGCCCGAATAAAACGCCAGTCCGCCGAAAAACATGGAAAAAATCCATGCCATATCCCATTGCCGCCGATTGAATCCGAGGTCAAACCAGACCAGCCATCCGGCCAACAGAAAAATCATCATCAAAGTTTGCGGATAGCCCTCGACAGCCTTGTCCATGACGATATTGGTGCTGATCATGACCGCCGCCGCCGGGAATGCCGCGGTCAAGCCTCCGGCGCTGCGGGCGGCCCGCCAGACAATCATGGTGATAACCGCCACTGACAGGGCCGAAAGGCCCCGGAGCACGAATTCCAGCGGCAGGCCGGTTAATTTATAAACAATTGAAATCAGCAGGGGATAAAGCGGAAATGAATTGCCGATTGCTTCGCCGTGCACAATGGAGATCGGAAAGCCGTGCGGCATTTCCAGCGCCTGGGCGGCGTAGTAACCTTCCTGCCAGTAAAGTTCGAGTTCGCCGAGCTGCAATGGAGAAAAAATAACCAGGAATGCGGCAATCAGCAGCAATCCGCCTCCGGCTACGCTATAAGTCTTTTCTTCACGCAACATAGCTTTTTATATATCAGAGATCATCGTTATCAATATCGATCATCAGACATCCGAGAACCAGGTCGGGAATAGCGGTGGGATGAAAATAGACGCCGATATCGATCAACCAGGAGAAATGAACGCCGATTTCCCATGGGTCAAGATATTTGGCCTGGTATTTGTCGATGCTGAAATCGGTCAAGGTCATGACCGGATCATTAAGCTCAAAAGCGGGCTGCTTGCCGAAAGTGTCGATCACACTGTAGGCATCCCTCGACCAGCATAACGCACCGTAGCTGAAACCGCTTTTCGAGCCGCCGCCGTACTGGCGGGCAAAGCCGTTTTGGATGAATCCGTAATCGCCGTACTGTCCGGACAACTGGCAATAATCGGTGAGCTTGAAACCGGCGCCGGCCACGCCGCCGATGCCGACACGAAGTGTAATCAGGTCGGTAACATCAAGAATACGGTTGGGGACATACATCAGCAAACCCCAGCCGAATTTTTTGAAATTTTCGTTCCACGGACCGCTCATCGAAGTATCGTAAGCTCCGGCGGGAGTTTCGGTGAATTTATTGGCTTCACTGTCGATGGTTGCCGCGCGCTGAGCACAGAGGCTGCCGAAAAGACCTGCGGTCAGAATCAATACCATTATACATTTTTTCATACTGTGAACCTTTCCTGCCTATGATTATACGGATATATTTAACCGCAATAATATACCGCTTATAAAACATTGTGCAAGGAGCCAACGCAAAAAACCGCCGAATCTGTATCTGAGTTTTTGAGGCTAGGGAAGCATTAGTTGCTTTTGAGCGTCATCCTGTTTTGAGTGATTACCGTAAGCGTTATATCTTTCGGCTTGTCATTTTTCTCCGTCCAGTCCTGCCCATTGTCGTCAATCCGATCCCAGCCAACTGAGTAAACCCGCCAACCTTCCAGCTTTACAATATGACCTTCGCCACCAGATTCATTTCGCCTATACGAAGAACGGGGATCACCCCATGGGGCATCAGCTTCCTCTTTATACACTGGGGTATTCTCATAAAAATCAGATTTGTTGCGCACATAAAGCGGAGGAGAGGTAAGGCAGGTTATTCTACCCCATGGGTCTCCGTCCTCCTCTTCCTTCGTCTTGCAGATAGTCATATAACCAATCATATGGACACATGCTTCGATGGTTCCTTTTTGATAGCGCAATGTTTTGCCATCCATTGGATCCAGCGGTACTGATTCCATAAACTCCGGTACCAGGTCATTAAGAGTTTCCGGCAATCGACCATATTTTTGCCGAAATAATTCAATTTTCAAGGCTACGATTTGCAGAGTCTGATGGATATCGGACCGCTGATAAGCCTGCTGATATTTATCTTTCGGTTCCTTGAATATTTCCGCGGTTTCACGGCACTCTTTGATATTCAATCTCTGAATTTCAATATAAATCGAGGGTACCAATAAACGACCTGCCAGGTTTTTCATGTTGGTGCAATTTTCATGTTCATCACTGTCGTTCCGGTTCAGAATCGGGTAATTTAACGCTCGATTTAGGCATAAAAAATCGTTATTCCTTTTATAAATGTATGCGGAGGTAAAATAATAGAAACGTTTATGACGCTCGAACCAGTTATTTTGATATTCTTTTATCTGCGCGATAAACTCCTTGATAAAATTTTCGGGTAAAACGACTCCTCTACCCAGCACCTGTTCCAATGCCCTGCTCAACGCAGCTTTATAGCTGGATCGAGCATTATTACAGGCGCCGGCCGCTTCCTGGATTTCCGGATATTGTCGCAAAACTTTTGTTACGGTATTCAAATCTTTATCATGTATTGCCAAATTCAATCTTATCGTATTGATTTTCAACCACAATTCAAATTCGCGATCAGAAGGAGCACTCCAGAATAATTCGTCGGGAGAACGATCCGCCCTGATATATCCCAGGGCAATCAATTTATCCAGCCTGGCAAATTTATCCCGGTTCTCCGAAACCCATTTCCGCGCAGCCTCATATTCCTGTTCCGATAAGTCAATACAGCCCTCGATTAGTGGATCCAATTCACTGTTGATATCTTCGTCGGCGAAAATCGGCTGGTAGTTTGGGGTTAATCCGTTCAAATAATATTCTCGGACACCTTTTTCGCTTAATGAATGGCCGAATAATTCCACCATTGTTTTTTGAGCGGATTCTTCCTGACGGTCTATCACAAATGTCCAGCCGAACAATGCCAGATGGATTCCCGCCAGCAATATGGCCAGGCAACTGCTTAAGCGCTTCCAGCCTTTGGAGCCGGAGGTGAAAATCAAGGTTTGGCTGATCAACCAGAAATCCAATGGATACAGCACAACAGCCGGGAGAAACAAATAATAACAGTTGCTGATGATTGCGGCAATAGCACAGATGGTCGCTCCTCCCCACAAAATTACCGCATATCGCGAATAATGTTTTCCGGTGTTGTTGAAAAGAACATCCAATCGAAATATCAACGTATGAATCGGTAGAATAAACAACAGAGCATCGCTTCTGCGAAATTTCTCGAATTCCGACAGGAGACCTTTTCGAAGAGCCAAATTCAGTGAGTACATGAACAACATGATATACGCGCAGAGCCAGGCTAAGCTGACCGCCAATACCCCGGATCGTTGCAGAAAACCAGGAATAGGATTGCATAGGCATGCGTGTATTACATGATACATCAAGGGCATGTAACATAACATATAGGCATACGGTAACGCATAGAGCAGAATCAAAGCGCACAGTACTACTGGAGCATTAACCGGAATATCAATAAATTTTCTGATCGTACTCATGGCTGCTAAGATACCATGCGAAGTCGCAAATTCAAATAATGGTGAATTCAAATTTGAATTCTCTTGTAAAAATGCTATATTCAATATATCTTCTTCCGGTGATAAAACCAAGTATCACCGGAAGAAGCAAATTTAAATTCCAAATATTTTATGAACCGGAATTAATAGGGACTCCGTGATGTGTATATCTACATAATCAGAAGTTGAAATAAATAGGTGAATTGAAAAGGTAAACGCACAACAGGTCACTTTTGAACAGGGGTGTTGTGCGTTTACTCTTACAAGCGAAAAAAAGGGGTAGAACGTGGAAGTATCATTGTGCATTTAGAGTTACAAATGGTGCATTTACTCTTGCA
>JAVBRM010000047.1:0-38310 GCA_031548025.1 Victivallaceae bacterium | reverse complement strand
TGATTTTGGCTTCCATCGCCTGGCGGAGCGCGGACACAGTGCTCTGATACTGACCGGCGATCACCGGGATAATCATATCGCGGGTGATTTCCAGCGCGATACCGCCTTCGATCCGGATTTTGCGCCCGTATTCGTGAACGAAAACGCCGCAACGCGACGAAAGTTCCTTTTCGGTGAACACGCCGTGTCTTTCGAAGAGGTCGACGTTTTTCTTGGCGGTAAGCGCACAGAGGCCGTCGACCATATTTTTGGCGATCGGCAGTCCGCGCTTGACAGCTTCCTGGCGCCATTCTTCCGAATAATTGTCGCCGTTGAAGACCACGCGCTTATGCTTTTTGATGATCGTCTTCAATAATTCCTGAAGTTCCTCGTTGAAGGTCTTCGCCTTGAACTTTTCCATCTTGACGGCGATTTCTTCCAGAGCATCGGCCACGATGGTGTTCAGAATCATCATCGGTCCGGCGCAGGACTGGCTGGAACCGGGGGCGCGAAACTCGAATTTAGTGCCGGTAAAGGCGAACGGGCTGGTCCGGTTGCGGTCGGTCACGTCGCGGGGCAGGGCGGGCAGCGTATCCACGCCGACCCGGATGTGCGAAGCCTTGCGGCTGGACATCTTGCTGCCGTTCTGGAGCTGTTCGATGATCTCGTTGAGCTGATCACCCAGATAAATCGAGATGATCGCCGGCGGAGCTTCGTTGGCGCCGAGACGGTGGCTGTTGCCGGCACTGGCTACGCCGGAGAACATCAGGTCGCTATACTTGTCCACGGCCATGATGATCGCGCTCAGGACGGTCAGGAAAATCGCGTCTTCCTCCGGATTGTTACCGGGCTTGAGCAACTGCCGGTCGCCATAGGAGAACGACCAGTTGTTGTGCTTGCCGGACCCGTTGACGCCTGCGAACGGTTTTTCGTGCAGCAGACAAACCAATCCGTTGCGGTCGGCCACTTGGCGCAGAACTTCCATGACCAGCATGTTGTGGTCGATCGCCAGGTTGACTTCTTCGAACATCGGAGCGAGTTCAAACTGGGCCGGAGCGACTTCATTGTGGCGGGTCTTGGCCGGGATGCCGAGCCGCCAGAGTTCTTTTTCCACTTCGGTCATGAACTTCAGGATGCGCTGTTTGATCGAACCGAAATAGTGGTCTTCCAACTGCTGATGTTTCGGCGGCGGAGCGCCGTACAGCGTGCGGCCGGTCTGGACCCGGTCCGGACGGTGCAAATAAAACATCTTGTCGATCAGGAAATATTCCTGTTCGGCGCCGAGCGTGATGGTGACGTTGGCTTCGGGCTGTCCGAAAGCCTTCATCAGGCGCTTGGTGGCTCGCGAAAGAGCCTGATTGGAACGCAGCAGCGGGGTCTTTTTGTCGAGGGCCTCGCCGGTGTGCGAACAGAAAATCGTCGGGATGCAGAGCGTGGCGCCGTTGGAGTGCCGCTTGATGAAAGCCGGGCTGGTGGGGTCCCAGGCGGTATAGCCGCGCGCTTCAAACGTACAGCGGAGCCCGCCGGACGGGAAGCTTGAGGCGTCCGGTTCGCCGACAATCAGGTTTTTGGCGGAAAACGTCATGATGGCTTTGTCGCCGACCGGCTCGAGGAACGAGTCGTGTTTTTAGGCGGTGGAGCCGGTCAACGGCAGGAACCAGTGGGTAAAGTGAGTGGCTCCGCGGTCCATGGCCCACTGTTTCATACCGTGCGCGACATCGGCGGCGATCTCGGTATCGATGGGTTCGCCGTTGGTGGCGGTGGCGAGCAATTTTTTGGCCACCGGGCGCGGCAAATATTGATTGATGGACTCGGTATTAAAAACGTCTTCAGCGTAATAGGTTACATTGCCGTCGATATTCATCGCCGGACCTTCGATTGGGCGTGCGGCAATGGCATCCATTGCCTTGCTTCTGCTTGACATGTTCATTTGCTTGACTCCTTAGGTCATTGGTTTTACTTGGTTGCTATTAATATCAGCAAATAGCATGCCAATTCTATTATTAACCTGGCGTTGAATTCAAAATAAAATTATATATATCCGTACATTCGATAATCTAATACAAAAATGTAAAATTTCAAGATTGAGGATTTTACAATTTTGTAAAAATGTAGTATATTCATCGGATAGGTCCGGCATGTCCGACGTGTCCGACCGGTCGGACAAAGCGGGTCGATTATCCGCGAAAATTATCGGAACTGGCAAAGTTGGCACATCATTTGCTTTATTGAGAATAAATATTTTTCGGAGATTCATATATGCAAGATCACGTTCGACAACGGCAACAGCCTGGGGTGCCCCCGGATCGCGGGTTGTATAGTTTCGCCAATGAGCACGACGCCTGCGGGGTAGGCATGGCGGTAAACCTGAACAATGTGCCGGAGCACCGGATCATCGAATCCGGTTTGACGGTATTGAAAAACCTGATGCACCGCGGAGCCGCCGGCAATGACCCGGAAACCGGTGACGGGGCCGGGTTGTTGATGGGGCTGCCGCATAAATTTTTCCACCGGATCGAAAATCTGCCCGAAATCGGCAAGTACGGAGTGGCGATGATTTTCGGCGGAACCGGGCAGGAAGCTCAAATAGAAAAAATTGTAAAGTCCAAAAACTGTGCGGTCTTGACCTGGCGCGAAGTGCCGGTTTGCGCGTATACCATCGGCAAAATGGCCCAGGAGAGCTGCCCGGTGATCCGCCAGCTTTTTATCGGCGGGGAAAATTTCGCCGACCCCAATGAGTTTGAAAGGAAGCTTTTCGCCATTCGCCGCCTGATTGAAAAATCGGTGCCGGAAGCTTATATATGCAGTTGTTCCAGCCGCAGCATCGTCTACAAGGGGCTGTTGCTGGCGACTCAGCTGGAAAAATTTTACCCGGATCTGAACGAGCCGGATTTCGAATCGGCGGTGGTCGTGGTCCACCAGCGCTACAGTACCAATACATTTCCCACCTGGAACTTGGCGCACCCGTTCCGTTATCTGGCCCACAACGGCGAGATCAATACGTTGCGCGGCAATCTGAACCATTTTCGCGGCCGCGAGCCTTATCTGCAAAGCGAACTGCTCGGGGACGACCTGAAAGACATTTTGCCGTTGTTCGGCAAGGGCTTGAGCGATTCCGCCGCGCTGGACAATATGTTTGAGCTCTTGACCGCTTCCGGCCGCAGCCTTTGCCATGCCATGCTGATGCTGATTCCGCAAGCTTGGGGACAGATTTATTATATGGGGCGCGACGTTCGCGGATTTTTCGAGTATCATTCGGCGCTGATGGAGCCGTGGGACGGCCCGGCGGCGGTCGCTTTTACCGACGGCCTGAACGCCGGGGCGATCCTGGACCGTAACGGTTTGCGCCCGGCCCGTTATACTTTGACTGACGACGGTTTGTTTATTCTGGCCTCGGAAACCGGAGTGTTGGAGATTCCGCCGGAAAAAGTCGTCAGGAAAGGACGGCTGCGTCCCGGCGAAATGATTTACTGCGATTTGGAGCATCACCGGCTGGTCGATGACGCCGAGCTCAAGAATCTGCTTGCCCGCCGTCAGCCGTATCGCCGCTGGGTGGATGAAAACAAGATTTCGGTGCATGGGCTTTTCGCCTCGCTGGCTCCATCCAAAACCGACGCGGAATTGCTGCCCAAGCAGAAGCTTTTCGGTTATACCCGCGAAGACGTCGAGATGATTATCAAGCCGATGTGCACCACCGGTCACGAGCCGCTCGGCTCCATGGGCAATGACGCCGCGCTGGCGGTGCTTTCGGAGCGCCCGCAACTGTTGTTCAACTACTTCAAACAGTTGTTCGCCCAGGTGACCAATCCGCCGATCGACCCGATCCGCGAGGAATTGGTGATGAGCCTGACCACGTATATCGGCAACCTCGGCAATATTTTGAGCGAAGGCCCCGAATATGCGCGGTTGATCAGGTTGCCGCGCCCGATTCTGACCGATGATGAACTCCGGCGTCTTTTCCATGTCCGGGAAAGCGGATTTTCGGTCATGGTCTTGCCGATCGGGTTCAAGAAAAATCTGCAAAGCGCCCTTGATGAACTGGCCGACAACGCCATGGCGGCGGTCAGGGAAGGGGCCCGGATGCTGATTTTGAGCGACCGCGATCTGGGCGAGGGTGCGATTCCCATTCCCTCCTTGTTGGCGACGGCGGCGGTCAACCGGATTCTGACTGACAACGGGGTCCGCAGCGAAACCAGTCTGATTGTCGAATCCGGCGAGGTCCGGGAAATCATGCATTTCGCGCTGCTGCTCGGTTATGGAGCGACCGCGGTCAACCCGTATATGGCGTTGGCGACGGTGAGCGACCTGGTCGCCGCCGGTGAAGTCGAAAAAGACGCCGTTACCGCCGCCGGCAATTATATCAACGCCGTCGATAAGGGGATTTTGAAAGTGATGTCGAAGATGGGAATTTCCACTTTGCGCAGTTACCGTTCGGCCCAGCTTTTCGAGGCGGTCGGGCTGGATAATTCGGTGATCGGGCGTTATTTCCCCGGCACCGCCAGCCGGGTCGGCGGTATTTCCATCAAGGAAATCGAACAGGAAGCCCGGCGGCGCCATGAAGAAGCGCTGAACGACAGCCCGCTATTGCACGAGGGCGGCAATTACCGTTATCGCCGCAGCGGAGAACATCATTTGTGGACCCCGGAGAGCCTGGCGGCTTTTCGACAAGGGGTACAGCGCAATGACCTGAATCAGTACCGCAAATATTCGGACCTGATTAACCGGCAGGCGAAAAATCTCTGCACGTTGCGCGGGTTGTTTGAGTTCAAGGAAACCAAGCCCATCGATCTGGAAGACGTCGAGAGCGTGGATTCGATCATTCGGCACTTTGTATCGGGCGCGATGTCGCTGGGCTCGCTGAGCCCGGAGGCCCATGAGGCGATTGCCGTAGCCATGAACCGCCTCGGCGCGATGAGCAATTGCGGCGAGGGCGGCGAAGACCCGCAGCGCAACCTGCCGGGCAAGAACGGCGAGGACCGTTCGAGCGCGATCAAGCAGGTGGCCAGCGGACGTTTCGGGGTTACCATCAACTACCTGCGTCATGCCCGTGAGCTGCAGATCAAAATGGCTCAGGGGGCCAAGCCGGGTGAGGGGGGGCAGTTGCCCGCCCACAAGGTTGATGAATTCATCGCCGGTATCCGGCACTCGACCCCGCAGGTCAGTTTGATTTCGCCGCCGCCGCACCATGATATTTATTCGATTGAGGACCTGGCGCAGTTGATCTACGATTTGCGCAATGCCAACCCCAAGGCCCGGATATCGGTCAAGCTGGTTTCGGAAGTCGGAGTCGGCACGATTGCCGCCGGGGTGGCGAAAGCTCACGCGGACGTGATTCTGATCAGCGGCCACGACGGCGGCACCGGAGCCTCGCCGCTCACCAGTATCAAGCACGCCGGTCTGCCGTGGGAGCTCGGTCTGGCGGAGGCGCACCAGACGCTGGTGATGAACCAGTTGCGCCACCATGTCCGGCTGCAGGTGGATGGTCAGCTCAAGACCGGGCGCGATGTGGTGATCGGCGCGCTGCTGGGAGCCGAGGAATTCGGTTTCGCCACGACCTTGCTGGTCTGCCTGGGCTGTATCATGATGCGCAAGTGTCACGACAACAGCTGCCCGGTGGGCGTGGCGACCCAGGACCCGGAACTCCGCAAGTGTTTCGCCGGAAAGCCCGAATATATCGAAAATTTCCTGCGGATGCTGGCCGGAGAAGTTCGCGAAATTCTCGCGTCGCTCGGCTTGAAGTCGCTGGATGACGCAGTGGGCCGTTCCGACCTGTTGCAAATGAATACCGCCATTGAATTTTATAAGGTCAAGGGATTGGATTTTTCCAAAATCTTTATGAAGGCGGAAGGCGGGGCTGTGCGCTACAGCGGGCCGCGCCAGGATAAATTGTCGAACTTCGACCGCAAGTATCTGCTCCGGCAGTTGCGCGACAATATCGAAAAGGCCGAACCGGCCGAAATGGATTTGAAGATCCGCAATGTGGACCGCAGTGTCGGTACCGAACTTTCCGGCGAGATCGCCGCTTTGTACGGGGCCAAAGGACTGCCGCCGGAAATCATCAAATGCCGGATCACCGGTTGCGCCGGACAGAGTTTCGGGGCGTTTCTGGCTTCCGGGTTGCGTTTTGAGCTGATCGGCGAGGCCAACGACTTTGTCGGCAAGGGGCTTTCCGGCGGTACGATTGTCATCCGGCCCCCGGAGGACGCGGCTTTCAAGGCTGAGGAAAACGTGATCGCCGGTAACGTCATCGGTTACGGCGGCACTTCCGGCAAATTGTTCATCAACGGGCAGGCCGGTGAACGTTTCTGCATCCGCAACAGCGGGATTACCGCGGTGGTGGAGGGGATCGGCGACCACGGTTGCGAATACATGACCGGCGGTCGGGTGGTGGTGCTGGGGCAGACCGGGGTGAACTTCGCCGCGGGCATGACCGGCGGTATCGCATATGTTCTGGATGTGTCGAATGACTTCGACTTGCGTTGCAATATCGGGACCATCGACCTCGAAACGGTTTTGACCGGGTCTGAGGATGAGCGGGAATTGCTTGGGTTGCTCCGGGAGCACCTGGAGGCGACCGGAAGCCGTCAGGCCGGGGTGATTCTCGGCGACTGGGGAAATTACCGGAACCGTTTTGTCAAGGTGTTCCCGGTCGAATATCGCCGTGCTTTAATGCTTAGAAAAGGAGCGGAATCATGAGAAGAATCAAAGAAGTGTACCGTCCTGTTTCCGCCCGTCTGCGGGACTATCAGGAAGTGGAAAGGGTTTTGACCGCTACCGAGTTGAACAGCCAGGCTTCGCGTTGTCAGGAATGCGGTATTCCCTTTTGCCACGGGCAAGGGTGTCCGTTGGAAAACGTCATCCCGGAAATCAATGCGGCAGTGGCCGCCGGACGTTGGCAGTTGGCTTGGAATATTCTTAATTCGACCAGCGATTTTCCGGAGTTTACCGGGCGGATCTGCCCCGGCTTGTGCGAGGCGGCCTGTACTCAGGGCATCGGCACCGACCCGGTGATGATCCGTCAGTTGGAAAAAGCGGTGGTGGAAACCGCTTTCGCCCGCGGCTATGTCGCGCCGCTGAGGCCGGGCAAAGCGACCGGTTTCAAGGTCGCGGTCATCGGCAGCGGCCCGGCCGGATTGGCGGCGGCGCAGCGGTTGTGCCTGCTCGGCCATCAGGTTACCGTATACGAGAAAAACGCTTTTCCGGGCGGTTTGCTGCGTTACGGAATTCCGGATTTCAAGCTGGAAAAAACGGTGATCGACCGCCGTCTGGAAATGATGAAAAAGGCCGGAGTGCGTTTCGAGTGCAATACCGAAATCGGCAAAGATATCACGCAGGAATACCTGCAAAAGCGTTACGACGCCATGGTGATTGCCATCGGCACTCCTCAACCGCGCGATCTGGCGATTCCGGGAAGGGAACTGGCGAACGTTCACTTCGCCCTCGATTTCCTCTGCGGGC
Organism: Victivallaceae bacterium; assembly: GCA_031548025.1. Taxonomy (GTDB): domain Bacteria; phylum Verrucomicrobiota; class Lentisphaeria; order Victivallales; family Victivallaceae; genus UBA5239. Next base: position 30,873 of record JAVBRM010000047.1, on the reverse strand, counting down.
AGAACCGGGTGCTATCGGGTGAATTGGAACAGCCGCCGATTTGCGCCAAGGGCAAAAATGTGGTGGTGATCGGCGGCGGCGATACCGGCAGCGACTGCGTCGGCACGGCGTTACGCCAGGGAGCGCGGGCCGTGGTTCAGCTCGAAATCATGCCGCAACCGCCGGAATTGCGCTCGAATTCCACGCCGTGGCCGGACTGGCCGTATCTCTTGCGGACGTCTTCCAGTCACAAAGAAGGGGTCTCGCGGCGCTGGAGTGTTCTTTCCAAAAGTTTCAGCGATAAAGGCGGCGTGAATATCGTCAAGGTGGAATGGGAATTTTCCGCCGACGGCAAGCCGTTGAAATTTCAGGAAATCAAAGGCTCGGAAGATTTTATTCCGGCCGATCTGGTGTTGTTGGCGTTGGGATTTCTGAATACCCCCGCGCCGGAAGTTGAAGGCGATGATGTGTTTGTCTGCGGCGATGCCGCCGTGGGACAATCGTTGGTGGTGCGGGCAATGGCCGACGGCAAAAAGATTGCCGCACAGGTGGATGAGTATCTGAAATCAAGGAGTAAATAAGGATGAAGTTTTGCAAATGGCAAGGACTTGGAAACGATTTTATTATTGTCAACGCCGATAAATATGCCGACTTCGACTTTGCCGGCAATGCGCGGAAAATTTGTGAGCGCCATTTCGGAGTCGGAGCGGACGGGGTGGTGACGGTGCGTTCGCTCGGCGGGACCGCGTTTGAAATGCGGATTTACAACGCCGACGGTTCGGAAACGGAAATGTGCGGCAACGCGACTCGCTGCGTGGGACTGTATATCAAGCAGAACAAGCTGGCGCCCGGCCGCGAATTTCATTTGCATACCGGGGCCGGGGTGATCAAACCGTTGGTTCAGGAAAATGGAACAGTCCGGGTGGATATGGGCGAGCCGCATTTAAACCGGGGCGAAATTCCGGTCACAGGCGAGTCTCGCGAACAAGCTTTGGAACTGCGGTTTGAGGCTTGCGGAAAAAAATTTACCGGCACCGCGTTGTCGATGGGCAATCCGCATGTCGTGATTTTTGTGCCGGATATCAATAATATCGAGCTGGAAGAATGGGGCGCGGCGATTGAGTGCCATGAACTGTTTCCACGCAAAACCAATGTGGAATTTGTGGAAATCATCAGCCCGCACCTGGTCCGGATGCGGGTGTGGGAGCGCGGCTGCGGGGTAACCATGGCCTGCGGCACCGGCAGTTGCGCCACCGCCGTGGCGGGGGCTCTGACCGGAAAGACCGAGCGCAACATCAGCGTGCTGCTGGACGGCGGCGAGCTGCAGATCGATTATTCGCTCAACGACAACCATGTCTATATGACCGGCCCCGCCAGCGAAGTATTTCAGGGCGAATGGCCAACTTAATTGGGAAAAAAATAATGATTAAGGTAAATGAAAATTATGCGAAGCTGGGCGGCAATTATCTTTTTGCCGAAATGAGAAAGAAAACCGAAGCCTTTTTACGGGAACACCCCGGAGCCGACATCATCAAGCTCGGCATCGGCGATGTGACTCTGCCGCTGTCGCCGGCGGTGATTCAGGCTTTGCATAAAGCGACGGACGAGATGGCGGACGCCTCGACTTTTCGCGGTTACGGCCCCGATCATGGTTATGATTTCCTGATCGACGCCATTATCCAGGGCGAATATACTTCACGCGGTATCGACATGGCGCGGGAGGAGATCTTCATCAGCGATGGCTCCAAGTGCGATGTCGCCAATATTCAGGAAATATTTTCGCGCGATTGCCGGATAGCGATTTGCGACCCGGTCTATCCGGTTTATCTGGACAGCAACATCATGGCCGGGCGCCACGTCACTTTCCTGCCGGCGACCCGCGAGAATAATTTCGTGCCGGAGCTGCCGAAAGAACCGGTCGATATCATTTACCTCTGTTCGCCCAACAATCCGACCGGCACGGTGATGAATTGTTGCGATCTGGAACGCTGGGTGGAGTACGCCCGGGCCAACCAGGCGGTGATCCTGTTCGACAGCGCCTACAGTTCGTATATCCGCGACCCGAAATTGCCGGGCAGCATTTACCAGGTGCCGGGAGCGCGCGAGGTGGCAATCGAATTCAAATCATTTTCGAAAACCGCCGGATTCACCGGTTTGCGCTGCGCTTTCACGGTCGTACCGAAGGAGCTCGGACTGCTGAACTCCATGTGGGGGCGCCGCCTCAGTACCAAATTCAACGGAGTTTCCTATATCGTGCAGCGGGCGGCGGAAGCGGTCTACTCGGAGGCCGGAGCTTGCGAGACCGCGAAAATGATCGATTACTATATGGGCAACGCCGCCATTATCCGCAACGGTCTGGCTCAGGCCGGGTTTGAAGTATACGGCGGCGAAAATGCTCCTTATATCTGGTGGAAATTGCCCGGTGAGCTTGATTCTATGAATTTTGCAACTAAATTATTGAATGATTGTCAGGTGGTCGGAACTCCGGGAGTCGGCTTCGGTTCCTGCGGGGAGGGCTATTTCCGCTTGACGTCATTCGGCAGCCGCGCCCGTACCATGGAAGCGGTCGCCAGAATACAGAAAATGGAATTTTGAAAGAAAATGAACGATCATGTAAAACTGGAAATCACCATACTCAGGGAAATCAGCTCCGCGATTGTCCATGTGCGGGATGTCCAGACTTTGTTGAATAAAATTCTGGAAATTCTCAGCCAGCGGATCGGCATGATCCGCGGCACCTTTACCATATTGCACGGCGATACTCTGGCTATCGAAGTATCGCACGGGCTCGAGGACAACGCCCGCAAGAAGGGACGTTATCACCTGGGCGAGGGTGTCACCGGACAGGTGGCCGAGAGCGGCAAGCCGTTGATTATTCCGGATATCCACAACGATAAACGCTTTCTCAACCGTACCGGCGCCCGGCAGGGATCGGAGAAGATCGCTTTCCTCTGCGTGCCGATTTTTCACATGGAGCGGGTTATCGGGACCCTGAGCATCGACCGCAAGGTTACTCCGGATACCAACCTGGATCACGATATCGAGTTTCTGGAAATCATCGGCAACATGGCCGCCGAAGCGGTCGCCGCTCAACTGGAACATCTTAAAGAACATGAAACACTGCTGGAAGAAAACCGCCAGCTCCGCAATATGCTGACCGGCAACCCCGGCGAAATGATCGGCAACTGCCGGACCATGTCGGCGATTTATGAATTGATCCGGCAAGTGGCCCCCAGCGACGCCACGGTGTTGATTCGAGGTAACTCCGGTACCGGTAAAGAATTGTGCGCGCGGGCCATCGTCAAGCTGAGCAGTCGCGCCGACAAACCATTTATTACCCTGAATTGCGCCGCCCTGCCGGAAAATCTGGTGGAGAGCGAGCTGTTCGGTCACGAAAAAGGGGCTTTTACCGGCGCGGTCAACCGCCGGGCGGGCAGGGCGGAAGTCGCCGACGGCGGGACGCTGTTTCTGGACGAAATCGGCGATTTGAGCCCGTCGACTCAGGTGAAATTGCTCCGGTTTATTCAGGAGCGGACTTTTTCGCGGGTCGGCAGTAGCGAGGAACTGCGCTCCAACGTCCGGTTTATCGCCGCGACCAGCCGCAATCTGGAAGAACTGATGACGCAGAACAAGTTCCGCGAGGACTTGTATTACCGGCTGAATATTTTCCCGATCACCATGCCGGATCTTTGCAAGCGCCGCTGTGACATCATTTTGCTGGCGGAACATTTTATCGCCAAACACAATGCGCGCTATGGAAAAAATATCAAGCGGCTGTCGACGCCGGCGATCAATATGTTAATGAGCTATCACTGGCCCGGCAATGTCCGCGAGCTGGAAAACTGCATCGAGCGGGCGGTCCTGACCGCTTCCGACGAGTGCATTCACGGTTACAATTTGCCCGCCTCGCTGCAGACCGGCAAAGAATCGGGAACCGCGCTGCTGCCGGACGGCAACGCCTCGTTCAATACTCTGGTAAATTCATATGAACGCGAACTGATCGTCGAATCCCTCAAGCGGCACCACGGCAATATGTCGGCGGCGGCGCGGGAGCTCGATTTGTCGCCGCGGGTCATTCATTATAAAATCGGTCGGCTCGGGATTACCCCCGAATGGTATGCCGATAAAACAAGGAAATAAAATTATGTTCGGGTTCTATCGTACAGCGGCGGCAGTGCCGGTCCTGAAAGTTGGCGATGTCGGATTCAACACTCAAAACATACTGAAACTTTACGAAGAAGCGGGTGCGGCGGGTGCGGCGGCCATCGTATTCCCCGAACTTTCCGTTACCGGCTACACTTGCGGCGACCTGTTTTTTCAGGAACAGTTGTTGAAATCCGCTGAGGAAGGCGCGTTGGCATTGAGCCGGAAATCCAGCCGGACCGTGATGATTTTCGGAATGCCGCTACGTTTCCGCGACGCGATTTACAATTGCGCGGTGGTTGCTCAGAATGGAGCGATCATGGGGATCGTTCCCAAATCACTGCTGCCGAACTACCGGGAATTTTACGAAAAACGCCAGTTCACCAGTGGCATGAATATCCGCAATGAAACCGTCGGCATCGGCGGCGGGCGGGTGCCGTTCGGCACGGACCTGATTTTTGCGTTTGGCGAAGACTTTATATTCGGGGTCGAGATTTGCGAGGACCTCTGGGGAGTCGTTCCGCCGAGCTCCCGCCTGGCGCTGGAAGGGGCCAGGATTATTTTTAATTTATCCGCGGGGACTGAGCTGGCCGGCAAGGCTGATTACCGCCGGGAACTGGTCAAGCAGCAGAGTGCGCGTTGCCTGGCGGGCTACGTGATGGCTTCGGCCGGAGTGCATGAATCGACCACCGATTGCGTTTTCTGCGGCCACGCCATGATTGCCGAAAACGGCAGACTGGCGGCGGAAAACCACCGTTTCAGTCGCAAAAACAATATGATTCTGGCGGATATCGATCTGCAGCGTTTGCGTAGCGCCCGGTATTCGGAAAGCTCGTTCAACGACTGTCAAATTTCCCGGGAATGCCGCATTGTTTCCCTCGGGCCGGTCCCCGAATCGCCGGACCTCGAATATGCTTATCTGCCGTCCCGGCCGTTTGTGCCGGACGACCTCGACCACCGCCAGGAGCGCTGCCAGGAAATTCTCAATATTCAGGCGGCGGCGTTGGCCCGGCGGCTTGAACATACCAATGCGCAAAACATGGTGCTGGGGATTTCCGGCGGACTGGATTCCACGCTCGCGCTGCTGGTCTGCGCGGAAACCTGCAAGCTGCTGAAACGTCCGCTTTCGAGCATCATTACGGTCACCATGCCGGGATTCGGTACGACCGGGCGGACTTATAACAATGCCGTTCAATTATGCGAAATTCTCGGCACTACACTGCGCGAGATCAGTATCAAGGAGAGTTCTCTGTTGCATTTCAGCGATATTGGACACGATCCCGAGGTCATCGACACCACTTATGAAAACGTCCAGGCCCGTGAGCGGACGAAAATCCTGATGAATCTGGCCAATAAACACGCCGGGATCGTGATCGGCACTGGCGACCTCTCGGAAATCGCCCTCGGCTGGAGCACTTACAACGGTGATCACATGTCGATGTACGCGGTCAATTGTTCGGTGCCGAAAACCCTGATCCGTTTCATGATCGAAAGCATCGCGGAAAACTCCGATGAAGCGCTGGCGGATGTGCTTTTCGACATCACCGCGACTCCGGTCAGCCCCGAGCTTCTGCCCCCGGCGGAGGACGGCACGATTCAGCAGGATACCGAATCGCTGATCGGCCCCTATGAACTGCACGACTTTTTCCTCTATCATTTCATCAAATACGGAGCCGAACCGGCCAAACTGCAATATCTCGCCAACTACGCTTTCGAAGGAAAATATCCTCCGGATGTCATCACCAAATGGCTGAAATTATTCCTGAGACGCTTCTTCCAGCAGCAGTTCAAGCGCAACTGCGTGCCGGACGGTCCGAAGGTCGGAACCATCGCCCTGTCACCCCGAGGCGACTGGCGGATGCCCTCCGACGCTTCCTCTGCCGAATGGCAAATTTAGGGAAAAGGGGAAAGAGAAAAGGGGAAAGGGAGGGAGAACTCTACAGCAGGCCCAGGAACAGGAATATTAAAACGCAGATCAGAAGTAATATCACTATTGCGCTTAAAATGATTGATATTACTTTTGATAACTTGCTTTCTGTATAGGGCTTGTAGCCTGAAAGATTATATGCGCTTAAGATTCCGGCAATAAACCAAAACTGTGATAGGTCAAATATATTCCATAAAAGATTTCCATAAACGGAATATTTGTTCAATATCATTGATATTATCATTGGTATAGAGAAGAATAAAAAAAGCAGCGATAAATGCGAAATACGTTTAGGAAACTTCATGCGCAGATTGATTGTATAATACACAAGGCAAATGAAGAACAATAAAAACGCATAAAATATTTTCAGCTCATCACCCATATACCCCGTAGGGAGCCCCATGGAAGATTCAGTCCACATTGAGTATATCGGGTAATATACAAAAGCCCCGAACATTGTAAAATAAGCTAGAAACTTATGCCATTTTTCGACCACAAGGCCTCCTGTAATTTCTATCCTCAATTATACACGTTAAACAGAAAAGTACAAGTCAATCATCAATGAATTTACGAGACGCGGCATCGGGAGGTTGGTGGCCTCCCTTAACTCAACTCTCAACTCTCAACTCTCAACTCTCAACTCTGGATTGCGGCCTTCCGCAATCCAAACGGAATGAGCATGTATTCTTCCGTCCAGGCGTTGGTGTCGGGGATACGGTGGTCGTACCAGTCGGGAATTGGTTCCAAGGTGTCTTCATTAACGAGGCCTGTCCAGGATAGAGCTGAACCGTAGCCGCCGAAAATAGAGCCGTATTCGCCTTTGGGGCGATGGAAGGGGCCCAGCAGATTTCGCAGGGTATTGGTCAGCCGAACGGTGATGGTGTTGAGGCCGGTTTGAAGGTTGTTCAGGGGAAAGGAATTGGGATACCAGGCGATTTTTCCTTGCGGGACGCCATTGATCAAAACTTCGGCAAGGCAGGCGTTGATGTCTTCAATGTATAGCTCGGCTTTGGTCGCGGCTTGTTCGGCGGTTAAATAAAAGTCCTGGGTCAAATCGACCGACCCGGTATAAAAGGGATAGCCGTTGTTGACCAGTTCTCCGGTGAAATGTGAAGGTTCTGGTGCCAACCGGAAATGGTGGTTCATCCTGATGCACGGAGTTCTCGGGCTTGCTTCTTCGAGAGAGAACACGCCGAAATCTCCCAGTAGGAAGAGCGCTTCCAATTCGGTGCCGTGCTGGGCGTCGAAGAGTGAAGTCAGAACGGAACGGGCCTTTGACAACGGCTTGAAATGCCGGTTGATTTCAATGATATTTTTGCCTGGTTTGACCGGAATATCGAGTGACAGAACCTGGAATTGGGTGGCCAGGAAATAACCGTCCGGGAGATTGGAAATTTCATGACCGTTGAGGCGGATTTGTTGTTCCTTCGGGTGTTCGATAGCGAGTTGAGCGTGATTTAAAGTTATGTCCGAATCGAACTCAAAACGCAAGGTCAGATCGCCATCGTAATTCTCGGCCTGTAAAATATCTTGAATGGCGATAATCGGATAGATTTTTGAGTATTCGCCATCCGCTTTGCGATAACTTGCGTATTCCAGCAATAAGACATTGGGGGCGTTACGCTTCAAATTCCAGACATCGCTTAGCGGATGTATCTGCGCATTCATGGTTTGTGTTTTTGCCGGCAAGGCCGGGGCGGTGTGATCGACCAGGATCATGACACTGCCGCCTTCAGGGATTTCGAACTCATTGCTTTCCGGAAAGATGAATTTTCCCGGTACGTCGAGTTTGACTTTGCGCGGTTTGGAACAGTCGGAGTTGAACAGGAAGAAGTAATCATACTGTTGGTCCCGCCGGTGGTTCAGGATGATGGCGGTGTCCAGCTTATAATCAGTGGAGTATTGTTTCAGGAGCGATATCAGATCGGCTGAATCTTTGGCCTGGACGGACTCCGGCAGAATGAAATCCGCTTCGATGCCGTCCAGCAGATACGGAGATTGTCCCAGGGTGAAAATCGTACCGCCGGCGGCGGCGAATTCAGTCAGCAGTTTCAATGTGGTTCCGGCAATGATTTTTAGGTTGGGCAATACGACATATTTATAAGACATCTCGCCGAGTTGTAGTTGCCGGCCGTCAATTTTGCCCCATTGGGCGAGAGTATCTTCGTCGCCAAGCTCGAATTCGCACTGGTGATGAACCAGTTGCTGAGTAAGCTGGAGGAATTCCGTATCGCGTTGCAGCGGTCCGCCCCACGGGCTGTATTCACTGGTGCCCGAACCCATTGGATGGATAACCAGAATATCCCGACAAGGTTTTCCCTGACTGATAAACCAACTGGCTTGCGCGCAATAATCGGTAAGCATGCGATAATCGTTCCAATACGGCTGATAGTAATTGATATGCGGTGGAAAAAACCGTTTCCGTCGTCCGTCCAGCGAGTAGAAAATACCATGAATGCTGCGATGATTGATTCCCAGCGCGGCAAAATGGTCGAACATGTATTTCTGGTCGCGGAACGTGAGATTTTCAGTGCTGCAGGCGTACATTTCGGCTAGGATTTGAGTTCGCCCGGCCTGGTGCGCCGCCGAAACGCACTGCAGCGGCGTCATGTACTTGGCCTTGGTTATTTCGGGAGTGTCGTAGCGCCTTTTCAAAGGAGAGTTACGCCAGTTCATGTCGGCGGTCAGGATATCGATGCCGGGGATATCGAACTATGGGTAAAACGGCATGACGGCCCCGGCCCGGCGTAATTGCTGTTCCATGGAATCTTCACCCATCAAATGCCCGCTGAACAACAGGTTATGATTTTGGCACCACTCCCGGACCTGAACGAAATAAGCATCGCGCATCAGGTTCCGGACTATCTGCCAATAGTGATAGCGCACGGAGGCATAATTGTCCAAATCGACAAAAAGTTTGAGAACTTCCGGGCGAATCTCATAGCCCCAGCGTTTTTTGAAGGTTTCTTCCAGATGAGAATTCCAGGGTAGTCCGCTGCTGCTGTAAGACGGTTCATCTACCCAGATGGATACAATGGTCCTACCAAAATCTCCGGAAAAATCGGCCCACATATCCTCGTAAGACTGTTTCAGATAAAAAGCGATTGCCTCCGGATTTAACATGTCCACGTAAAGTTGGGTGTCGGTCAATGAGTATACATAATCTTCATGCGCGGCCATGATGTTGTCGGAAGTACTTGCCGACGGCTGTCGTGTGATTACCTTCAGCGTCAATTCCGGCGGCAGATCCATTACCGCTTCCGGCATATAACCGGCCTGCAGGTACAGTTTCAAGCCGTATTCGCGGGCGGTATCGACGATGATCCGCAGTTTGCTTTTGAAATCCGGACCGGGATAATCTGATTTCAAGCCGACATAAGTCCGGGCGATGAATGACGCAATCCCCTGTTTTTTCATTTCTGCGAGCTGGAAGCGTATTTCGCTTTCGGATAATTGATCGTTCAGCATCCAGAAATCCGTTCCGCGGAATTCGTCCGGTGGGTTTTGAAATTGTTCATAAGTAAACATATACCGACTCCTTTAAATTTGCTTATATAAATAATAGCGTCGACGGTATATAAAACTTGGATAAAAATTTCGGATCAATCAAAATATGGGTCAAATATCAATATTGTCCAAATTTTTCCGGTAATTGCCGGGATTGGTGCCGAAAGCGTCATTGAAGGCGCGGTAAAAGTAGCTGAGATCGTTGAAGCCGGCTTCGTAACAGATTTCGCCGATGCTTTTTTGGGTGCTCCGCAATTCATCGGCGGCGAAGCTCAGGCGATTTTTCTTCAGGGTGGCGATAAGCGTCGTCTGACGGGCTGTTTTATAAATGCGGCACAGATGTTCCTTGGAAATTCCGATATTGGCGGCAATTTCATCCAAATCAAAGTCGTCCCGGTAGTGGTGCGCCAAACGGTAATCCAGATAGGCCAGGACCATGTCGGGATTTCCCGTATGGAATTTATGTTCACCCAACCGCAACATGAGGATCAGCAGTTCCATCAATCGGTGTTTCATCATGGCCTGGTAATTCGATTTTTGCTGACTCTGTTCGTTTTCCAGATTGCGGATCAGCGACTCATAAAAAGGCCCGTTGCTTTTCAGAATATAATAAGGCGCTTTATCCAACTGGATGAATTGTGAGGAAAAAATGGCAAAAAATTGAAAATTATCTTTTACCTCGCTCAAATATGGCGCGATCAAATCCGCGTCGAACAGGATATTATAAATTTCCATGCGCTGGTCGTCGACCACATAAGAGGTTTCTGTCCCCGGATGAATCAGAAAAATCGAGCCTTTTTGAATGGGGTAGGCGTTATCATCGATCAGGAGCTTGCCATGGCCGTTCAGGATAAAAGTGATCTTCCAGAATTCCCGCTGAAAACGCTTGTTTTCCGGAAATTCTCCATGCTTGTGAGCGATTTTCATGATGACCAGTGGAAAACCTGCACGAAAATAGGACTCTTTTCTAATTATATTGACACTATGTTTCATGCTTATAATAAAACGATTTTCCGAATATTTTCAACAAGAGGACTGAAAATATTCGTTATTTCACGTCATGTGCAAGTTTTTTTAGAATTGATAATTGATAATTGATAATTGATAATTAGGGAAGGACCGCCCCCCTTCAGGGTTCAAGCTTATGATATAGTTGCAATCTTCTCCTCGATTATCAATTATCAATTATCAATTAAAAACTTGCACACAACGTTATCTCATTTTATCGGAGTTATACAGCGAGAGGCCCTTGGTGGTCATTTTGCAATTCTGGCCCAGCGTGCCATAGGATTGTTTGCCGTTGAAAGAGGCGATCACCGTTGGGATGGTGCGTTGGTTTTTCGAGTCGAGATTGCTGAAGTCGTCAAAGAGCAAAGTGGCGGCGTCGGGTTCCGGTTTGGCATTGGCCAGTTGCTCGCCGCTGCGGGCGGAATCCGAGATTCTGATGGCTTTGATGATGTAAGTGGAATTGCGCTTGTTGTTGCCGAAAATGATTTTCTGGCCGCCGAGGTTGCCCGTGAGCTGAATCAGTTGTTTGCGTTGGCCTGTGCGCTGGCCGTCGCCGTAAAGGTACATTTGATTGAGCTCCCAGGTAAAGGCGATATGGTGCAAGTCGCCTTTCTGCCAGCCGGCGGGCGCTTTGCCCAGCAGTGGCAGAATTCCTTTTTTCATCAGCGGCGAGCCCATGGAAACTTTCAAACCATGTTGTCCCGGTTGGGTATACCATGAGCAATTGGCATTGAAAGCCTCGGGAATATTGAGATCAAAGAATGTGAATATGCCTTCGTATTTGCCGTTTTCGGGCTCATTGTACATATCGCGCATGGGGTAGAACCAGATTTCGATGGTACCGGAACGCAGATTCAGATTGCCTTCCAGCGGATAGGTGATATCGGCGGCGTAAGTCCATAACGCGGCGATGGCGAACAGAGCGAGAAAGAGTTTTTTCATTATTTGACCTCCAGCTTCAGAATGCGGTAGCGCTCGGGTTCAATATCAATTTTTATCGTATGATTATCGAGAATGATTTTTTCGCCGGAATAGGCGTCCGTCAGTGAGATTTCACCTTTTTTCAACTGCAGTTTGTCAAAGTTGAAAACGGCCTCGACGTTTTTGCGTTCGGCTTTGGCGAAGTTCGAGATCACGATTACCGCCCGTGCCGCGTCCTTGCCGACAAAAGCACTGGACAACAGATCATCGCCTTTCAGCTCGACGTAACCGGGGTGATCGTAGTAATAATAACGTTTGGTATCCTTGTCGAACGGCAGCCATGCGAAAATCTGCCACAACCCGTAAATCGGACGGCGCTTGTATTCGTAGGTCGGTTTTTTGCCGATGCCGTAAGTGCTCCATTCCTTGGGATAATTGGCGTGAAGCAGGAACATTGCCAGGTGGGTGGATACCCGCATCGGGAAATTGGAGAAGTCGTTATTCTCACCGGTGAAAAGCACACCAAAAGGAGTGCCCGAATATCCGGCGCGGAATTCTTCGGTTCCGGCCCATGAATCCTTTAGAGTCGGGGCTTTCATGGGGCGGCCTTCGCCGCGGTTCAGCATGTCGGAGTAGGCGTTGATCGGCCACATGGAACCTGCGTGATTGTAGATAATGCCGCCGGAACGGATTTCGCCCTTGTAAATGTTGTAAATCCGCTTGAACAGTTCACGGGTGGCGAGAACCGAGAATTTCGGTCGGGTCCGCCCTTCGCTGTCGACCCAGGCGGTGCCGATCGGCAAATTGCAATCCTGAACCAGATTGGCGGTGGAGTCCCACAGCACGCCGTCGACCTCGTATTCACGGGCGAGCATGGCATGACCGGCCGCCATGAAATCGATGTAAGCACCGTTGAACCCGGCGGACTGGGCATAGGTTCCCCAGCCGTTGTTTTCGATGGGGTAACGGCCCAGCTCGTAACCGAATTTCGGCCAGATCGGGCTGTTGGCATTGACGCCCCAACCGGTGAAAAGCAGGACTTTCAGGCCGTATGAATGCGCCATTTTTACCGCGTCTTTCAACAACTGCCGCAGCTTGGGATCCTTGGAGTGCTCCGGGGTTCCCCCCATTTCGCTGTTGGAATCCCCGCGCCAGCCGTAATAGTAGACCACGACGCGGCAACCGCCTTCTTTCAGTTGCTGATAGACTTTTTCATCGACGAACGGACCGTTTTTCTGATAGATATTCAAGATGGCGTGATCTTCCGGTTCCGGTCGAATAGGGGTGCCCTGAATGCCGAATTCCAGCGCCAGCGGTTCTTTCAACTCGAAAGGCTGCTGGAAGATATTGGCGACAATGCCGTTGATGGGCGATTGATTTTCGCCGCGCTTCCTGATCTCAAACAGCGCATTCGGGGCGTTGACGCTCCAATTGATCGGGGCCTCGGCGATAAAACCGATACCGCCTTTTTCGCTGCCGACCCACACATAAGGAGAAAACGGAATCGCCGAATCGACCATTTTACCCGAGCCGCCGCCACGTGCCGCTTTGGGCGACTGGCCTTTCGGGTAAAATATCGGGTCGTTGAGGAGGCGGTGATTCAACTGCAACTGAGCTGCGGCGTCGACTACCGGCATGGTGAGTTTGCCGTTTTCGATCCGCACGGCTTTGCCAACCGGGGCCAGGGTCAGGTTGTACCAGATCATACCGTCAAAATCAACTTTGGCCGTGCCGGCCAGCTTGAGGCCGCTGCCGGTGAGTTCCAACTCGAATATGGCATGGCCGGGGGTAGATGATTTGAGTTTTACGGATTTGACGACGAGGTTTTTGCCGTTGATTTCGAAGGTGACCGGACGGTCCAGAACTTCTTTCTGTAATGAAATCAGCGACTTGGGAAAGCCGTCCGCGAGATCGATTACCCGTCCCCATAATTCAACGCGGGTTCCGTTCACTTTGACCGGAGTCCAACCATCCGGCACTTCGATACTTTTGCCGAAGTCATTTTTGTACCATTCCGGGCGTTCGGGTTTTTCCAGATAGGCATACTCCGCCGCAAGTTCGTTGCCCTTATTATCCAGCAGCCGCGCTTTGAAACGGTAAAAGCCAGGGGTAAGTCCGTCGGTCGGGACTTGTCCGTTGATACTGCCGCCCTGCGGCGGAACCGGGATTTTGACGAGCTGGTAACTCTGCTTGCCGTCGGAAGATTCCGAGCTGAATTCCATGGTGCCGCCGTCCGGCATTTTGATTTTGGCAAAATCGGCACTCATCCGGACGAATTCGGAATAAAGCCAATAAGGTTCCGCCGACAGGCGCAACGGCGGTTTCAGTTCAAATACTTCGACTCCGGCCGCCAATATTTTGTCGCCCGAGTTCAAACGGTACTTCAAGAGATACTCGCCGTTACCCTTCTGGGCGGAAACCGCCATGCCGTGAACCGGTTTGTCATATTTCCAGGAGCCGATTTGGGTGTATTCCTTCAAGGCGAAATCAATCATCGCGCCGAGTTCGGCATTTTTGTCAAAATCGTTCTGGTCGACGTCATTGACACCGCTTTCGATGTTTTCGTAAAAACTTTTGGCCGAACCCGGCTTGCGCTGCAGGAGCTCGAGTTCACCGGTAGCGTTGATCGCGGTGATGACGGCGCTGGGGTTGCCCTGCTCGAAATAAGAGCCCAGGTGGACAACACGCACCGCCGGAGCGGAGGGATCGAGAATAATCGTGCCGAGGCGCTGGTACCGGGCCTGGCCACGGCCCGGCAATGACCAGTGGCTGTGCGACAGGTGAGGGCGGCTGGAGGTAACCGAAAAGTCAAACCCGCAACGCGACGAACCGTCGGCTTTCAGCTTCAACAGCGCCAGCGGCAGCGCGGCTTCGCCCTCCCAGCCATTGGGCGTAATGCGCGCCTTGTAAGTGATCCCGTCCAGAGAACATTTGCCGTCGGGAAAGAATTTGACGGTCATGAGTTCGCCGGGGTTGAAAGCCATTTCCACATAATCGGCGGCGGCGTCGATCTGTTCCCGCTCCCGGTCGAAGCGGAAAGCCGCGTAGAAATACTCCCGGTCAAATCCCCAGAATACATCCCCGGAGACTTCGCCGGAAATGCCGTTGACCGAGTTCCTCAGGGGCCCCGGCGAGGCAAACTGTATATACTCGCCGGTATTGAGGACTCCGTCGATTACCGGCGGGATGGCGACCTGCGGTATCCGCAGTTCGGGCGAACGCCGCCAGTCGGCCTGAACGGTCAACAGCGTCAGCAGAATTGCAATTGAAAATACTTTCTTCATTTTCCAGCTCGTTTGATGATGATTTTGTGTTCCTTGCCCGCAGGGAATTCCAGCGGTATGCGGGTGCCGCTAACCGGTTTGCCATCGACGAGATAATCACCTGCCGGCAAGTTCCAGATTCTGGCGGTGAAGCGGCTGTCGGAGCGGTCAAAATTGTAGAAGCGGATTTCCACTTCATCCTGGCTGATCCGCCGCACCAGCGCCGCGAAATCGTTGTTGGGGTGTTCCCAGGTGATGATGTGCGACGGGAAGGCCGCGTCGCCCCAGTTTTGAAGCGCGCCGGTCATGGAGAGATAAATCTCGGTGGAACCGGGCAGGTATACCCGGTCGGTCTGCATCATTTCGATGGTGTACATGGGGCAATTGGTACGGAGGCTCAAGAGAGCGATATGATAGACTTATTTCATTTCTTAAGCATCAACCGAGTCAAGATAATTGCCCGGGCCGCGCAAAAATGCGCCTTGTTGCATATCATAGGAGGAGTCATCGGGCAGGGCGGCCTGCAAATGCTCGACCGGCCGGGCAAAGCGCTGCCGGTAGATTTCCAGATATTTGGCTGCCTCCGGGTCATTTCCGATAAATACCGCCTGGGTCAGCAGGGCGGAAAAATGTCCCTTTTCGAACCATTCCTTGAATGACTTGTGAGCGAAGTCAGCGGTTTTTACCTCCGGCTCAGCCGGGCCCCGATATGGCTCAAGAGCCATTTTTACCGCGGAGAGCATCGGCTCGATGAATTTGCGGTCGCCGGTGAGGATATAGGCATTCTGCAGAAGTGAATAAATGCGGAATGAATTTGCGCGGTCGAACTTGAAATAGCTCCAAGCCAACCCCGGATCATGCCAGTTGCCCTGTAGGCCGCCGAGGCGCCCGGTACTCCAGGCCACCGCGCTGGGGACCGCTCCGGCCGGTTTACCGTCACTGGTATCCATGGCCGCCGCCCGCCAGGCTTCGGCGAAATCCAGCACTATTTGCGTGGCTTCGGGATGGCCGCCGCGCCACGCCAGCCAGGTCAGACCCTTGAAAACGCGGGTATGATATGGGGTCGAGGCCTGACGCTGCGGGGAATCATCAATTTTTCTAGCGCTGATATAGGCGGATTTGAAGTGCAGATGCCCCTGCGGAGTGCGGCCGGTCCAGAGATTTTTCACCAGCCCCGCCAGCAGCATATTGCGCTGCGCATAAGTATCGTCCTCCGGAGCCAGTCCCAACATGATCGGCTGGGTGTCGCCGGACGCCTCGGAAGAATGCTCCACGTCGCCAAGAGCTTTGGAGTAACCGAGTTCCAGTCCGCCCTCGGCGTATTTCCAGGCGCCGTCCACCAGTTTTTTGATTCCTTCCAGAATTATCGGGTCGCCATTGGAGATCATCGCCAGCGGAGCCCAGACCCGCAATATTTCCACGTCGTCGTTCCAGCCGCCGCCCAGGGTTCCCCTTTCGCTCTGACGCTGGGTGACCCACCAGTCGATAATCGCGTGACAGCGGCGGCGGGCTTCGTATTGCAACAGCGCCCACTCCGGAGCTTGAGAATCGGTCAGAATCAGTTCTTTGCCCCAGGGGATCAACTCGCCTGCGTACATTTTCAGGACATCGTAATTATAGCCGTTGGCCTGGACTTCCGCCATGACTTTGCGGGTGCGGTCAAAAATCATCGGGTCACGCTGTTCCTGAGCTACCGCCCAGAGGCCGCGGCCATAGTCGAACATGAATTTGGCGTAATAAGGATGCGACGGCGCCAAACGCGGTTTCAGCCATCCGCCCAAACCGGAGCGGGGACCAAAGTCGATGCTGGTCAGGCGGTTGCACTCCGCGGTCAATACCGAAAGTTTTTCTTCTCCGGGGGCTGCGGTGTCGAGCTCCGGATGTTTTTTCAGAAACGCGGAAATGGTCTGGAAAGCTTTCTGCCAATCCTTGGTCGGAGCTTCAATGGAAAGTTTCTTGAGGTCGGCCATCAAGGCATCGAGTTCCGCCGAGCGTCCTTCCTGATATTTGGCCGCGACCACCGGCGGCGGTTCCTGATAATAAACCCGGATCCGGTCATACTTGAGATGTTCTTCGTTGGCGGGGAAGAAAAGATAACCGCCGCTCTGAACCTTTTCCTTGTCGGGGATTTTGTAAGTGAGAATGGTTTCGCCGTTGCGCTTCAAAGTGGCGACGCCGTTTTCCACACTACCTTCCATCTCCAGCGACTCGCCGGGCTTCGGCAGCGGCCCTTTGTTGCGCGCCCGGGTCGAGATGAAATAAATCATCGCGGCATTGGAAGTGTTGCTGAACTTGCCGTGGACCAGGTGAATGCCGGTACGGTTGGGAAAATCCCGGTCGCAGTAAAATCCGGCGCCGAACTGTACCATCTGATTTCCGACTTGTTCATTCCACTGGGCGTTGAAAATCACTTTCACGTTGCCGGTGAGTTCCTGTTTATAGAAAAAGCCGCTCCGGATGCCGGTGACGAAACCTTTGCCGTCCTTGATGTGCATTTGAGGTTTTTCGCCCGTGGTGACGGAAACCGGAATCCAGTTGTTTTTGGATGTTTCGCTGTCGAATTGATCGTCCACCGCCAGCTTCCATTCGGAAGCCCAGGTCGAAACGGCGATGCCCAGCACCAGAAAAAAGAGAATGCGTTTCATAATCATAATATGCACCTTAAATTAATTATACGGGATCCAGAAGCGCGTGCCGGTTTTGCTGGATTTGAAAGATGAATCCTCCGGGCCGTAAACCGTGGTCTTCGGGTAATGTTGGGTATGGCCATCGGAAAAGACGACATTGGTTCCGCTCAGGTGCGGATTGTCGATGTCTTTCTTAAAAGGCTCGGTATTGCGGTTTTCCGCATTCATATCAATATAGATACGCCCGGTGCCGCCGGCCTGTTTGGGATTGTAATTGTCGACAAACAGCATCGTCTCCGAGGCCCGGGCGAATTTGGACAGCAGGGGATTGCTGATCCTGACTGTGGCCGAAGTCGCGAAATAATTCATCCCGTAATGCAAATATGTGCGGTGTCGATTCGGCGAATATGGGCGGGTCCAGCCGTCCGGGCATGGATATGGCAATGGAAACCTGGCCGGGGAATAGTCGCTGAGCCTCTGATTGATTCCATCATAGTAATTAGCGTAGCCGGGTTTGGGGGTCATGCCGAAATATTGAGGTAGTGCCACGTTCCAGTAATGAGTCGTGCTTGCCCCTTTGAAACTTGTACCGCCACTGAAAATATATCCATCGAAATCATCCGAGTAAAGCAGAGTGGCTGCTGCCAATTGTTTGAGGTTGCTCAGGCAGCCGGCTTTTCGTCCCTGAGCCCTTGCCTGCTGCAAAGCGGGAAGCAGCAAAGCCGCCAGGATTGCGATGATCGCTGTTACTTCAAGCTCGAAAACAGTGTTTTTGCTTGCAATTTCTTGCAGTTTATGTAATTATGCGTTTTAAAGGTACAATCGAAACTGATGGATTACAATGGGGAACGGTCATTTTTTTGCGATTTTATTTGGGAGGGGGCGGAGCCGCGGGTGAGGGTTTTGGTTGGGGATTGGGGTTGGGATTCTTTTTTGATGGATTCGGGGGGCGGTTCCAGGAAGATGATCAGGGCGGTTAGTTTTTCGGGGAGGAGATCGGTTTTCTGGTTTTTGTCGATTTGGGTGATCAGGCGGTCGAGTTCGTTGAAACGGGTGACCAGGGCTTTGCGGCGGTCTTCGAGTTGTTTGAGGGCTTCGGGAGAGGAGGCTTTCTTGGCTTCCAGATCGGATTGTTGTTTGGTCATTTCGGAGATGGCTTGGAGTTTGAGCTTTTCGGTTGTCTTCTTCGAATCGATGATACTCTGGAGATCTGTGGACAGTTGTTTGTGGTTAATCTTCTTTTGAGCTTCTTTTGCCTGGTTCAGCAGATTCAAAGAAAAAGTATCAACTTGATTTTGATTTGAAGCTTGGACTTGGGCTTTGGGCATACTGGGGGAATTATCTGCCAAAAGTAAGCATGACGAAGTAAGAGTGATGATGATTAAGGACGTTTTCATACAATCTTTTCCTCTTAAGAATTTATGTAGTTTGAAACCAATTTTTGATGTAAATTCATAATTTATTCATATCTTACGTTTTCCGTATGAATAACATATTTTCCATACACCTCCTGCAGATGGCACGTTTTCTTACGTTTTCCTAAATATCCTTACGAACCCTGAATCCAATATTTAGAAGCGAGAAAAATGATTTATTAAACAAACGTCGATTCAATTTAACATCAGTTTGCCAGTTTGGATATAATGCAATGGGGCCACTGCGATATACAACATGACTGGTTTGAGGATCTATCGTTCCTGTTATTTCTAATGAAATATTAGTAATGGCATTATCATTTTTCCACTTATTCAATAATTTTTTTCGTTCATTAAAATCCATTTCAACATATCGACGGGAAATTGGTTCTTTATTTTGTATCATTGCCAATAGCCATTGTTCTTCTGTTGGTAAATAGCTCTGAAACCAAGCACAAAATTTCATCGCATCATTATAAGATATTACAGATGCTCCACATGAAAATTTATCATCCGAATACATATTGATATCGTTTTTTAAATAGGTTCCCATATAATTATTTTGATCTCTCTCTGCCTCTGTTAAATATTGGGTCTTCTGACAAAATTGTTGAAAAAGACCTACAGAAATAATATCTTTAGTTATTTTAAATGATTGTACTTCTTTAGTCAAACCATTTTCCAAATCAATAGAATTTTGAGAAACAGTCAACCACTCTAATGAGTTAAATTCATCTTTTTTTTGAATGGACTCTGTGATTTTTTCGCCTATTTCAAGAGTCTGTAATTCAATTGTATTTTTATGAATGAAATTATAGAACTTTTCTAATTCTGAATCGCCAAGCCATTGTATTAAGATACTTATTGAATTACTGTTTTGGTTAACTTCTGTAATTTTAAAAAACTTACATTCATTTTTTGTATAATTTTTGAACCATTGTTTTACGATATTAGTAATTTTTTCTTCAATTTTGTCAGGAAGTATTGAAAAATGAAGAATAATAATTGCCGGTTCCCAATCTAAAAATTCATTTATGATAATTTTTACTTTGCTCATATAAATCTCCTAAATAACGTCATGTGCAAGTTTTTTTACGTGAAAATCCGTTCAAACTGCAGAATCGGATTTCCAGCGGCCTGATTGAGGAAACAGTTGATGGTATGCGCCAGAAACTTCCGCCCAACCCGAACAGTCAGATGCCATAAATCTCTGGCCCTGACTTTTTCCATATTGAATCTTTCGGACAATTGTCCAATTACCGTTTCAATGAGACGCCTCCGGGTATTCAAATGCTTCACCACGGCAGCGGGGCGATCGTCTTTCATGTTGGAGCGCAACGGCGTATGCAGCAGAATATCAATGGTTTTGAACTCATCTTTCAGCGTTTCATTGCAGATAAATCCTTTGTCGCCAAGTACATTTTTTGCTATGCCGTTTTGAGTCTCCAGTAACATTTTCCTTTCATCAATATTTGCCGGAGCCACACCGAAATCCAGCACCACACCGCTTTGGCCGATCAACAAATATTCCTTCAAACAATAGTAATGAAAATTCTTGGCCGCGCAATATCCATAGGCAGCGCACCCCTTGAATATGCTGGAGAAATAAGTCCGTCTGAAGCCGCAGACCGGCATGGGAAAACCGTCGGTGATACTGACCTGACTACCAAAAGGTAAAAGCCGTTTCAGTAAATCCTCCCTGATTTGCTGCTTGACACGCCAGAGATTTGCCACCTGGCGCAGAAAAGCCGTTCGATTCCCGAGACCCGGAAATAAGTGTTTCCAATGATCTCGAAAATACCGATGAATTGTTTTATCGCAATCCATGCCCAATGATTCTCCTACTATTTCCATCGTGACTACTTCCGCATCCGATAACTTCGGTGTGGATCCACGGTTTCTCAATCTTCTTTCATTCTTTTTCGTCATGTCATCTATCAAACAGAATACTTCGGTGATATAGTCTTCGGTGAGCATTGGGATTCCCTTCAAATTTGAATATGGCTATCCAAATTTAAAATATTTTATAGGTATAATTTACCTCAAACATGCTCATTTTCAATTTTTATTCAACTTTTTTCAAAAAAACTTGCACACGGCGTGAAATAATTATAATTTAATTTCTAATATTAATTTGTCAAACAATGATGAGAAGAGTAGAGAATGAATCGTTTAAGCTCCTTTTAAGATAATTTTATTACCCTTATATCATTATGCAAGTTTCCCAATGGCTTCTTGATGGTAGGTCTACCTATCCTCGAGCCCATTTTCGCCGGATCGAATATCCTGCCGCTCTCAGTTGATCCGGCAAGCCACACGAATGAACGATGTTTATTGCCCTACCCGGTTAATCTACCATTGAAAAAACTTGCATACACCGTTATTTTGAATATTTACATAGCAAAGGAAAGAGGTAAAGGAGTCGAAGCTCTTGATATCAAATATGCATTACCCCAAGAATAATAAAGCCCTATGGCAGCAGTTCCAAATAGAAGTAATCCCCCACAAGCGACAACCGCAGCAGGAGCATAATCGGGTAATTCAATTCTGCTATCTCGATAACTGGGCTCCTTAACTTTAACTTTAACTTTAAAAGGAGGTGGGTTGGGAATATAAGTAAGAGAATAGTATAATAATCCTTCAAGATTAATTAACGGATTAGTGTCTTCTTTGGGTGGGTACATCAGAACCTGGTATACTAGGCCATTTTCTCCTTTTATCATTCCTATATATTGGGGAACAATACCAAAGTCTTCCTCAATAAATAACCTAGAGTTTCCTCTTGAATAGCCTTTAGGCATTAAGGCAAGATCATAAGTTATCATTCGCTCGGAATCTTCTACTTGTCTCTCTTTTTTATCTAAATGTGTTATTGGTTTTAATTCATTGTATCTCTTCCGTACTTTGTCAACGCAATCTGGTTTTAATGCCAATTCAGCAGCCTGCCACCCCACTCGGTCTTTTTTATCAGGAAATAAAGTTCCAAGCTCTCTTCCGCCATCCGGAATTTTCTTTACAATTGCACAATATGCGGTAAATAACATGTGTGCAATCATCCCATTCCCAGAAGTATAGGGCATAGTGTCCCCCTCCGCATTCATTCCACTTGGATCAACGTTATTTATAGGATCAGCATGGCAATACATATATTTATGTAGAGATTCTGGTCTTTTAACATCTCCTTCATAAGTATCAAGTTGACTAAAAATCCCACTTGCAGGATTGTAATATCTTGTTCTTAAATATTGCATTTGCAACCCCTTGTCAAAATATTCTCCTGCAAATAAATGATTCGCAATATAATTCGTTGAAAAATTTGGATTTCCACTTAACATATTTCCATATGAGTCATAATCATAATTTTGTAAGTTATTACCTATATTATTTACTATTAGCCGTGTATTAGTATGGCCATCCCTCAATAAATATTGGGATTGTCCATTAGGAGATTGAGAAATAATATCATCTCCAATAACAAAAGTATTTAGCAAAGTTTCTTGCCGGGGATTCTTTTCTTCGAAGATAAATGGATATTTTGTTAAGCCATTTTCATATAAGAAAATCTTTTCAAAATTTGTTTCATTTAAATTTTCTTTAGTCATAACCCTATTGCCATAATAATCATATATGTATTCTCCTTGGAAATTGATATTTTTGCCATTATCTTTTCGCTGAATATTCGTATTTACCAAGAGATTTCTTGAATTATACTTATAATTACAAGTAAATACTTCTGACTTGTTCATATCAGTCAATGAGCCATTATTATCATAATTATAATTTATTATTCCATTTAAACTTGAGGTTTCTGCAATTAATTGGTCATTGGGGTTATAGGTATAGCTAATATATTCTGTTTCATTTGAATGGTTCGATACTTTTTTGGTTCTATTCCCGCAAAGATCATATGAATATAAAGTAAGAAATTCATTACTGCCTGTTCTTTTTTCTTCAATTATTCGATTTTGTGTATCATATTTATATATTATATTTGAATTTATAAAAATATCACCTGATCTTAATTTTTCGTTCACAGATAATCGTTGTCCAGAGGAAGACAGTGCATATTCATAGCTTGCTAAAAGATTTCCATCTTTCTTATGATTTAATTCAACTAAATCATTATTGGAGTTATAGATAAAATTTGAAACAATTCCGTTGGGCAATATTATTTTTGATTTATTTCCATTTTTATTATATTCATATTGTGTAATTTCAGGATTACTTAAAAATTCTCCATTTCTCTTTGTCAACAAAATCTTGTTAGGACGCCCGAGCTTGTCAAAGTCATAGTTTATTTCGGTATTTGAACTAGTGATTGTTTTGACACTATTGTTAGCCAAATTATAGGAATACTTAATAGTCCCCTCTGGTTTTTCGATCATTATAATATTCCCAAGACGATCATATTCATATTTCGTTTGTCCATTAATTGATGATCTTGTAATAAGTCGGCCAAATGCGTCATACTCAAATTCAAATTCCTCATCTGGAGAAGCTGAATTATATGAGTAAAATTGCTTTTTTTGGATATATCCTTCTGGGTTGTAGATATTTTGCTCAATATTTCCTTTAAAATCAACTTTCTTTATTAATTGTCCAATAGAATTATACTCATATGTTTCGAATTGCCCCATTGGTAATTCTCTTTTTACAATTCTTCCGCAATAATCATAATCGTATTTTGTGATTTTATCTTTGGGGTCAATTATCTGGATTAAATTTGAATAATTGTCATATTTATACTTCCATTTGGGAATTCCTGTTTCATTTCCATTACTATCCGATACTGATAATTTAGTCACGGATATTAATTGATCACTATCATCATATTCATATTTTTTACTAATGCCGTCATTATCAATTGATTCAACTAGTTTTCCTGATTCATTGTAAAAATTTTGGATATATGAACCATCAGGATAAATGATTTGAACAATGTTGCCAACCGCGTTATATTTTAAGTAATATTGATGATTTTCTGCGTCCTTAATACTTATTAATTGGCCATTGGAGTCATAATGATATTCAAAACGATTTCCCAGTGGATCAATATGAGCAATAGGACGTCCCATGTTATTATACTCATATTTGTGAATATTTCCATTAATATCTGTTTCTTCAATTATATTTCCACAAGCATCATATGTTGAAGATGTAGAATATATAACACTATCATATCCAGAAAGATTGCTCGATCCGGAATCAATATTAATCCTGAGATTATCTAAAACTTCAATTCTGATTATTTGCCCTATTGAATTATAAATATAGCGTTTCCCAATAGCTTTTTCACCCTCAATATGATTTTGCTGTTCAAATAATAGTCTATTTTCATAGTCAAAAATCCGTCGTGCTAAAGTTCCGTTACTATATCTTTTTTCGATTATGTTGCCGCGTTTATCATATTTAAAATCTACTGTATGCCCTAAATTGTTACTAATTTTAGAGATTTTTTCATTCAAATTATATTCATATAACATATAATTGCCATCAGAATTTATTTCTTTGGTGATATTTCCAGCACTATCATATTCTTTCGATTTAGTTACTTTAATATTTTGGTTTTCTGAATCATAAATATATGACGTTGATTTTATTTTTCCCTCTGCCGAATACTGCATGTTGTATGTAACACCTTTTTTATTGGTGAACTTGATAGGATATTGACTTTTTGATGAGTACTCATATACTCCATTACTATTATTTTTACTATCTATTGTTTGTATTATATTTCCGTGGCTATCGTAGACATGAGTATACTCAAGTCCAAGTGGAGAAATTGCTTTCGTAATTTTTCCCTCACTATTAAACAGATAAGTTCTAGAATTTCCTAGAGCATCAATTTCTTTTGTAATGTTACCAAAGACATCATATTCATAGCGAGTGGTTGATCCATCAGGATAAATTACTTCAGTACACTTACCAGCAGAATTGTAAGTAAATTGTATAGTATTGCCAAGTTCATCTGTTTCTGAAAGAATGTTATTATTATTGTCGAATGTTGTTTTTGTAAAATTCCCTATTGCATTTATTGTCGATATAATATTACCTCTTGCATCATAGCAATAGATTGTTGGATTTCCGTAGCGGTCATATTTTGTTTCCCTTTTGTCTGATAAATCGTGTTGTAATTGAATAATTCGCCCCTCGGAATCTTCGGTCCCAATTAACCTACCAGTGTCATCGTAAAGACACTTCATTGGTGAAGTACCCATGGGATCTATAATCCCAGTGACATAATGAGGTCTATCATTATTATCGTAATTATAAGTTAATGTCGAATAAACAGGTATGTTATTGTTGATAATCGATAAACGATGAGCCTTAATCAAATTGCCTTTTTGATCATACTCGTATTTAAAATTTGGATATGCATTATCTTTTATTGATCCATCGTCATTGAGACTTTCTGCGGCATAAATTTGAGTTATTAAATCATCATCATTTTTATTAAAATAAATACTATTTGTTCTTTCATTGTGAAAGTTATATGATATAATCTCATTATCTGAAAAAACTGTCCTATTTCCTTTGGGATCTGTAATTTGTTGTAATTTCGCACCTCCATAGGCATTAACCTGTGGAGGATTGGAAACATATTCTTCAAGCATATGATATCCAAGTGATTCTCTTACGATTTCATATTTTGTACCATCAGATAAAGTTAAAATAAATCCAGGGAAATCAAAATATTCCATCGGTGTTCCATACATACCCGCTTCCCAAAATTGCATTCCACCGAACAAAGATACATATTTATTCGAACAAGTGGGTTCCAATTTGGCATTTATGCCAGCTGGAGGATTCCATTCCGCTAGGTAATAAAGATCGGTTGCTCTGCCTGAATGGCGTAAAGAAAAAGTAAAAGTAATTCGTTGACCATCAGGAAGAGTAACGGTAACATCTCTGCCGCCACCTGTACGAAGACTGAAAGTTTCGCCATCAAAATCACTAATCATGGTTCTTTCTTCGTTAAAATCAACTTCAATATCTTTTATAGAATATATCCAACCATAACCAAATTCCCCTTTTTTATTGGAATTTAAAGAATTATATGTCCTAATTACTGAGATTGGCATCCCACCAACTGGAATTAATAAGTCTAAGTTAGAAAAACTGAACTGGCCGATTTTGAGTTCGGAGTTGAGGGCAAATTCGGCTTCGGCGGTGCTGGTGAACTGGCCGTCGGTTACGGTCAGTTGGAGGGTGTAGGCGTTGTTACGGAGCATGGTGAAGTCCAGTTCTCCGAGCGAAGCGTTATTGATGCGGCCGACGTGGTAGCCTTTGTCGTTGACGGGTTTCGGGGTGACGTCGGAAATGAGCTCGCCTTCATGGTTGTAGACTTCGACTTTGTAGGAAACCGTGTCGGCCACGTCTACGTCATCGGCGGTGCCGATGAGGTTGAAGAGACCTTCGCGGACTACGGGAATGGCATCGTCGGCGGATTTGTTCAGGTTGGCGATGGTTGCGGTCGGGCGATTCAGGACCATATTAATAATAAACGGGAGCTCGGGCGTTTTGTCGTTGACGGTCAGGGTGACGGTGTATTCGCCTTCGCCGTAGCTGGCGGGATTGAAGGAATGGGCGACGGCGGCGGTGGTGCCGCTGACCGACGGAATTTGGGTGGTAGTGCCTGTTTTGCCTACGAAGGTCAGGGTCCAGTTGGCGGCTTCTCGGAGATTGGCGGTGACGTTGATCTGCGAGGTGCCGGGTTTGGCGAGCGTCGGGGTGACTTTGAAATTGCTGATCGGACTGGTGAGGGTGAAGTTCAGCAGCGCGGATTTGGTGCTGTTGCCAGCTGCGTCGTAGGCCTCGGCCTGGAGTGTGTGGGCTCCATCGCGCAGGGTCATGGTGTTGAGGGCATGCGCGAGCTCGGTTTTGTCGGCCACTGTGGCGGCGATGGTGCCGTCGAGAAGCAAGTTGATTTTGGCGACGCGAATGTTGTCGGCGGCGGTGATGGAGATGTCGAGTTTGCCGGATTCGGCGTCGACGGTGGAGCCGGCGATGATGTCAGCTGTGCCGTTCTTCGCGATCATGTTAACGGTCGGGGCCTGGAGGTCCGGGACCGGGTTGTCAAGGTTGAAAGTCTTGGAAATGGTGCTCTTATTGCCGGCTTTGTCGGTGGCGACCATGGTGATTTCCAAGGGGCCGTTGGTGTATTTGGCGGAGACGATGGTGGCCAGCAGGTTTTCTACGGTGATGTCGTTGGATTCGTGGATGACGACCGGTTCGGCGGCATCCACAGCCTTGGCCGTGATGACGACTTTTTCGAAGTTGATATCATCGGCGGTGCCTTTCAGCAGGATGGATTTGTTTTGCGTGATGGCGGTGGCTGCGTCGGGCGAGGTAAAGGCTACGGTCGGAGGGGTACAGTCTACCCGGAAGGTGCCGGATATGGGGTCGGCATTAACGCCATTGGCAACGGCGGTGACGCGGTAGGTGTAGGTACCATCCGGAATCTTCTGGTTGAAGTCGATATTGATATTTGGAGTATTGTTTTCTTCGGTGATTACGGGCTGGTTCTGGGAATTGAGGATTTGAAATTTCCACGCGGCATTGCGAGTGACCACGGCTGAGAGCGTAAAGCTGTCTTTGACATTATCGCCATTGGGGCTGATGAGTTTATCGCCGGTGACAACGTTGAGGATGGCGGGTTGGTTATAGACTTTGGTGATCGGACCGGAAACAGCAATGATTGCTGCGATGGTGGTGACCGGGTCCAGGGTGGTACGTTTGGCGTACCAGGAGTTCAGGGCGGTGATGGCCGGGAGGTAGGCGAGTCCGGCGTTAGTGGTGCTGTCCACGACGATATTCAGCCAGTCGGTCATTGGTTTAGTTACATTGGCATAGGATGCGGCAGAGCCGTCGAGAAGCAGGTCGGCGGCGGACAGGGTGTTGTTAACCATTTCGCCGCCACGGGAGTCGAGAAAAAACTCGGATGCGCTGGTGTCGATGTCGCGCCGTGCATACGCATAATATTCGATGCCATGGAGGTTCACACTGGATTCAGGGACGGTGACTTCCTGATTGGCATTGACAGCGTTGCGGATATCGGAAATCATGGTGGCCGGAAGGTTGAGCAACGGGATAATATCGTTGATATTTTTCGCGGTTATAGTGTAAACTTTTTTATTGGTGTTATTGGCCTGCTGGATGACGCGGACGGCGGAGGCGGCTTCGCCTGCGAACGGTTGCGCCAGCACATTGTGCTCGAGCGCGGTGCCGGTCAGGGCGGAGGTGAAGGCGAACTGTTTTTCGCCGACCAGTTTGTCCTGATTGATCGCTACCGGGACATTATAGTCGTTGATTACGTCCAGCTTAATCCTATTAACGGAGGCGGTATGGGGAAGTCCGAATTGTTCGGAAATATTCAGGTCCCAGGCTACGCGGATCATGCTCGGGACACGGGTAATGGCGACACCCAAATTTCCGGCCGTGACCTGATTGAATCTATCTAATTGGTGCCAGTAGGAGAGTCCGATGGCGCGAAGCGATTCGCCCAAAACAACATCTCGAGAAGATGCCAAGTTGGCTGGAAGCCCAGCCAACTTAGCGTGTTGGCGGCTGATTTCAGCCGCCGTAACGGTCTGGTAGTCAGGCACGAGGGCGCTGAAACTGCCAACCGTTACCGGAGTCCGCGAGAGAGAGGGATCAAAACCGGGAACATTGAAAGTAACTTCGAGAAATTGTTTGCGTCCCATGCCGATGGACGAGCCGGAGCCGACGACGGTGTCATCAATTTTGAGTTCGGGTTTCAGGTTGACGATATAAACGGGAAATTCATCCCGGCCGGCGTTAGCGATGATCAGTTCGCGGTTTGAATCGTCTATGGGCGCGTACCCGAGAGTGATCCGGGACATGGCAATGGAAGAAAGCATGGTTTTATAGGAGAATACCGTCGAATTATCGGGATTCTTCAGGGTAAAAGTAACGGTACCGGAGAGTGATTCCGGCAGTTTATTGAAGGACAGGCCACGGGATATAATTTTGTAGTTATCGGTAACGGTGAAGAGGCCATAGCGTTCTTCGTTTACTTTTCTTTGACGGAAGACGTTTTCCGTTGTCAGGCTGTTAGCGGCCAGGTAGCTGCGGATTGGTTCCTGGTACGAGAAGATTTCGGAGAGGATAAAGGGCTCGGGGACTTTAGCGGCATAGAGGTTGTCCGGGCCGAGCTCGGACTGGGCTTTGACATTGACCAGCAGGGTATCGGGATTGATGCCTATGGTGGTTTGGAGGTCGCTCTTCATGGTAAAGGTATTTTGCTTGAACGATGGATCTATCTCGATCCAGGTGTTTGGCTTTTCATTCCGGGTACCATGATACGGAAAATAGTCGACATAAGCCACGATCCAGGTATGGTTCAGCTTGATTTTCGCGATTTTACCGGCGGATGTGATAGTCTCGAACGGGATGCCGTTGGCTTGGAAGGTCTTCGCAATTTGGGTCGGATCATCGACGCCGATCCATTTCCCGGCTTCTTCGATAGTCATTTCAATGGTGCCGCAGACGTAGCGGCAGTTGATACCGGAAGCGCGGAGGAGCGCCATGGTCAAACTTGCAAGGTCGATATCATTGCCGGCTTTTTCCAATAAAGTACGTTTGGAACCTTTCTGCGATCCCCAGTATGGCTCATAGGCGAAACCGTTACGGACATATTCGAAAATTTTCAGCGGATGGTTTTCAAGTGAAGCGGCCAGGTCGCGGATTTCGTCGTCGATAACAATTTCGGGGGTAGCGGCCAGGTCGGCAGCAGTGGCCGGACCGGAAACTGAAGTTGTTCCCTGGAGCCAGTCGCCAATGGTTTTGTCGGAGGCGGAAGCGAGATAGAGGCCGTTATGCGGAACAGAACTTGTAATAGAGGCTACATAATCAGCCGGGCCGCTACGGCGCGGCAGGTAGACTTTGGCTTTGGGATCGGCGGATTTAGGCGCGACATTCGTTTTCTTAGTATGTTCTTCAAGATATTTGGACAGATTTTGAACGGCTTTTTTGAGTTCTTCCGTCTTTGATTTATTGTCGGAAACCGCCTTCAACAGGACAGACATTTCCTCGAAGCGGGAGGTGATTTCTTTCTGCCGTGTGTCGATGCGTTCGAGCATTTTTTCCGGCGATTTCTGTTCGACCATCTGGGCGCGCTGTGTCGCCATCTGCTTCATGACCCGTTCTTTAATCTCTTCATAATTCTTCTGATAAGCAAGAATGTCTTTGATTTCAGAATCAATAGACTTGCCGGTGATTAGATTATTTTCAATCTGCCGGCAGGTCTTGATCAAAAGCTGCGAGGTCGCTTCGGTCTGCTGCGAAATCTTGGTATATGGCGGAGGCTTCGTCCGCTGGTCGCGGGCATGCTGTTCGATCTGTGCCTTCTGCTGCGCCTGGGCCACCTCATACGCGATGGCGTGCGGCGGAAAGACCCAGGTTGAGATCAGGGCCAGGAAAACGATCGATAAACGTTTACGAAATTTCTGCGCTGGAATAAACAGTCCGATGGACTCAGGTATCACACGCTTGCTCTTGTTCATATTTTACCTCGCTATGTTAAATTTACTGATGATTTTTTTCATATTCACGGTTTCTGGTATTTGGAAACTATCAGGCTTCCGGCATAGTTTTCCACAGTGTTGCCGATCAGGCCGCCAAAGATATTCTTGGTGGTCGATCCCATGTGGATGGTTCCCTTCGGCGCGTAGATGATACCGTAGACCGTGCACGAATTGCCGTAGATACGAATCGCGCCATCGCGGCTGAAGAGCGCCATGCGGTTCGCCGTATCGGGCGAACGGAGCGTGAGCGTATTCGCACCGAACTGAATGTCGCCGGTGGCTACGATGGTGACGTCGGCATTCAAGTCCTGCGGGATCATCACGTTGCCGTTAACATAATGGATGCCCGCCGGAACGACTTCGTTCCAGCCGATCTGCCAGCCGTTCGGATGGACATGGTTGGCATTGGTACGGTAGTATTCGAAGTCATATACCGGGATGGGTTCCTGCGGGGCGTTAGGCGTCCGGTTGGTGATGGTCACGTTGCCGGAACCAGTGATCTGTCCGGTCGCCGTCACAGTCTGGATATTGGTGGTA
>JAVBRM010000040.1:0-4836 GCA_031548025.1 Victivallaceae bacterium | reverse complement strand
AACCGAAACCACACCGTATTTATCCCCGGCGCGAACCATGACCGGTTTGGGAGCCACATGCATCCAGCGGATGAAATTTGCGCCGGATTCACGGATCAGGGCGGCGTCGAAATCGCTCAGCCAGTCGTTGGCCACGCCGATTACGGCCCATTCGTTGGTGGAGCGCTGTGCATAACCTTTCAGGTAAAACGACTTGCCGTTGATCAGCAGCCCTTTCTTTGCGTCGAATTTCACTTCGCGGAAACCGGTGGTGATGGTCTCTGAATCCAGCACATTGTTGCCGTCGATGAGCTGAATTTCCACATTGTACAAAGCCGGGGTATCCGGTGACCAGAAGGAGAGGGCGCTGACGGTATTTTCGGCGGTGATGTATTGCACCTCGGGGGTGTTGGCGGCGGTTTTCGCCGGGTTTTCAGCGTAAACATCGCTTTCGACTGCGGTCGCATAGGTCTTGCCTGCGTCTTTAGCCGAAGCTACGCCCACGGCGGCCGACTTGAACGAGGCTAGTTCCTTGCCGGTGGCGGCGTCGCTTATTTTTACTGCAACAGCCAGCTTGGCGGCTTGTTTCGATTCGTTGCGAACTTCGGCTTTGACGTTGATTTTAGCGGAGCCTTTGGTCAGATCGAAATCGGAAGCGGTAATATAAGCCCCGGTGGTTTTCAGGTTATTGTACAACGGCAGAGTCAGGTAAACCGGATTCTTGACATAAAGATTGACATTGCCGGTCAGACCGCCCTGGACCGGATTGAAATCTTTCTGGTTCCACTGATGGGTATTTCCGGATTGATCCCCGGGGGTATTGCCGGGTTTGGTTTCTTTGGTGTAAAGCTTGATCCCGCGCGATGATGTGTTCTCAGTGGCGGCCGCGATCAGGTTATCACCGGTCTGGACAAAATCGCTGATATCGAAACCGATCGGAGCCACACCCGCTTCATAGTAACCGACAAATTTGCCGTTTACGTACAGATAAATGCTTTGCCGGACGCTTTCGAATTCCAGAAAAAGCTTCTTCCCCGCCGATTCTTTGGCGAGGGTGAAGTGCTTGCGGTAAAACATGAAACCGCGGTAGAGACTCGATTCACCGGCATCGACGATCCGGTCATCGAAGGAATCTTCGGCATTGACCGGATGCGGCACGCTGACACTCGACCAATCGGCATCGTCATAATCGACCGCATAAAACGGCTTGCCGTTTTTTTCTACGCTCTTGGCGGCGCTTTCCAGCGGAAAGGTATTTTTCTTCGCTTTGGTAAACTTCCAGTCGACATTCATGTTGCGCGGCGCGGCAATGCATATTGTTGCAAGAACAAGGCATATAGAGCATAGAAATTTTTTCATTTGGATCTCCTGTTATCAGAAATTAGGGAGTTGGAAATTGCTGAAATATCGTTAATTTTTGAACGATTCCCGAGGGATTTTTGTTGGATTTGTGAGGCGCATAACGAGTTATGTAACGAGCAATTCCGACAAAAAGCGCCGGGAAGAATCAAAAATTGGTATTTCAGCATTTTCTATCTCCCTTAATTATTTTACCGGTATCGGCGGATTCGCGTGCCAACAGACAGGCCCGGGTCAGTTCAAAAGTTTCATCCACGGAAACCATGCATGAACCTTTGCCGGAAAGACTGTTGACAAAGTCGGAAAACAATTTGCGTTCCGGGGTGGGAACCGGAATTTCACGTTTTCCGTCTTTGTCAATCAGAATAATTTGATCGCCGATAACTTCCAGGACTCCTTCCGTTCCGGCTACGCGGACGCGGTCATCGCCATGCGACGGCGCCGCGGCCGGACGCAGATAATCGATCGAGGCCTGGGCCTGGACTCCGTTCTTCATCACAAACATGCACTGGCAGGCGATTTCAAGTTCGCCGTAGCCGAAGTTGTCTTCGGTGGTCTGAGTCGCATAGACCGAGTCGAAACTGCTGCCGGAAAACGCCATGATCCAGTCGAGCGCATGGCTACCGACCCACGGAATCGTGCCGCCGTAGGCCGCCCGGCTCTTGTAGTATTCCGGACGCTTGCCGAAGCGGTAGGATTTCTGGGCTTTGACCAGTTTCACTTTGCCGATCGCGCCCTCGCGAACCAGCTTCAACGCATATTGGAAGTCCGGCTGATAACGCAGACCGACCATCGAAAGAATCTGAGCCCCGGATTTTTTCTGCGCGGCGACGATCTTGTCCAGGTCTTCCAGAGTCAGAGCAATCGGTTTTTCGCAGAAAACATGAATTCCGCGCTCCAGCGCATAGGTAGCCATTTCGGCATGGAGGTCAAACGGACCGTCCACTGCCGCAACATCCGGCTTGACTTCATCAATCATCTGTTTCCAGTCGGCATAAACCGCCGGAGCGAAGCCGGCGTCCGCTGCCATTTTCTGCAGCCGTTCCGGGCTGTCTTCGCAACCGGTGGAGATAGCTGTCAGAGTGATTTCCGGCACTTCTTTTATGCTGTCAAATACATAACCGATATGTCCGCGGGACCCTATGATTGCTAACTTCATGCTGATTGCTCCTGATTATTTATGTTGTCCAGATATTTTACTTCTGCCGATGGGCTCCAGATCGCTCCGGTTTCCGAGGGCAGCAGATTCTTCCTGAATGCCGTGTCGAAAGTTTCAAGGATTCCATGAATGGCCCGCTGATTATCGCGATCGGCCAGAATATCGTATTCGCTGGGCGAAAGAGTCTTGATCATAAAAAGCTGGTGCAGCTTTTCAATACAGAAAGTATGTTCCATGGAATTCGCCAAGGTGTAGGTGAAAACCTCCGGGTCGCTCAAGCGCGCCACCATGTCGTCGAACATCGACTTGCGCCAGTCGGGCAATTCTTCCTCATGGATGGTCTTGCCCTCGGAATCGACGATAAACCACTTGTTGATGCCGCTGTCCCAGTGAATCTGCGCATTTTCCAGATCGAACCGGACATACGGTTCACAATTTACCTCGCAGGCGTGAGTCATCATCACCTGAATGGGAATATCATTGGCGGTAACGATCCGGATTCCGCAAGTGTCGAAGGTTTCGATATCGCGGGTCTTGACCAGTTCCGCCTGCATGCTGTAGGCGTGCGCGGTGGTCTCGAAATCCAGTCCGGCGCAGAATAACGCGATATTCAAATAGTGTGCAAACGCATTGTTGGCCGGGGAGTCGAAAATCGCGGTCCCATCCGCCATATAGCACTTGCCGACCCAGCTATTTCTGCTGTAATACTTATCATGGCGCGCCCAGGCACCCTTGAAGGAAATATTCTTGAGCGCCCCATGGCGGCCCGACAGGATTTCTCTTTTTATCGCATGAAAATCGCGTCCGTACATGTTGTGGAAACCGACGGCGACGAATTTACCGGATTTCTTCTCCGCATCGATCATGGCCTGAACGTCGCTGATGCAACCGGCAGCCGGTTTTTCCAGCAATACGTTGATTCCGGCCTCGAGAAATTTACAGGTCATGGGACGGTGCGCTTCAATTCCAACCGGCAGGCAAATCAGATCCAACGAATCCTTCATCGCTTCCAGAAGAGCGTCGTCCGAAGGATAAATCTTCGCGCCCAGCGCCTGCAACTCATCCACAACCACTTTATTCTTTTCCATGCTGGACGGACGGATCACCGCCGCGGCGAAGTTGATTTTTCCGGCCTCGGCCAAAACTTTCAGGTAATCGTAATGTACCTTGCCGTATCCGCTGACGCCGATTAATGCTATTGTTGGTATTGTCATTTTATCCATTCCTTTAATTTCAATTATACCAGAGATTAGATTGTCCCGTCTTTGATGGCATTCATTGCCCAAGCGGTCGGGTGCCATTCCACATGTCCGTCAACATAAAGAGTATTTGCTCCTTTATTATGACGGACTCCGACTTTCTGATAATTCTTTTGACCGCCGCTGCCGCTACTGTTATTGCTGAATTGGTAGCAATAAAGAATACTGTCATTACTGTCTATCAGCAACCAGCGGGAAGAAGCATTTTTAATTGATTCCAATTTCGGAATACCGTATCCGTCACGTGCCATATAACCGCGATTTCTGCTGCCGATATCGGCATCTTTCGGCGCCATCAGTTGTCCGGGGCACCCATACCATTTTTCCTTGGTCATTGTCAAGGTAAGAGGACTGGCAAGACCGGGCTTGTTGGAAATGGTGTACCAGTAAACGTCATTGGTTCCGCTGGCGTCGGTATATCTTTTATATACAAGAATATAACCTTCATAATCCGCAGCGTAGCTTATATAGCTTGTGCCGAATTGCTTGAGGTGATTGATGCATTGCGCCGCCTTGGCTTTTCCTCTGGCCTTTTGCAGTGCCGGCAACAGCATTGCTGCCAGGAGCGCGATGATCGCGATCACCACGAGGAGTTCGATAAGTGTGAAAATTCTCCGCTTCTCAATTCGATGTTTCATTGTTTGATCCCCTATGTTTTGATTTGAAAATTTTTTCATGTGATTAATATTTTTATCTGCTTTACATATGATTATACAATTCAATGTACATTTTGTCAATACCTGAAACCGGAAAAAATGCAAAATTTATAATAATTAATGTTTTTGTGTTTATTCGTCTTGGTTGTTTTGGTTTTTAAGCTCAATAATTTGTTTGAATGGTGAAAAAATAATAAAATAATATCAGTAATTGATTTTGGATTTAAAATGTATATTACATAAAATATTTTTAATATATTTATTATTAGATGAATAGAATATTTTTTATTGTATGTTTATTGAGCATAATTTAGTGTGTTATTTGATGTAAATATGAAAATACAAAAGTAAAAACAATTAATATTTAAATATGGGGCTTGAAAAAATCATTTACTCGATGTATAATTATTGAAGACATAAGAGA
>JAVBRM010000172.1:0-16158 GCA_031548025.1 Victivallaceae bacterium | reverse complement strand
GAATTTTCCCTTGGACCGGGGAGGCATGGCCGCAGGTGGCGTGTTGCATCTGACCCGGAGTATTGCCATGGTCGCGGCTCTTTTGCTGTGCGGAACGATTGCCGGTCGGATCGGGAAGCGGCTTTCCATGGGGCATTGTCTGCTTCTGATGGGGGGCGGCATTTTTCTATGTTCATTTTCTCCGGCCTACTGGATGTTGATTCCGTGTCTTCTGATTGCCGGATTCGGGGAGGGGATCTGCGAGGGGATAGCCACGCCGTTTATTCAGGATCTGCACCCGGATGCGCCGGAGCGCTATGTCAATATCTCCTTCGCCTACAGCGCTATCGGAACCGGGGTTTGTGTCGTGGTGGCGGGAGGACTCCTGGCGCTGGGGGTAAACTGGCGTTACATCCTGGCCGGAGCCGGTGCGGTCACGCTCCTGGCTTCGCTGTTTTTCCTATGGAGGCAAAATCCCCGGATAAAATATCCGGAAGTTCCGGGTGGGGTCACTGCTCGGGAGGTCTGGCGTTATTCTGTGGCGATTGTGCGGGTGCCGCGGTTCTGGATCTGCTGCCTTGCCATGTTCCTCAGTGCGGGAGCGGAGTTTGGCCTGACTTTCTGGTCCGCCGCCTATGTCCAACTGACCTTCAATACCGGCCCATGGGTTGCCGGCCTCGGAATGGGGGCGATCGCCCTGGGCATGTTTGTGGGGCGGACCGGATTCGGCTATTTCGCACAAAAAAAAAATCTGCGATATATTCTTCTGGGAACCGGCCTCGGGACCATTCCGGTTACTCTGCTGCTGGCCTTTCTGCAGCCGGGGATGATGCCCGACTGGCTGCTGCTCGGGTTGCTGTTCCTGCTGCTTATTCTCGCCGGTATTGGAATTGCGCCGTTCTGGGCGACCATTCAGGTTTATGGCGTCAACAGCATGCCGGAACTGGATTCCACCATGCTCTACATCTACTTTTCGACGGTGGGAATCCCGGGCTGCGGCTTCTTTACCTGGCTGATGGGCGTCCTTGGCGATTATTTCGGTTTGAAAGCGGCGCTTCTGGTGGTTCCGGTTTGCCTCGTCTTCTTTTCTGCCATCATTTACTGGGAATGTTGGATTCTGGCGAAGAAAAGGAATCTCTGTCCTGACCGTTGAAAAA
The DNA here is from genome assembly GCA_031548025.1 of Victivallaceae bacterium. Taxonomy (GTDB): domain Bacteria; phylum Verrucomicrobiota; class Lentisphaeria; order Victivallales; family Victivallaceae; genus UBA5239. Next base: position 15,022 of record JAVBRM010000172.1, on the reverse strand, counting down.
CACATATCCGGTTTTTTCGACAATCTCCCGGCCTTGCGGCGAAAGTATGAATTCGATAAATTTCTGCAGATTTTCCGAATGCGGTTTGGTCGTAATCATATAGCCTTCTGCAATAAATGGATAAGTTCCGTTGGCGATATTTTCCCGCGTCGGAGCAATGCCGTCTATCGACAACAGTTTGATCTTATCGTTTTGAATCATCTCCGTGGCAAAGTAGCGGAAAGAATACCCGATGGCCTCATTGTAGTTGCGATAATTCGCCGTATCCTTGATAATTCCGCCCATGCCGCGGAGCCTATCCTCTTCCAAAGGCGGTATGATCGGAGTATCGCCCATAATCACTTCCAGAGTAGTCTGGCTGCCGCTGCCTTTATTGCGCTGAAAAGGAACGATTTTCGCACTCTTGGGCGCTCCGACTTCTTGCCAGTCGGTGATTTTGCCGGAGTAGATACCGCGAATTTGTTCACTGGTCAAATTTGAAACCGGATTCTTGGAATTGACATAAAAGACGAAGGCTTCACGCATAAATGGAATCATTTTATATTCCACTCCGGCGGCGCGGGCATCCGCAATTTGCTCCTTGGACGGCGCCAAACTGAAAATCATATCGGTTTCCCCCTCAAGCAGCCGCTTGAAAGTGACATCCGAACCATTGGTTTCGATGGAGTCTCGGTAATCGCCTTTCGGAAAAACCGCCTGCACCGCGGCGGCGTACACCGGATACAACGCGTATGCGCCATCAATTTCCGGTAACTTCCCGCTCAATCGCTGTTCCGGGGCAACTTCAATTTTGACCAGCTTATTACCGGGCGCGAAGGGCTGATACTCATACCAGTTGACTCCCTGCTTAATAACTGCGAAACGATCATGAGTCCACCACGAATAGCTCAATTTCCCGCCAGCGGTCAAAAGCGCAAGCAAGATAACTCCACACCCCACCCAGGCTAATAAGCGCAACCGTATATTCCATGCCAGCAGAATCAGTACAACCCCGACCCCGGCGGCAAGTATTGGCCATATCAAAAACTTCTGATGAACTGAACTAAGTGCGATTATCAGGCATAAAACGCAACCCACGAAATACGCTGCCACCGCAATTGCCAATGACGCCACTGCCCGGATGATAATTCCAGTCGTCTTATCCATTTTTCACCTTGTCCTTCTACACTCTCTGCATAAAGTATCATCCGAAATCTTGAATTTCAATCCATATATCTTGAATTTTTCGACTGAGGGATTAAGTTAAGGATTCAGATATCATGGAGTTTTTGAGAATGGATAAGTCTGCGCTCGAATTCAATAAAAGTTTATTCTGAAATTTATACTCAAATTAAGGAGCCGCTATTATGAAGTATCGATATTTATTCCCCGCACTTTTCCTTCTGCCTTTGATTTCTATTGCTGCCAACGTTGATCTCTCCAAGATGGAATTGCTCAGAAAAATGGATAAGGCGACATTTAAAAATCCGGAAAAAAAACTGGAGACGCTCGCTGTTTCCTGGGTGAATGATGGTCAGTTTTTTCTCAAACGGACTGGCGATCTCTATCGGTTGAATGTTTATGATATGGGAATCATGATCAGGAATAGTCATGCATTTTACACGAATGGTAAAGAAGTACCCAAAGATGAAAATCCGGAAGGCAGTCTCTTTTTCTTGAATATCATCTTTCCATTTGAACCTTTTGTCAGTATCTTCAAGGGCGATGAATGGCAACTTCTCCCCGAGTTTGCCGTCAAAAATGATGTTTCATATTATTGTCTAAGCCGTAAAGAATTACAAAATATTATCGGCTATAGGTTATTGATTAATCCCAAAACATTTCACATTGATCAGATGGCCTCCATTTATCCGGATGAAGACGGAAAGGTGCAATCCTCCCACATATATATCGAAAATTACCAATGGATTGGCGATGCCGTCTGTTTGCCGATGCTTTTCAGTCCGGAAAAAGGGCAGGGGACCCCGAGTTATGTTTCCGAAATAAAGGTGAATGAAAAGATTGATGAATCGTATTTTGATCCAGCTTATTCCGCTCCCGCGGCCAAACTGACGCTGGAGCAATTGGATGCGTTACGTCTTCAGAACTTACCGGGCAAAAATCTTCCTGATGGAACACTCAAGACGATTGTTCATTTTGGCTACGAAAAAAATGAACGTATACTGAAATATCTGCAGAAAACTCAAACCTTTGGCGAAGAAGATTTCGATATCTGCTTTGGTATTAAAAATTTGAAAGACCTTGTACCGGCTCCGAAAATCGAGCCCAATCTGGTTCTGGTAAACGATGTCTGGTGTATTCAAGTTACCGTTCCGAGAATATCCATCGAACCCACCACCGGCATGATTTTGCGTGTCGACCGGCGGACTCAATCCAAGGCAAATTTTATGTATGAAAAGCGGGACGGTAAATTCTATCCGCGCATAATTATTGCCTCCGATGAGGCATTTCATTATCCCATTCAGGTACAATGGATTCCCGATAAATAAGCTTCATTTGATCTGGAGCCATAATCTATATTTCGTATGGATGTGAACTTGCAATTTTTTTCACAAGTGTTATAGTTGATGTATAACTTATATAACAAGGGAATGAAAGCATGTTGATTCGAATAGACAAAGACGCTTCTGTTCCTGTTTATTTGCAGATTGCAAATGAAATCAAGTTGCAGCTTCTTGCCAACCGGTTGAAAGATGGGGATGAGATGCCGCCGATTCGGATTATAGCTGACATGTTGGAGGTGAATCTGCATACCGTCCGCCATGCTTATGCGGTATTGGCGAAACAGGGTATTCTTTCCATGGGGCTTGGAAGACGAACCAGGATCTGTATGAAGCGGAGTACTCCCGCTCCGGATGCTGCAAGGCTGTTCGAAGGACAACTAAATACGCTTTTATTTGATGCTTATTGGAGTGGAGTCAGTCTTGAACAATTAAAGAAAACACTTGATTGGACAATCAGAAAGATGGAGGTACAAAATGGCTGAAGAAGATGTTGGTCGTTCATTATCTGGAGTCGGTGAAAACTGGGTTTATTGGGAGCGGACGAACCCAATGGGGTTTAAAATTTTAATCGCGATCATCGTTGCAGTTGTTTTGGGAGTTTCATTTTCTATCGAAGTCTGGTTTTTACCTTTTACACTGCTCGTATTGGTTCCGTGCATAGGTGGTTTTGAATTGTTTATCACTCCAAAGCGGCTTGCTGTCCGACTCGGGTATTTGCGCATTCCGATGTTTACAATTCCGGTGAAAGAGATTGCAACTGTCGATATTCTCGAATTTGCGCAACCGCAGATCGGAATTGGTTACAGTAAGTATCATTCCATGTGGGGAAGCGGCTGGCGCTTTGTTGTCGGACGGCGGGTGCTGGAGTTGAAAGCTGACCGAAACCAGAGAATCCTTATCAGCAGCGTCAACTGTGAGGAGGTTAAAAAGTTGATTGACAGTGTCAAAACATTAAAACATGACTGAATTTTCAGAGAGATTTGATATTTTTTGTGTTGACAGTATATTTATAGATAGAACGGATATATCATAAAAAAGCCTGAAGGAGCTTAAAGCTGTAATATTTATTTAATCATTATGACGTAAATTCATAAGCGTCTCTTTCCCGCGAATTGTCATTTTATTCAAGCTCGAAAATTTCTTTATCTCCATCTTATGGGACCAAATATACTCGATAAAATCATAGACCCGCTGTTGGAATGGTTTGATGTCCATGCCCGGGAATTGCCGTGGCGGGAAAATCCTATCCCTTACCGGGTCTGGATTTCCGAAATCATGCTCCAGCAAACCCGGGTCGAAACCGCCCGGCCGTACTTTGAGCGTTTTGTGCGGGAGTTGCCGGACATCGCGGCCCTGGCCGCCGTTCCGGAGCCCCGGCTGTTGAAGCTGTGGGAGGGACTCGGATATTACAGTCGTGCCCGCAATCTTCAGCGGGCGGCGCAAGTGATCCTTGAACGGTTCGGAGGCGAATTGCCCTCGGATTTGGAAGAATTGCGTTCTCTGCCGGGAATCGGTGAATATACCGCCGGCGCTATTGCCTCAATCGCCTTTGGAAAGCCGACTCCCGCCGTCGACGGCAATGTCTTGCGGGTTGTTTGCCGGTTGTTGGAATGTCGGGATGATATCGGCAATCCCGCGACCAAGCGGCGCATTTCGGAAGCATTACAACAGATTTATCCGCCGACGCGCTGCGGCGACTTCACCCAAAGTTTGATGGAGTTGGGGGCGACGGTTTGCTTGCCCGGCGGAGCTCCCCGCTGTGAGGCTTGCCCGCTGGCGGAGTGGTGTAAGGCCCGGCAACATGGTTCCGCCGGAGAACTTCCGGTCAAAAACGCCGCCAAGCCCCGGCGAATCGAAGAAAAAACCATTTTCCTGTTGCGCGCCGGAGAGCAGATTGCCCTTCGGCGTCGTGAGGATCAGGGCCTGCTGGCCGGGCTCTGGGAGTTTCCCGCCGTGCCCGGAAATTTGAATTCCGCAGGGGCGCTCGAACAGCTTCAGAAATGGGGAATCACTTGCCGGAATCTCGCCGACGCCGGAACCGCCAAGCATATTTTCAGCCACCTCGAATGGCACATGCAAGGCTATCTGGCGGACACTTCCGAGACCCTGGATATTTTCACCTGGGTCTCCCTCCAAGCTCTGGAACAGGAAATTGCCCTTCCGTCCGCCCTAAAATTCTTCAAGTCTGTACTGTTGACCAAATTTTTATAAGCCTAATGGGGGCCAATAAGGCATATTAGGTCTATTGAAAAAAGGCGAGGATTGACTATATTGTGGTAAATACATGATATCGAAAGGTCAGAAATGGAGTTTTTATTGGGTTTGCTGATAGATTTGGCTGCAGTAATTCACAGTGCTGTTTCCTCGAGTGACCATCGCACCGACTGGAAAATGATTGCCATAATCATTGTTTTATTCCTGATCGCAGTCGGAGTGGTAATTGCGTTGGCCGGCTGCGGATCATTGCAACCCGCAGCCGGAAATTAGAGCTTATTCTACAGTAACGCTTTTTGCAAGGTTGCGGGGCTGGTCGATCTCGCAGCCGCGTTCGCAGGCGATGTAGTACGAGAACAACTGCAAGGCGACAACCGTAACAATCGGAGCGACGTACTGTGAACAGCGCGGAATCCAGATGACGTCGTTGACCAGGGCCTCGATTTCATGGTCTCCACGGGTGGCGGTGGCGATGACCGGCGCCGAACGGGCGCGGCATTCCTGAATGTTGCCGGCCATTTTGTCTTTGCCGGGGAGGTCGTTGGCCAGGGCCACTACCGGGACCTTGTCTTCGAGCAGGGCGATCGGGCCGTGTTTGAGTTCGGCGGCGTGGTAGCCTTCGGCGTGGATATAGCTGATTTCTTTGAGCTTGAGCGCGCCTTCGAGGGCCACCGGGTAGAGATAGCCGCGGCCGATGTAGAAAAAGTTTTCCGCTTTGGAGTATTTGGCGGCAACGGATTTGATGTGCTCGCGGTCGGAGAGGACTTCCTCGACCAGTTGCGGGATTCTTTCGATTTCGGCGATCAGCTCGCCCGCTTCCTGCCAGGACATCCGGCGGTTACGGCCGAACAGCATAGCCATCATCAGAAGCACGGTCACCTGGCAGGTAAAGGCCTTGGTGGAGGCCACGCCGATTTCCGGTCCGGCATGGAGGTAGATGCAGCGGCCGGATTCGCGGGCGATGGTCGAGCCGACCACGTTGCAAATGGCCGCGACAATAGCGCCCTTGTTGGCGGCTTCGCGGACCGCGGCCAGAGTATCGGCGGTTTCGCCGGACTGGCTGATCGGGATTACCAGCGTATCGGGCTGGATAATCGGATTGCGGTAACGGAATTCGGCGGCTTGTTCCACGTCGACCGGGATCGAGGCCAGGTCTTCGAAATAATACCGTCCGACCATCCCCGCGTGCATGCTGGTGCCGCAGGCGGCGATGACGATGCGGTTAACCCGGGCCAATTCGTACGGCGAGAGATTCAGGCCGTTCAGGCGGCTGTTGCCGGCGTGGGAATCGAGGCGGCCGCGAATGGTATTGGAGAGAGAGTCGGGCTGTTCGCAGATTTCTTTGAGCATGAAATGGTCGAAACCGCTTTTTTCCACCACGCCCGGTTCCCATTCGATATTGGAGACGTCGCGGTTTACCGCTACGTTGTCCAGATTGCGGATATCGACTTCGTCGGCGGTGATTTTGGCGATGTCCAGGTCGTTCAGGTAGATCACGCGGCGGGTGAATGCCGCAATGGCGGCGGCGTCGCTGGCGATAAATGTCTCGCTGGTACCGATGCCGAGCAGCAGGGGGCTGCCGTTACGGGCGGCAATGATCGTGCCGGGGCATTCCAATGAAATAACCGCCAGGCCGTAGGTTCCCTTGACCTTTTTCAAAGCGGAGGCGACGGCGCTGAAAAGGTCGTCCTGATAACATTCGGCGACCAGATGGGCGAGGACTTCACTGTCGGTTTCCGACACGAATTTGACGCCGTTTTTCTCCAGGTGTTTTTTCAGTGCCTGGTAATTTTCGATGATGCCGTTATGAACAATGGCGAAGCGCCCGTCGGCGTCAAGGTGTGGGTGTGCATTGATTTCACTGGGGTAGCCGTGCGTGGACCATCGGGTGTGGGCGATGCCGCAGCCGTTTTTCAGGTTCAGACCGACTTCAGCGGCGGTCTTTTTTTCGAGGTTGGCGACTCCGCCGATGTTTTTGATCGAAATGATCCGGTCTTTTTCCAGCAGGGCGAGCCCGGCTGAATCGTACCCACGGTATTCGAGTCTTTTCAAGCCTTCGAGCAGCGTTACCGGGACTTCCCGGTTACCCACATAACCAACAATACCACACATATAAACAACTCCTTGTAAAAGACGTTAATATAGCAGTTACTTAACGTTTTCGCAAATTATTTTCGCAATTTTTTCTGATTGCGGCGAATATACCAGAAAACAATGAGGACGAGCAGATAGCAACTCCCGGCGATGACCGCGATCAGCGGCGCGCTGGGCAAGTCCAGTTCATAGCTCAAATACAAACCGGAAGTGGTGAAAGCAATACACAAAACCGAGGTCAGCGCCATCATCGACCAGAGGCGTTTGACGAAATGTCCGGCAATCGCGGCGGGCAAAGTCAGCAGCGCCAGCACTAAAATGATGCCGATCACCGACACCATCAGGACCACGGTCAGCGCCACCATGCACAACAATGCCATGTAGGTCAGTTTGACCCTGATACCGCGCAGTTCGGCGAACTGTTCGTCGAAACAGGCCGCCATGAAGTTGTTGAAAAACAGGAAACAGGGGATCAGAATGACCGCGTCCAAGACCAGAGTCATGATAAAGTCCTGTTTGGATACCAACAGAATGTTGCCGAACAAATAGGAATCGACCTCGACATAGCCGGAGGTCTTGCTGAGGAAGAGTATCCCGATGGCCATGCCGATGGCCCAGATGGCGCCGATGACTGTGTCCTCGCGCTGTTTGGCGTACATGCTGACGAAGCCGATGATAATGGCCGCCAGCAAGGCCGAAATGATCGAGCCGTGAACCGGGTGCAGCCAGCTCAGGCCGAACTCCTGGCGGCAATACAGCGCCGCTCCGATACCGGCCAGAATGCAGTGGGCGATGGCTCCCGCGATCGCGGAAATGCGCCGGGTGACGATATAGGTGCCAACCACGCCGAAAACCACGCCGCCGAAAATTCCGATCAGAAACGCATATTTCAGGAAGGACAGCGCCGGGGAAGTGGTGAGGTTGTGAATAAAATCAATCATTGCCGGCCTTCCTTTGTTTCCTGAGTGTGGAAGTGCTCGTGGCAGCAGCTTACGTCGTGGCTGTGGTCGATCATCTTGACATGGTATCCGTAAACCTGGCTGATGGCCTCCGGGGTAATGGAGGCGGCGTCATGCACCACCACGCCATGATTGACACAAACCACGGTATTGATATCGCTGGCGACGAACCCGACGTCGTGGGAGACGATCAATATCGACATGCGCTTGCGCAGTTCCCGCAGTTTTTCATAAAATTGTTCCTGGAACCCCGGGTCGACATTGGCGGTGGGTTCGTCCAGCAGCAGGATATCGGGATTGCAAGCAAGCGCCCGGGCAATCAGTACCCGCTGGCGCTGGCCGCCGGAGAGTTCGGCGAAAGAGCGCGAAGCCAGGTCCGCCACCGACATTTCGTCGAGGACTTCTTTGGCGATATCGCGGTCCGCTTTGCTGTAGCGCCCCCAGAAGCCGCGACGGAGCCGTCCCATGAGCACCACATCCATGACATTGACCGGAAACTGGAGGTCGAGCCGTGAATATTGCGGCATGTAGCCGATGCGGGTACGCGCCTGTTCCGGGGATTTGCCGAAGATCCGGATCGTGCCGGAATTCGGGCTGATCAAGCCGAGTATCAGGTTCAAAAGCGTGGTCTTGCCGCCGCCGTTAGGGCCGACGATACAGACCGTTTCGCAGTTGCAAATACTCAGATTGACATTTTCCAGGATGGGGAAACCACGGTTCCATGAGAATGATACATCGGTCAGTTTGATGATCTCATGACAATGACAACTACAATCCATCATTCACCGCTTTTCTGATTGGTCAAATGATTGGTGATATTCCGATAGGTGTCGAGGACATTGGCCTGCAGCGGATCGACGGTGATAATCTGGGCGTCGAGCGCGGTACTGATGGCGCGGGCGCTGTTTTGCGGATACTGGGGCTGGACGAAAATCAGATTGACGTTTTCGGCGCGGGCTTCATTGATCAGCTTTTCCAATTGTTTTGGGGTAGGGGATTTCCCACCGGTTTCGACCGCGGTCTGAATCATGCCGTAATGCTCGGCGAAGTAGCCGAATGCCGGATGGTAAACCATGAATTTCTTGCCTTTCCACGGGGCCAATTGTACTTTCAACGTTTCATCGACCGCGGTGATTTTGTTGGTCAGGCGAGTCAGGTTGAGCTGATAAAATTCTTCATTGGCGGGATCGGCTTTGACCAGTACCTCGGTTATCGCTTCCGCCATTTTTTTGACATTGGCCGGCGACATCCAGATATGGGTGTCGAAAAATTTCTCGTTTTCGTTGTGCTGGTGGGTCTCGTGATCATGACCGCAATCGCAGGAGTCGGCGGCTTCGATTTGGCGGCGCTTAATGCCGGTGGTGATGTCGACGATTTTGACTTTGGTGTCGGCCAGGACCTTGGCGAGGGTGTTATGCTCCATCGGTAACCCGATAAGCAAATAATAATCAGCGGATTGCAACAGGGAAATATCCCGTGGACTGGGCTGGTATGAGTGGACGCTCTGACCGTCCGGCACCAGTGAATAACAGGCGACTTTGTCGCCGCCGATCTGTTCGCCGATCCAGGCGACCGGGGAGATTAATCCGTATAATTTTATCTTGCCTTCATCAGGCGAGGGAACTGTTTCTTTCTTGGCGCAACCAGTCAATAAAGCCAATCCGACGAGCAAAATCCAATACTTCATTTTCATAAGTACGAGTCTCCAATAGTTCTGTTATCAATTTACTCTCGAATGAGACAGATTACAAGCGCGATGAACAAATTAGAGAGTTGGAAAAAAAACGGCAAAAAGATGGATGAATGATTGAAATTATCAATATAATGATACTTATTATCAACCATTGGACGTCGTTTTATGTGGAAATTTTTTGTCTCCGGCTGTTTATTTATAACAAATGAACAATAGCGTTCACCAAATAAAAACGGAGAAAATAAAATGAGCAAACTGGCAATAAACGGCGGAACCCCACTCGTAAAAGACGGCGATTACAAAGTAGCGGATTGGCCGCCGGTAAGTGAAGCGACGGCCGATGTCATCCGGGATCTGTATCTCTCCCGCGCCTGGTCTTTCAACAGCGTTGCCGAACAGGAATTCGAAAAGGCTTATGCCGAGCACCACGGCGCCAAGTACGGTGTTTTCATGGCCAATGGCACCGTAACTCTGGAGTGCGCTCTGGAGGTCCTCGGCATTGGCCCCGGCGATGAAGTCATTCTGCCGGGCTTGACCTGGATGGCTACCGCTATGGCGATTCACTATGTCGGTGCTACTCCGGTGTTCGTCGATATCGAAGCCGATACCTATGCGCTCGATCCGGCGGCTTTCGAAGCGGCGATCACTCCCCGGACCAAGGCGGTCATTCCGGTTCACCTCTACGGCAGCATGGCCGATCTGGAAAAGATCATCGCCATTGCCGACAAACACGGCATCAAGGTCGTCGAAGACTGCGCCCATATGCAGGGCGGCATGTGGAACGGACGCGGTGTCGGTTCCTGGGGCGCGATCGGTTCGTTCAGCTTCCAACAGTCAAAAACTCTCTCCTGCGGCGAAGGCGGCATCTGCCTGACCAACGACGAAAAACTGGCGGACCTGTTGTACCGCTGCAAGCATATCGGTTATTCACGCCTGGAACAGCAAGGCGGAGCCAAATCCCCGCCGCCGCTCGGCCTGACTTGCCACAATTATCGCGGCATCGCCATCGAGGCCAAAATCCTCCATGAGCAACTGCCCGGACTTCATGATCTGCTGGTCCGTTATCAGAAGTTCGTCAAAATTCTGCGCGAAGGCGTGAAGGACGTCGAAGGTCTCGAGCTTCAGGCTCCCGGACGGCTGGCGACCTTCCAGGGATATTACGCGTTGGGAATGAAGTTCACTGGCGGCGGTTGGGACGATATTCCGGTCGGCCGCATCACTGAAGCCCTTTTCAAAGAAGGCGTCCGTCAGCTCGGCGGCAATTACGGCCCGGTCTATAAACACATGCTCTACAATATCGCTCCCGAGCGTTATGTCAATAATGGCTGCCCGGTTTGCGATAAAATCTGTCCACGCGTCATGAACGTTATGCATTATGGTTTGACTTTTGAGGAAAACGCATATAAACTTATCGATATCATTCACAAAGTCGCCGAAAATAAGGATGAACTGAAATGAAAGCTGGTTTCGGACGTTTTGATATCACTCCCCGGGTAGGGGTGGAGTTGTACGGGTTCGGGCCTTACCTGAACCGCCGCTCGATTGCGGTCCGCGATATTCTCGAAGCCCGCGCCGCCGCCTTTGAGGTAAACGGCAAAAAAGCGGTGATCGTCGGTTGCGACCTCTGCACTTTGCGGCACTCTATCGTCAATAGGATCAAAGAGCTGATCCGGGCTGAATTCCCGGAGTTGACCGACGCCGATATCATGATCAATTGCAGTCATACGCATTCCGGTCCGGCGACCGTGCCGGAAAACCGGGGCTGGGGAAGCCCGGACCCGGTTTACATGGAAATCCTGCCGTCGAAGATTGCCCGTGCCGCGATTATGGCACTGAACAATCTGCGGGAAGCGAAAGTTGCCACGGCGGAGGTCCCGTGCGAAGGCATTGGCCTGAACCGGGTATACGACAAAGACGCGCCGCCGCTTGAGGAAGTGTTGCGTGACGATTGGCGCCCGGCCAAGCCGGAGCTGACCGATACCCGCTGCCGGGTGATCCGGTTCGACGCTCCCGATGGCGGGATGATCGGGTTCATGGCTTATTTCGGGTGTCATCCGGTGGTCTGCTGCCAGGAAACCCGTTACATTCATGGCGATTATCCGGGGGTGGCCATGCATAACCTGATGCGCCAGTTTCCCGGTTCGGTCGGGGTATTCCTGCAGGGGGCCCAGGGAGATGTCAATTCCTGCGTGGTGCACAAACCCGAGCAGGAGTCGATGTTGGCGCTGGACGTCATTGCCGGGCGTTTCGAATACGCGGTCCGGCAAGGATTGGAACAGGCGAAGCCGGTTGAAATCGATACTTTGGTCACCACGCTGAAAAAAGTCGATTTTTCCACCCGTGAATCTTTCACGCCGGAATACGTCAAAGAGGTCATTGCGGAAAAAGAAGCGCTGCTGCATTCCAGCGAAACAGATGAAAAAGATAAGGTAACCCGGATGGCGACCGTCTATCTGCAGGGTGCCAGAAGCATGCTGGCTACTTTGGCCTCGGAGAGCAAACCGGTGATTACCGAGTGGCTTTCCGGAATCCGCTTGGGCCCGATCGAGTTTCTGGGCGGGCCGTTTGAAATCATGCAGGGGATCAAAAACGATGTTGTGTCCGGAATTCCTACCGGCATTCCGCTGGTGATGAGCCTGACCAATGGCGCATCCGGTTATGCTCCGGATAAAAACCGCCAGAACTCGGGGAGTTACGAAGCCACGATGGTGCCGTTTATGCAAGGACGTTTGCCCTACACCCGGATTCACGAGGAACTGGTGGAAGCATTCCTGGCGATTGATCGGGAATTGAAGCAATAAATTCAGCGATAAACTTCCCGGCGGTGGCCGACTTTCAAGACCAAGACTATCAGTTTATTGTCCTGTATCTGGCAAATGATCCGATAGTCTTCGACCCGATAGCGCCAAAGTCCGGAAAACTGAGAAACCAGTCCTTTGCCGAAGCGTCTTGGATCCTCCGGGGTTTCAAGACGCTTTTGCAAAAAGTTCAGAATCATATCCTTGACCGGCGGAGCCAGTTTTTTTAATTCTTTGGCGGCGCGTTCATCGAACAAAACCTGCCAACATGGTTCATTTTTCATTGATCAGGTCTTTCAAAGAGATGGTGTTGGCCGGTTTGCGCAAACGCTCCTCCGCTAAAAATGTATCTTCCAGATCCTCAATGTGTTCAAGGATGGCCTCGCGAACATAAAAGGTTTTTGTCCGCCCAGTGGCCAGAGCCAGGGTTTCGAGCCGTTTTTCAATTTCCATGGGTAGACGTACTGCAATCATAATTTGTTTCCTCGATTTTTCGATATACATGTATATCATACTGTAAAAATAATGAATGTCAATAGGAAATAGAATGAATTTATGAAATTGCACCGGGAAAAAGTCTTTAATCTGCTTGTTTTAAGCTCAAAGCCGATTATATTATTCTATTTGATTTGAATTACAATGACAGGCTTGCAAAATGAAAATCGGATTTGACAGTGAGAAGTACCTGCGAGAACAGTCGGAGGCGATCCTTGAACGTGCCGGAAAATTCGGCGATAAACTTTATCTGGAATTTGGCGGCAAGCTGATTTGCGACTACCACGCGGCGAGAGTGTTGCCGGGGTTCGATCCGGATGCAAAAATTAAGATTCTCCAGCGTTTGAAAGACAAAGTTGATATTATCATCTGTATCTGGGCCGAGGCGATCGAGGCCAAAAAGATGCGCGCTGATTTCGGGCTCTCCTACGATGCCGATACTTTGCGCACCATCGACGACCTGCGCGATTGGGACCTCAATGTCCGGGCGGTGGTGGTTACCCGCTATTGCGACCAGCCGGCGGTAAAGGTGTTCTTGAACCGCCTCAAACGCCGCGGCATTCAGGTCTATACCCATCGTTCAATCCAGGGATATCCCACCGATATCGATACGATTGCCAGTTCGCGCGGTTACGGGGCCAATGCCTATATCGAAACGGATCGTCCGATCGTAGTCGTGACCGGGCCGGGGCCCAACTCCGGCAAGGCGGCAACCTGTCTTTCTCAGGTTTATTATGAGCAGCAGCGTGGAATCAAGGCCGGTTATGCCAAGTTCGAAACTTTTCCGGTCTGGAATCTACCGTTGAAACATCCGGTCAATATCGCTTACGAAGCGGCTACCGCCGACCTTGGCGACATCAATATGGTCGATCCGTACCATTTGGAAGCCCGTGGCGTAACCGCCATCAATTACAATCGCGACATCGATATTTTCCCGGTAGTCCGGCGTATTTGCGCCCGGATCATGCCGCCCGAACAGTTATATGCTTCGCCCACCGAAATGGGGGTGAACCGGGTCGGCTTCGCCATTACCGACGATGCCGCGGTGCAGGAATCTGCTGCTCAGGAAATCATCCGGCGTTACTTCCGCAGTTTGTGTGATTATGCGGTCGGGCACGGCGAAAAAAGCGCCTCCGACCGGGTGAAACTGCTGATGGATGAAATCGGCGTCACAGAATTGAGCCGGCGTGTGGTCGCTCCCGCCCGCAAAGCGGCGGAAGCCGCCTCCAAGCAGCCCGGCAAGGGCAGTGAAAATATTTATTGCGGCGCCGCTCTGGAGCTTGCGGACGGTACCATTATTACCGGCAAGAATTCGCCGTTGTTTCATGCTGCTTCAAGCTGTGTGCTGAATGCGATCAAGCATTTGGCCGGGCTGCCGGACAATATGCACCTGCTGTCGCCCGAGGTTATCGATTCGGTCAGCAAGCTGAAACGCGACGTGCTTCACAATCGCCGGATCAGCTTGACCTTGATCGAAACGCTTACCGCGTTGAGCGTCAGTGTGCCTACCAATCCGGCTGCCAGTCTGGCCATGGAAATGCTTATTTCGCTCAATGGCTGCGAAATGCATTTCAGCCATCTGCCGACCGCCGGTGACGAAATCGGGTTGCGCAAGCTGGGGATCAACCTCACCAGCGATCCCGTCTTTACCAGCAAAAACCTTTTTATCGAGTAAAGAAAAAGCCCGGCGAGTAGAACTTTACCGCCGGGCTGTGCAGCTTTACTTTTTTATCAGTCTTTAGCTTCGAAGATGGTTTTGTAAGCAATACCGGCTAACGCCGCGCCGATAATCGGCATAACCCAGAAGAACCAGACTTGGCTGATCGCCCAGCCGCCGACAAACACCGCCGGTCCGAGGCTGCGGGCGGGGTTGACCGAGAGATTGGTTACCGGAATCCCGATCAGATGGATCAGCGTCAACGCCAAACCGATGGCGATGGGCGCGAATTTTGAGTTGGCGCGTTTGTCCGTCGAACCCAGGATCACGATCAGGAAGAAGAAGGTAAGCACGATTTCCGCGACCGCGCGGGCGAGCATGCTGTATTGTCCCGGAGAATGTTCCCCGTAACCGTTAGCCGCAAAACCGCTTTTGACCAGTTCAAATCCGGGCATGCCGCCGGCGATGACGCTGAGCACGGCCGCACCCAGTATGCCGCCGATAACCTGGGCGATGATATAGGGAAGCAGTTCTTTCTTGTCAAATCTGCCGGCCGCGCATAAGCCGACGCTGACCGCCGGATTCAGGTGACAGCCCGAAATATGCCC
>JAVBRM010000028.1:0-3625 GCA_031548025.1 Victivallaceae bacterium | reverse complement strand
CAAGCATAAAATACATCGCAAACAAAAATCTGTCAATCAAAATTGAGAAAAAAATCGAAAATTTTTTTGTGAAGTTTTTAGGGGACTGCCAAAAATTTATGATTTTTAGCAGACGCAATTTCCTATCTGCCGATAGGCTTTCCCTAATTGCGCAACAAAGCGCACGAAATGTGCGCAATTTTTGGCCAATTTGCGACTTTTTACAATTAGCAGTTGAAAAACCGCGTATTTGCGCTATATTGCGCGACAAAGCGCATTTAATCGACAAGAAACGAAAGGAAGCAATATGCAGGGGGCTCAGAACAAAAAGAAGACGCCGGGGGCTTTCAAAAGCTGCCTGATTCCATATCAGGAACAAATCTTCACCTGGTGGTATGATGACAGATTATCCGCTGTCGAAATCCAGAAACTATTGCAGACAAAGTTTGGAATCGAAGTTCATCGGAGCACACTGGCCCGTTTCATAAAAGTCCGCCGTGACAAACCCGATCCTCACCAAAGACCGGCCCACCTGATGCCGACTTCAGCCAGGAAGGCGCCGGTTAAATCAACAACATCACCGAAGCGTCAAGACCCCGGAAAGTCGGCAGCTCCAGTTATTCCACCAGAGCCAGGAGAGCCAATAAATCCGGACAGCGCCACCGGCGATGATCTTTTGAAATATCTCGAAGACTCAACCCCCCAGGCACTCGGCCGCGCCGCCGCTGCTGCAAAGAAGAAAAAGAAGTAATCGTCATTATTTACAGATTGAGACACAGCATTGAAGATGTCAAATTTGAACGTCTTTCGAGAGAAGAGAAACCATATCAGGACAGAACCTATTGAAGTCCCAATGAAATAATCCATAATAGTTTCTTTATAGCCTTGGTGAAAAATTATCGACAAACTCAGAACAAAAAGTATTGTAATTGCATATGTATTGTATCGGCAATTAACATTACTTGTACCACGTACTGGTGTGTCGCCTTGGTAAAGCAAGCAAGGTAAGTTGCCGAAGCTATAATTGAGAATAGTTTGATTCTCATCATTAATGCTCCTCCTCTTTGGGGGCGGCGAGGGATTGAATCCAGTCGAACGATGATTCGACTTTCGGAGGTTCAGGCGGGGCCGGAACCGGCCATTGGGTAATAACGGTGAAGGTGTCGCGTCTGGCCTCGTGCTTTTCCGTGTCATCGGCCAGTCGGGTAATTGACCCCTTGCCGAGACGTGGCTCCGGGGCTCTTTCTCCCTCAATTATCAACTGCCAGTTCAATCCTGGCGTGGAAAGCTGCCAGCCGGGAAGCTCGCGGAATTGATAGAAACTGGAGTTCGAATCATAATCCCAGAGGCGGATTTTTCCTTTGGCATACCGGATCGGTTCACCGCTGAGCGCGTCAACTGGAAGTGTTATTCCGAGTTCGGAAAGGTCATCGGGTAAATGACCATTGGCCCGGCGGAAAAGTTCGATTTTCAGCGCAAGATCGCTCATGCGAAGCATGGAAAGCGTTCGGCTGAAGCGCCAGTCAATACGTTGGTAATCCGGCAAGAGCAGTTTTTCCAAATACAGAGGCCGAGTTTCCAATTCACGAATCAAGGCCGCACGCCAGACTCCACGCAAATAATTGTCGGTGGGATCATCGAAATACCGGATTATCGCCCGTTGATGACGCATTCCGTAGAGCAGTTCCCTTTGCTGGATCGCTTCCGTCCACAGACACGGCGGCGTCGGAAACAGCGTTGTGTTACCCCGAAACAGAAAATGAAAAAGCGTTTTTTCGTATCGGTCGTCGTTATCCGTCTGTATCTGCAAGAAAATTTTCGGATACGGCACACTCAGATCAAGGATGGTATCGACTGACATGAACGACTCGGCACGCAAGCCATGACACAATGCAGAATGGAATTTCTTCGCCCGGTCGCGGTTCAATTCCATCAATTCATGCAAATCCGTATCGGTCATAAGGCCGCTTCCCAACAGTGCGCCAACGGTGTCGCTCCGGATGCTCTCACAGGCAAAGGCAAGCAGACTGCCGAACAAGAAATCACTCTGCAATGCGGATTCCTGGAAAGCAGTCATCAATCGGAAAAGCCGCATAGCTTCCGTGGAGTTCCCTTCTTCAAGGGCAACAATAATCCGGGAACTGAAATAACGCATACCGATACGGTGAAAATTCAAATGTGGAAGCAGAGTGTTTTGTAAATTCGGCTCAAGGTTGATTTTGTATTTAAGAAGTGAACCGGATGCCGCTAATTCATCGAGTTTGTTGAAATCCTGCTTGCTCTCTTCTCCGGCAAGATACTCCTTGAGCTGCTTGCGTTTACTTGCCGGATAACTATAATAACCCGATGGACCATCAAGAAAAATGATGCCGGAATCATAGCTGGCACTCTGGCGGCGGTCAACCAGGGCGCTGAAATCAGGATCGGGCGCGGCCTCCCGAAATAGATGTGCTTCTAGTTCAGCCCGGCTGGTTGGAATTCCTGCGGAGTGCCATATAAGCGTTTCCGCTTTGATTTCGACTTTGGCAAGATAGAAAGTCGCGTATCCGGCAAGAAAGGAAAGTATAAACAGGCCCAGCAGGCACTTGCTCCAGATTAGTAAAGAGCGTTTTATTCCGCACCCGGTCAGCCTCCGGGTAAGGACAATCCATACTCCAATGCTCAAAGCAAGCAGAATCAACGGAAACGGACTTAAAGGTCCGGCGAAAATAACGAACAGCCAGAACAGCAATGAACTAACGATCATGACGGCGGGCCACAGTCCCCCAAAGAATCGGTATAACGCCCAATAACGGGCCAACGGAATCCATAATAAAAGTTTTTGTTGCCAGGAGGGAGTTTGCGAATGCTCTTTGGCATAAATAGATAGAAAATCATTCTGTATACTGCCGAAAATAATCGCCCAGGCAATAAGCCCGATAGCCAGCGCGACAGGAGTAGCTATGATCCCCAATTGAAGAATGAACTGGATGCTGTAATCGGGACCTGTGATGAAACGTTGAATGAGAGGATCACGGTCACTGGAATCTGCAACGAAGCCTTGAATGAGAGGTGCAAGGCAATAAAAAATCCACGGCAACTGCATGACGAACCATAGAATCGAAGCGACATACAGGCAACTGCGAACCATATTTTCGAACTGCTTGGCGGCAGTAGCCGTTTTTTGAGGCTTCCCAAGCCTTATCTCAAAAAATTTCTTCATATTCCTCCCGTTGATTCTGCCCATAGTTTCATGGATGAATCTAAACAATAACAGTATACAGCCTGAAAAATCAAAAACAAATAATGGCGGGGAGAAACTGCGAAATAGGTGTTTGGTGTTCCGCACGAGAATTATGGCTGTTCCGGCGTTGACGGAGCGGCGGTCCGGACGGTATTTTTTGTTGGATTATGGAGCCCAGAAATGAGAGAAGTTGCAAATATGCCTGATGGACAAAAACAACCTGCGGTAAGGGCCTATGCACTGTTTCCCTAGCATGAGCCCTTGGAGTTATTGTTGTTTAACCCTGCCAGATCGCTTCTTCAAGCTTCTGAAGGCGTATTTTCAATTCTTTTTTGCCCATGCTCCGGAACGGAGCTATTTTCGCCATTGATTTTTGAGAGATTTTTACTCTCCCAAGTTCCCAGCGATTCA
This sequence comes from Victivallaceae bacterium, assembly GCA_031548025.1. Lineage (GTDB taxonomy): Bacteria > Verrucomicrobiota > Lentisphaeria > Victivallales > Victivallaceae > UBA5239. The sequence continues at coordinate 12 of JAVBRM010000028.1, read as the reverse complement.
GGCATGCCCTAT
>JAVBRM010000222.1:0-15789 GCA_031548025.1 Victivallaceae bacterium | reverse complement strand
ATGCAGCAGACCGAAAAAATCCGCGGATTTCTTTCCGGTAATCTATTTTTCACGATTCTCGATATTTTCGCGCTGTGTATCTTTATTCCGTTTCTGTTGTTTTACAGTGTGAACCTGACCTTGATCGTGTTGGGGTTTTCCGCGTTGATGGCGTTGGTGATAGCCTGTTTGATCAGGCCGTTCCAGCGACGGCTGGATGAACTCTACCAGGCCGAGGGGAAGCGTCAAAGCATGTTGGTCGAGTCGATTCACGGAGTGAAAACAGTCAAGTCGTTGGCGTTGGAGCCGGTCGAAAAGAAAATCTGGGACGATTCCACCGCCTACGCGATCAAGTCCTATTTCCGGGTCGGCAAAATTTCGATGACGGCGCAGAGTCTCAGCCAGATGCTTGAGCTGATGATGACCGTCTGCGTTATCTGGGTGGGAGCGCATCTGGTATTCAATCACACGATTTCGATCGGCGCTCTGATCGCTTTCCAAATGCTGGCGAACCGGGTTACCGCGCCGCTGGTGAAAATGGTCGGTCTGATTCATGAATACCAACAGATCGCGTTGTCTGTGAGGATGTTGGGTGTCGTGATGAATACGGCTCCGGAACCTGCGGGCGGAGGAGTCCGCAATCCGCTCAAAGGGCAGATCGAATTTGAAAATGTATCGTTCCAATACCGTCCGGACCTGCCGATGGCGATCAGCCGTTTTTCGCTGGCGATACCGTCAGGCACCACCATTGGGTTCGTCGGGCGTTCCGGTTCCGGCAAAACCACTTTGACCAAACTCCTGCAGGGGTTGTATCCGGTAACGCGCGGACTCATCAAAATTGACGGAATCGATATCCGGGAAATCGACAAAGCGCATTTGCGCCGGAATATCGGGGTGGTGCTCCAGGAAAATTATTTTTTCAGCGGTACCGTCCGGCAGAATATTTCCCTGCCGAAACAGAATGCGACGCTGGAAGAAATCATTTATGCCGCCAAGCTCGCCGGAGCGGATGAATTTATCCAGAAGCTGACGCGCGGCTATGACACCATGCTCGAAGAAAACGCCTCCAACCTTTCCGGCGGTCAGAAGCAGCGTCTGGCTATCGCCCGGGCTCTGTTGACCAACCCGCCGGTTTTGATTTTCGACGAAGCGACCAGCGCGCTTGACCCGGAGAGCGAAGAAGTGATCCGGAAAAATCTTAAAAACATTGCCAAAGGGCGAACCGTGCTGATTGTTTCGCACCGGTTGAGTATCGTCAGGCACGCGGACAAGATCATTGCGATCAATCAAGGTGAACTGAGTGCGTCCGGCACGCATGCGGAGCTGCTGGCGATTCCCGGCATTTACCGTGAATTCTGGAACCAGCAGATGAAAGGAGAAGATTAATCATGAAAAAGAAAATATCACCGGATGTCATCGAATTCCAGCCCGACGCACTGGAAATCAAAAACGAACGCATTCCATGGACCATTGAACTGTGCGTCTGGTTTCCCCTGATCATGCTCGTGCTGGCAATCGTCTGGGCGTGTTTGGCCAAGGTCGACGTCGTCGTCCAGGGTGAAGGCAAACTGGTCACCGACCTGCCAACCATTGTAATGAAACCGCTGGAGCGCTCGGTCATTCAGAAAATCAACATCAAAATCGGCGATGTGGTCAAGAAAGATCAGATTCTGATTGTCTTTGACCCCGCTTTCAATACCGCCGAAGCGGACCGGCTGAAAAATGAAACCATGGCCTTGGCGGCGCAACTGAACCGGTTGGAGGCGGAATTTTCCCAAAAGGAATATAATGGCGGTGAAAATCAGTTTGAAAAATGGCAGTTGGCTATTTTTAAACAGCGTCAGGAATACTATCAGGAGCGAATGAATTATTTCGACGAAGCGCTCTCGCAAATTGCGGCTTCCAAGAAAAGCAAACAGGATACCTTGCAGAAGCAGCGGGAGCGCCTGGCGGCAATTCAAACACTGGAAGACATGTTCAAAAGTCTGCATGAAAAACAGGCGGCGTCTCTGAAAGAATTGATCCAGATGTCGATCACCAGAATGGAAATGGAATCAACGGTCGATCAGTTGAACAACGATTTGCTTGAGCTCAATCACCGGCGCGGTACCACGATGGCGGAAAAGAACTCCTTCATCCAGGAATGGCGGAATACCACCGCCGAGAACATGGTGACTGTGGACCGGAATCTCACCTCAACGAAAAAAGAATATGATAAAGTGGCGCAATTGATCGAATATGTTTATTTGCGTTCGCCGTGTGAAGCGGTGGTTCACGAGATCGCCGCTTTCTCGCCCGGTTCGGCGGTTCGCGAAGCGGAAGCGCTGGTCACCCTGATTCCTCTTGATGGCAATATCGAGCTCGAAGGAGAAATCCGTCCGCAGGATATCGGCAAGATCACTCCGGGAGCGATGGCCCGGATCAAGCTGACCGCCTATCCTTTCCAGAAATATGGCACGCTGGATGGCATGGTCCGCCATATTTCGGAAAATACTCTGCAGAAAGGCAGCGGCGGACAGGAGTTATCTTATTACCGCGCAAGAATTACCGTGAACGGCAAACTCAAAGGAGTCAAGGAGCCGTTCCGTTTAATTCCTGGTATGGAAACGCAATGCGAGATCAAATGCGGTAGCCGCCGGGTTATCGAATATGTTTTATATCCTTTGATCAAAGCGTTCGACGAAACAGCCAGAGAACCCTAAAAAGGTCGTAACAGATTCGTGCCGCGCAGATTTTTTTCCGCAAGCAGGAGTGAAATTTGCGCGGCTTTTTGTTGAAGCCGGCTGATCAAGTCCGGCTTCAGGCGCGAAATCGGCAACGTCATGCCGAGGGCAGCGCAGATTTTACCCTCCCGATCGAATACCGGCACGGCAAATGATTTTATCCCTTCGTCAATATTGGTCATTTCCGAAAAAGCATTCTCCCGAATGGTCGCCGCCGCGGTTTCCAAGGTCTCGAAATCCTGTATGTTATCCCATTCTCCCCCGGGCTCGCCATAGAGATCAAAAAGACGGCGGCGCTCCTCTGCTTGCAGGAATGACAACAACACTCGCCCCGAAACACTGTGATACAGCGAGAGCCGGGCATAGTAAACCACATGATTGACCATCAAATGACGCTGAAACTGATATTGGGCGATGATTGCCACCCGGCGGTCGCGGAGAGTGGAGATCACCACCGATTCTTCCAGCTCCACGGCCAGCTCTTCCGCCGCGCGTTTCATGATGGTGCTTTCCGTTTCTCCCCAAACCGGCGTCCGGCATAAATTGCGGAAACTGTCACTCAGGGTATAATAACCTCGCGCGCTTTTGCTGACATATCCGAGCTCAATCAAGCTTTTCAGAATGTTACAGAGCGTGCCTTTGTTGAGCGAACTGATCCTGGCCAGATTTTCCAGTGAAACTTCACCGTCCAGAGCCAGCTCCTCCAATATGCGGAAACTTCTTTTCAATACTTGTATCATAATAATCATAATATAATCCATCATAATCGATATTGCAATATTTTATAATATAAAATTTATTTTTTTTATTGATAAAGTGTTGCAATATTATTCTTAGCTTGTATTATAAATGTCAGCAGTGTTTATCGAAAAATAAATCATTAACAAATTTTATAGTGTAAAAAATGAAAAATCGTTTTTTTGAAAATCTGGAGTCCCGGCGGATATCGCTGGGGTGTGTCATTACGCTTGCCGATCTGACCGTCAGCGAGCTGGCCGGGGATTGCGGCATGGACTTTGCCTGGATCGACGCCGAACACGCGCCGCATACCATCGACGGCATTATGCGGCATTTGATCGCGTTGCGCGGGACCGGTTGCGCCGGTTTTGTCCGGGTTCGCTGGAATGACGCCGCTTTGATCAAGCCGGTGCTGGATTTAGCTCCGGATGGCGTAATCATTCCCATGGTCAATACGGCGGAGGAAGCCGAAGCCGCCGTGGCGGCTTGCCGTTATCCGCTGGATGGTATTCGGGGCTGCGGTGTGCGCCGGGCCACGCATTACGGCAAAGACGATTTCTTTGAATACGTCCGGGAATCGCAGAGCCGTCCGCTGGTGATCGTTCAGGTCGAGCATATCGAGGCGGTGCGCAATCTGGACAAGATTCTGGCGGTGCCGGGGATCGGCAGTATTTGCATTGGTCCGTGCGACCTTTCCGGGAGCATGGGGATTCTCAACCGGATGGATTCGCCGGAATTGAACAAGGTGCTGGATGAGATTTGCCGCAAGGTCAAGGCGAAGGGAATAATGCTGGGGACTGCGGCCGGAGATTTCCCGCGTTGGAAAGCTCGCGGCGTCGATTATTTTGCCGGGGCCAGCGACTGGGGCGCCATGGCTGCGGGAATCCGTAAATTCAAAAAGGATTGTGAAAATGCATAAAATTGCGATGATCTCCGGTGCAGAAAGCCGGTTGCCGGTGGAGTGCGTCAATGAAATCCGGAACAGCGGCGCGGAGCTGATTTGCCGTCGTTGCGGAACTCCGGAGGAGTTGGTGGCATTTGCGCCCGACTGTGATATTATCTGGATGTTCGGAGCCAATACCGCGATCACTCCGGCGGCTCTGGATCAATTGCCGCAATGCCGGGCGCTGATGCGGAGCGGCAGCGGGCTCGACGCTCTCCCGCTCGACTATGCGAAAGCCCACGGCATCAAGGTATTCAATACCCCGGAATCGATATCCGAATCGGTGGCGGAACACGCGGTGTCTTTGCTGTTATCGTTGGCGCGGCAGGTCGTGCAATTCGATCGCCAGGTCCATGACGGCGCCTGGGATTCATCGAATAACCAGACACGCTGGCACCTCACCGGACGGACGCTCGGGCTGGTGGGTTACGGATTGATCGCGCGCAGCGTGGAGCGAATGCTGGCCGGGTTCAATATGAAGGTATTGCATTTTGATCCGTATTTGACAGATTCGACTCCGCTGGAAGAACTGCTGCCGGTCAGCGACTTCGTTTCGCTCCATTGCCCCTTGGCCCCGGAGACCAAGCATCTGATGAATCGGGAGCGCTTCGCTCTGATGAAAAAAGACGCCCTGCTGATCAATACCTCGCGCGGCGGGGTGGTCGATGAAGCGGCATTGCTGGAAGCGCTGGAGACCGGTACTTTGGGCGGGGCGGCGCTGGACGTGTTGGCCGACGAGCCGCCCGGCAAGGAAAATCCCTTGCTGAGCAACCCCAAGGTTATCATCACTCCGCATGTCGCGGCTTTTTCCGCCGATTTCGAGAAAAACTTCTGGGCGTATTCGGCGGCTAAGCTCAAGGAAATCTGTCGTCAGCTCGATATGACATGCCAATGCGGCGGAAAATGAGCCGTCGTCGAAAACACCATACTTGAGCTGACGACCGGAGATTCCTGTCCGTGGGTGTAGTTGTAGCGGGCGAAAACGAATTTCGAACCGTTGATTGCCGATTCATCGAGCCCGATGGCGGCAAACGGAATTTTCATTTCGGCCAGCCAGCGGTTTTCATTTCGGCGGATTTGGGTTTTTACCTCAAGTTTGAAATCGCATATTTTTTCCGTGAATGGAACACCACGGAATGTCCGGTAATCCTGAATATGCAACTGCAGGCGGATCATTTCCGGAGTCGTATGGGCTTCGTAATAATCCTCGTGGTCTTTGATCTGAAAAAACAGTTCGAAAACATCCCCGCTCAGCCATGTTTCCGCGTTATCCTCCCGGGCAGTGTTGAAAATGTCCGAATCGTAGAATACACAGTAGGCTTTCAGGTAGTTTCCCTCGACGCAAAGCATGGCCGCGCCTGGTTCTGCGAGCCGGGAACCGTCCCGGATGGCGCAGAGGGCCAGCGGCTGGCCCAGGGTGTATTGTGAGGACGGGGCCGGATAGTTTCCGGCTTCGATAAAATCAATCAGTTGCTGGTATTTCATTTAAAGATCTCCTTAAAGCATTGAATGGGGGCTCTGGCATAGCCGACTCCGATCTGGCCGCCGCTGGTTCTGGATAAAATGCCGCCGTGCATTTTGGGGGTAATGCCCGTGGTAACGGCTTGTTCCGCCAGAATGCCCGCCGGTGCGAACCCGCCGGGCAGGGTGGGGATGGCAAACCGGGGATTGACGCCGGCGCAGATTCGGGCCAGCTCTTCACATTGGGCGATGCCGTCCCATAAAGTTTCGCCACGCGCGTTCAGCAGGGCCGGGGAGGCCGCCGCCGCCATGCCGCCGAGACCCCAGGCCTCGACGTTGCTGGAATCACCGAGCCACGGCGCGGCGTCGGCATCGCAGTGTTCGGATGAAAAATAATGTCCGGAAAAAGTCGGGGCAGGGGCGGTGTACCATTTTTCGCCGGTTCCGCTGACCTTGATGCCGAATTCGACGCCATTGCCGCACATAGCGGTAACCAACGTGGAGTCCGGAACATTTGCCGCTGATTTCAACGAAGCCACTGCCGAGGCGCAACCGACATGATGAACGAAGCGCCGGCAGGAATTCAGCCATTTGATTAAAGCCAACTTATCCGCGTCGCAGCAATCCATGCCGCAAATCGGTTCGATCAACAGCGAAAGAAAATTCTTATCGGTGGCGGCTTGCCGGGTGTGCTCTTCATCGCCCATTAGCAACCCGGCGGCGAAAAGATCGACCACCTTGACTCCGCCGGATTCGCTGAGCGCACGATTGAGCAAAGGCGCGTAATAGTTGGCGATCTGTAGCAGGTTTTCGTGAATGTCGCGATTGTAGACGCCCCAGCCGCCGAGTCCGCCACCTTGTTCCCCCTCGATCGGTGGCGCGAAAGCCCGGATGCCGGAATTGGCTTCCGTTACCACCAGCACGCTCATGGAATACGAGGTGATTCCCGCGCCGGGGGCTCCCGAGTTGTAGTCATTGGCTGCTGCCAGTTCGATTTCGCCGCGTTCGATCATGGCGGCTGCTTCGTCCTGATTTGGGGCCAGTCCTTCGAAAATCGCCGCGCCGGTGACGCCGTTGCGGTGCGGGCCGCGCATATCTTTGAAGTCGATATCCGGACCGGAATGCAAGATCAGGTTTTTCCGGAATCCAGGAATCACTTCTCCCGCGCGCCGGAATCCGGCCAGTACCGGCTGCGCCTCAATCAGTTTATGAAAGGCGGCCAGGTTGGATTTATTCATGTTTTTTTGCCTTTGATTATTGAATTAAATCAAACTTGATATTATAATATATACGGACACCATGAAATTGTCAAGAGTATTAAAATGAAATTTGAATGCATAACCGAAAATATCTTTCTCTTGAAAACGCCGTTCGGCGAAGTCTGGAGCGGGGTTTATCTGGTGCGTGGCACCCGCAATATCCTGATTGATTCCGGCGCTAACGCGGAAGTAGTGGATCAGGTGATTGTTCCGGCGCTGGCCGAAACCGGTTTATCGGTTGAAGATATCGATCTGTTGCTTTGTACGCATACGCACGGTGACCACATCGGCGGGCACCGGCGGTTGAAACAGCTTGGGCGGATGCAGTGCGGCGTCATCGAATCCGGCGCGGACAAGTTGGAAGATCCGTTGAAGTACAGCAGGGCAATTCGGGCGGTGTTTCCGGAATACAGCCCCGCGCCGCCGCCGGTATTGCGCGGGGTGAAAGCGGACTTGATATTCAGGGGCGGCGATCTTATCGATAGTCTGAAAATCATCCATACGCCGGGACATGACAGCGATTGCGTCTGTTTTCTGGATCAGCGCAGTGGTGTGTTGTTGAGCGGGGATTCGCTGCAGGGGAACGGTACGGCGGTTCAGGGGTGTGCGCTGTATATGGATTTGCCGGCCTATCGGAATTCGCTGGAAAAACTGCAGCGGGAGCCGATGGTCAAAGTAGTGCCCGGACATCATTTTCTGCCGAGGGAGGTTTCCCCCGGGCAATGTCTTGAACTTACTCTCCTTTATGATAAGTTGATCTCCGAGGCGTATCGCGACGGTATGACCTCGGATGTTGAACTGGCTGAATACCTGATCCGGGAAATCAGGGGGAGGGTGCCGGAATATCTGTTTCTGCCGCTGTTTACAATCAATGAGCATTTGAAATATGTTGTCAAATAATGCAAAAGTACTCGACGCCGTACGAAACGGCAAGAGCCGCTCTTCCAAAAAGGACGTGGCGGAAGTCACCGGTCTGGCCTGGGGGACCATGTGCAAAGTGGTCGACAGTTTGCTGGAACGCGAGGTGATTTTCGGCCGGCGCGAAAGGACCGTGTCGCCGGGGCGGCCGAGTATTCCGCTGTGCGTGAATGCCGACGCGGTTTACTGGTGCGGGATCGACCTGGGGGCGGCGTCGACGCGGATTGTATTCTGCGATCTGAATTTCAATATTATTTACCGGGATAAAGTGCCGACTCCGTCCTACCGGAATCCGGAAAGTCTGCATAAATGGCTCAAGAAAATCTTTGGCATGGCTCTGAAGGAGAGTGGAATCGATTCGGCCAAGCTGGCGGGCGTAGGCATGGGGATATCGGGGATTGTCGACTCGGATAACGGGGTCATCGTTTCCGGCGGTAACTGGGGGCTGAAAAACGGCGTCAATCTGCCGGTAAGTGAAATCGCGGCGGTGCTGGGGTATCCGGTTTATGCGGTGACCACTCAAGCGGCGGCGGTAACCGCCGAATACCGTTTCGGTAAGCGCGCCGGTTGTGCCAATCTGGTTACCATCGGGCTTGGAGTGGGAATCGGTTCGGGAGTGATTGCCAATCATCAACTCCTGATCAGTCATCCGCGCCGTCCGGTCGGCTATATCGGACACATCCTGATTCCCGGCAATCAGCATCTTTGCAGTTGTGGTTTCCGTGGATGCCTGGAATCGTATTCCGGAGGCAATTATCTGAAAAAGGTGGCCGGCGAACAGTTGCCGGAGCGCCCGGAGCTTCACGACGCGGCGGCTCTGGACTATGCCGCCGCCAACGGCGATCCGGCCGCCCGGAAAATCCTGAATGTGGCTGCTTCGTATAATGCGGTGGGGGTCGCGGGGATGATCCAGTTGTATTCGCCGGATGCCCTGATTTTCTCCGGGGCGCAGTCCCGGAATGACGGTTATCTGTATCTGCGGACGCTTGAAGAATTGCGCGGTATTCTGCCGGAGGAGCGGCGGAATTGTTTTATCGATATTACCGGCATCGGCGAGTTTCAGTCGGCGTTGGGCGCGGTCCGGTTGGCTTATGAAAAGTTTTTCTGATTTTTTTAAACTCTATTTAAATCAGAAGTGATATAAATGTAAAATAAAGGAATTGGTTGATGATTTCAGGCAAAAAAGTTTTAATTACCGGGTCTTCGCATGGGATCGGAGCGGCGGCGGCGTTGGCGTTTGCCGGGTACGGATGCGCGGTCGGCGTCAATTATTGCAAGGACCGGGCAGGGGCGGAAGCGGTGGCGGAACAGGTTTGCAAGCTGGGGGGGCGGGCGGAAATATTCGGCGCCGATGTCAGCGACTCGGGGCAATGCGAGACAATGGTGGCGGAATTCATCGAAAAATTCGGTGGCATCGATGTGTTGATCAACAACGCCGGGGGCGCTTTGAAAATTCCATCCGGCGGCTTTGCCGACATGCCGGTGGAATACTGGGACAATCAGGTGAATTTGAACCTCAACGCCGCCGCCTACTGTTCACGCCCGGCGGTCAAACATATGCTCGAAAACCAGGTTCGCGGTAAAATCATCAACGTGAGTTCCATTCACAGCCTGGTTACCTGGGTCAAGCGTAAAGCCCTGCCGTATTCGGCGGCCAAGGCCGGACTGAATATGTTCACCAAATCTCTGGCGGTGGAGCTCGCCGCCAACGGCATCAACGTCAATTGCATCGCGCCCGGCTTCATCATGACCAAACTTTCGGTGCGTTATTCCGAGGCGGACATGCAGGGGTTTCTGCGCAAGATTCCGTTGGGGTTCCTCGGTGGCGTCGACGACGTTACCCCGATGCTGTTATTTCTGACCGACGATGAGAAATCGCGTTTCATTACCGGGCAGACTTTTGTTATCGATGGCGGCCAGTCCATTGATGGCGGCATCGATTCGATGTTGTATAACTACTGATTCAGGAGGTGAAATATGTGTGATTTTCGCAGTCAGTCGCCCTACGGGGTCACCAATGAATGCCGCCGCGGGCTGGTCCGGGGCATGGGGTATACCGAGGATGAATTCAAGCGTCCGATCGTGGCGGTGGTCAATTCGTGGAACGAATACAATCCGGGCCATGTCCATTTGCGCAATCTGTCCGAGCGGGTCAAGCAGGGAATCCGCGAGGCGGGTGGATTGCCGTTTGAGGTGATGACCTCGGCGATTTGCGATGGCATGGTTTTGAAGAACCCGCGTTATATCGAGCTGCCGAGCCGCAATCATATCGCCGACGAGGTTGAGCTGATCGTAGAGAGCAATATGTTCGATGCCATGGTGCTTCTGTCGACCTGCGATTCGATCGTGCCGGGGCACCTGATGGCGGCGGCGCGGCTGGATATTCCGGCGCTGATGGTTACCGGCGGCTACATGCCGATGCCGTTCCTGGAAGGTCGGAGCGCCAATTATATCGATCTGACCGACAATGTCGGCAAGGCCATGAACCGTGAATACGACCGCAAGCAAGCCGAACGCGAGGTCGCCGGAATGTATGCACCGTGTGGGGCCTGTGGAGTCATGACCACCGCCAACAGCATGTGTCTGGCCGCCGAGGCCATGGGAATGACGCTGCCCGGCAACGGCTGCATGTCGGCGGTGAGTTCCGAGCTGCTGCAGTGTGCGTACCTGGCGGGTAGACAGATTATGACCCTGCTGGAAAAAGGGATTACCGCCCGGAAGATTATTACGGAAGGAGCCATTGAAAACGCCATCGCCATAACCATGGCTATGGCCGGTTCGACCAATCTTTTCATGCACTTGCCGGCCATTGCCAACGAGGCCGGGCTCCGGAAAAAGTGGTGGGCGGTATTCGATCGTGCCTCGCGCGAAATCCCGCAGACCGTGGCGGCGTCGCCGAGCGGACCATGGCACTTGCAGGATATCGACCGCGCCGGCGGTTCGCGGGCCGTCCTGAAATCGCTGCTGCCGAAACTGCACGGCGACGCCCTGACCGTCAACGGTCAAACCATGGCGGAAAACTGCCGCGAAGCGATCATCTACGATTCCGAAGTCATTCGACCGCTGGAGCGCCCGGTATCTGCCGAAGGTGCGCTGTATGTGCTGTACGGTTCGCTGGCGCCGGATGGAGCCATTATCAAAGCCGGGGCGTTGGCGGAGGACATGCGTAAATTTCAAGGCTCCGCCCGGTGCTTCGATACGCTGGACGCCGCGCTGGATGCTTTGAATTGCGGTGGAATTTGCAAGGGCGACGTAGCGGTGATTCGTTATCTGGGCCCGAAGGCGGCCTTCGGCACTACAGCGTATGTTTTTCAGAAAGAACTGAAAGGGCGCGGGCTGGCGCACGACGTCGCGATTGTCACCGACGGGCGTTTTTCAGGCGGTTCCAGTGGACTTTCCATCGGTTATCTGTCGCCGGAAGCGGCGCTCGGGAGTCCGTTGGCGCTGGTGAAAGACGGCGACCCGATCGATATCGACCTCGAAGCCCGAAAGCTCGATCTGCTGGTGGCGGCGGATGAGCTGGACAAACGTCGCGCCCAATGGCAGTGGAAATTCAACCCCGTGGGAGTTCCGCCGTTTCTGCGGTTGTTCTGCAAAAACGCCGGTTCGCTGGCCAATGGAGCGATCTGGGAATGAAAGCCGATATCGTGATTGTCGGGGGCGGCCTGGCCGCCCTGAACGCCGCGGCGGAAATCCGCGAAATCGCCCCGGAGTTAGAGGTGCTGATTATTGACGCCGGAGGCGGCGCTTCCAGTGAAATCATGGGCTTCAGCGCTCCGGCCAATCCCCCGGATTCCCCGGAAATCATGTTCGAAGATACCATGCGCTCCGGCGGCGGCTTGAGCGATCCGGCATTGGTCCGGCTGCTTTGCAACCGAGCTATGCCGGAGCTGTGGCGACTGGAACAAATGGGCGTGAAATTCGACCGTCTTTCCGATGGAACTTATGATATGGTCCATGCTTTGGGAACCTCATTTCCCCGGGTAGTTCACGCCGGTACCGGCACCGGACGCGATGCCATGCGGCTGCTGGCTCACCCGGTTCAGAAAAATCGTGTGGTCAAACTGTTGAAATCAGGTAATCGGATCGCCGGAGTTCTTTGTGAAGACGGCACGGAAGTTCGGGCCAAAGCCGTCATTTTGGCCGGGGGCGGCTTTGCCGGTCTATGGAAGTTCAGCAGCTGGAGTAAAAAACTGCGCGGCGACTGCCTGGTTCTGGCACGGGATGCCGGTGCAGAATTGATCGATCTCGACTGTGTACAATTTGAGCCGACGGTTACAGTTTTTCCCGAAACATTGAGCGGATTCCCGGTAATCACCACCGTTCTGAACGAAGGAGCGCGGCTGCTTGATCGCCACGGCAACTCTCTGCTCTCCGGCAATCTTCCCCGCAAACGCGAACTGGCGGAAATCATCCAATGCGCAATCGACGAAGGCCGGGCGTGCGAACACGGTGGAGTCCGCTATGATTTTTCCGGTGTGGACGAGGCGAAATTTCAGCAGAAATACCCGGGCTATTATCAGAAATTCAAAACGCTGGCTCCATCATTTGCCGATCTGTGGTTCGAGGTCAAACCCGGCGCGCATACCACGCTTGGCGGAATCCGCATCGACACTCACTGTCGTACTGGTGTACCGGGGCTGTTTGCCGCCGGAGAAGCGGCCGGGGGAATCCACGGACGCGACCGCCTGGGCGGCAATGCCGGGCTCGAAGTCCTGGTATTCGGCCGGATCGCCGGTCAAAACGCCGCCGAGTATGCTCAGATAAACACATTTTTCGACCCTGACGCCGGGCAGGAGCCCTTAGGTTTTCCCAACACCGCCGGCTATGCCGCCATTGGCGAGTTCCTCGACCGTTACCCGGCCTGTCAGTTGGAAGGTGACACGCCGGTTCATGAATTCGTAAAAATGTTGTTATAAATAATTTGGTATTTTATTATAAATTCCTGATGATGTCATATCTTGTTTTTCCGGGGCTCGGGCTGTAGAATAATCATAGCGGACAAAACATAACAGGAGTGTATAAAATGTTTCGTTTCTTTGGTTATCGCTCGTTCGAACCGGAGTATGACACCATGAAAAACATGCGTGCCATCGGCATCGACACCATTACATTCATGGTTTCCAACAACACGAATTTCATGGGGGAACCGTATACCCGTTACCAGCCGACCTGGATCTGGGAACGTGAATATGATTTTGCCTTGTTCGATCAGTATGTGAATGACATTCTGGCCGCCGTGCCGGATGCGAAACTGATCTGTTGCATCGATCTGAACCCGCCGCAATGGTGGTATCGTCGCGGAGGTGGGAAGCGTTTTGATGCGTTTAATGAGTTTGGGCGTGTGGCGGCGCTGGAGGATTACCGCAATGACCTGGCGGATTACCTTCAAGCGGTTCTCAGGCATGCGACGGAAAAATTTCCCGGCCGGATCAAGGCGTTTGTTTTGATGGGCGGCAAAACTACGGAGTGGTTCGATTGTTCGCTCGGGGTGGAAAGCCTGCCGCGTCTGGCGGCGTTCCGGAAATATATGGCGGAAAAAGGCCTGCCGGTTCCCGAGGATATCCCCCCGTACAATGTTCGCTACTCCGGAGTTCCGGAAAGCGGAAATTTGTTGCGTACGCCGGAAAAAAATGCATTGGCGCTGGAATATTGGAAATTCAACTCGAAACAATCGGCGGATACGCTGGAATTTTTTATTAAAAAAGCCCGGGAAATTTTAGCGCCGGAAATCGGATTGACGCTTTGTTATGGATATATTTTTGAGTTGTGGCCGGAAGACCAGGCGTCCTGGGCTCAGCTTGAGTATGAACGGATATTCAGCATGCCGGAAATTGATTTCGCGGCGGAGCCGATCTCTTACGGCACGTCCGAGCGTGGCATGGGTGGTTCGCCGTTGTCCATGATTCCGATGCAGACGCTTAAGGTACGTGGCAAAAACATTATGAATTCGGTCGATACCACTACTTTTACCAGTCGCTTTCCGAAAGCTCCCGGCCGGTCCGGAGGCGTGGCGATTTGCGGACGCGAGGTCGAATGGAAGACCCCGGAAGAAGTTACCGCGGGCATCAAGCGCGAAATGGCTTTCAATTTGATTAACGGCTGCTCGACCTGGTATTTCGACATGTGGGGTGGCTGGTGGGACTCGGAAGCCGCGCAAGCTACTCTGAAAACATGCCGGAAAATCTGGGATACCGAAAGTTTGAAGACGCCGGAAGACGTTTTTGAGACATTGTTGGTTGCCGATCCTGAAAATATGTTCTATATCAACGATATGCACCCCGATTCCATCAAGTTTGCCAACCCGGTCCGAAAAGCTCTGAGCCTGACCGGAACCGCATTTACCACCGCCAGTTTCAACGATCTCAAACTAATGGCGCTCGACAATTATAAACTCATTATTCTGTGTCATCCATTCGATCTGGATGGAGAGAAAATGAATCTGTTGAAGCGGACCGCCGCCGGCAAAACGGTAATGTTTATCTACGGTCCGGGCATTATTCATGACGGGAAATGGTCCCCGGAAAATGTTGAAAAAATTTGCGGAACCGTTTTCGCCACGCCGGGCGTACAAACGGTCGCGATGCCGGACTTCAATGCTGTTTACGTTCATGAACCAAAGGAATTGAACGGAGATGATATGAGGAAAGTTTTGAAACAGGCCGGGGCTCATTGCTGGTGCGACAAGCCGGTTCCGGTTTACGCCAATGCCCGGCTTGCCGCCATCCACATTGGCCGGGCGGATACGATCGAGCTGAAATTCCCGAAGAAATGTACGCTGATCACCGAGCTTTTCAGCGGCAGAACTTATGAAAACACGGACCGGATAGTCATTGAAACCGATGGTCCCGATACCCTGCTTTTCCGGTATGGGAAATAATCAGTTCTTCGGCGGCATGACCAGATCTTGCTGGGATTGACGCAGAAACGCGCGCAGTTGGCCGGGGGACAGATTATATTCCTTTTTTATCGCGTTGGAAAAGTAATACTGATTCTGAAACCCGGTCCGGTCGGCAATCTCTTTCAATGGCATGTCAGATGTTCCCAGCAAATGCCGGGCGTGGCGCATCCGGCATTCAAATTGATATCGTTTGGGAGAAGTGCCGAATTTTTCCTTGAACATACGATGCAAAGTGGTTGACGGTATGCCCAGATCCGCGGATAAATTCGTAAGTGATTGCGGGTTTTGATATTCAGATTCCAGTTGCGCGCGGATCCGGTCGGCGATAAGCTGTTGGCCGGTATATTCGCCGGTCTGGGCGGATAGCGAGAGGGTGCTCAGAAGTTTCATGCAGTCGCCGAGCAGATCCGGCAGACCGGCGCCACTCTTTCGGACCAGTCTTCTGGAAATATCCCGGTGAATTTTCAGGAGCTCCGGAATATCCGCCTTGAACATGAAATACTGATTCAGTTTGAAGCCCGAAAAAAGTTGTTCAACCTGACGTCCGGTCAACCTTAATGAAGAATTCCAGGATGTTTCAATTTTTTCTTATTTATTTCACAACTCATATTATTGCTTAATCTTATCCCCCCGTAGGTTGCCGATTCGGAAACAACTCCACGGCGGAAAACCATCCGGCTGAGGTCGGATGGTATTTTTTCTATCCTCCTTGAAATATAGGAAAATTGATTTATATTAAAACAGTTTTATAATTACTCGAGGAGGCTTACGGATGAATGCTTTGACAATTGAAAATTTCTCAGCCGAAAATTTGGCTGACGCCGCCGAATTGATGGCGCAAATCTGGGGTGAGGATGCGAATGTTCC
>JAVBRM010000153.1:0-4708 GCA_031548025.1 Victivallaceae bacterium | reverse complement strand
CAGCGGATTCCGATACTCCATCATAATTTTCCGAACCTCGGACAGCGGATAAACCATTCGAGTATCGTCATCACCGATATATTTGACCGGCAAACGCTCAAACTGGTCCGCGAAAAACTGCCGGGCAATCTGCAAAGCTTCCGGCGTCAGCTCATGACCCTTTCCCGGATACGGCCGCCAGACCACGTTACCCCCGGCCTCCCGGTAATTGAAAATAAACTGCCGGGAAATCACATAACGTTCCTCGTCATCGACACCACAACTGATCATAACCGGAACCACCCCCTTTTTCCACCCAGCCGCCTCGAAATAAACCCCCGAAGCATGTACCGCCCACGCCGCCACCCTCTCTGGCGCATACGCATAAAAAAGCGCCGCACACTGCCCACCCGCCGAATACCCGTAATAATACAACCTCTGCGCTTTGAGCCCGCCGATCTGCTCCAGCTTCCCTACCGCCTGAAACAAAGCCTTCCCCGACCACGCCTCCGGCTCCCAATAATCATCGTCGACAAACGTCGGCGCGATCAACACCACCTGATGCCGGTCGGCAAACTCCTGAAAATTATAACGCTTCATCGTAGGGGTAACCCCTCTTTTTTTAATTATAACCGGAAAACACCATTTTGTCAATACTCCCTCGAAATAAAAATAAAAAATATTTATTGTAAGTATCACATCCATAGTAGATTACTTTAAGAATAAGTATAGTTTGAGCCAAAAGTTAAATTTTTGCATCAAATCGTGCATTATTTTTTGGACGCAAGCAGGGGGGAAGCGCTAAAAAGCAGTGATGTTGACATCAAATTGTCAAGAATTACGGGCGGCGACGGGCGCCGCCCATAGTATAGGTCAGAGGAGATTTTTCAGTTGGTTGGCTATAGTGGCTTCGTCGTCGTCCAGGGTGATTTTGGCGAGTTGCCAGGTCTCGTTGAGTTCCGCGAAATCGTCGGGTTTGACCGGGGCGAACGGGCCTACCGATTCGATCTCCAGGAAGCCGGGCATGGTGAAAAATTCGGCGTTGCACCCTCCGTCCGGATAGCATGCCGTGGGGCTATAGTCGAAGTGTTTGACGAACAGTTCATCTTTGAAGGCATAAGCCGCCCAGCCGGGCTTGATGGTGCCGCCGATTTTCTGCTTGGAATCATAGCGGTCGTCCTGGCGCATCTGGATGAATTTTTCGCCCCAGGTGAAGCGGGGATCGTTCATTTTGGTGTATTGCCACAGGATCAGGGGGCGGGCGATGTCGAAGGATTCGCCGGGGCCGCTGCCGTGCGGTACGTAGGGTTCCTGCGGGATTACCGCGCGGCCGCCGGGTGCCATCACCGAGAGGCACCACGGGGCGAATTCCACCGCCCAGAGGTTGCGGTTGTAAATGCGGTGGCGGAGCTTGATTTCCGTACCTTGAGGAACGAGCTCGATGCTCATTTCCTTCTGTAGACCGGTGGTCGATTCGGTTTCGCTTTTCAGGGTCAGGACTTTGCCGTCCCATTCATGGCGGACCGGGTCGTTGTCCGGGTGGTAGGTCCGGGGCCAGGATTCGGGGGCGTGCCAGAGGCGGTGCCCGCCGTAGTTCTGCCATTTATCGGGCTGGATGTCGGCGAGCTGGTCGTCGAAATTCTTCATAAAATTGGCGCCGTCGAGATAACGGTAAACCAGGATGCGCGGCCCGATATTGGTGGTGACGATCAGCTCGACCGAGTCATTCGCCAGGCGAATGCAGTTGGGCAGATTCTTGTAAGTGACAAATTCAAGTTTCATATTATACCTCTTATAAAAGTTTATGACGGGTGGTTTTGCGGCGGAGCCAGGCTTTGTGCTCAAGATAATTCGGGCACATTCGGGCGACCTGGTCCCAGAAGCGGGGCGAATGGTTCATTTCCACCAGGTGAGCGAGCTCATGAACGATGATATAGTCGATGACCGGGGGAGGGCACTGGATCAACCGCCAGTTGAAATTCAAATAACCCAGCGATGAGCACGAGCCCCAATTGGTTTTTGCATCGTTCAGGCGCAGTTTACGGTATTGCAGACCGTGACCGGCGGCCAGCTCGGGAGTGCGTTGGTTCAGGTATTTCAGGGCTTGGCGCTGCAGCCAGGCTATCAGCAGTTCTTTGGCTTTGTCCTGCAGCTCTTTCGCGACGATGAACGCCCGGTCGAATTTGATGGAGTGGCTGCCGCTGTCCCCGAATTGCAGCGGATACGGTTCGCCCAGGTAATAAAACAGTTCGCCCGCCTTGAACTCCGGAGTCGGGTTCTGGCGGGCGGCACTGATTTTTTGCCGGATCCAGTTTTCGTGTTTCTCGACAAAACGCCGTATCGTTTCTTCGCTGATGTGAACCGGAGCGCGAACGATTACTTCGCCCATCCGGTTCACCTGCAAGGTCATTGTCTTACGGCGCGGTGACTTGATCAGACGGAATTCCACAGATGCGGTATTCCTTATTTTTGAGCTACCCGGACAATTTCCTTGATCACGACGTTTTCACTGGGAACATCCTGGTGATAACCGCGGTTGCCGGTTTTGACATCCTCGATTTTCTGGACCACATCCATTCCCTTGGTGACTTTGCCGAAAACGCAATAGCCCCAGCCTCTGGCATTCTTGGCGGTATGGTCAAGGCTTGCATTGTCTTTGGTGTTGATGAAAAACTGAGCGGTGGCGCTGTGGGGATCGTTGGTGCGCGCCATGGCGATGGTACCGATTTCATTGCTGAGCTTGTTGTCTGCTTCGTTGGAGACCGGCGCCTCGGTTTTCTTTTCCTGGAACTTTTCATCGAACCCGCCGCCCTGGATCATGAATCCCTTGATCACGCGGTGAAAAATCGTACCGTTGTAGAAACCTTTGTCGACATAGGTCAGAAAGTTTTTTACGGTTTTCGGAGCGGCTTTTTCATTGAGCTCGACGGTGATGTCGCCGGCCGAAGTTTTGATGATCACTTCCTGACTCCAGGCGAAGCAGCAGACGGCACAAAGCATCATGGTAATAAGCGTCAGTTTCATCTTATGCCTCCACGCGAACGACTTCTTTGATGACCACATTGTCGGAGGGGACGTTCTGGTGGTAACCGCGGTTGCCGGTTTTTACACCTTTGATCTTGTTGACCACGTCCATGCCGTCGACGACCTTGCCGAAGACGCAATAACCGAATTTATCCGGGGTCGGGGCCTTGAAGTCGAGGAAGTCATTGTTGCTGACGTTGATGAAGAACTGGGCGGTGGCGCTGTGGGGATCATTGGTGCGCGCCATGGCGAGAGTTCCGGTCTGGTTGCCGATGCGGTTGTCGGCTTCATTGACTACCGGGGAATTGGTTTTTTTCTGCTCGAATTGTTCATTGAACCCGCCGCCCTGGACCATGAATCCGTCGATCACGCGGTGAAAAATGGTGTTGTCGTAGAATTTGTCATCGACATATTTCAGGAAGTTTTTGACGGTCTGCGGGGCTTCGGCGTCGAAAAGTTCGATCGTGATATCGCCGAAATTGGTTTTCATTAATACTTTGCTCATATGTTTACCTCGTTTGTTGTTGGCATTCCGGTAAAATACTTTCATTTTCCGGTAAATGCAAATATATTCCGGTTATTTGATGGCTCCGAAAGCGGCAAAACAGGAATTTTTATGGAGAATATCCACGGTTTTGAAACCGGAGTTTCTCAATAATTCCAATTGCCAACTGACCGGACGCGGTGAATCTTCGAAATCGATGTAGGCAAATACCTTGTTTTTGTACTCAACTCCGCCGAGGCCGGTCAGGTAGTCGCCGTAACGCTCCCACATCAGATTTTGGACTTCCGGCGATTCATGGCTGACCAGGTCGGTGATCCATACCGAACCGCCGGGCCGCAGCAGGTCGTAAATACGCTGAAAAGCGACCTGCCAATCGGCGTCGTCGCGGAGATGATGCAACACCGCCGCCGCCAGGATGATGTCATACGAACCGGCCTTTAAATCCGCCGTCCGGAAATCCGACTGGATGGAAGCTACTCTGCCGGAGGTCACCTTGCCGACCCGCTCCACCGCCCGTTCCAGCATCGGAGCGCTCAAGTCCAGCAGATCGCAATCGGCATTCGGGACCAGTTCCAGGAGCTTGAGGGTGTTGTTTCCAGCCCCGCAGCCGATATCCAGAATATGCCGGATCGGGCTGGTCGAGTGATACGCGGCCTGAGTGATCAGCTCCATCGCCAGCGGCGCGTCGATGGTGGCCGTCTGGCCGGTTTCGAGGTTGGAAAAACGCTCGACATCCTTGTCAAAGCGCGCCCTGATGTCATCCACACTGCATTTTGAGCTCATATATCGATCTCCAGGTCTTTGTAGTAATACTTCCGGTCGCGCTCGCCGATTTCACGCAGAACCTTGCAAGGATTGCCCACGGCGATGACGTTGGCCGGGATGTCTTTGGTGACGATGCTGCCGGCCCCGATGACGGAATTGTCGCCGATCGTGATGCCCGGCAGGACGACCGCTCCCGCGCCGATCCAGACATTGTTGCCGATGCGTATCGGCAGGTTGAACTGGGCGACTTTGCGCCGGAGTTCCGGGTCAACCGGGTGTCCGGCGGTAGCCAACGTGACATTGGGGCCGAACATGACGCTGTCGCCGACATAAATATCCGTATCGTCGACCAGAGTCAGGTTGAAATTGGCATAGACATTACTGCCGAAGTGCGTATTGCGCCCCCAGTTGGCATGGAGGGGCGGCTCGACGTAG
>JAVBRM010000086.1:0-81815 GCA_031548025.1 Victivallaceae bacterium | reverse complement strand
CTCTCCTGCAATTTTCCAAAAATATTGCCGTATTTTTTATCGTTCATTGCTTCAATGTAAGCACTGACTTTGGTGTAGGTGCTGCAGGGGTCGATGGTGGGGTCGATGCAGTCCCCGTCCAGGACCAGCAGCGGGATTCCTTTGTCGTTGAGCTCTTCGCGCAGGTGCTTGACCAGGGAACTGTCGGCCATGGAACAACGTCCGAATCCGTGGTTGTACAGGATACAGCCGTTGAAGCGGCCCTTGCGGGAGTTTTCCGAAATCATTTGGACCCGGGAGCCCGGATCGAGAAAGCCGACGGTCAGCAAGCGGCGCGCCAGCGAGCGGTACGGATCGGCGGCATTCAGTTCGTCCCAGCCGACAAAGTTGACTTCTTCGAAAACGATGGGCGCGTTGCAGTTCAACTCGATATAATCCAACAGGCTGACGTCGTAGAACGGCGGCAGGTGGAGCCAGAGAATACGGTGAGTATCCTCGAATTTGATGGAATCACCGATTTCGTCGCGGCGCTGCTCCAGGTCTTTCAGGAACTGTTTCTGGATATCGACCAGTTCCTGACGGCCCCAGAGCTGAGAGAAGATCACCGAGAAGTATACCGCCTGAGATCCCCGGATTAACGGAGGGCTGTTGAAACGGAGGTCGTTACAAAGCTTGGAGTAATGCCGGGCTTCGTTGGAAAACTCGATGGCTTCGGCCAGTTTCCTGGGATCGAGTTTCGTATTACAGGCCTTTTCGAGTTCCCATACCGCCATTTCCAGTCCCTGGGCCATCTGTTCGATTGCCGGTTCGCTGAAAGAGATGGGGGTCTGGAGCGAGAATAATTTATCCTCGATGCCGTAAGAACGGGCCAGGTCGCGGAAAATCCGCTCGCCCTGTTGGCACGGCTGGGAGGTGGAAACACCAAACGCCGGTTTGGGCAGATCCATGCCTTCGAGTACCCGGAGGAAAGAACAGGTCTCGCCGGAGAAGCCCTTGCAGGCGGCTTCGTCGAAAGATTTTTTGATGCGTTTGGAGTTACGGGCAAAGAGCGCGGCGTAAGTTTCCAGAGTGAGCATCTTCAAATTCATGGCGTTGAGAATTTCCGTCGGAAAAAAGAGATTGCGCCATACCAGCGGTTCGTTGCCGCGGCGGACCAGAAAATCTTTTTTGGTCGCCTGAGTCCGCATGGCGATGGAGGGCAATTGATGGAATTTGCCGTCGAATATTTTCTTGGGGAGCTGATATTTCTTTTTCAATTCGGAAGATTTGGCCGCCAGGCAGGCCGCGCCCAAAGCGCCCATGACCCCATGAAATTCGGGGATGATGATCTCGTTGCCGGTGATTTCCCGCAAGTAATAGGCTACCGCGCGGTTGTAGGCCACACCGCCCTGAAAGATAATCGGGCCGTGGTAATCGAGAAAGAGTTGGCCGACGCCGGACATGATCGTACGGGCCTGAGCCCGGCAGGCGCCGCCGATGATTTCACCGAGCGGGAAACGGTTTTTAAATTTATTGATCGAGGTCGCGCTGAGCACCGCGCAGACCGAGGAAAATTCGAGGTCGCTGTCATAGTTGGCTTTGTCGGCCATTTCTTCGATCGGCACGTCCAGTTTCAGGGCGACACTGTCGAGAAAAGCTCCGGTGCCGGCGGCGCAGATGCCGCTCATTTTGGAATTCCAGAGTTGCATTTTTTCGTTATAGACCATGGCCTTGCTATCCTGGCCGCCGACGTCGAGAATGGCTTTGCAGCCGGGATGATAATTCTGGGCTCCGGCCACGTGCGCCTGGACTTCGGACACCTGGAAGTCGTAGGGTATGAAGCGGCGGGTATCTTCGACAATCTGACTGCCGGTAACCGCGGTGGCGGTAATATTTTTATCGGTCAGGCCGCATTCGGCCAGGAAATCTTCGATGGTTTTTTTCAAGGCGCCGTAATTACACTGGCCACATTTATGGCAGGAACCACTGCAAATGATTTTACCGGACCCGACCGGACGCGTTCTCTGATACAGAGTATGACGCACCTTGCCCTTGTCGGATAATACCACCGCCTTTAAGGTCGTTGATCCGATATCAATACCCAAAAAATACTTTTCCATATTCCAAAATCCTGCCAAAATGTTAATGTAAAACTCAGTAATATAACATATTCCGGGAAATTTACCAGCAGAAGGGGCGTTTTATAGTTGTAATTTTTATTTATCGCAACTATACTTTTTCATTGCGAACAGATATTATGGAGGTAGTGTATGAGTAAAATCAGTATGGTGCTTTTGCTGGCGGTTTGTGCCGCGGCGATGGCGGATGTCAAATTGCCCGCGATTTTCAGTGACAATATGGTGCTTCAGCAAGGGATGGAAATTACTGTCTGGGGAACCGCTGTCGCCGGGGAAAAAGTCAAGGTGGTGTTCAATGGACAGGAAGCGGAAACCGTTTCCAGTGAAGACGGTAAATGGTTATTGAAGCTCAAGCCGATGGGAGTCGGGGGGCCTCTGGAAATGACTGTGTCCGGCAATAATAATATGATAATTAAGAATATATTTATCGGTGAAGTCTGGCTTTGTTCCGGGCAGTCGAATATGGCATGGCGGCTGGGGGGCAAGATCAAAGACCGGGAAAAGCATCTGGCGGCGGCCAACCATCCGAGGATCCGATTTTTCAATGTGGAAAGAAATTGGAAAACGGCGGCGGGTGACTATGTCTCCGGAAAATGGGAGGAATGCACCACCCAAACCGCGGAGAACTGTACCGCGGTGGGGTATTTCTTCGGCCTGGAACTTTTCGAGGCGCTGAAAGTGCCGGTTGGTCTGGTCAATGCTTCGTGGGGAGGTTCCCGGATCGAGCCCTGGACTCCGCCCGCCGGGTTCAAGGAGGTCGCGCAGGTCAAGAATATCGATGACCAGGTGGAGGCCAAGGATGTGAATTCGCCGGTCCACAAAGAAAAGGTTGCCGGTATGTTGGCCGCATATAAAAAATGGCTTGCGGGAGCCGAGAAACAGGCCACGGCCGGAGAGATGCCGGACCCTGCGCCGAATTATCCGGTTGAGTTACGCCCATGGGACAAATGGCAGGACCCGACGGCGATTTATAATGCCATGCTTTACGGGCTGACGCCTTACGTTTTCCGCGGAGCGATCTGGTATCAGGGCGAGTCGAACCATTCCGACCGAATGATGTATTATTATAAGCAACAGGCTCTGGTCAAGGGGTGGCGCAAGGTTTGGAATAACCCGGAAATGCCGTTTTATCTGGTACAGTTGGCGCCATACAGCTACGGGAACAGTCATGGTGTTCTGCCTTGGCTCTGGCAGGCACAGGAGCAGTTTGTCCGGGACACTCCGAACACCGGCATGGCGGTCATCAATGACGTGGGCAATGTCAAAGATGTTCATCCCGCCGACAAGGAGACAGTAGGTAACCGTCTGGCCTGGCAGGCGTTAAGGAAAACTTACGGCAAAACTGAAATCGTTGCGGATTCTCCAACCCTGAAATCAATGGAAATTGATGAAAATAAAGTATTGTTGACTTTCCAGACCAAATCCCTGAAAACTCGTGACGGCAAAACTCCGGACTGGTTTGAGATTGCCGGACCGGACGGAGTTTTTGTCAAAGCCGAGGCGGAAATTTCCAACAATACTGTAACTCTGACCGCGGCGGGAGTCAACTCGCCATGTTTCGTCCAGTTTGCCTGGGATGGCTGGGCCGAGCCCAATTTGACCGGCGAAACCGGTTTGCCGGTGGGGGCTTTCAAGGCCGCGCAGATGCAATGGGATGAACGGGTACCGGAGTTGAAAAACTTTGTTCCGGCTTATATTTTCGATCCGACCAATCCCAAAATGTCGGACGGCGGCAAAAAAATGACATATGCCATTGATTACAGCCCTGACTTTGCCGGAAAAAAGATCAAGCGGGTGGCATATTACCTGGCTCTGACTCCCAACGAAGGGGAGGCGCAATATGTATTCGCGGCGATGGACACATTCAGTCCGAACGTCAGGGAACTGGGCGTTCCGGCTTTCGACGTCGGCAAGCGTTTCCAGCAGAATGTCAAAAATCTGGTGGTGAAAAGCAATGTGCCGGGAGTTGAAAACGGCACTTTCGCAGAAGGCAATATCGAATTCTGGGAATGCAATTACGGGAAAGAGAACCGGACCAAAGTGCCGGGAGCTTCCGAGCAGGCTTATGACTTCGGGGATACGGTGGCGTCCGACCGCCGGGATGTCGGCTACGGCTCAATGCAGGTGCATAACTTTGAGAAAAAGCAGACCGTCTTCTCTTTCAATAACTTCCGTTCCGGGAAAAACGCCGATGTCGGTATCGGCAACCAACCCAAAGGCGAACCCGACTGGACTTTCAGCGGCAGCGCCAAAAACTACAAAAACGGCGTCATGATTATTGCTGTGGAAACCGAATAAATAAGAGGAAAGAGATATCATGTATATAGAGCGAAAAAAATCGCAGAGGTAGAAAAAACCTCCTTTGTCGAGTAAATTTTGGTAAGCGAACCAACACCAAACAAAGGAGGCCCAAATGCAAAGAAAAGGTAACATCGTCAACCGTAAAAGTCAAATGGAAAATCTGGTAACAATCGGAATAGATATGGGAGGGCAGCTGTGGGCGACGGTGGTTTACAACTGGAGTGAGGATAAAAACAATTATTACGCGTTGAAGGACAAGGAAGGGGCCAGCAAGGAGGATCGCTGTTTTGCATTGGTAGCGGAACAGGTGTCCTCGGGAAAGGAAGTGCATGTTTTTTATGAGGCTGGACGCTATGGGTACTGGCCGGCGCGAAAACTGCGTGAATTGGGAGCGGAGCCGCATGTATTGCCGATCAACAAGCTGAAGGTGATTATGTGCGGGAAAGTGATAAAGACAGATAAACTGGACGCGTTGTTTCTGGGCGGCCTGCACCCGGAAGACCGCTTGCCCGAGGTATATATCCCGACATTAGCAGAGGAAGGACGGCGTGATGGCGAGCGGGAACTGGCGCGCTTAAAGCAAGCGGGAAGGAGTGTAAATTCACAACTGCTGGCGTTGGTTGAACGAACGGAACTGCCGACACCGAAAGGGCATCAGAGCAGTCGTAACTGGAGGAAACTGCTCCTGGAGTGGGGAGAAGGAACGATCTGGAGCAGGCTGTCGAATTTGATGCAATTACGCTTCAGGAATATGATCGTAGAGCTGGAGTTCGCAGAGAAACAGCTCACAGAGTGGGAGAAGATCATTGAGAAGCAAATGGACGCGGACCAGCGACAAAGTTCGGCAGACACGACCGGAGAAACCATCCGTAAGTTGGAATGTTTTCGGGGTATCTCGGATTGTATCGCACGGCACTTGGTCTGGGAGGTTGGGGATTTTACGCGTTTCGATGGTTTCAAAGCGTTCACCTCTTACTTCGGACTTACGCCGAGCCCGTTCGCCAGCGGCACCATGAATCGCGACCAGGGTATCAGCAAAAGCGGTCGCAAGAGCCTGCGCAAAATGGCCATTGAAATGGCTTGGTTATGGTATCGCTGGCAGCCGGACAGCGTCCTGGTTAAAAAATGGAAGGACCGTCTGGAACAAAAAGGGCGCAGCCGTCGTACCGCGATCGTGGCGCTGGCGCGGCAATTGCTGGCGGCGCTATGGCAGTATGTGGTCCAGGGAAGACCCCTCGAAGGAGCAATTATCAACAAACCATTGAATGTATATTAATCTTATGGTGAAACGACTCGGCCTTTCCTTGGCATGAACCGCGAAAGAGATTGAGCATTTCACCGCCTTTTAAATGAAGGAGATTCAGCAAAGATTTTTCTGTACATAGAGGCAACCCGACCAATTTCCTGGTTGCAAAACATCCGACAACCAATAGACAGGGACCTCGAATTTACACGTTTTTCGCATTCGGTATGTTATCGTTGAAAGCCTGGCGCTTTCAAGGTCGATAGAAGGATGGGGACGTATTTTAGTCACCCGGCGCCGGTGTAAAATGTCTGGAAATCTCTTTGAAGAAAAAGAAAAAAGAATTTGATCGTCAAAAGCAGTATGTCCTCTCCATTTCGATGGGTAAGGGAAATTCTGCTCTTGAAAAGGAAAAAATCAAGAAAAATCGGGGATTTTAACGCTTCCCCACTTGACAAACTATATCATAGAAGGAAAGAGAAAAGAGAAAAGGGTGGAGAGGCGATTGAGCTTTTCAATATTTTTTCTTTTAAATCTGATTTTTTTTAATAAGGAAATATGTCTATGACGAGTTTTGAAAATCTTGAAGTCTGGAAGCGTGGTTGCCGCCTGGCCGTTGGACTTTACGAAATTTTGAAGGATTGCAAAGATTACGGTCTGAAAGATCAGATGACCAGAGCCGCGGTTTCGATACCTTCGAACATTGCCGAGGGACACGAACGGCGCAGCGGCAAGGAGTATGCGCAATTTCTTGGCATTGCCAAAGGTTCAGCAGCGGAATTGCGCACACAGGTTTATATTGCTTCCAGGCTGAAGATAATATCCGAATCCGATTCGCAGAAATTAGTTCAGGAACTAAAAGAAATTTCAGCCATCCTTCAATCAATCATCTCAAAGTTAAAAGAGAAAAGCTGAAAGAGAAAAGAGCAAAGGGATGAGAGGAGATTCGCCTCTCCGACCCTTTCCTCTTTCCTCTTTCCTCTTTCCTCTTTTATCTTTTTACAACCGGGAGGAGTTCGGCGAGCTGGAGGAGGTGGTTCAGCTTGACCGCGGGGGGATTGGTGGCGTTGATGGTCGGGGTTATGCCGTTGGGACGATAATGGCTGGCGGCGTTGCGGAAATAGACTTTGTCGCCTTCCACGGTGACGGCGGTGAAGCTCGCGCGGGCGGCCAGAAGGCGGACTTTGGCGACGATAATCATGTGGCGCGCTTGAGGCGGCAGTTTGCCGAAACGGTCTTCCAGCTCTTCTTCGAAACGGTCGATCTGTTCGGTTTTGGTGAAAAGCGATAACCGCCGGTAGGCGTCCACGCGCAGCCGTTCGGACTGGATGTATTGCGGGGGGAAGCCGGTCGCCAGCAATTTGGGCGGGGCTTCGTGGGCGAAACAGATGAAATCGATATTGAGTTCGACACTCGGCAGGATGTCATAGTCGTGCGAACCACTCATCCGGGCTACAGTCTGGCGCAGCAGTTGACAGTATAGCTCGAACCCGATGCTGTTGATATGGCCGCTTTGTTCGGAGCCCAGCAGGTTGCCGGCACCGCGGATTTCCAAGTCGCGCAGGGCCAGCCGGAAACCGGCGCCCAGGTGGGAATAGCGCCGGATGGCAGCAATTCGTTTGCGGGCGTCGGAGGTCAGGATGGTGTTTTTCGGCAGCAACAGATAGGCGAAGGCCTGGCGGTTCCAGCGTCCGACGCGGCCGCGCAACTGGTAAAGTTCAGCCAAGCCGAAACGGTCGGCGCGTTCGATGATGATGGTGTTGGCGTTTGGGATGTCCAGCCCGGATTCGATAATGGTGGTGGCGACCAGGACATCGACATGGCCGGAGAGGAATTCCGACATGACCAGTTCCAGTTCGTCTTCGTCCATCTGGCCGTGGCCGACTGCGAAACGGACATCCGGCATCAACCGGGCCAGTTTATCGGCCACATCGTTGACCGTCATCACCCGGTTGTGGATGTAATAAACCTGGCCGCCGCGCTGGATTTCATGGCGGATGGCGTCGATGACGATCCGGTCGTCGTCCTGCGAGATAATAGTTTTGACCGGCAGGCGCAAGCCGGGGGCGGTCATAAGCGTGCTCAAATCGCGTACCCCGGTCATGGACATATACAATGTCCGGGGGATCGGGGTGGCGGACATCGTCAGAATGTCGACTTCGGCCCGGAAGCGCTTCAGGCGCTCTTTGTGCTTGACGCCGAAACGCTGTTCTTCGTCCACGACCACCAGGCCGAGTTTATGAAACCAGACGTCGGAGCCCAGCAGCCGATGGGTGCCGATGATGATATCGACGCCGCCGGTGGAGAGTTTGCGCAGGATTTCGGTCTGCTCTTTGGGAGAGCGGAAGCGGCTCAGCATTTCCACCACGTATGGATATTTGGCGAAACGCTCGGTGAAACTGTAAAAATGTTGTTGGGCCAGAATGGTGGTCGGCACCAGTATCAGCACCTGATAACCGGAACTGACGGCTTTGTAGGCCGCCCGGATGGCGACTTCGGTTTTGCCGTAGCCGACGTCGCCGCAGAGCAGGCGGTCCATCGGTTTTTCTTTTTCCATGTCGGCTTTGATTTCCGCTACCGCCTTGATCTGGTCGGGGGTATCGGTAAAGGGGAAAGAGTCTTCAAATACCCGCTGCTCGAGGTTGTCATTGGGAAATTGGATGCCCGGGCAGGCGTTGCGCATGGCGCTGGTGCGCATCATTTCAGCGGCAAATTCCTGAATTCCTTTCTGGGCCTGGAGTTTGGTTTCGTTCCAGCGCTTGCTGCCGATGCTGTTCAAACTGACCGAATGTTGAGCTCCGATATAGCGGCTGACCAATCCGGCCTGCCAGACCGGCACGTAAATCAGAGCGCCGTCGCGGTATTCCAGGACGATCAATTCCCGGTTGACTCCATTTTGCTTCATTTCGCGGATGCCGCGGAAAATGCCGATGCCGTACATCAGGTGAATGGCGTAGTCGCCTTCCTCCAGATCCGCGAATGCCGCGGTTTCATCTTCCGGCCGGGCCGTAAAATTGGCGTGCAGGTCCGGGGGAGGGGGAATCATGGTGCCGGAATTTTTGAACATATTGGCGGTGAAGAGTTCTTTTTCCACCAGAAATACGGTTTTCAGAGTCGGAAAAATCAGGCCTTCGGGCAGGGGAGATACCGCGAAGTTGACTTTGTCCGCGTCGATGCGGTATTCGCCGCACCAGCGCCGGATATGTTCCAGAGACGCTTCATCGGGGGCAAGCAGAGAGATATGATAATCGCTGTCCAGCCATTGACGGACCTGTCCGGCGATGACTTCCCGCAGGATTTCCAACCCGCCGTCCCGCATTTCTTCGGGCAGGGAGCGTTTCAGGTGTTCGGCGGCGGGATAACAGTCGGAGATAAAACACTCCTCGGGTGGTTTTTCCGCCGGTTCCAGCAGCCGGGATACCTCGGTGGTGGCGATGACCTCCTTTAAGCGGTCGTCCAGCCGCTGTTCGTCGAGCACGATCAAATGGCTCATGCATTCATGCGGATAAACCAGGGTCAGCGCCGCGTTGTAACGTTTGGCATAGGTGAAAAAGTCGCAGCCGTGGGCTTCTCCGGCCAACTGCATACCGGCGCGCGGAATGATCCGGTATTCGGTGATTTCCTCCAGCGAACGCTGATTCTGCGGCGAAAACTGGCGCATTGAATCGATGGTGTCGCCCCAGAACTCCAGCCGGACCGGGTAATCGTGGGCCGGCGAGTAGATATCGATGATCCCGCCGCGCCGGGAGACTTCGCCGGGGACGTTGACTTCGAGCTCGTCGTCGTAATCGAGGTCTACCAGTTTTTCCAGCAAACCGTTGAAATCGATGGTTTCGCCCTGGTGCAAAGTGATTTCCCGCCCCAGGACATCTTCCGGGTCGGGGGCTGGGGCCAGAAATGCTGAAATCGAACCCACCACCAGGTCGAACGGCTGCTGCAGAACTTCGTAAATGGTCCGGGCGCGCTCCGATTCGTCCTCGGGCATGAACCGGCCTTTTTCCACAGTTTCGGGGAGGTAAAGAATTTTTAACCCGAAGTTGAATTCCGCATCCCACAGTTTCAGCGTGGAGTAAGTGCGCTCGGCATGAGTGAGGACCGGCAGCACGGCCAGGCGGGGAGTCCCGCGGGAACTCTGCGTCAGGCGGAACAATAAGGGAGCAACGGCGCTTTCGTCCACTCCGCTGATAATGGATGCGGAGGGGCGATTTCCAAGCCAATCATGTATCTTTTGCCGCCAGAGGTCCATTACATAAGCCTATTTATCGTTGTGTGCAAGTTCTTATAGAATTGAAAATGGGAAATTGAAAATTGAAAATGAGGGAAAGGGACGAATCCCTTTGATTTTCTTTACTACATGAAGCATGCTCATATGCGGGGTGAACCAAGCTATGATACGGTTGTAAGCCTTTTCTCAATTTTCAATTTTCCATTTTCAATTTTCCATTAAAAAAACTTGCACATGAAGTTATTTATAGATATCGACTTTAATCGGCTTGAAAATGCCGCCTTTGTCGATGCTGTTGGATACTCGCACCACCAGTAGATTTTCTTTGCCCCACTGGATTTCCCGGGTAGCGTCCAGTTGAAACGGCACAATTGAACCGTCTTTGCCGAGGTCGTGCTGACCGATATAGGTGTCGTTGAGCCAGACCCAGGCGCTGTCGTCCACGCCGCCGAAAAGCAGCTCGACGGCATTGGAGTCGACTTTTTCGGGCATGGTAAACCGGATCCGGTACCAGGCGATGCCGTCATAGTTGCCGAAACCGAGGTCTTCCCAGTAGCCGACCTGGGCTTTGCTCCAGGCGCTGTCGTCAAACTCGGCCCTATGGAAATTTTCCAGATGTCCGTCCTGACCGGGGTCAAGTTGCAGTTTCCAATTGGTTTCGGGGATATCGAAAGAATCGACCTTGACCATTTCCTTGTGGCCCTGTTGGGCTTTGCGCAAGAGCTGGGTTTCGCGGTAATAGGGCCAAGAGGCGCGGGCCGCCAGCTGGCGGATGCGGATATCGGCGTCATTTTTGGCGACGTTGTCGAGGTACAGGAGGGCCTCGGCGTTGTTTTTGCGGGCCAGTCCGGCGGCGCACGACGCCACCATGAAACGGACATTGAAGTCGACGTCCTTGCCGAGCTTGGTGATTTCCGGCAGGGATTTGTCCTGATCATACTCAAAGAGCGTGTACACGGAGCTGCGGCGGATGACCGGGTCATTGTCGGTAATACCTTTGCGGGCGGCCTCCAGCCGGTGTTCGGGGCTGTTGATCAACAGCCGGAAAACCGTTCGGCGCATGATGTCGTCGTTCGTTTCCTGCCAACCGCGGATATCGTTGTTTTTGATCATGTATTCGCGGTTGATTTCGCGTGGTTTGCCGGCATAACGCTCCGGCATCTTCGCTTTCGGTTCCGGTTTGGGTTTGGAAAAACAGCCTCCCGCACAAAGCATGGCAGCCAGGCCAAAGAATAAAATATATTTCATCATAATACAGTCCTCAACAATTGATATCATAAATTTATGATCTAAATCCGATAAATGCAAATAGAAAGTTGAAAAATCAGCCAACGCGAACTATTTTAATTGGAGAATTGGCCTCCTGTATGAAAAATTCGGCGAAGCCGGAAGTAAAAAAGCCGCGCAGCGCATTCATTCACCAATTCACCAATTCACCAATTCATTAATTAAAATATATAAAAAGAGGTAAATTATGGCTATGTGGGGCGGTCGCTTCGGCAGCGGTACCGATAAAGATATGCAGGAATTCTCCGAATCCGTGTCATTCGATAAGAGGCTTTATCATTATGACATCATGGGCAGCAAGGCTCATGCGGCGATGTTGGCGCGGCAGGGAATTATCCCGGAAGAAACCGCGATGACGATTGCCGCCGGGCTGGAAATCATTGAAAAACGCATCGAGGCCGGCGATTTCAAGTTCTGTGTTGAGCTGGAAGACATTCATATGCACATCGAAAGCGCCTTGACCGAGGCGATCGGGCCCGAAGGCGCACGGGTGCATACCGCCCGCAGCCGCAATGACCAGGTCGCCCTGGATATCCGGTTGTATCTCCGGGATACCATTACCACGCTGGTTGGAATGATCCGGGATTTTCAGGGTGCGCTGCTGTCGCAGTGCGAAGCCAATCCCCGGGTGATCATGCCCGGATTTACCCATCTGCAACACGCTCAGCCGGTGCTGTTTGCCCATCATTTGCTGGCCTATGTCGAGATGTTCGGCCGTGACATCGGGCGGTTGGAAGATTGCCGGAAACGGATGAATATCATGCCGTTGGGCTCGGGTGCAATCGCCGGGACTACTTTGCCGCTGGACCGTGAATTTGTCCGGGAACAACTTGGCTTTGACGCCCTGACCGCCAACAGCATGGACGCGGTGGCCGATCGCGATTTCGGAATCGAGCTGGTCAGTGCGCTGTCGGTGTTTGCCATGCACGTGTCGCGTTTGTCCGAGGACCTGATTCTGTGGTGTTCCCAGGAATTCGGTTTCGTGGAACTCGACGACGCCTTTACCACCGGTTCCAGTCTGATGCCGCAGAAGAAAAACCCCGACGTGGCGGAGCTCTCCCGCGGTAAATCGGCCCGGGTTTACGGTGATCTGATGTCGCTTCTGACTTTGTGCAAAGGTCTGCCGTTGACCTATAACCGCGACCTGCAGGAAGACAAAGAACCGATATTCGACGCCATTGATACCGTAACCATGATCCTGAAAGTATATCCCCCGATGATCGGGACGATGAAGATCAATCCCGAGAGGATGTTGGCCGCCGCCTCCGATCCGGCCCTGATGGCGACCGACGTGGCGGACGAGCTGGTCAAGCTCAGTGTGCCTTTCCGGATGGCGCACCACCGGGTCGGCGCTTTTGTCAAGTGGTGCCGCGATCACGGCAAGGCGCTGAATGAAGCCACGCTGGAAGAGATGCGGATCAGCATTCCCGAAGCCACACCGGAATTTCTGAAACTGTTCGATCCTGCGGAAAGCATCCGCAAGCGCGAAATTTACGGGGCCACCGGCTACAACGCGGTAGAATCCCAGATCAAGCGCTGGCGCGGCCTGTTAGGCTGAGAAAATCAAATCCTTGCGTCGATGGCGGCGATGCGGGCTTTGTCGACGAATTCGCGGCAGGCGGCGGCGTTCAGTTCGCCGCTTTCGCGCAGGATTTCGCCGTCGGCTTCGACGCCGTAGGGCTTCAGGCGCTGTATTCCCACCGGAACATTTTCTTTGCAGAGGCCGCCGGAAAGATAACATGGCACCGGGATGCTTTTGATGGCATTTTCCGCCAGTTCCCAGTTCGGGTAGTGTAGGGCCGGTGAGGCGGAGCCGGGCTCCGGGTGGCAGCAGTCCAGAGAGACCGCATCCAGCAACGGGTAAATCGGATCGAGTACCGACAAGGGGCGGACCGGTGAATCAAGATAATAGGTCAGGATGATTTTGCCGTGATTCGGGAGTTTGCCGCGCAATTTGACTACTTCCTCCGGAATCCAGCAGTTGAGGTGAACCGTGAAAATACCGGAACGGTTTACCATGTCCATAATTTCATCGCAATTGGCGACGTGGGTATAAAGCACCGGATAAATTCCCGGGGGCAGCAGTTTGACCAGACGCGCCGCCGTACTCGGCAGGGTAAAGAGGCGGGATGGATGAAGCTGCCCGACACAGATACCGATTTCATCGACGCCGGCGGCAACCAATACCGCCATCTCTTTTTCACTTAACATTCCGTTGATTCGAATTCTCATTTCTTGTAATATTCCCATGAACGGCGGACTCCATGCAGAGTGAAGTCTTCGCCGCCCGCTTTGATTTCGGGTATGGCGGCAGTGAAAAAAGGCGCATCGCCGCCGATACCGGTAAAAGTGATTTTTTGCTCCGGAAACATCTGTCCGGCAATCAACATCAGTTCCCGGACCGCGCCGATCGCGCCGCGGTCTATCCCCAGCAGCATAGCCTCTTGAGTGGTGGTTCCGGCGGAATCCGGAGTCGGAATATCCAGCGGAACCAACGGGAGTTGCGCGGTATAGTGATGAAGTGATTGCCGCAGCAGCATTCTGCCGGGGGCGATGGCGCCGCCGCGGAAGCGCTTTTGCGAGTCGACGACTTCCATGGTTAACGCCGTACCGAAGTCGAAGCACACCGCCGGCAAATTCCCATATTCCAGCAGATAAACCGCATTGGCCAGCCGGTCCGCTCCCACGGTGGAGGCGTCGACCTCCGACAAATTCAAATCGCCGCAAGTGGCGGAAGTTACCCAGAAAACATCGCGGTGGCGCAATTGTTCGCGTATTGCCGGTACCACTGTGGCAGCGGCCACCGGCAGATCGGGCGGGAGCATTTCGGCCCGGAAATCGGTGGTCGGGAACTTATTCCGGTCAAGGAATTTGTTTCCGTCGTATACCGCCGTCTGGATATGCGTATTGCCGATATTCATTACGAAAAGCATAATCAGACGAATTTTTCCAGTTCCGGGTTTTTCGAGATCAGCGCCACCAATTCTTTGATGCGCTGCGAGGATTTGGCGTTGCAGACCAACGTGGCATCGTCGGTATGGACGATGACCAGGTCCTGAACGTCGACCGCGGCAATCAAATGGTCGGATTCGCCGACGATAATCGAGTTGTGGACATCGACGCCCTGGAACAGACCCCGGACTACATTGTTGTTGCCATCCGGTTTCAACTGATTGCGCAGTGAGTTCCAACTGCCGACGTCGTCCCAGCCGAAGGTCGATTCCGCCACGCACATATCTTCCGGCGGCAGTTTTTCCATGACGGCATAGTCGATGGATATCTTGGCGCTCTTGCGGTATTCCTCGAGCATGGTTTCCTGGAGGCGGTCTTCCGCGCAAGCGGCGGCGATGGCCTTGGCCATTTCATTCAAAGCCGGGGCATAACGCTCAAAGGCATTGGTGATCGAGCCCAGGGACCAGATGAAAATGCCGCTGTTCCAACGGTAGTTGCCTTCGCTCAGCATTCTCTCGGCGGTTTCCACATTGGGTTTTTCCTTGAATCCGAGGCTGTGGAAAAAGCGGGTCTGAGATTCCGATTGAATCGGAGCGCCGCATTTGATATAACCGTAGCCGGTACTGGCATAAGTGGGATTGATTCCGATGGTGACAATTTTGGAGTTATTGGCCGCCGTTTCTCCGGCGTCGGAAAGAACCTGGCGCATGGCTTCACAATTGTCGATCATCTGATCGCTGGGGAGCATGATCATAACGGCTTTTTCATTGTTGCCGCAAAGATTCCGCACCATTCCGGCAGCCATTGCCACGCAGGGACCGGTATCGCGCCCGAAAGGCTCACCGATGATATTCTCCGGCGGCAGGTTCGTCAGCAGCGAACGCATCGGGCCGACATAATCGTTGTTGGTAATGACCAGAATGTTTTCCCGTGGAATCAGCGGGTGAAGCCGGGCGACGGTCTGTTCGATCAGGGTCAGACTGCCCAGCAGCCTGAGCATCTGTTTGGGGCGTGAAGCCCGGCTTTGCGGCCAGAAACGCTCGCCGCGTCCGCCGGCCATAACCACTGCATAAAAATTTTTACTGTCCATAGTTCCTCAATTGAGAATTAAATATAGCCGCCATCGAAGACCGCCATCAGCGGCATAAACATGGCGATGACAATACCGCCCACTATCACCGCCAGGAAAACAATCATCAACGGTTCGATCAACGAGGTCAATCCTTTGACCGCATTGTCTACTTCCCTTTCATAGGTATCGGCAATTTTGTTCAACATTTCCGGCATCCTGCCGGTTTCCTCTCCCACTTCGAGCATGCTGACCACCATCGACGGAAAGATGCCGGTAGCGCCGAGCGGCGCGGCAATGCCGTCGCCCTCCTTAACCGCCTGGCGGACTTTTTCTATGGCCCGCGCCACCAACTCATTGCCGGCGGTATCCTTGACGATATTCAAGGCATTCAGAAGCGGAACCCCGGAAGCAATCAGAGTGCTCAAAGTCTGGGAAAAACGGGTAATCGCGGTTTTGGCCACAATCGGCCCGAACAGCGGCATACGATAACAGATATAGTCGATGGCGTATTTGCCGAAGGAATTGCGTTTGATCAGTTTAAACGCGAAAAACACGGCGGCGATTCCGGCGAAAATCAGATAGGCATGTCCGCGCAACAGGTTACTGATGGCGATAATCAACTGGGTTGCCGCCGGCAGAGGCTTGTCGGGCATCAGATCCTGGAAAGTGGCGGTGAAATTCGGCACAATGAAGATCATCAAACCGGAGGTAATCACCATGGCGATCGTCAATACCGCCACCGGGTAAATCATGGCAGTCTTGACCTTGCCGGCAATTCCGGCCGCTTTTTCCATGAACATCGCGAGCCGGTCGAGAATAGAAACCATGGCTCCCGAGGCTTCCCCCGCCCGAATCATATTCAGGTAGAGTTTGTCAAAGGATTTCGGATTCTGTGCCAGGGCTTCCGAGAATGTGGAACCGCCTTCGATCAGCTCGGAAGTGCGATGCAGCACCGACTTGACCGTCGGATTGGGACTTTGGTTTTCCAGGGTCCGCAAAGAGCGAAGCAACGGTAAACCGGCATCCGTCAAAATCGCCAGTTGGCGGGTCAGGACGGTCAGGTCTTTGCGCCTGATGGCGGTCGGCCCCAGATTGACGTTCCAACTGCGCCGCTGCCCCGGCCGTTTAGGCTTGGGCGCTTTGCCGGTGGACTTGATGGAAATTGGATAAAGATTGCGTTTTTTCAACGCCACCGCCGCCAGTTCTTCACTGTCGGCGTTAATGCTCCCCTGACGTTCCTTGCCGGAATTGCCGTCTACCGCGGTGTAAATGTAAGTCGCCATAGTCCACCTCCCCAGGTTGAAGACATTAAATATAAAAATACGGCAAAATAAATTTGCCGTATTAAAACACAATGGGAATTATCCGAGCTTTTCGATGATTTTGATCATCGGCATGAACATGGCGATAACGATGGTACCGACCATGACCGCCAAGCCTACAATCATCAACGGCTCGATCATGGAGGTAAGGGCGCTTACCGCGTTATCGACTTCTTCCTCGTAGGTATCGGAGATTTTATAAAGCATTTCCGGCAGTTTACCGGTTTCTTCGCCTACTTCAATCATACTGATCACCATGGCCGGGAAAATAGCGGTGGCGGAAAGAGGACCGGCAATGCCTTCCCCTTCTTTGACCGCGTCGTGCACTTTGCCGATGGCGGTGGCGACGGTGTCATTGCCCGAAGTTTCACGGACGATGATCAGGGCGTTCAGCACCGGCACCCCGGACGCCATCAAGGTTCCGAGAGTCTGGGCGAAACGAGAGATGGCGGTTTTGGCTACCACCGGTCCGAAAATCGGGATATTGTAGGTAATCCAGCCCCAGGCATAACGGCCGTATTTGTTCTTCAAAATTAATTTAAAAAGGATCCAGAGTACGAAACCGGCAATGGCGAAAACCCAGATACGTTCGCGCATTTGCGCGCTTATCCACATGACGAAGGTGGTCAGGGCGGGAAGCGGTTCGCCTTCCAGCAGGTCGTCGAAGGTCTTGGCGAAGTTCGGTACGATGAATATCATCAGACCGCCGCCCAGCACGATGGCGATAATCAACACCACGATCGGGTAAACCATGGCCGATTTGATCTTGCCGGCGATACGGGAGGCTTTTTCCATAAAGGTAGCCAGACGGTTCAGAATGGTTTCCATGGCCCCGGCCGCTTCGCCGGCGCGAATCATGTTCAGATACAGCTTGTCAAAAGTTTTGGGATTCTGGGCCAGGGCTTCCGAGAAAGTTGAACCGCCTTCGACCAGCTCCGCGGTTTTGCCGAGGATGACTTTGTTGACCGGACTTTTGGTTTGACGCTCAAGAGTTCGAAGGGAACGAATCAACGGCAACCCGGCGTCAAGCAGAATAGCCAACTGGCGGGTGAGAACCGTTAAATCTTTGCGCTTGATGACCGTCGGCCCCAACTGAATGTTCAGGTTAATGCCGCCGCCCTTGGCTCCACCGCCTTTGGCACCTTTTTTGCCGCCGGTTTTAGCCGGTTTGACCGCCGGCTTGATCGAGGTGGGAAACAGATTTTGTTTCTTTAATTCAGCCGCCGCGATTTCTTCATTGTGGGCATCAATTTTGCCCTTACGTTCCTTGCCGGTTTTGCCGTCCATTGCGGTATATAAATATACTGGCATATTACACCTCCGTGATTCTAATCAATATAATAACGTCTATACGCTTATTTTGCAAGCAATTATCAACCCATAGCCTTCAATTTTTCGACAATACTGTCCGGATCCTGTGCTTTGGTGATCAGTTCGGCATAGGAAATGGTCTCGTTGACATACAGGTCCATGAGATGGGCGTCGAGGGTACTCATGCCGTATTTGGCGCCGGTTTGAAGCTCGGAGGTGATACGGAATGTCTTGTTGTCGCGGATCAGAGCCTGAATGGAAGGGGTGGACACCATGATTTCAAAAGCCGCCACCCGGCCCGGGCGGTCGGCGCGCGGCAACAGCACCTGCGAGATAACCCCTACCAGGGAAGACGCCAACTGGGTACGGATCTGATCCTGCTGGTTGGTGGGGAAGGCATCGACGATACGGTCGACGGTACGCGCCGCTCCGGTGGTATGGAGGGTGCCGAACACCAAGTGTCCGGTTTCCGCCGCGGATACCGCCGCTTCCATCGTTTCCAAGTCGCGCATTTCCCCTACCAGAATCACGTCCGGGTCCTGACGCAGCGCGCGGCGCAAAGCTTCCGCGAAACTGGGTACGTCAGTACCGATTTCGCGCTGGATCACCACACTGCGCTTGTGATTATGGTAAAATTCGATCGGGTCCTCGACCGTGATAATGTGGCAGGCACGCTCTTCATTGATGATATTGAGCATCGAAGCCAGGGTAGTCGATTTACCGGAACCGGTGGGACCGGTAACCAGAACCAGACCACGGGGACGGTAAAGCATGTCTTTGACCGTATTGGGCAGTCCGATCTGTTCCATGGTCAGGAGGGTATTGGGGATCTGACGGAGTACGGTTCCGTATGAACCTTTTTGTTTGAAAGCACTTACGCGGAAGCGCGCCAGGTCGCCGAAGCCGAAACCGAAGTCGACCGAGCCGCATTCCTGAATCTGCCGGAACTGAGCGTCGGAAGCGATGGACTTGACCAGGCGCTCGGTATCTTCCGGAGTCAGGACGTCGGTATCCAACGGCTGGAGGTCGCCGTGGAGGCGGACGCAGGGAGGAACACCCACTTCAATATGCAAGTCGCTGACACCCAGTTCTACCACCAGAGACATCAATTCACTCATTTCTACCATAGTATCACCTCAAAAGATTAAGTTAAAACATATTTCAATACTTCATCCGCCGAAGATTCGCCACTGAGAATGGCGTTCATACCGTCTTCCTGGATGGGGCGCATTCCCTGGGCTACCGACTGGCGCTGCAGAGCCGAGGTCGGGGCGTTCTGGGCGATCAAATCGACCAGTTTGCCGTTGACGACCAGCAATTCGCAGATGGCTTTACGGCCTTTGTATCCGGTATTGTTGCAGACGGTACAGCCTTTGCCATAGTAGAATTTACGTCCGGCCAAGGTTTCCCGGGTCATTCCCAGACGTTTAATTTCTTCATCGGTCGGGTCATATGGGGTCTTGCAGTTTTTGCAGACCCGTCGGATCAGACGCTGGCTCAGTACTCCGACCAGCGACGAACAGATCATGAACGCCTGGATTCCCATATCCAGCAAACGGGTCACCGAACCGGCGGCGTCGTTGGTATGCAGCGTGGAAAACACAAAGTGTCCGGTCAGCGAGGCCTGAACCGCCATCTGGGCTGTTTCGAAGTCGCGGATTTCCCCGATCATGATTCGGTCCGGGTCCTGACGCAGGAAGGCGCGGAGCGCCCGGAGAAAGTTCATGCCGAACGCGTCGTTGATCGGGAGCTGAACGATTCCTTCCACGTCGTACTCGACCGGGTCCTCGGCGGTCAGAATTTTGTCGCCGATATGATTGACTTCTTTGAGACAGGAATAGAGGGTGGTGGTTTTGCCGGAACCGGTCGGGCCGGCCACAATCATAATGCCGTTCGGCAGTTGGATCATATCGCGGATTTGCTCAAGCACGTCTTTGCCCATACCCAGGACGTCGAGGTCGAGGTTAACGACGCTGCGGTCCAGGATACGGAGCACGGTGGACTCGCCCCAGGAAGTCGGCAGGCAGGATACACGCAAGTCAACCTGCTTGCCGAAAACTTTCAACTGGATACGTCCGTCCTGCGGACGGCGGCGTTCGGCGATATTCAGGTTGCTGAGAATTTTGATACGGCTGATGACCGGTACCGCCATACTGCGCGGCGGAGTCGGCATTTCCCGCATGCTGCCGTCCACGCGGTAACGCACCCGGAAGTCTTTTTCGAACGGCTCAAAGTGAATGTCCGCCGCTTTATCCTTGATTCCCTGCTGGAGAATGACGTCGACGAAACGGATGACGGGGGTTTCGTTGGCGGCGTCGCGGGCGGCATTTTCGTCGTCGGGGTTAATTTCTTTCTGATTGTTGCTGAGTACCACCAGCATTTCGTGAACGGTACCGATGGACATGGGGTAGAATTTTTCAAGCGCGTCGTCGATCTGCGCATCGGCGGCGACGACGATATGGATGTCATGTCCGGTAATGAACCGGATTTCTTCGCTGATCTGATAGTCGAGCGGATGGCGCGAAACCAATTTCAAGGTAATGCCGTCGAATTCGACTGGAATAATACCGTAGGCCCGGGCTTGTTCGGGGGGGATCATTTTTACTATATTATCCGGAATCGAAATGTACCGGATGTCCATGACTTCAGTGCCGAGACTGTCGGCAATGACCTGCAGAATCTGTTCATTGGTCATCAAGCCGTAATTGACCAGAACTTCCTTGTACGGCTTGCCGGAGCGTTCGGATTCTTCTTCCGCTTCCTGGAGTTGCTCCACGGTGCAGATATTTTCAGAGAGCAGAATCTCTTTGAGTGAGTGACTTTCGGGATCAAGCATAATATTACCTCATTCCTCGCTATCGGTCATGGTAACGCGAATTACCTCTTCCAAGGTTGTAGTGCCGTCGGCGGCTTTGCGGATGGCGTCTTCACGCAAAGTGTGCATTCCCTCTTTTCGGGCGGCATCACGTAAAACGTTCGACGGTTGATTCTTGAAGATCAGTTCCGTCAGGCTGCGGCTGATATCCATAACTTCATAAATACCCATTCGGCCCTTGTAACCACGTGAACAGGCGGGGCAACCGTTGCCTTTCATAAACTTGTGTTCGGCCAGATATTCCGGCGAGAATCCCAGCAAACGGATTTCTCTTTCATTGGGTTCATATGGCTGAGTGCAGAATTTGCATGACCGGCGGACCAGGCGCTGAGCCATTACCGCGCGGAGCGAAGAAGCCACCATGAAGCACTTGACGCCCATGTCGACCATACGGGTTATCGCGCCGGGAGCGTCGTTGGTGTGCAAGGTGCTGAACACCAAGTGACCGGTCAGGGCGGCATTAATCGCGATTTCCCCGGTTTCCAGGTCACGGATTTCCCCTACCATGATGATAGTCGGCGCCTGGCGGAGCATGGAGCGCAGTGCCGCGGCGAATGTCAGGTTGACGCTGCGGTCGACCTGTACCTGGTTGATCCCGCTGAGCTGATACTCGACCGGGTCCTCGGCGGTAATGATTTTCCGTGCCGGGGTATTGAGCGAGTTCAGAAACGCATACAGAGAGGTGGTTTTGCCCGAACCGGTCGGCCCGGTTACCAGAAAGATTCCGTCCGGCAGTTTGGTAATACGGTCGATGATTTTCATATCGTCGGGATAAAATCCCAGTTGCGGAATTTCAAGCTGGATACTGGATTTGTCCAGGATACGCATAACCACGCTTTCGCCGTGAGTGGTCGGAATGCTCGATACGCGCAAGTCCAGGTCTTTGTCGGCCACTCTGATCTGGATACGTCCGTCCTGAGGGACCCGCTTTTCCGCGATGTCCATACGCGACATGATTTTGATACGGCTGGTCAGGTTGCCCTGAATGTATTTCGGGGGGGCTTCCATTTCGCGGAGCACACCGTCAACCCGGCACCGGATGCGGTAATGGGTTTCCATCGGCTCGAAGTGAATGTCGGATGCCCGCATTTTGTAAGCTTCCATGATGACGAGGGAAACCAGTTTGATAACCGGAGAGTCGTCCGCCGTGGTTTCTTCCGTAGTACCGATACCGCCGATTTGGATGCCGCCGACGTTTTCCTCGTAGTCAACCAAAACCTCTTCGACAGAGTCGTTGATGGTGTTGAAGTATTTATTGACGATTTCGTTAATCTGCTCTTCTTTGGCCACCACCGCCTCCACGTCGCAACCCAACAGGTAACGGATGGAGTCGACCACGTCCATATTGGTGGGATCGCTCATGGCGATAGTCAGAGTACTGTCGTTTTTCATGACCGGGACGACATTGTACTGAAGTACGATATCGCGGGGTAGGGCCTCAATGACTTCCGGAGGCGGCTGATAAGCGTGGAGATCCATCACTTCCAGGCCAAACTGCTGGGCCAGCATATTCTGAATATCGAACTCAGAGGTGTAGCCGAGCAGAATCAGCGCCTCAATAATATCGATGGAGCCATCGCTCTCATCCACTTTTTGCTGAGCCTTGTCGATCTCGGCAGGTCCGACTACGCCGTAGTCGGTCAGCAATTCAAGAACATATTTCGGATCCTTACTCAAAGATTGTTCCTCGTTGGTTCAGATTTATTATACTTTAATTCAAATATTAGACTGTAAGATGTTTTTTTCAAGTCCGAATTCAAAATATTTGTAGAGAAAAGAGGAAAGATAAAAGGGGAAAGGGGGGAGGGCCCGATCCATCGGACTGGGGAATCAACACGGATGGGCACGGATGAACACGGATTTTTCAGGGAAGGGCGGTAGGGGCGGGGCGCAGGGGAACTGATTCTTGACGAGCGGAGTAAGGCGGGATGCCCCAGTGAATTCCTGCCATATGGACTTGCGCCTCTTTCATTGGCGCTGGGATAACGATGGTATGCTTTTCGTTTGCTCCGTTCGTCACGTAGCCGTAAGAAATTGAATAGGGCTGGTTGAGTCTTGAAAATGATATCTGTATTCCGCTGTCGTGGATAGAACGGAAGGTCGCGGAAAAATGTTTTGAAGAGGGGAGATTATTTACTGCAGCCACTTGCCCCGATACCTTGATTTGAACATCGGAGAGCGGTTCAGATGAGTCATTGCGCAGTATGATGGCTACTGTCGGATTGAAAACCGCGTTGCCGACCAGTACAATGATCAACAATGCGATTATAATGATGGCGAGGATAAGAAGTGAACTTATTTTGTTTACCATCTTTGAATGCCTCCGCCGTAGGGCAATTTATCTTCGAAATCACATGCGCAGACAGCTCGCAGACCTTTATTCCAAAACCGTTCCAGTAACTCGGAGATATTTTTGATGTATTCGACATCGGAAATGGTTTCATTTTTGGTGACGTCCAGATAGAATTTGGTGAAAAGAAAGCCGTCGTCCCGATCATTGAGGGATCTTCTGTCAAACACATCATTATCGGAAATGTAAATTTCTCCCCAGGATAGGGTGAAATCCGAACCTGCGGTGGGACAATCATAAAATTCAGCCAGCAAGCTCTGAAGTAGGCTTTCCTCAAAATCGCAATCGATGAAGATCGTGCAATCCATATCATTGCAACTATCTATACCGCAGTTGGTTTGAGGTATTGTCGGTTTTTGGGCTTCAGGGGGCGGTAAGCTGGACTGCCGGTTGAGCGTTTTGCCGAACCAGCGTGGGATGATGCCGATGCGTTTCAGGTCGGACGACGCATTTTGCATCGGGAAGTAATCGCCTAGTGCGGACAAGAGCTGAATTCCGGCAATGATCCAGATGAACCAATGTACTGCCGGATACCAGAAACCGATGGCAACTGCCATTGCCACCAGTAATAGTGCAGCAATATATACCCGCTTTTTTGCTTGCTCAAACCAATCGATTCGGTTTCGGATCATGCGTTTGTTCAGCGGAGCCCGTTCCCACAACAGGCGAACCTCGTGCCGGCCGTCAATGATACGGCCATGCTCGTTCTCCCAACCGTCCGGATACCAGCCGGGCAGATTTCTGCCATTCAGCGAATACAAAAATTCATTAATCGTCCTGACCACATTTTTATGTTCGGCAATGACCCGCAAAATTTTGATGTCATAGTTCCGTTTGCCGCGGGTGATGAACAGGATTTCCCAATCGGAATACGCCGGGCACGATTCGAGATCGATGTTGACAGCCCAGATATCGGATATTTCGTTTCGGTTCACGCTACCGAGCAACTTGCCGGCATGGGAATAAAAACGCAGCCAGTCGCCATCGATTTCAGCGCGAATGGGCCGAATCTGCCAAAAGAGCCTCCATTGAGTGATTAATGTTGTGATTTGTTTACTGATCATATTTTCCCATACAATAACCAACTGTCTGAAACGTATATCGGAAAATATTCAAATCAAGGATGCAAATCCGGAAAGATCCGATTTTTTTATATAATA
The DNA here is from genome assembly GCA_031548025.1 of Victivallaceae bacterium. Classification (GTDB taxonomy): domain Bacteria; phylum Verrucomicrobiota; class Lentisphaeria; order Victivallales; family Victivallaceae; genus UBA5239. Next base: position 57,621 of record JAVBRM010000086.1, on the reverse strand, counting down.
TCTCTTGCAATGATTTATCTTATTCAATATAATATAACTGGAAGGTAATTCAACATAGAGGCGGATTGCTTATGATTGAGCCAAGTAGACGAATAATGAATTTTTTCTGTTGGATGCTTCCGCTTGGTTTGCTCTCGATTTATGGAATCGTGTTCTCGGTCTTCGGAGAAGGATTGATTTATAAGCTTGATATTTCTTTTTCGACTTACGAAAGGCTTAGATTGGTTTTTGGAATTATTCCACCAGGGATTTTCCTTTTATGGAGCATAGTTGGGATTTGTGTGGTTGAGCGCAAACGCTTTTTTATTAGCAGTTTAGTCTTTACGGCGATTGTTGTGATCGTTGTTGGAATGTGTTATCAAACCCCCCAAATAAGCCGGGCGAAATTTCGTGAGCATGACTGCCGGGAGGCGTTGAAACAGTATTTCCGGAATGGAGAAAATCCTCGTTGTCCGGGAAGTCTTCAAGCCGATTCTTATCTGTTCTTTGGAAAAAGCAAAGCGGAAATTCCGTATCCGATAGCCATGGACTTGCCGAAAAACCATGAAAGATTGTGTCATGTGCTTTATTCCGATGGAGCTATTGTCAGATTGGTTCTTCCTGGGGCCCGGCAATCATGCGAATCCATTCTTGCTGAGTTGAACAGACAATATCCGCTTCCGGAGGCTGAGTACATTCGTCTGCAGAACATTGCCAAGGCTTGTGAGCGGTAAGCCCCGCTCAGGGGAGTTTCAGGCAGACGGTGTTATTCAGGAGGAAGCCCAGCAGGAGGAGCGTCAGGGCGATTCCGGCCAGGGTTGGCGCGAATTCTTTGTAGTCGACGTATTTGGGTTGCTCGATGACGGTTTTCTCCATCTGGTTGATCTCGTCCATGACTTGGGCCAGGCCTTTGGCGTCGCGGGCGCGGTAGTATTGGCCGCCGGTCGCCTGGGCGATGTCTTTGAGGAGGGCTTCGTCGTATTCGTCTTGCATCGGGGCGTATTCGACTCCGAAACGGGTTTGAATCGGCGCGACGGAGTGAGTACTGCCGATGCCTACCGTGTAGATGGCGATGTTGTGTTCTTTGGCGACTTCGGCCGCCTGGCGCGGGGTAATCCGGGCGTCGACGTTGTTGGCGCCGTCGGTGAAAAGAACGATGACGCGGCGTTTGGAGTCGCTTTTTTCCAGTCGCGAGACCCCGGAGGCGATCGGTCCGGCAATACCGGTGGCATCGCCGATCATGCCGGGCTGGAGTTTTTCCAGGTGTTGAATCAGCCAGGCGTGGTCAAGGGTAGGGGGACTGATATTATAGGGCAATTGGGCGAAACCGGTCATGCCGATCCGGTCGTTGGGTCTTTTTTCGACGAACTTGATCAATTCCAATTTAGCGGTGTCGAGGCGATTTTTCAGTTCGCCGCTGTTGAGGGCGCGGCTTAACTGGGCCTTGGTCGAGACGTCGGCCGGGATGTCGATGGCCCGCATGCTGCCGGAAAGGTCGATGGCGAGCATGATATCAATGCCCTGGGCCCGGATCAAGACCTGTTCGATGCCGCGCCGGGGGCGGGCCGCCGCCACGATCAGGAGCACAGCGGCCAGGGTGATCAGCCACATCGGCAGATTCATGCCGCCGCCGCGCGAATGACGGGCCGCGTCGGCCACCGGCAGCAGGGTCGGGATCAGGATCGAGGGCTGGCGCTGGCGGTATTTCAGAAACCACACCAGCAGGGCCAGCGGGATAAATAAAAGCAAGAGCCATGGATATTCAAAGTTCATTTGCGTCCTCCGGAATTTTCGGCCGGTTTGGTTTCGTTGACCAGGATTTCCGCCTTATCGATGGCACCGGTGAGCATGGATTCGTCGGGCGGCATTTTTGCGAACTTGACCAGGTCGGCGGAGGTCATGAATTCCGACAGGAAGGGGCGCTGGCGTTCCGGTAACGCGCCGCCGGAACGGCTGAGCTCGTTCAGAAATTCCTGCGTGGTCTGGCGGGTGGTATGGAGTTGGAAACGTTTTTCCAGATACACCCGAACGATATCGGTCAGCCGGACCAGTCCGGTTTCCAAATTCAATTTGCCGCCGCGCAGTTCGTGATGGAGCTCGGCGATATCCTGCAAAGCAAGGGTCCACGGCGGGATGACTGGGGCTTGTTTGCGGCGTTTGAGCATGATGATAACCAGGATGACGATGAGCACGGCGAGTCCGGCCAGGGCATAAATGAACCAGCGTTCGCGCTGGGTAAAGGCATCGGGATCGACGGCCTCTGCTACCTGCAGCTCGGGCGCGGCGACCGAAATTTCATTGACTTGACAGGACGGGATGCTGTTGACGGCATCGGAATCCTTGCGGTGTTGCTGGTCGAATTCGACGGTCATTTTGCCGCCGCTGAGCAACCCGGTACGATAGGTCTTGAATTTGAATTCGACCAGCCATTCGCACCATGCCCAGTGGTATTTGTTGATTTTGATTTGCGGTTCGCCGGTCAGGAGCAGGCCGGGGGCGGCTTCCGCTTCGGCGGAAACGATCTTGCGTCCCCACGGAATCCGGTAAAGCGAACGGACGGTAATATTGTCGCCGAGATTGACGGTAGCGGGCTCAATGGCCGGGGAGGAAAGTGTTTCCACCGGGTTGGAGCGCACCTGTGACCAGGTGTAGTAGCCGGCGGCCGCGGCCAGAATCAATATTGCGGCAACGGCAATCAGGGTGATCCATAAGATTTTTTTGACGGTTCTGAAGCTCATGAGCGGCCTCGCTTCCGGCGTTTGCCGAAGAATTTCATCAGGGTTTTCACATAGTCGTCTCCCGAACGGATGTCGATCAGGTCCACCTGGGCGCGGTCCAGCGTCTTTTTGACCTGAGCATGGTATTCTCGGGCGCGCTCGGCGAGGCGGCTTTGCGCCTTGCGGCTCAGGCTGACGGTTTTGCCGGTTTCGGCGTCCTCCAGCATGATAGTGGCGAGCGGAAGCCAACCGGTTTCCAGCGGGTCGAGGATGCGGACGGCAATCAGGTCGTGGCGGCGGTTCAGGATTTTCATGGATTTCTCCAGATCGGCGGAATCGATCAGGTCGCTGATCAGAAAAACGACACTGCGTTTGGAGAGGACCTGCATGGTTTCCTTGAGCACCGCATTGATATCGGTGCCGTGGCGGGTGGGGCTGAAAGCCACCAATTCCCGGATCAGCCGCAGCACATGAGAACGGCCCGAGCGCGGCGGCAGGTAAAGTTCGGTGGCGTCCGAAAACATCAGCAGTCCGACCCGGTCGTTGTTGCGGATGGCGCTGAAAGCCAGCAGCGAAGCGATTTCGATGGCGTTCTGGCGTTTGGATTTGTCGCCGCTGCCGAAGGCTCCGGAGGCGGAAACGTCGACCAGCAGCATGACCGTGAGCTCGCGTTCTTCGACGAATTTCTTGATATACGGCGCGCCCATGCGGGCGGTAACGTTCCAGTCGATATCGCGGGCATCGTCCTCGGGAGTATATTCGCGGACTTCGTCGAATTCAATGCCGCGTCCCTTGAACATGCTGTGATAAGCGCCGCCGATCAGTTCGTCGACAATGCGATTGGTGCGGATTTCAAGCTTCCGAACCTGTTTAATCAGTTCAGCCGGTAACATATCCGAATGTCCTCCTTACGGGGTATGGAGCTCATCCAGGATCATCTTGATAATCGTGTCCGAATTCATGTTTTCCGCTTCCGCTTCATAAGAAACCATAATGCGGTGGCGCAGAACATCGGGGGCGATTTCCTTGACGTCCTGAGGCACGACATAGCCGCGTCCTTCCATGAACGCATAGCCTTTGGCGGCCAGGGTCATGGCGATGGCCGCGCGCGGCGAGGCGCCGAAGTCGATCAAATCGGGCAACTGGCCGAGCTTGGCGTTGGTCTGGCGCGAGGAGAGTTCGGCATGACGGGCGGTACGGGTGGCAATGACGATATCCAGAATATATTCGATGATTTTTTCGTCGACATAGACTTTGTCGACCCACTGACGGGCTTCGGTGATGTCTTTCAGCGAGGTTACCGCGAGCGACTGGAGATGGATTTCCGGATGGGCCATCCGGGAGATGATCATGCGCTCTTCGTCGCGCTTGGGATAATCGATTTTCAGCTTGAACATGAAGCGGTCGACCTGAGCTTCCGGCAGCGGATAGGTTCCTTCCTGTTCGATCGGGTTTTGAGTGGCCATAACCAGGAACGGATGCGGCATCGGCAGCGTTTCGCCGGCGATGGTGGACTGGCGCTCCTGCATGGCTTCGAGCAGTGCGCTCTGGACTTTGGCCGGGGCGCGGTTGATTTCGTCGGCCAGGACGATGTTGGCGAAAACAGGGCCGGGCTTGATGGTGAAATCATGAGTTTCCGCGTTGTAAATCCGGGTACCCACCACGTCGGCGGGGAGCAGGTCCGGGGTAAATTGAATCCTGGAATAAGTACCGGAGATACTTTGGGCCAAGGTCTTTACCGCGAGGGTTTTGGCCAGGCCGGGGACGCCCTCGACCAGCACGTGGCCGTCGGCGATCAGCGACAAAATCAGCCGGTCGACGAGATACTGTTGGCCAACGACGATTCTGCCGATTTCAGTACGGAGCGGCCCGATGAAAGCCGATACTTCACGAATTTTGTTTTGCAGTTCCTGAATATCCTGTTGTTGCATAATTATTACCTCTGTCAAAAAGAACTTAAAAATTATTGATAATAGACCCTTCCGGCCCGGAAAAGTTCAGTAATTTTGCATTATGAACAGTAAAATTTTTGCAAAAAGCCCGGGACAGATGTAATTTAATCAATTCCGGAAAAATTTCAATAGTGGAATCAACAATGGATAAACTTAATTTTGATTTGGAAGAACGTTATGCGCCGTATCAGAAGATTATTCTGAGGGGACTGTTTGGGGCGATTGGCGCTATGATTGTCTTTTTCTGCATTTTGCCGGTACTTCAGGCGGTACTTTTCCCCAAGGCCGAAATTGCCCTTTATAATCTGGTTTCGCAACTCTGTTTGGGAGCGATAACGGTTCTGTGCATGTGGAGCCGTATTCCGATTTTGAAAATATTGGAATTGGACAGATGGGAATGGGAGCACCTGAAAATCGGCGTGGTATGCGGAATTCTGATTCTGCCGATAAACAGTATAATCATCTATGCCAATATCGGTATATTCCGGATTTTCGGCATTGATCTCAGCGGTGAGACTTATGTTGAAGTTCTCCTGAAACAATTGAGCTGGCCGGGATTTGCCGTATTTGCCTTGACGGCGGTCATAGTCGCTCCGGTGACCGAAGAGATCATTTTCCGGCGGGTGATTTTCAGCTATCTGGCTTCTCATGGAAGCTGGATACGGGCGATGCTGATTAGCGCCTTGATTTTTGCCCTGATTCATGTTAATTTAAAAACTATGCCGGCATTGTTTGTTCTGGGGATGGCGTTTCAGGTCCTGATGATCTGGCGGAAGTCATTGTTTCCGGCCATAGTCATGCATGTAACGAACAATCTGGTCGCTATTTTGATAGCGCTTATCACAAGGTGTATCGGTATATGATGAAAAAAACAAATATATTGTTGATTGCGGTTCCGGCGTTGGTGCTGGCATCGGGAATATGGTTCCGGTTAAATAACGGGCAAGACTGGAATGTCTGTGAAAATTCGACCAATGCCGCTGAAGTTTTCGCCGGCCTGCGGCATTTCATCAACAGCCACAGCGAGGATGGTTTCCCGGAGAAACGTACCGTTAAAGAGTATACCCGTCAGCATATTCCGTATATCATGGTGTATTTTTCGCATCGCAAGAGCAGTTATCAGGCGGCATTCTGGGATTTTGAATATACTTGGGTCTATGATTCCGAGAGCGGCAAGATTTACCGGATGAACGAGGATATGTCCGACACCGCCTGGTATGATCCGGCAAGTCATAAATTGTTTTCGCCGGACGAAGTAAAAGGGCTCATCTGTTACCGGTTATGACACCGGGAGACTGCGGATTGAATGTGACTTCGACAATGGAACCGGGGAAGCGGTTGCCATGTTTCAGGAATTGATGGTCAAATGATTTCAATACCTGAGCCCATATTTCCTGCATGCTGATGTCCACTACCATGACTTCCTGCATGGATGCCAAGCTGCGGCCGGCGGGATTGAGGAGCATGATCATGAAATCACGATTAGGCTTCCAGCCTTGACTTTTCAACGTTTTGTAAATGCCGATGGCAATGTGTTCGGAAGCGGCAAAAAACGCGGTATTTTTCGGAAGCCGGTTTTGTTGAATCAGTTTTTCGATCTGCCTGGCGGTGTCTTCCGGATGATAACTGGTATTGTAAATTGCAAAGCAGTCCTGACCGAGCCCATAGTTGCTCAGGGTATTGGTGATCGGCACCACGAATTTGGAACAGAGAAATCTGCCGGTTTCATTGAGCTGATCTAAATTCGCGGCTTTGGAAACCGACTTGGGATCGACATTGAAAAAGATGAAGTTCGTCATCTTGGAACTCAGGAGATAGTTGACGGCTTTCAACAATACCGATTGATAAAAAAGATGGATATGATTGGGTTCGGTGCCGTCATACATCAGGCAATCGATTACGACGTATGCTTTGCCGGTTTCGGCAATCAGCTTCTTGAAATGGCTGCGATATCCCATCAGGTCGATCATCACATAACCGTCGATGTCGTTGGGTTTCAGATCGAGGTCCTCGTGGTATTGAAAGCACATGACATGATTGCCAAGCGATATCAGTTTCTGATGCAGATAAAAAAGAATTCTTTGCGATATCGGCGGGATAGAATGAACTTCCACATCGAAATGTCCGAGAATGGCAATATTCTTATTGGTGAAATTATCTTCAAAGCTGATGGCTTCGCGCGATATGATTCTGCTTTTCCGACCGCGGCTGGAAGAGGCATAACCTTTCTGTACCACGAGTTTCAAAGCATTTTCCGCCGTCATTCTGCTGATATTGAATAGTTCGGTGATTTCATCAAGCGTCGGCAGGTTGCCGCCCAGCGGATATTCACCGCTCTTGATCCGGTTGATCAACTCATTCGCCACATGAGGATATTTAGGTCGTTGTGCCATCTTTCTCCTATTACGCTTTGTGCACTAGCTATATACTAATTATAACACATAACTCGGGAAATTCCATATGGAAGCAACGTCGAAATGTTAGAAATATATTAGAATAGTAGACTTTTATTCAGCTGAACCGGACTGGATTATTAAGAATTCATTTGGAAACTCTACGTTCTGTGTTAAAAAAAATCCAAATGTTTTGCTAAAAATGTAAATCCCATGTATATTGTATTTATGATTATTACGGATACAAGGAATGAAAAGTGAAAAAGCCATTATTACAGTTTCTGATAGCGGGTGTTTTGGGCGGTGGTTTTGGGGGGGTATTCTTCAATGCGTTTTTGGGGCTGGCCAGACTTTCGGTTGTTGATTACAGCGTCAGATATAATAATGATTTGGAATACGGCGGATCCTTGATGAGATATATCGTCGGATTCGGATTGTTAAATCTCGGAGTGATGTATTTTTACCTGAAAGCGTCCGGGATGAACCGGAAAGTACTTCCTGAATTCAACCGGGCACTTGCACCGTTGATTTTGCTCTGGCCGTTGATGCTGCTGCCGTTTAAATTTTATTCCATGCTGCCGATGGTTTTCATCATTGGGGTATCGGCATACCGGTTGCTGATATCGTGGCCTGGAATTGAGAAGCTGGAAGACAAATTGAGCAGCCGCAACAATCTTTATATCGTGAGTTTGATATTTCTGGGGGTGACCGTTTATTTTGCCGCTTTGCAGGTCAAGGGACTGAATGTCATGTACCTGACCTACAACGACTGGGCGGTTTATTATGATATCGTGCTGAACAGCCTCAAGGGGAAGTGGTTCGTGTGCTCCCAGAGCGGTCGAAGCTTCCTGGGAGAGCACTTTATTCCGGGGACCATTATTTTCCTGATGCCTTTTGTCTGGCTGACCAAAGGATGTTTTGCCGCGTTTTTCGGGCTCAGTGCGGCCTTGTTATGCTGCGGCGCCGTTTTCGTCTACTTGTGGGCCGTTAAATTCAAGATTCCTTCCGGCGCGGCGTTGTTGCTGAGTCTGGCGGTTATCATGTATCCGTCGCTTTCCAATATGAATTACTGTATTTTTTATGGTTTTCATGATATTTATGTAATTTTTCCGTTTATTTATCTTTTTGCCTGGCTTTATGAAAGTAAACGGATGAAATGGGCTTTTGTGGTTTTTCTGCTGACTTTGAGCATCAAGGAAACGGTGCCGATTTTCTGGCTGGGGATCGGAGTGCTTATCTTTCTGGACCGCCGGCGGAGTTGGGGAATTGCCATGTTCGTGGTCAGCGCGATTTATTTTCTGTTGGTGATGAAGGTGATTATACCGTCGCTCAACGAAGTGTATGCTTATGATGGCCGGTTTGGCATGCTGGGGACTTCCATGCAGGAAATTGCCTTGTCGCCGTTTACCCGTCCGGGGATTTTCTTCGGGCAGTTATTCCGTCCGGGGACCTTCTATTATCTGGGGACGTTGTTGATTCCGCTGGGTCTGTTGACTCTGTGCCGCCCGGTATTGCTGCTGCCGGGGCTGGCGATTATCGGGGTTACCTGTCTGCAGGATACCGACCAGATGCAGAATATCGCGGTAGCCTACCAGACCGAATTCGTGGCAATGAATTTTGTCGCCATGGTTCTGGTTTACCGGGATATTCAGAATGGAAAAATTTTTCCGTGGCTGCGGTGGCTGGGGTACGGGATGAAGCCGGAAACGAGGCCGGGATTTAAAATGGGTCTGCTGTTGGGGATGCTGGTAACGGTAATGGTGTCATATTATTTATTTGGCCTGAGCATAATCGGCAAACAATCCCTGTATCCGATTATCATGATGGATAACCGCGATCAGGAAATCAGGGCGATATCCAAAGAGCTTCCGCCGCATTCACGGGTCCAGGCTTCCGAACGCCTGGCGTCATTCCTGTTTATGGATCACAATCTGGGGCTTACCGTTTCGGGATTCAATCCTGAATACGAGTATATAATCTTCGATCTGAGAGATCATTTCGCATACCGTTTTATCGAGCCGCTGCGCTTCAAACTGTTGCGTGATCCGGCATACACTTTGTTGATGAACCGGGAATTGGATAACGGATGCCGGGTGATGATGTTCAAAAAAGAACCGAGATTGCGGGAAATTCCGTCCGTTCTGGTGAAAATGGATAACGCCCAATGGCGCAGTTTGGGAATGTCGATTCCGGTCAACCATCCCTCGTTTGAGGTTATGAGTGAAATGATTGCCCCCAATAAATTAAAATTTCATATCAGGTTGGTCCGGGCCTCGGATACTGATATCGACATTGAGATCAGGATAGCCGGAGAATTGAATAATGATATGATCTCCCGGATTTTCGGGGATGGGATTTCTCCGGCGCCGCTGGCGGAAATCGGAGATGTTTATTCATTTGAATACAATATTCCGCCGGAGCTCGGGCGGATGACCGGAGTGATGGCGGTGGTCAAGAAAAGATAATCTGAAGGATTTATGAAGTTGAAGAAAAACTGGCTGCAATTTTTATTGGCGGGAATTCTTGGTGGGGGGTTGGGGATCGCATACTATAAATCGGTATTTTATGCGACCAGCACTTCCGTGTTGATTTACAAAATCAGTCAGGATAACAATACCGATATCCCGTTGTTGGCGGTATGCACCTTGGGAATGGGGCTATTGACTGTTGCGCTTCTGCATGCATACGGCAAAGTAGCAAAATGCGTGGGCGACTGCGGATATTTGTTTAATAAGGCCTTGTCGCCATTGCTTCTGTTGTGGCTCTTATTGTGGGTTCCATTTGAATTTTACAGCATGTTGCCGATGATATTTATCATTGGAGTGTCAATATACCGCCTGATGCTGATCTGGCCCGGAACGGATAAATGGCTGGCAAAACTGGATAGCCGTTATAATCTGTATATCATGGTTGCGATAATTTTGCTGGTAACCGTGTATTTCGCCTTGATGCAGGTCAAGGGATTGAATACCATGGCCTTGGGTTATAACGACTGGGGCGTGTATTACGATATTGCCTTGAATTCATTACAGGGAAAATGGTTTTTGTGCTCAGATTCTGGAAGAAGTTTTATGGGAGAACACTTTATTCCGGGAACAATTATTTTAATTATGCCGTTTGTATGGCTGAGCAAAGGCGGCTTCTGGACTTTTTTCTGGTTCAGTGCGTGCCTGCTGTGTTGCGGTTCTCTGTTTGCCTACCTGTGGGCAAGAAAATTTAAAATCCCATCGGGAGCCGCTCTGCTGCTTGCTGTGGCCGTTATTTTATATCCTTCAGTTTCCAATATGAACTATTGCACGTATTGCGGCTTTCATGATATATATGTGATCCTTCCTTTTATTTATCTCTTTGCATGGCTGTATGAAAGCAAACATTTCAAATGGGCGTTCGCCGTTTTTCTTTTTACCTTGACGATCAAGGAAACGGTGCCGATTTTCTGGCTGGGGGTGAGTGTTTTAATTTTCTTGGACCGTCGGCGCGGCTGGGCAGCAGCTATGTTCATCATCAGCATACTGTATTTTCTCCTGGTTATGAAGTGGGTATTTCCCGCTTTGAATGACGGCTATGCCTACGATAGCAGATTCAGCGTATTGGGAGGTTCGATGATGGAAATTGCGTTGTCGCCTTTCTACAAACCCGGTGTTTTCTTCGGCCAGTTGTTCAGACCGGGAACATTTTATTTTATGGGGGTGTTGCTGGTCCCGTTGAGTTTGCTTGTGCTTTGCCGCCCTTTGCTTTTATTGCCGAGCCTTGGGATTATTTTTGTGGTATGCATTCAGGATACGGCATTGATGCAAAACATTGGCTCCCCATACCAGACTGAATTTGTGGCAATGTCCTTTATTGCGGCAATCCTGGCTTATCGCGATGTCCACAACGGAAAAATGTTTCCATGGTTGAAATGGCTGGGGTGCGGACTAAAACCTGACCCGCTCAAACCGGGTTTCCGGCCGGCGATATTGGCCGGGATACTGGTTATGGTGGGAATATCATATTTTATGTATGGCTTGACCCTGGTCGGCAAACAGAATATGCGGCGGGTGTTATTTGATATCAACAGGGATAAGGAAATTAAAAAAATTTCCAAGATGTTACCGCCGGAATCACGAGTTCTGGCGACGGAAAGAATTGCCCAATTTTTGTTTCTCGAGCACAATGTCGGTTTGACAATCTCCGGTTTGCGGCCGGAATTTGATTGGATTGTTATTGATATATTGGATCATTATAATTTTCAGTTTTCGGAACAGTTAAGGATGAATTTGTTGCGGAACAAGGATTACGAGTTGGTTTTCAACCGGGATTTGGGCAATGGCTGTTGGATAATGATTTTCCATAAACAGCCCCGGACGCATGAAATTCCCAATATCCTGATAAAAATGGATGAAAGCGAATGGAAAAGCAAGGGAATGCCGCTTCCGTCCCGGATACCGGACTATGAAATAAGGGTTGAAATGTTGTCTGTCTCGAAGCTGAAATTCTATATCAGGGTAGTGAACAAGGTAAAACATGACGCGACGATATTTTTTGAAGTGCATGGAACCTCTGGAATGGATAATATCTCCCGGATTTTTGGGGACGGGATTTCTCCGGCGCCGCTGGCGGAAATCGGAGAGGTTTATTCGTTTGAATACAATATTCCGCCGGAAATCGGGCGGATTGAAAAAGTGTTGAGCAACATTAAGCCGCGTTGAGGTTTTTTTATGGATTGGAGCCGCTGCCGTTTGTGGGATGTGCCGTTTGAGATGACCTCCAAATTGTCGTCATTGCCGTATCCACGGAGGATCGTCAGTGAAATTCAGGTTTCGCCGGAGTATTGCATCGACCGGCGAAAAGGCGTCCATCATGGCTGTCAGATATCTTGTACGGTCGGAGGCGAGGGGATATTCAGGATCAAAAAACAGGAAATCAGAATGAAGCCCGGAATGGCGTTTGTTCACTGCCATGGCGATAAAAACAATGCGTATTATTACCCGCCGGACGGCAAAGAGCCATGGCGCTTTATCTGGATGGATTTTTACTCGAAGTCGGCGGAAAGTATGGTCCGGGCGCTCAACCGGGAGTACGGCTATATCTTCAACCTGCCACAGGACAGCGGGATTATCAAAAAACTGCAGAGCTACAAAATGTTCAATGGACGGGTTCAGGTGATTTCTCCGTTGGAGGGAGCGACGCTGTTTATGGATGTCATTACCCGGTTGACCAATGTCGAGGCCCGCAAGGAAGAATCGGTTGCCTCCGAATTGATCCGGCTGGCGCATGAGTATATTTATGATCATCTGGAGGAGAACATCAATATTCAGGATATTGCCGGGCACCTTGGGATTTCCCGTGAGCACCTGGCCCGGGTCTTCCGGGAAAAACTCCGGGAGTCGCCTTCGGATTACCTTCACCGCAAGAAAATGGCGCGGGCCAGCAATCTGCTGCTCGACACCAATCTCACGGTTTCGGAAATTGCCGATAAAATGGGTTACAGCACCAGCGCCGCCTTTATCCGGACTTTTAAAGGACTGTTGCATATGACGCCCGGACAGTTCCGCGAGAACGGTTGGATCCCGCCGGGCATCTTCTGATCGGTATCAGCCGAGATAGACATCCTGTTTTTGCATTTCCCGGAGCAGGAGCTCATAGGGCAGGTCTCTTACTTCGAGTGAATTCTGCGCCGCAAGGACTCCGGCGATACCGGCGGCCTGGCCCAGGGCCACGCAACACGCGGTTGTCCGTACCGAACCCAGAGCCGCGCGGTCGGCGGAAATACAGCGTCCGGCGACCAGTAGGCCGTTGATGATTTCCGGTACCAGTGCCCGATAGGGAACCTGATAGTAATCGCCTTCCGGCGGATGAAAGAAATCACCGGAATTGGTTTCGCCGCCGTCGCCGTCGGGACTGTGCATGTCGATATAGTTGGCGTGACAGGCAACCGCATCGGCAAATTTGCGTGATTCCATGATATCTTCCCGGACCATGGTGTAGAGCCCGCAGATTCGGCGTGTTTCGCGCAGGCCGATTTGACCGGTGGCAATCAAGCGCGCCCGCTCGAATCCGACGATGTGTTTCTGGAAAAAGCGTGCGGCCTGGCGGGCTTGGCGGCGTCCTTCGATTTCGGCACGGGTCAGGTCGGCGGTGTTGGTTGCGTCGACATTCAGAACCCGGGTCATATTATGATAACTCACTCCGGGAATAGGAGTGGGGCAACCGATATAAAGCGAGATCGGGTAATCGGTCAATTCTCCGGCGGCCCGGGCCTGTTTTTCGGCTTGGGGCAGGGCTTGAGGATTGGCCTTGTTGAAAGCGGAGGCGCGCTCCCAATCGACGTTCGCCAGCATGAAAGCGGTGGTAACCGGCTGCATCAAGCCGTCTTCACGCCCTTTGACGGTTCGGGCTCCGGCCCACCAGGCGACATCGGCATCGCCGGAACAGTCGATGACGACATCGGAGGCGAAAAATTCGCGTCCCGACTTGCTTTCGACTTCCAGCCCGGTGACTTTGCCGGCTTCGACCCGGGCGCCGACTCCGAACGAGTGATAACGGATATTGACTCCGGCCTTCACCAGCATCTGGTCGAGTTGATACTTCAAGCCTTCCGGGTCGAAATTGCTCCACCAGCAACGGGGCTGGGTTTTGACTTTTTCCTCCGGATCTTCGCCCTCGTTATCGGCGGCGAGCCGTTTCAACAGCTCCAACGCAATACCGCGAATGATGACTTTCTGATGGTCGTGCATGCAGATAAAGTGGTTCTGCAAACCGACTGTCCAGGTGCCGCCGGCCATTCCGGCCTGTTCGATCAGGGTGACTTCCGCTCCGGGGATTCTTCCGGCCGCGATGGCAGCGCCGATACCGGCGGGGCCTCCGCCCAAAACGACGATTTTTGCCGACATTTTATTTCTCCAATTTGATTAGGGGTAAGGTGTTGAAAGGAACATCGCGGTCTTTGGCATTCTGCAGCCGCTTGTTGTATTTGTCGCGCTTCCACTCGTCGACGCTCTTGCTGTCGCGGTCGAAGAGAATGACTCGGCAGGAGGCGGCGTCTCCGGCGGCAAATGATTTTTTGCCGAAAATATCCGCGCTGAATTCCGCTTGAATCGTCCAGGTTTTATCATCATTGGAAAACGTCCAGCGTACTCCGTCGGCGGGTTGATCCGTCGTGAATTCGCGGGGTTTCAGCCAATTCGCCTGAGTGGCTGTAAGTTTCGCCGGGGTCTCGCCGTCGGAGGGTTCGAAGATCAATTGCGTATTGTAAATACTTCCTTTGTCGGTCTGGCGGTCCAACCGGAAATCCAGGTCGAGAACCAGCCGGTCGCCGAAGCCTTGGCCTTCCGGATTTTTCAGCACGATGGTTTTGTCTTTGATCACGGCGGTTATGGCGAAAGATTTTTCGTTCCAGTTGCAATATAAATCCAGACCGATGTCTTTGGCCTTATCGTTTTTCAATTCAAGGGCCGGAGCGCCTGTAGTCGCAGGGAATCCGGTACCGGACTTAATCGTTGCCTCCACCGGGCGGTCATGCCAGCGGTCGTAGCGCAACGGCGCATCCGGCGCAATCAGTTGGTTCGCGGGGGCCGGGGGAACTCCGACCAGGTAAATCACGTCGCCGGAGAGCTCGAGCGGCAGTTTGCCGTTGACCGCCTGAACGGTTTTTTCCCGGCCCATGATATCAATAACGGTGACTTGGGGAATTCCGAGGTCCAGTTCAAGTTTCTTGTCGGTGTCTTCGGTCCACAGTGCCAGGAGCTGGCGGTTGTCCTTCTCAAAACGCATGGCGCCGATGCCGGGACCGAACCATTGTTCGCCGATGAATTTGCCGCCGTCGATCATCCGGGCACAGGCGGCAAAAGCCATGATTGCCGGTTTGGGCTCGCCGTTCAGCCGGAAAAAGCCGAAGTAATCTTCCCGTTCTTTTGGATTCTGCTCCCGCTGGCCCATCGTATGGGGAATCAGGGTCTTGACGTCACCGGCGTATAATTCCAGGGATTCGCGGACGGTATTGCGGGCTTGCTGAGCCTCGTCGACTACCCGTTTCCCCTCCGGAGCGGTGCTCCAGCCGTATTCGGTGGAGTAAAAATCGAGCTTTATCCCGGTGGCTTTTTCGACATATTCGGCGTAACTGCGCATTTGCCGGCGGAATCCGCGGTACTCGGTGGTTCTGGAGCAATAAGGATGGATGGCGATCATGTTCATGCCGTTGAAGCCGCCGGCGGCGATGAACCGCTTGTCGTAATCGTTGATGGAGCCATGGATGTTGGGGCCGATGACGGCATTCGGGCGGACTGCCCGGATCGCTTCGACGCACCAGTTGCAGAGCAACGCGAAGTCTTCCGCGGACAGGGTTTTCCACTGCCAGGGTTCGTTCCAGATTTCAAAAACATTCTGACCGGCGGGGACTTTGGCTACCCACTCTTTGATCCATTGCTGATAAGGCTCTTTCATGGGCAAGGTGCCCTTGCTCCAGGCTTTGATTTTTTCACGCGGGCCGTACTTGGCTTCGTTATAAAATTCAGGTGGGAAAGTTTCCACCTTCATGACCACGTTGATCGGATATTGATCCATCCAGCCGATGCAGTCGGCTTCTCCGGTCTGGTTCAGTTGGATACGGGTCCAGCTCAGGCCGAGTTTCGCGCAGACTTCAGTCATCTTGGGGGCGTCCCACTTGGTGCCTTTCCGCCACCAGATGTTGCCGGAGGTCCAGACCTTCATGCCGAAACGGTAGCCGCCGTCGCGGGATTCCTGAGCCGTCCGGTTGACAAAACCGGCGACCCCGAAACAGACTTTATGTTTTTTCAATTCTTCGCCGCCGGCGTTGACCGCGGTCAAGTTGAGCTCATAGTAACCGGTCGGGAGTTCCTGGTCGACCGTGAGCTCAATATTGGGTCCGGTGATTTCGGACTCGTTTTGCCAGACTTTGTTGTTGAAATAATCGATGATTTCCGCTTTTAAAATTCCCTTGACGCCGTCTTTGTCCTTGAGCGTCACCGGGAATGATATTTTCTTGCCCGATTCGTAAATATTGCAGTCGGCGTTGCGCTGAACGCTAATGCTCAGCGCGGACATGGTTCCGCAGACTAACAGGGTGATCAGAAGCAAATAGATTTTGCGCATAGGTTGGTTCCTTTATTTTTCCAGAGTGATCAGAGGCCATGCGGTAGGATCTTCGGTAAAGACTTTGCCGGTATCCGCGGGCGGGAGTTTCCAGCGCGGATGGGAGGCGTCGGCGTCGCTGACCAGAGTGTCGATCGCGAGCTTCGCGCCGGGCTGGGCTTTGAACGAGCCTAAAACACTCCAGGGAATTGCCGCTTCGACCGTCCAGCCGATTTTGGATTTGCCGGCGCGGAATTTGGCGCCGGGGACCGGGACGATTTCGCCGCTTTCACGGTTGGCGGCACGGCCCAGGACCGGCTCGCCGCCGGCCGAGGTCGGAGTCAGGAAAAACTGGTAATCGTTGGGACCGTATCCCGGATCCTTGTCGCGGGGCTCGGTGCAGACGAACAGTTCCAGGCAGTCTTCCCGGTACAGATATTTCAAAACCTGGGTATTGCGCATTTCATTGTCGCGCATATCCAGCCCGACATACAGATATTGTTCATCCCATCCCAGGTAGGCGGAACCGCTGGCGTCGTCCCCGGCAACCTTGGGGTTGAGAATGCCGATTTCGGTCATCGGACGCCATTCATTCATGTCTCCGGTGAATGAGGGAGCTTTGGCGACATGCGGAACCTTTCTTTCCATGCGGGTTTTGGCTTCGGGCTGGTCTTCCGGCCAGCGGTCGTCCCGCAGCTCTTTGGAGGCTTGCGCCACCAGAGCGGCTCCGATGCCTTTCAGGTAAATCACATTGCCATCGAGTGCGAGCTTCAATTTGCCGTCGGCGGGAACGTCAATCGCGCTTTCGACTCCATACATATCGATCCGGGTCAACTTGTTGGCGGCGGGGGCCAGCTCAATTTCCTTGGCTTCGCCGCGAGTGAAAAGCACCAGGGTATATTCACCGCCTTTTTCGAAAATCAGGGCTTCGGCTCCGGGGCCGAACCAGAGGTCGCCCAAATAATTTTTGCTGTCGATCTGGCGCGCCGCGTTGGCATAGGCGATCAGGACCGGTTTCAATTCGTTGTTGCGGCGGTAAAATCCGAACCAGTGTTCATGATAACGGCGGTTCTGTTCGCTCTGCCCCATCCAGTGGGGGGCCATGGCCTTGACTCCGCCGGCATAGAGCAGGAGCGACTGGCGGACCACTTGTTGAGCCTGCTGGTTTTCGGAATTTTTCAGGGGGCCTTCCGGGGTGGAGTGGCTGCCGAATTCAGTGATGTAAATATCGATATCCCGGCCGGTTTGTTCTTTCAGCCACTGGATATAATCGCGCATGACCTGGCGTTTTTCGCTGCTGCCGTAGGGATGGAGGGCGACCATTTTCATGTTTTTCATGCCGCCCGCCTGGATGAATTCGGCGTCGTAACCGTATTTGCTGACGTCGCCGCGCAGATTGGGGCCGATAATCGCGTTGGGTCGGTCGGCCAGAACCACTTCGGCGATCCATTGGCTGATCTTCGCCAGATCCTTCGCCGACATTTTGTCCCAGGCTTCGTTCCAGATTTCAAAAACCTGCTGATCTTTGGGGATCGCTTTCAATACTTCCGCCAGCCATTTTTTGTAGGGCTCTTCTTTCGGCAAGGTCTGCAGAGTCCAGCCGCGTCCGTATTTCTTGATCCACTCATCGAGCGGACCGTAAGTGTCGGTATCAAAAAGTTCCTGCGGGAAACGTTCAACTTTGAATATGACGTTCATCGGGTATTTGGTGCAGATGTCGACGGTAGAAGGATCGCCCCCCTGATGCAGCATTTCCCGGGTCCATTGGAGCCCCAGGCGGCACATGGAACTGAGCCCTTCGTTAGTGTCGAATCCCATCTTGGGATTGCGGTACATTTTCAACCCGAAACGGTAACCGCCGTTCCGCGCTTCGGCGGCGGTGCGGTTGACTTCATGCGCCACTCCCAGCGACGCCTTGCCTTCCGCTTTCTTGCCGTCCGGCAGTTGACCGGACAGATTCAGTTCATAATATCCGGGAGGAAGCGCCGGCAAATCGACCTTGAAATCATTGGCGCCGTTTTTTAACGCGACATCCAATGCCTGTTCGAAAACAGTTTGCTGCCAATGATTCACGACATTGACTGAAATATTGCTCTGGCCCGCGGCGTTCGCTTTGATCTGCGCCTTGAACGAGACCGGCTGACCATAGGAAATCAGGTTTGACGGTTTATTCCGCTCGATTTTGATCGAGGCTACTTTATCCGCATGACAAAAGACCGCGGCGATCAGGGCAGCAAGCATGATAACTCTTTTCATAAACTTTTAGTTCCTTGGAGTATACTATATATGATGTGGTATTAAATTCTATTCGAAATCCGGGGTACAGACTCGATATATTTGGAGGGCCCGAGGTCAATTGCCGCTGTAGAAAGAACCATCGGCATTTTTGACTTGTTCGGCGCACCAGCGTTTGGAGCCGTTCATATCGACGTTGTATTGCCGTGCCGATTGACCGACATGGCTGCTGACGTGCCCGTCGGCGTAAGCCATGTTGGTCCTGGCGTCAGCGGGGAAGGCGACGTCCAGCCTGGGAGCGGAAGTGTGGTTCCAGTTACCGCCTTTTATCATCGAACCGGTGGTGTTGCCGTCGACATAACGCGCTACATCGGCCAGGATGGTGGTTTGAGAAGCGGTTTTTATGACTTTGGTAGAGATCGGACCACGTCTGCCATTGTATTTGTTAGCCGAGAAAACCAGAGTGGCTTTGAGAAACTCAGGTCCGGCAAAATAGGCATAACCGGTGTTGCAAGTCCCCCCAGTGACATTATCCGGATACAATTTGTAGTCGCTTGTGTAGCTGAACTCACCGCCCAGGGCGGTCGGACACCATAAAATATCGCGGGAGTTCTTATCTTTCAGATAATCAGTCCGGAAAGTCGATAGCCTGATACCGGTTCCGTATTTGGTATACCCGAAGACATCGCCCAGGGAATTGGGGTATGAACGGTTTTCGTCGCAGAACGGCGGATAAAAGTCCATTTGTTCATCCGCATAAGTAGTGTAAATCATGTTCAATTGCTTGAGGTTGGAAACACAGCGCGCCACCCGGCTTTTTTCCCGGGCTTTGTTCAGTGCCGGCAGCAACAGCGCCGCCAGGATTGCGATGATCGCGATCACCACGAGGAGTTCAATGAGTGTGAAAATTCGTTTCATGATTTCTGGCCTCCTGAATTCTTTTTTATTTTTTGGAAAATGATTTTTTATTGAATAGCATGTCGATATAAAGCGTGGCCGTCCAGCCGTAATCGAATAAAACCTGATGATAAGGTTTGCCGTCTTCCACTCTTTGGGCTTTGCGCAGGAGTTCCGGTGGATCGGCTTCATGGCGGTCGTCGTAGTACTCGAAGAAAGTCCCGTATTTCAGGTAATATTTTTCGATTTCGCGGAGTGTCCGGTCCCGCAACTGCCCGGCTTCCTCTACATATCCGTAACGTTCCAACCCGCGGATGATCAGATAGTTGATGTTGATCCAGACCGGACCGCGCCACATATCTTTGCTGTAACCGGCCGAATTGCGGCTGATCGAGGGGACGCCGAACGGAGTGCCGAAAGTTTCCGGGTTGGAGAGGTGGCGGACCAGTTCCCGGGCCTGGGCTTGGCTGGGAGCCCCGGAGAGCAGCGGCAGGAAACCGGCGGAACTGAGGATTTTACCCTGTTTATCGGTTTCAATGTCGTAGTCCATATAGAACTTGAGTTCGTCATTCCAAAGTCTTTTGTTGATCAGACGGTTGATCCGGTTGCACTCCTTCTTCCAGAAAGCGGCCTCGGTTTTCAGCCCGAGTTGTTCGGCGAAACCGGAGGCGATTTCGCAGTCAGCCGCCAGGTACGCGTTGAAATCCGGAGCGTCGAGCTTGATCGCGGCATCGAACCGGGATGAGTTGTCCATGCCGCTCTCGCCGCTGCGGCAGTTAACATGTTCCTCGATATCCCATTCCACCAGCCCGGCGCCGTCATTGTCGCGGTTTTTCATGACCCATTTCAGGTAAGCCGACAACTTGGGATAGAGCGCCGCGAGCCAGTTCATATCGCTTTCGACCTCCATGACCGCGCTGATGCCCAGTCCCAGGATCGGCGGCTGGGTGATGTCGGAACTGCCGTCCGGCCTCATGCAGTGCGGGATAAAACCGTCCGCCTGCTGGCAATCAAAGACCGCGGAGATGCAATCCTTGGCCAACTGCGGGTCCACGTGGCGCATTCCGAGGGCGTGAAATGTCGAATCCCAGAGCCACATCCAGTGGTGGGGCCAGCGGTCGGGGGTGCTCCAGCGATGCTTGATGAGCCCTTCCGGAGAATAGATCTGATTTTTGACCATCGAGTATGCTTTGGCCAGGGTTTGCCGGCTTTCCCGGGAAATGCCATAGGGGTATTCCAGGCGGCTGAGGAAATCGGCGCGTTCGCGATAGATGCAATTGAAATCGCTGTTCAGGATGGATTGATCAAAAAAGCCGGTTACTCCGATCAATATTTTCCGGTCATTTCCGGCAAATTGAACTTGATCGGTCATTCCCAGGATGTGGGCGGGGCCTTCGATCAGCAGGTGGCGGCAGTCGGCAAACACGCCGCGGACGACGGAGCCGTCGGCCAGTTGCAAGGTAAAGTGATCGGAGGCCAGATAAGTATGCACCGGGGGATTGATGTCGAACATGATCACCCCGCCCTGATGCGGCATTTTTATTTCGATGGCGGCCATTTCGCCGCGTGTTCTCAGGCACAGGGCGGAGACGGAATCGGTCTGCCCGTCGATGCCGGAAAACGCCAGCAACTGACCTTTTCCCCATATCGAAAGCAATTCCGGCTGGCGGGTGAAGCGTTTGCGGTTGGTATTTTTATAGGGTACTGGTTTTTCCAGTAGAATTATATTTTTCATTATTTTGTTCCTTGTAATTTGACAGCTCTTGATTAAATTATATAGTAGACTGCTGAATTTGGCAATAGGGGCAGTTTGGTAAAATATTCGGAATCGTTCCAAAAATATTGAAAATCAGCCAAAATGTCATTATGGATAATCAGCCCCGCAAACCCAATGTCCAAATCAAGGAAGACGACGGTGTATCCCGCCTGGGAGCCATCAATGTCGGTCAATATCCGTTGCATCACTTTGCCCATGAGTTTGATGAGGAGTCCACCCGGAACCTGCCGCTGTTTCTCCGTTTCGCCGGTTTCGACGAATGGGTGAGGGGGTGTTATCGGGTGCGGAAAAGTTCCAATACTTTCGCTCTGGAGCTGGTTCGGGAGGGGGTATTTGTTTTTGTTCAGAACGGCCGGAGTCATGAGGTATATCAGGACATGATGTTTATCGTCCACCGGGAGGGGGACTCCGAGATCAGCGTCAATTCGGATTATGCCGCCAAGCAGACCGTCAGCCTGGATGGCCGGATGCTGTATCCGATTTTGGAACAGACCGGATTGGTGCGGCACAGTTGCCTGACTTTGCGGGAACCGGATAAGTTCATCCGGCTTTTCGACCGGGCCAATTCGATTCTGTCCCGGCGTGACAACGATTATCTGCTGCAGGGGTCGGTGTTGGCTTATCAGATCCTGTTGGAACTCGGGACCATGCACCATCTGACTTACCCGGAGCCGCTGCCGGATATCATGAGTTATATCAACCGCAATTTGCACCGGCCGCTTTCGCTGATCGACCTTTGCCATACGTTCGCCATCGGCCGTACCTCGCTGTACCGGCTATTCATGGAACACTTGAAAATATCCGTCGGCGATTATATCATCGCCAGGCGGCTCCAGGTGGCCCAAAACTTGCTTCAAAACACGGATTACCCCATCAAAGAAGTCGCGGCGAGGGCCGGTTATTCCAACCAGTTGTACTTTGCCGCTGAATTCAAACGGTTGACCGGCGAAACTCCCCGCGATTATCGCAAGCGCGTGAGTTGCTCCATCGTCGCCGAATTCCACAATGTAATCCGGGATCAGGCCAATTCGACGCCGAGTGTCTCTTCCTGATCGAACAGTTCCTTGTTGCGCTTCCAGTTGTACGGGAAAAGATGGACCTGGAATTCACGGTCTTTGCGGACAAAGATGTTGGTGGAATTCGAGAGCTCAAGCTTAACCCCGTCCTGGTCCGGTGAGGCGATTCCGAGCTGCAGACCCAGTTCTTCGGCGAACCCGAGCAACTGATCGCGGCGCGCCACGTCGATGCCGTAAAACGCCTCGTCAAAAAGAATACTGTTGATTTTGATCCGCGACGACGTTCCCTCGATTTTGTCGAAAAGCAGGTGCGCGATCATCATCACCAGCAGGTAATTCGGCACCGCCTGTTCGCCGCCGGAGCCGACGCCTTTGGCGCGGGTATCCATGACTTTGGTGCCGCGCGAATCGTTGTGCAGGACCATTTCATAACGGTAGTAATTGCGATAGTCGAGAATGGGCGGAATCTGGTTCGACGGGGTCTGGAGAATCGACTCCATGTTGTTGTTGAAGATCTCTTTCAGCTCGTCGGAATGACCGATTTCCTGGTCGGAAAAACCGCGCAGCAGTTTGACCAGCGGCGCGTATTCGCCCTGAGGCGTCACCTTCAAACTGTAGGTGTTGTTGCCGAAAATATGGCCTTTCAGCAGCGCGTTGATCTGGTTGCACATCCCTTCCAGCGCGTAAATGCGCCGCCGCAGCGATTCGCGGAATTGCACCAACAGAATATCTTCGAATTTGCGGCGGGTTTCCTGATTGAGAATCTCTTTCTGCTCGGACAAACTTTCCTGCAGGGTTTTCAACAAACTCGACAGCGTGCGGTGATCGCGGCTGTAAAGTTCGTTTTGCTCCTCGTCGTAGGAAAATCCGTAATCGATGCCTTCCGGCTCGTTGATCCGGGTGCGGATACAGGCGCGGGCGGCGGCGATCTGTTCGCGTTTTTCGGCGATTTTCGTCTGGCATTGAATCAGGGTGTAAATCTCGTGGTCTGTCAACATCCGGTTCAGCGTCTCGGCATTTTTGATATGCGGATTGTGTTCCAGACGGCGGTTGAGCGCCTGAATGGTTCCGTCCAGTCTTTGCCGGATTTCGTCACGGTTGGCTATGCGCTGTTCCTGCAGGGCCTGGGTTTTGATCAGCTCGGTATTGAACCGGGTGAATTCTTCCCGGGCGGTTTTCAGGCGCTGGACCTGTTCGGCGATATCTTTTTCGAGGGCTTCGAGATTCTGTTCTTTGATCTGGCGGCGGAGGCGGGTCAGGTGCTCTACCAGTTCAGTGATGGAGTTCCGGACGTCTTCGAGTTCGACCCGGTTTTTCTCGATCTTTTCGGCGTAGTCGCCGAGCTCTTTGTCCAGGGCGTTCAGGTCGCGGCTGTTCTGCTGCATCTGGGCGCACAAATCGGTCAACCGCTCATGGAAACGGTGCAATGTTTTCTGCCGCTTTTCGGTTTCGACCACCACGGCGGCGGCGTTTTTGCTGCTCTTTTCCGCTTCTTTCAACAATTCGCGGGCTTCTTCGATGCGGCGGGCCTGTTCCTGGCGGCGCTCGTCCTCGCCGATCAGCACGGGGGCGCGTCCGGTCATGACGCGAAAAATTCCGCGCCACTCCACCGCGTCCGGTGTGAGCTTCGGCGTGTCGATGCCGTCCATTTCCCGGGCGAGTACGTTCATGAATGCCGAGTCTTTTTCCGCGTCGAAAAATTGCGACAGGAAAACCCGGATTTCCGGCGACGGTTGCGGCAGTTTGTCGTTGAATTTCAGGGCGCAACGGGCGCCGGGGTAGTCGGATAACAGCAATTCTTTGATGTCGTCATAACAGTCGTGGGGAGCGACAATTGTGCCGAGGGTATCCTCACCGATCAATTCTTCCAGGACTCCCCGGATTTCCGGGGTGACTTCGGGGCGCCAGTGCAGTTTCAAATAAAGCGGCGACGCCTCGAAAATCCGGGATTCCAGCTCCGTCAGCAATTCGCGATAACCGGCGATACTTTCGGGGCAGGCCTCCTCGGCGGCCAACAGTTCGTTGAGCTCGCTTTCGCGCTCCTGTTTCAAAGCAGCGGCAGCTTCCGCGCGAGCGCGGCATTCCTCGAAATTCGCTTTCAGACGTTCTTCATGACCGGCCACGGCGCGGAGAAGTTTGCCGATCCGGGCTTCCGGGAGCATGGTATACGGTTTGTCCGCATCCATGGCGGAGTTGAATTCGTCCATGGTTTCGCGGAGCGGCAGGTCCCGCCATTGCGCCAGATTCTCCGCCAGCTTGCCGGAAAAAGCCGAACTGTTTTGTTGGAAGGTCTCGAAAATTCCGGCGCGGCGTTCACTCGCCTGACCGGTCAGGTTCTGCAATTTAGCGGCGATATTTTCCAGTTCGGTGGCTTTGGCGCTCTGACGCTCATGCTCCTTGCTGCGGTTCTTTTCGGTTTCGACGAGACTGGCGGTATCGCGTTCTTTCAGGTCGCTGATGGTCTTTTCGATGGCGTCCGCCGTTTCGGTGGTACGGGCCGTGTCGGCGGCCAATGCACTGAGCTTCGCTTCGGCCTCGGCGATTTTCCGTCCGGTTTTGTCCAGCTCCAACTGCTGCTCCTTCTGCTGAAGCAACAGTTCGCCGGCTTCGAAATCATTGATTGCCACCATCGCCTGGACGATGCCCTGCTGCTGGATGTGGATTTCATGCAGATACTGGCATTTTTTATCCAGCGCGGAGAGCGCCGAATGAGAATCGCGGAGCGCGCGCATACTGAGGCGGAGTCCACGGATGGTTTCCGCTTCCGGCTCGGGCAGCAGCGATTTGAAAAGTTCATGGTAGTTGCCCGCTTTGCTGGAAATTTCCCGGTAAGCCTTGCACATATTGAGGAAACTGCGGTATTCCTGATACTGGGAATCGGTCGGGAAAAAACGCGAGGTCACCGCCTTGGCGTAAGTGTTCATGCTGGTGTAATAGCGGCCTCCGCATTTCTGCATCAATTTCTTGAATTCCTCGCGGTCGGGCGGATATTCGTTGCCTTCCTTGTCGGTGGTCAGCAGTGGCAGTTCGGCTACTCCGGAGTCCAAGGCGAAACCCCACTGTTGGAGCGCTGCCCCGGCGTTGGCGATGGAGAGCCCGATGCCGACGGAAACCACGTTGCCGTTATCATTGCGCAGCTCCAGCGCCGCGTAAGTCACCCGGCCGTCCGGGAAACGCTCGCCGTCCTTGTAGTCGACGTTGTAGGCGGTCACCACGCCGTGAATGCGGCGCCCGTTCTGCTTGTTGCCGCCGAAGCGCGCCGCCGAGTTCAACTCCAGTTCCCCTGCCGCCAGCACGTAATGAATGGCGTCGAGGATGGTGGTCTTACCGGAGCCGTTGTCGCCCAACAGGAACAGGTGGCCGCCGTTGTAAACCGGGATGGTGGCGCAGTCGATATTATGAAAATTCACCAGGCGAACCGCGTGAATCGAATAAATATCTTTGTCAATCTTCGGCATCGCGCACCTCCGCAATATTCTTCTCCAGCGCCGCCGGATTATACTGGTAACAGGCCGGAAGTGCTTCGTAAATGGTATTTTCCAGCCGGATGACCTCGCCGGTGTCGCGCGGCAGTTCCTTGATGAACCGGTAGTCGATCAGTTTGTCCATCAGCGTTCGGAGGGTCTTTTTCTTGATGCTTTCGGCGTCAAGGTCGTTGCGCTCGGGAAATAATGCCTGCATCCGCATGGCGACATGTTCGAGGTATTCGCCGAACGTGAAAGTCGGGTTCTCGCGGTCCCCCGCGGAAAGCGACTGCTCCGAAAGCAGTTTTTCGTAAAATTCGATCATCAGCAGAAATGCGATGTATTCGTCGCGTCCGCGCAGCTTGAACTGCACCGTATTGGCCCCGAGTTCCGGGTTGTAAACGCGGTCCTTGACCAACCGTGCGCACTTGCCGTCCACCCGGAGCTCCCAGTTGAAATTCCGCCGGAAAAACTCGGCGAAAGCCTGTTCGTTGTGCTGCAGCGTATAGTATAATTCCGGATCGTCGCTCTTGTAAAACCAGGCGGCTTCGGTGAGGACGTTATTGATGCGCACCACTTCGTCGCGGTTGCGCGTGAGCAATTCGAGATATTCTTTATCCATGCGCGGTTTTCTCCCTGATCAGCGTTTCCGGCCCATCGAGAGTTCCGGGGGGACCGGTTATAATCATTTGATTTTCTGGCGATATTTCGAGGCGGTATCCGGTAACTTTCAGGGCTTCGCCGCGGCCGAGCAGACCGCGTTTCAGCAGAAATATGATCTGTTTGAAAGCCTCGATGTCCGGTAGTTCGGCGGCGTCGAGCTTGCCGCCCGCCGGATAATGTTTGCGGATGAATTCGCCCAGCAGACGCATCCGCATTTCCTCATGGGTTTCGACATGTTCCTCCGCCAACGGCTTGACCCGGCGGAAACTGCGCGGCGGAATCCGTTTGGCGGCGGTGGACGAACGCGGGGCGGGCGGTTCCGCTTTCTGGTATTCGTCGGAATCAGTGGGGTCGAGCGGGGCGGCGGGACTGCGCAGCAGATCCCAGAGCCACGGTGACGCGTCACAATTTTCGTCGAGGCGGCTCAGCTCGTCGATCCGCAAATTGAGAAATTCCAGGCGGTTGCTCCGCCGTTCCAGTTCTTTGATGAACGCGGTGAGCTTGCCGAGGACCCGCATGGCGTTGTCGTTGACCGCGCCGCAGAGCCGGTCGACCCGGCCATTGCGCTGGTAATAATCGAGCAACTTGTCGATCTGCTCCGAAACGCCGTCGCGGGGCATGGCCGAGCGCATAATTCGCGGCAGTTTCCGCTGCTTGTTGCAATATTCGCCGAAGCTGTATTCCAGCGCGGTCCGGTCGAGCTTGTTCAACTCGGCCAGAATTTTCAAACGCAACGTTTCCAAAGTCTTGAGATAAGCGGAAAAATAAACCCCGAGTTCCGCCACGATCTGGCGGGCGTCCTCCGCCGAATAAGTCCGCAACAGGAAATCGCCCAGCATGGCGGTGATCCGGCTCAGGTTCTGGCTCAGCCGCGCGGTTTTTTCCTGTACGTCGAACATGGCGAAAACACAACTGCCGTCGTCCTCGCTTTTCAGGTCGCGGTTGACCTGTTTCAGTGAACTGAGGATAAATTCCAACAAGTTAATAGAGTCATCATCGTGGGGCAGCAGGTCGTTTTGCAACCGCTCCTCGAGGTAATGCAGAAACGAAATAGTCTCCTCGGTCAAACGATAGCGGAAACGGTCGCGGCGGACATCCTTGTAAGAACGGAGCCGGGTTTTTTCCAGACGTTTTTCGATAAGTCCCCAATCTTCGAGCTGCTTGATTTCCTGGTTGAAACGCTCCTGCGGAAACTCGTTTTCCGAGTTTAACGCGTCATACAGGACATCGTTCAGGACTTCGAGCTCGTGATCGCGG
Source organism: Victivallaceae bacterium (assembly GCA_031548025.1). Lineage (GTDB taxonomy): Bacteria > Verrucomicrobiota > Lentisphaeria > Victivallales > Victivallaceae > UBA5239. The sequence continues at coordinate 30,199 of JAVBRM010000086.1, read as the reverse complement.
CGAAAACGCAGCAGCCGGTAGAGAATCCGCAGATAGTCGAGGGCGGATTCGGACACGAACATACTGCCGAGGTGACGGTTGCGGTTGGACAACAACAGTCCCAACTCGCCGCGGTCGAGTTCGGCAAGAATACTTTCGGCAGTTTTATTATCAGGGTACACCATAGCCTTTATCTTTAAATCAGAATGGTAATATGCCAGTCCGAACCCGATTTTTCAACTCCGGAAACTCAAATTTTCTTTAGTAGGGAAAAGCTGGAATTGTAAATATATTTGATTGATTTTTCGATATTTATTCTGTGAGCGAATAGTATCTTATTTCAATTTGCATGTATATTGATATAAAAAGGGCACGTGAATGAGGTATTTTATATTGTTGCTGATGCTGGCCGGGGCTTTGATGGGCGGGGAGGTTCAGTTGGAGACGCTGCCTTGCACTTCGGCGGCTTATTTCTGGACTCATGAAGGGTTTCAGTTGCCGCAGTTCAATTGCAATCTGGCCGGGAATCCGATCCGAATCGGTGGGGTGGAATTCAAGCGCGGCATCGCCGGGCATACCGCTTTTTCCATGATCTACAATATCAACCGGGCGGCGACGGAATTTACCGCCATGGGAGGAATGGAGGACGAGGACCATCCGAAAGATGATAAGAATCAGGCGTCATCGCTATGGATTGAAATATATACGGACCGCGAGCTCGTTTACCGGCAGCTTGTCAAACTCGGTGAGCCGCCGGTACCCATCAAGGTCGATTTGACCGGCAAGACCTTGCTCGAGTTGCGCGGGATTTGGGATAAAGGATTTAAGCGTCAGCGGATAGCCTTGGGCGACCCGATGTTGAAAGCTGATGATCCGGAAAAGCTCAAAGAAGAGTTGCAGCAGAGCCGGGAACGGCGGATTCAGGCTTTGGAGTTTGCCCCGGAATATCCCACGCCTCCGCAGTGGAAAGATATCAAAGTCGAAAAGATAAAATTTCACCAGTTCGATAATGCGTATAAGCTCAGCAATGCTACGCAGGAAGTGATTTTGCTGCCGGAGTTTGGCGGCAGAGTCATTCATTATTCCGCGCCGGAGGGTGAGAATATGTTGTATGTTCAACCAGATGACTTGTATGAGTTACGCATGGTGCGCGGCAAATCCGGCGATTCAGGAGGAGGGCATTTCATGCGGATGCAGCCGGCCAATTATTTCAAGCCCTCGGATGTAGTATTCAAGCACGGGCGGTATACGATTGAATTCGGCGGAGAGGGGGAGGTCGCGATGCGTTCGGTGCTCAGTGAGAACTTCTTTGTGCGCTATGAATACCGGGTCCGGCTTTTGCCGGAAACCTTGGAAGTAACCAGTATTCAGCATAATGCGGCGACTTTTGCGCAGCCGATGGGTGTATGGAGTATCACCCGTGTTCCCACGGAAAAGATCGAGCGGGTTGCCTTGCCGCCCGGCGCAAAAATCCCTGAAATCGTATTCGACATGAAAACCATGCCGAAGAACGGCGAGGAGCTTCTGTGTCCGGCTCAAAATGCGGAGTATTGGGCGAAAATGTATGACGGCAAGGTATTCAACATCAAATACCATTTGTCCGCGGAAGATTTACTCCATTTGACCCCTTATCAGGTGGTGCACGTTTACTGGTTCCCGGGGTTTACTGAGCTGGAAGCGCATACTCCTACCCGAATGATCGCGCCCGGTGCTTCGATCTTTTTGCGTGAGACCTGGAAAATTGAATAATTGTCATGAATCGGACAATTTTGTGTCCGATTATTTGAATGCCGCATATTGACAAATCGTTTCAGAATGATACAATATTTGTCATGAAAAGAACGACTTACAAATCGATCGCGGAAGAACTCGGAGTAAATGTCAAAACCGTTTACCGGGTCATGAACCATGATGCTTCGGTCAAAGACGCCACCCGGCGGAAAGTGATCGAAGCGCTTAACCGGCACGGTTATTTTTTTCATGACGCCGGTTGCCGGGAAAAAATAATTTTCGACGTCGGCGGCAGTTCGTATCTTGAGTATCAGGCCATGGCGCTTTTGCAGCGGTTGCCGACAGAAGAGATGGATATTTCCGTAAGCAATCATCATCAGGATCTGAAAGGATTTTTGAAAATGGCGGATTCCGCCCGGACGGTGGTATTTTTTTCAGCTCCGACTCTGGAAATATTGAGCTTGGTCCGGGAGGCCAATCCGGATATCTTGCGGATTAATGTGTTCGGGTATAGCGGTGGCGACATCGTCGTCGGGCCGGACAATGTCGCGGGCGGGAAGTTGGCGGCGGAATATCTTTACCGGGCCGGGCACCGCAAGCTGGCGGTGTATTCGAGCGGTTCGGTGCCGGGACAGTTTCTCCGTTGCCGGAGCTTTCTGATGGAGGCGGAATTGAATATGCAAGGGGTGAGTGTTGAAAAATTCATCTGCGAAAAACCTACGGACCTGTTGTTGAAATTTTTTGAACGGAAGAAACTGCCGGAGGCGGTTTTTTCCACCTGCAGCTGGTATGCGTATCAGCTTTACAGCGCGGCGATTATGCGCGGCTTGAAGATTCCGGAGGATTTGAGTATTCTCGGCTATGACGGGCCGGTTCAGATCAACGGAGTAGAGGAGGATAACCTGGACTATATCTGTGATTCCCCGGAGCATGTGCTCGCTTGGGCGGAATATTACATCAGGAAGCGTCCGCTTGTCAACGGCAGAGATACGGTATCAACCTTGACCGGCGTCCATTTGGAAAAGCGCGGGTCGGTACAATCTTTTAATTGAAAATTGAAAATTGAAAATTGATAATTAAGGAGAGGATTGCAACTATATCATAGCTTGAACTCTGAAGGTGGGGCGCGCTCTCCGCGGAGCGCCATTCGCCTTGGGTCGAATATCTTGTTGCCGTCGGGTAACCCGGTAAATCATGCGAAGTGAACAGGGCGAGGTTTTTCCCTAATTATCAATTATCAATTATCAATTATCAATTCTAAAAAAACGGAGCAATGAAATGAATATCTATCCTCTTTTTCCTGAACGCAAAATTTTGAATTTGAACGGTGAATGGGACTTTAACTTTATCGGCGATGCCGAGTTGGTGAAGCTTGATCCGGCAGGTTTCGAGTTCAATGACCTGATGAGTGTGCCGGGGGCGTTTGACAGCAGTCCGGCGTATTACTGCCGCCGGGGCGTAGCGCTTTACCGGACCGGTTTTACGCTTGACGCGGATTGCGGAAATGCGTTGCTGAAGCTCGGCGGGCTGGGTTTGCGGGGGCGTTTCTGGATCGATGGCCGGGAGGCCGGTTTTACTGAACTTCCGTACAGCGGAATCGAATTTGAAACCGGAAAATTGGCCGCCGGACCCCACGTGCTCGCCGCCGCGCTCGACAACCGGTTCTATCCTGATAAAAATGAATTATTTCAGCCGTTTTATGACTTTTATGCATTCGGGGGATTTTATCGCGGCGTGGAGCTGCAGGTGGTGCCGGAAACGGGTTCTATCGACCGGGTTCAGGTTCGCACTTTGGATTACCGTACCGGCAAGGTGGGGGTGCGCTGTCTTTTCCGGGGAATGCAACCGGAAACGATTCAGTACCGGTTTGATGGCAGTGGCGAGTTTCAGTCGGTGAAAATGGCCGAGGAAATCGAGCTGACGGTGTCTGATTTTAAAATCTGGAGTCCGGAGAGCCCGGCCTTGCATACGATCGAGATCAAAGCCGGTGAAGACCGGATTGTTGAAATGTTCGGCATCCGCGAAATCAAGACCGGCAATAAGAGTTTGATGCTGAACGGAAAGCCAGTCTATCTGAAAGGGTTCAACCGTCATGAGTCGCACCCGCAGTTCGGCCCGGCAACCCCCTTGCAGGTGATGATTGAGGATTTGCAGAACCTCAAAGATTTGAACTGCAATTTTGTGCGGGGAGCGCATTATCCGCAGGATCAGCGTTTTCTCCAGCTCTGCGACCGGTTGGGGATCATGGTCTGGGAAGAGAGTTTGGGCTGGGGAAATCGGCCGGAATCTCTGGCCGACGCTGGATTTATGGATCTGCAGGAGCGGCAAACCCGGCTGATGGTGCGAAACAGCATCAACCATCCATCGGTCATCATCTGGGGATTTCTGAATGAATTTCACTCGGAGTCCGAAGAGGGCTATGAGTTATGCAAGCGCCTGGTTCGGGCGATCAAAGATGAGGATAACAGCCGAGTGGTAACTTTTGCCTGTAACCATACTCAGGACGATATCTGCCATGAATTGGTCGATATCATAGCCTACAATACCTATCCGGGCTGGATTTCCAATAACTATGAATTGGAACCGCCGGAGCTGATCAAGCCGGACCGGGAACAAATCATCAAGTATTTCCGGGACCGTGTTTCGGCGGACAAGCCGATCATGGTCAGTGAAATGGGGTGCTGTGCGATCTATGGACAGCGCGACCTGGCTAAAGCTCAGTGGACGGAAGAATTTCAGGCGGAATACCTGGAAGCCGTCATCAAAGATATTTTCAGTTCCGATGATATCTGCGGATTGACGATCTGGCAGTTCACCGATGCGAAAAGTTATCTGCGCAAGGGCGCCAACATTCGCGCTAAGCCGTTCGCCCAGAATCTGGCCGGAGTATTCGATCAATACCGTCGCCGCAAGTTCGCCGCCGATACCGTGAAGAAACTCTTTGCCGAAAAGTAGTATTTGCAATTCAATAATCCGAATGTTATATTTCACTTGTAAGAAGGAGACGATTATGAGAAAATTCAACATCGGATTATTGCTGCTTGGTGTAATGCTGTCCGTGAGCGTGCGTGCTCAAACGAACGAAGAAATTTACCGGGATACAATCAAACAGGTGGATACCGCCGGGCTGTCGCTCGAATATGTCCGGCATGTCAACACTTCCGCCAAACTGTTGGAAAAGCTCAGTTCAATATTGCAGGTGGCCGGTAATCAGAAACCGGCTAATGCACCATTCATTCCGATGGTTCAGATGGGAATAGGGTTTTTCTTCAAGCTCTTGAATGTCGACGCGGTTCAGGCGCATGCCATCAGCTGCGTCTACAACGAAGCCGATAAAGAATTCCCCTATTTGTATAAAAGTTTTGCCTATACCGGAAACAATCCACAGGGGCTCGGCTACGAGTTTTATTCCCGGACCAATCAGCCGTTCCGGAAGTTGACGGCGATTCCTCCCAATACCCTGATTGCGTTCGGCGGGCATCTCACGCTGGATTCCGCCTGGGATTATCTGGTCGGTGAATTTGCCAAAGATCCGAGTTTCCAACAGTTGCCGGCGGTAATGACCGCAACGCTGGAGCAAAAAACCGGAGTGAAGTTGCCCGAAATACTGAAAACCCTTCGTGGCGAATTCTTTTTCCTGCTAACCTCGTCAGGAACGGCTGAAAATCCGGTATACCGGATTATTTGGAGCCTGCCCGATGCGGAAGGAACGCTGGCGCGGTTGCTCGAACAATTCTCGGACAAGCCCGAAGTCAGCAAGGTTTCCGATAATGTCTATGCCATTGAAGCTCCGGATAGCGCGTCGGGATTAAACCCGCAAATAACTGTGGGCGATAAACGAATCATGATTGTTTCCGACCCGGCCGCCATGCCGGAAATAAACTTGAACGTCCAAGGCGGCTTGAAAGTGCCGGAGCAGGGAATCATGTACTCGTATATCAGTATCGACGAAGCGACAGTCCGGGGATTCGGAAAAAGAATACCTGCGGAACAGCTCAATCTGTTCAAAACCTTCATCGGCTTTCCCCGGATATATTGTGTGGCGAGCGTCGGCCCGTTGGGTTATCAGGCCAATACGCGCACCAATATCGAACTGCCGCAGTTCGGCAGTTTTATCCCGTTGGGGATTTCCGCGGGCGCCCTGTTGCCGGTATTGCAAAAAGCGCGCATGAAAGCACAGGGAGTCGCCGCGGCCCCGGCTCCTCGCGACCGGCGCTGTAGTACCAACTTAAAGCAAATCGGGCTCGCCTTGATGCAGTATGCTATGGATAATAAAGATATGCTGCCGCCCGGAAAGAATGAAAAAGGATTTGAAGTACTGAAAGCGAAAGAATATCTTACCGATCTCTCCGTATACAGATGCCCGCACAACCCTCAGGAACAGTACGGATATTATTATCTGGGCCTTGACTGCAGTATGACTCAAGTCCGGACGCCTTCCACAATGCCGATCGCTTTTGACAAACCCGGCAACCATGCCGGCACGTTCAGTGTTCGGTGCCTGGACGGACACGTGGAAGAACTGCCGCTTGAAAACTACCGCAGTCCGGTCGACGTGATCAATATGCTGCATCAAAAATACAAATATCCGCCGGAAGTACTGGAAGTATTACTGCAGAAATGCCGCGATAATTAATCGCCCTTAAGCCCGAGCGAGCGGCCGCCGTCGACGACGTAATTCTGGCCGGTAATGAAATCGGATTCCGGCAAGGCCAGGAATAGAACCGCATTTGCGATATCCGCTTGGGTGCAGATGCGGTTCAAACAGGTGGTCCGCCGGGCCAGGGCCTGGTCGTCGCCATGTTCGCCGGGCCGGACGACGATGCCGGGCGAAACGCAATTGACGTTGATGTTGTATTTGCCCAGTTCCAGCGCCAGCGACTTGGTGGCGGCAATGATGCCGCCCTTAGCGGCGGAATAATCGGTCAGGGAGGCTTTGCCTTGCATTCCGACAATCGAGGCGATGTTGATGATCTTGCCGTAATTTTGTTTGATCATGTATGGCGCCGCCGCGTGGATACAGTACAGCGGACCGTGAAGGTTGACGCCGAGAATCCAGTCGATGACTTCAATGGATTGGGAGGCAAACGGGGCATTTTTCCCGCGGGCGCTGCCGCCGGCCGAATTGACCAGAATATCGATGTGACCGAAGCGCGCGGCGATGTCATTCATGGTCCGTTCGACTTCGCGGTGGTCGGTGATATCCAGCGCATATTCCGCGGTTTCCGGGTTTACGTCGAGGATGATGGTCCGGGTGCCCTCGGCAGCCAGTTTCAGTGCGATTTCTTTGCCGATGGCACCGGCGCCGCCGACAATCACGGCATTTTTATCGATCAGTTTCATGTTTTATCTCCAGGATTACTTTTCCGATATTTTCGTTGCATTCGAGGATGGAATGGGCGGCTTCCGCCTGTTGTATGGGTAAGATCCGGTAAATCACCGGCTTGACGGAACCTTTTTCGATTTCCGGCCAGAGATGTTTGCCCAACTCCGCCATGATGTGGGCTTTCATGGCGGGGGGACGGCTGCGGAGAGTGCTGCCGATTAATTTCAGCCCGCGTTTCAATAATGGCCGCAGGCTGATTTCGGCAAATTCGCCGCCGAGGGTAGCGATCAGGATCCAGCGCCCGCCGACAGCGAGTTTTTCCAGATTCTTGCCCAGGCCGGTTCCGCCGACACAGTCCATCGCGATATCGACCGGGTGGACGTCGAGAATCTGGCCGAGATCGTCGGTCTGGCGGTTGACCACGATATCCGCGCCGAGACGGGTGACCGCCGCCGCTTTTTCCGGCGAACTGACGGTGGTGATGACTTGGGCTCCGAAGACCTTGGCGGTTTGTATCGCGGCCATGCCCAGGCCGCTGGCCCCGGCATGAATCAGAACCGTATCGCCCGCTTTCAGACCACCCTCAAGGCATAAATTCAGGTACGAAGTGGCAAAGGCCTCGGGGAGGGCGGCGGCTTCGGCCATGCTCAAGCCTTTGGGTACCGGCAACAGCATATCGGGGGCTACCGCGACTTTTTCCGCATAACCGCCACCGCCGAGCAGAGCGCAGACCCGGTCGCCGATTTGCCAATGACCTTGCACGTTTGCTCCGATTTCCGTGATCACTCCGGCGATTTCCAGGCCCATCCATTCGGGGCAGCCGGGCGGGGGAGGATATTTGCCCTGTCTCTGCAAAAGATCCGCACGGTTCAGCGCCGTGGCGTGGATTTCCACCATAATTTCATTTTCGGTCATGATCGGGTCCGGAACTTCAACCCAGTTTAAGGCCCGGTCATCAGCGACTTTGATCACATACATAATTTCATTCTCCCAGGGGATGATTGCGGTTGATTAACGGAAATGTTACGGCCCGGCCACTGAAATGCGACTCATAGACTCCATAAATCATTTCAAGCACGGTCCGGGCGTCATAAATATCGGCGGCCGGGCGGCGGTTCTCCTCAATTGCCTGCATCAGGTCCCAGGCGGCAAACCGGTTGTTGATTCCGAAATACCGTGCAGTGCCTGAGGTATTCTCAAATATAATATCTCCGGCTTCGGGAATCGTCCGCTCCTCGCAAAGCTCAATCTCCTCGAATGCCGCTTCGTCTTCGGGCGGAAACGGCGAGCGGCTCAAGCGCAATTTGCGCTCCTGGTCGTAGCGGACGCTCAGAGTCCCGGTGGTTCCGACTACGGTTACGCCCATTCGGACGCCGCGTGCCGACAAGCCCTTCCGGCTCTCGAAAATACCGTTGACACCGCCGGGGAATTTGAAATACGCCATGATGTCGTCACCGGCAACCGGCCCTACCGGTTCGGATGGGTTTATCCGGTCTTCGGGGCGTGTCGGGCGGCCCTCGGTCATGACGTTGGCGAATACTGATTCAGGGAGGCCGAGAAAATAACATCCGAGGTCCAGGATATGGGTCCCCAGAACCATCATATCTTCGCCGCCGCCGCGCTCGTCTTCCTTGCCGCGCCCGTAGAAGGTCAGGGGGCGGCCGATGGCGCCGTCTTCGATCATCTTTTTCATGGTGCGGAATACCGCCGCGTGACGGCCGAGGTGGGCTACCGCAATTTTGACGCGGCCCAGGCGGATCAGCTCATCCGCTTCGCGCAGACTGGCGGTGAGCGGTTTTTCGCAGATCACATGAATGCCTTTTGCCACCGCCATTTTTATCGGCTCGAAATGATCTCCCGGGAGCCGCGACCATAGCACCAGAATATCGAGCTTTTCTTTTTCCAGCATCTCCTGATAAGTCGTATAATTACGCTGTGCGTTGACTGCCGGCCATCCGGCCGGATTGGAGTCCGCCAGCGCGGTTATTTCCACACCGGGCAGATTGTGAAACGCCAGGTGCAAGCCGTGGCCGCCTTTGCCCTTGACGCCAGTGTCGTGGACAATGCCGATCTTCCAGATTTTGCTCATGTTTTTTTAACCCCCAGCACTCTGCCGCCGTCGATCAGGTAGTTTACGCCGGTGATGAAATCCGCCTCGTTCGAGCAGAGAAATGCCGCGAGCGCGGCAACTTCTTCCACAGTTCCGGTTCGGCCAAGCCAGGTGCCGGAACTGAAATCGGCGATATGGGGTTTGGTGTTGGTGACGATGGCCCCGGGGGAAATACAGTTGACATTGATCCCATCCGGCCCGAAACGCATTGCCAGCGATTTGGTCAAAGAGTCGATGGCCCCCTTCGTGGCGGCATAAATTTCGCCGCCGACCGAGCCGGCTACTCCCATCACCGAGCCGAAATTGAGGATTTTGCCGTATTGCTGTTTCTGCATCAGTGGTAGTACCACGTGGCAACAGTATAAGGTGCCCTTCAGATTGACGTCCAGAACTCTTTCCCATTTGGCCGGGTCTCCGAGGATTCCGGAATCTCCGAGGTTGCCTCCGGCACAATTGACCAGAATATCGATCCTGCCATATTCAGCGTGAATTTTGGCGACCAGCGCTTCGACCTGATCGAGTTTGCTGATGTCCGCGACGGCGGCAAAAGCCCGTCCGCCATCCTTGATGATTTCATCCGCCGTTGCCTGGGCGGCTTCCGCGTTCAAGTCATTGATGGCGACGGTTGCGCCGTCGCGAGCCAGGCGCCGCGCGATTCCTTGCCCGATGCCGTTGCCGGCACCGGTGACGAGGGCGATTTTATTCATTTGACATACCCCGCTGCCGCCAGCAACGCTTCCTGGACCAGGAATTCATGCTCCGGCGGATATGGATTGGCTATTTCGCCGCGGATGATCCGGGCGAGCTCGATCAATTGCAGTCCGTAACGCCCCTCGCTCATCAGGGGGACAGCCACTTCGTGGGTTCCGGCCGGATATTCGTCATTGCCTTCCAGCAGGGTCAGGCGGACCTGTAAAGGCGCTACGGCGTAATTGCCGCCCGTGTATTCCAGCGGGCAGACTTCGACGGAACCGCGAGTGCCGCAGACGATCAGGCGGCGGTGTTTCATGCCGTCGACTTCGGTGACGGTGGTGCGGATAGTGGCGGTCGCCCGCGGGTACTCCATCACCGCCAAGCCGTTGTCGAATAAACCGTCGTTGCGGGTGGAGCGTTGAAATGCCGTTACTTTGTCCGGGCGACCGAGCAGCGAAATCACCAAGTCGATCAGATGGCCGCCGAAAATATACATGACTCCGCCTGGAAATTTTTTCAGCCAGTTGCGGTATTCGTCGCCGTCATAACGGCTCATGACCGCGTGAACTTCAAAGATATCACCGAGCCAGCCGGCGCGAGCGGCTTTGAAACAGAACTCAACCGCCGGGTTGTTGCGGTACATGTAGCCGAGCTGAACGGCGAGATTTTTCCGTTGATACTCGTCCAGCAGTTCTTTGAATGGCGGCAGGGTTTCGCCGCCGGGCTTGTCCATATGAATATGCAACCCTCGTTCCGCGCAACGGCGGGCGGTTCGGACCAGCTCGGGGTCTTCGGTTTCCACCGCCACCGCCTCCAGGCCGGGGATTTGAAAGAGCTCTTCTTCGGTGAACCACGGCAGGTTCTCATATGCTTTCAGACCGCTGCGTTTTTCGCGCCATGCCGGATCGTCCTCCACCACTCCGACGACTTCATAAAGATGACTGAGCCGCCGCAAAGTATTCATTTTTTCCGAACCGTGATTGTGTCCGATACCGATTTGCCCGATCTTGATTTTTTTCATAAACCATTGTTCCCTGACTTTGATATTTTTACTATATCAGCCGGGCCGGTTTCGTCAATCTTCCGGCAGGGGGAATAATGTAAAATATCTTGCAATTTCTATTTGTTTTCACGAAAGTAACTACTATATTGAAAATGAATCAAGAAAAGGTATCATATGATCACAATCAGGCAGATAGCGGCGGAGGCCGGAGTTTCGACGGCTACGGTGTCGCGGGTATTCGGCAATCATCCGAATGTCAAGGAGGAAATCCGCAAGCGGGTGATGCTCGCGGCCCGTAAATACGATTATTATCCGCGGCTTTCCATGCGGAAGCGCAATGTCATCTTGCTGACCCCGTCCCGCAGTCAGTATCCCGCCCAGAATTATGTGGAAATGGTGATGAACGCGTTGGCTCGGGAGTTGGCGGAGCGTAATTTCCGCATCGAGATTCTGCCGGCGGACAATTTGAATCAGTTGAAGCATCTCCAATTCTGCGCGACGGTCCTGATCGGTTCGGATGTCATCGGGCCGGAGGAGTGGAACCGGCAATTCGATGCGCCGCTGATTGTTTTCGACCGCCACTTGCCGAAACGCTACGAAGGAGTCCACAGTGTGCGTTCCGATGAACAGCAGGGGATGACGCTGGCGGTGGAATATCTCATGAACAAGGGACATCGCCGGATCGGCTGTTTGATTGCCCGGAACAGTATGGGCAATCCGGAATTGCGCTCGCAGATATTGAAACAAATCGTACCGGATCCCGGATTGGTGAGGCTGGTTGAAGCGGATAATTACCTCGAGGATACGGGGAAGCTGATCAAGGCCGGCGTCGACGCTGTTTTCAGCCCCGGCGGCAATGGCGGCATCATGACGGCATATGCTCTGTTTCTCTACGGCAAGAAAATACCGGATGATATTTCGCTGGTGGTTTCGGAGCGCAGTATGATTTCCCGTTATTGCATTCCGTCGCAGACGGCGATCACCCAGGAGTATGAAGCGCTGGCTACCGCCGTGGTTGACGTAGTGGAGGCGAAAATCGGCAACCGGGTGGTTGAGCATGAAATCATCTATCCCTACCGGCTGATTGAGCGGGACAGCGTGGCGGACAGGTCATGATATCAGTCCTGAATAAAAATCGCTACTGTCAATGACACTTGTGTTTGTCATTGACAGTAGATATTGAAAATATAATGCTTTTTTTTGATAATTCAAGGAGATCTTTCTTTCGGCTGTGGAAAAAATCATTTCTTCGATTATATTAAATAATAGAGAACGTTCTCAGTTAATGGAGATTTGATTTTGAAAACAGTTAATTCGACAAATGAATGGCGGAAAATAACTCCGGATGACGGACATTATTTTTTCGGGTATTACGACCGCAATCCGTGGGATCACACCATCACCCGGCATCTGACTTTGAAAGTCGGGCAATGCGACCGCGTTCCGGTAAGGGGCGAAACTGCCGAGATCGGATTTGTCGATATCAAGTCCGGTAAATATGAGGCACAAACCACGACCCGCTGCTGGTGTCATCAACAGGGGAGCATGGAACTGTGGCTGCCGCACCGGCCGGGCTGTTTTATTTATAACGACTATGACGAAGCGAATGATCGAATCGTCGCCCGGATTTTTGAGGTGGGAAAGGGGATTGTCGGCAACTACGATATTCCCGTATACGCCATGTCTCCGGACGGACGTTATGCTGTTTCGCTGAACTTTGCCCGGATTCCCCGGCGCGGCTACAGCTATGCCGACGCGGTATTGCCGAAGGAATTTCACCCGGACCTCGATAGGGAGGGGATTTTCCTGATGGACCTCCATACCGGAGAATACCGTCTGATCGTCAGCTATCGTGATATGATCCGGATTTTTCCGGCGAAATACTGGCTGGATGATGTTTATATCTGGTTGAATCATGCGATTTTCAACTGTGACGGCACCAAGCTGTTGTGGTTGCTCAGGCATTGCCCCGATCCGCGGAATCCGGTCTGGTGTACTCATATGTATACCGCCAATATCGACGGTTCGGAACTGCGTTGTCCGTTGCCGCAATTCTATTGGGACAAGATGATTTCGCATCAGCACTGGGGACGTACTCCCAATGAAATCTTGATCGACGCCAACTGGCGCGGCGCCGGATTCGAATATGTGGTGTTCGACGAAAGGGTTCTGCCGCTTCAGGCCGAACGCATTTCCCATGGCGCCGGTCCGATGGGGCATCTGGTTTTTTCGCCGGATAATCAAACTCTGCTGGCGGATACCTACCCGCAGCCGGATAATAAGCAGCGCCTTTACGCCGTCGATGCCGCTACCGGGATATTGACCGAACTTGGAGCGTTCAACCATATCCGTGAAGAGGGGGCAATCGTCGAGACCCGCTGTGATCTTCACCCGCGCTGGAGCCGCGACGGCAAGTTGATTACCGTCGACAGCATCAACGACGGTAAGCGCGGCATTTATCTGCTGGAATACCGGCGCTAACTGCCATATGGACGTAACTATACATCAGGTTGCCGAGTTGGCGGAGGTTTCGGTAAGTACGGCTTCGCGTATTTTGAACGGCGGCACCAAAGGCTTGCGCCGGGACGCGGTGTTGCGGGCGGAAAGGGTGATACGGGCGGCGGACCAGCTTGGTTACCGTCCCAACCAAACCGCCCGCGGGTTAGTGATGAAGCGGTCGTTCAATATCGGTTTTATCGGGACCGAACTGGGGAATCCGGTGCGGACCGAGTTGATTGAAACCTTGCGGGGAATGGCCGGAGAGAAAGGGTTCAGCCTGCTCACCGGCGGGATCAAGTACGGCAATTCGTTGGAATCGGTATTCGAAAATATAGCAGAGCGCCGGATTGACGGATTGATTTTGGGAAATGTATCGGCATTGCCGCAATCGCTGGCCGATACATTGTTCAAACGGAATATTCCGGTGGTCAGCTTCGGCGGGGCTCCGGAAAAACGCTGGGACTGTGTGGTGCTCGATTATGCTGAAATGACCCGGAAACTGGTTGAGCATTTGATTGTGACGCATGGACTGAAGAAGATCGTACATGCGGGGGAGCCGCAGTCGTACCCGCGTTCGGAAGGATATAGGCGGCAAATGACCAATTCCGGCTTGGGTCAATACATCGGTTCCTGGTTTTCTCATGAATTCAGTCTGGAAGCGGGGCGGAAACTGGCGGTCAGGATGATTGGAGCCGGTCCTCTGCCGGAGGCGGTGGTCTGCCATAATGATTTGCTGGCGATCGGGATCATGGCCGGTTTGCGGGGGAAGGGGATCCGGGTTCCCGAAGATGTGGTGGTCACCGGGCTGGATAATATCGAAATGGCGCAATACACCAACCCCTCTTTGACCACGAGCGGAGTCAATCCGACGGTACTGGCGCAGAAATTATTTGAAATGCTGATCGAGCGTATGGAAGGAACTTATACCGGCAAGCCCCGGGCGGTTCATTCTCGGGAAAAACTTTTTATCCGCGAGTCCTGCGGCTGTCTTCTCTGAAATGCCGGCGGAATTGAGTCGGCGACATAGCGTTTTCTTTTTTGAACACCATCGAAAAATAGAGCTGGTTACGATAGCCCAGCCGTGCGGCGATTTCCTTGATGGAAAGAGGCAGTTCAATAATCCATTGGCGGGCCAGTGCCATACGCAGTTTGGTCATATATTCCTGCGGCGACTGGTTGAAATATTTCTGAAACAGGCGGTACAACGTGGCGGTGCTGACCCCGCATCCCGCTGCGATTTGCGATACCTGTAAATCCCGGTCAAGCGATGAATTGATCAGGGAAACCGCATTGCTCATGGTATTGGGCAAGCTTTGCGGGTGCGAGGCGTTTTCCTGGGCCAGATAGACCAGGAACTCATAAGTCTTTCCGGTTATCAGGGGAACATTTTCCGGTTTGACGGTTTTCAAAAGTTCATGAATTTCCAGAAAATGCTTTTGGGCGTCCTGTGAGTTGGAGGGAGTGACAATGTAGGTTTTGCGTAACTGCAAGGTTTCCATCAGAATCTCCAGGGCCGAGCCGGTAAGCCCCAACACCAGTTTGCGGTAAAATTTGGCAGAGCCGTTGATGATCCGGGTATTCGAGCCGCGATGAATCAGGTAAATTTGCCCTGCTTCGATCAGGTCGCTACGTCCATCCTGTTCATAAAGACAATTTCCTTCGATAATCATTTCCAGCGCGAGAATCTTGTATTTGTGGTGATAATACCAGTGTTCGCCGTGGCGAAATGAAACAAAGGAAAAACCGGGCCATAACGGCAATGTCATAGGGGGGAGGTCCTGATGCCAGCCGCTGCTGTCCAGTGTCAGGTTTCGCGTATTGCCGATATAGCTTTCGTCATAGGAGTCATGAAATCTATTCAGGATGACTTTGGTTTCTTTTATCTTCATTTTTCAAAATATTGCATATATTTGAATGATTTTTAGATATTATAGCCGCTTTTGATATCATTTTCAATCGTTTTTCCGTGTATAATTATAAAAAGAAATAAATTATATGATCGGGAAATAAGAATGAAGAAACATCGCTTTTCGTTAATGGAGTTGATGCTGGTCGGCAAAATCGCCGTCATCTTATGCGTTTTGCTGTTGATGACGGCGGCCCGGCAGCGGGCGGGTGAAATATCCTGCCGGGACAACCTCAGGGATATCGGCGTGGCCATGATGCTGTATGAGGACCGTTATGGGGTAATGCCGTACGCTTACAATGCGGATGTCGAGCCGTCGTCTTACAAAATGTGGTGCGGACTGCTGTTCAATGCCGGCCTGGTTCAGGTCAGCGGACCGACCTATTGGGGCGCGAACGCGATTAACTGTCAAACTCTGACCTGTCCGCAAAGCGCGGCGTTGAAGCTGCCGAAAGATTATTATCATTATGGGATCAACGGATATTTGCCGAATCTTTTGAAAATAACCACCGGGCAGGGACGCGACGTCTGGAACCGGGCCGCTGTCCGCAGTACCGATATCAGCAAACCCGCGCAGCGGCTGTTGATCGGGGACGCCGTTCATTTTGTTCTGGGCGGCCCGTCGTCATCGTCGCGTTATCCGCATGAGAATGCCTCGATGAACGCGGTATTTCTGGACGGCCGGGTGGAAAATATTCCGGCGAAAAAATTAAAAGCGTATCAGGATTATGGAACAATGTTTGCCCGATTTTAACAAGGAGAAGACTATGAATCGACATCGCAAATTCACACTTATTGAACTCCTGGTAGTGATCGCGATCATCGCGATTTTAGCGGCTCTGCTGCTGCCGGCGCTATCCAAGGCCCGGGACCGCGCCAAGGCTCTGCAATGCATGAACAACCTCAAGCAGATGGGAAACGGCTTTGCCATGTACGAAGATACTTATGCCATGTTGCCATATGTATATAATACTGATTTGGAATTGCCAGATGCTCCGAAAAATCGATACGTCAGTTGGTATGGCTTGCTGGTGGTTTCCGGATTCTATCCACAGGTAAACACGACTTCTTATGGGACTGATGCGATTGGAAACTTGTCCATGCGCTGCCCTTCGTTGTATGGGCCTGCCAGTAATTCGACCGGGCTTCAGTTCAAAAATTACGGTATGAACAACAGGTTTGACTATTGGAAAATAAACGTCAGTACAACTGGGGACAGAAGTAAAGAATGCATCATTTCGGCTAAAATATCCAATCCGTCGATTCGTTTTCTGGTTATGGATGCGATTGAATTTTCCGTGGTTAATTCCTTGTACAAGGTGGCCGGCAGTTGTGAATTTCCGCATGTCGGTATTTCGGTAAATGCCTTGCACCTGGACGGTCACGCCCAGAATCATCTGATGCGTGATTTACAGGTTTATGCGGAGTATAAGTTTTATTTCGGAATCGTCAAATAAGAAAGGATTTATAATATGTTGAAGTTATTATTCGCAGGGACGTTTTGTGCCATGATCGGGCTGAATGCGGCTGAAATGCATTTGCCGCCGCAGGAAAACCGCTGGAAAGCCGAGAATATGATCGCACCGGCCAAGATTACCGAGCCGCAGTACCGGGTGTCCAACGGCGAGGATTTTTTCCGGTTGGAGTACGGACGGGCCGGAACTTTCGACCTGGACTGGATCAAGGAGCACGGGTGGTTGGAAAAAGGTACCTACCGTATGAACGACGGCAGGATGATCATCAAAAATAATGGCGAGGGGTTGGTTTTCGGCATCGGTTCCGCCCCGAAGAACAATGAACCCAATGTTGCTTTCGGAATTAACTGGGGGAGAGCTCTGAAAGACGACTTACTGATGGAAATGGATGTCAGCCAGAATCTGGACAAAAGCGAGTGGCTTTTTGAAGCGATCGGGCGGAATAATCGCCCATCGATGCAAAAGAAATTCATTATAACCGGTAAGGAAAGGCAGGATTGCAAAGTAAATCTTGGCTGGATCAGGAAGCTAACGGCGTCAGGAGGAATACGGTTGACCTGCCTGACGTCGGGCGCCGAGGCCAGTATCGGCAAGATTGAGTTCAGGCCGTTTACAGTCAAGGCATATTGGCGGAAGAGTTTTGAATTGAAGGAAAAACCACTGTTTGCCCATGCTTCGTTTCAGGCGTTTGAAACCTATGAACTGCGTATTAACGGACAAGTGGTCAGCGTGGGGGCGGATGTTTATCCGGCTCCGATTATCCGCCATGCCGATATTACTCAGTTCCTGAAAGCAGGAACCAATGAAATTTTGATGGTCAACGATTGTGCCGGGTGGACCCGGACGCGGGCGGAGTGGCTGTTTGAAGCGGCTGCCATTGGGGTGAAGGGCGAGCTGACCCGGATACTCAGCGGCGGCGACTGGGAGTGTTCGCTGGATGGGCAAACCTGGATGAAACCGAAAACGGAAAAACGGCAGATGATGACTTATCTGAGCAATCGCAAAGACGTTTTCAGCGGGCTGAACCCACGGCATATGGGAATTCTGCAGCCACGCCCCGGAGCAGGACAGTATCCGTTGTTTGAATATGATCGGGATATCACTTATACCGTGAAAATTCCGGCCGGAATGCCCGGCGCGCTTGAAATCGGCATGGCGGCGGAAAGTTATCCCGAAGCTCAGGCGGTCGGCGAGGGATCAGCCGGGGCCCCGCGCCGCGACGGCGAGTGGCTTTGTTATGATTTCAAGCTTCCGAGCTTGATTCCCGGACCGTACCGGCTGAAGTGGACGTTACGTCAGGGCGACAAGGTGATCGATGAAACGGTGACGCAGTGTGTAGTGATCGGACCAATCGAACAGGATTCCGTGGCTCCGGAAAAGCTGGGACAAAAATTGGAATCGCGCCTGGAGTTGATCCGTTCGATTGATTGTACCAAGCCCGGCAAACCCGGCGAATTTGTCGACCACGCCGGGATGTACCGTCCGTTGAAACAGAATTTGGGGAAAGTCGTCGAAAAAGACGGCATGAAATACCGTACTGCCGGAGAGAATTTCTGCGATTATTTTGCATACAGCATTGACGTGTTTAAGGAAAAAGGCCCGGTGTTGGTGGAGATACTCGTTCCGGACAACGAAAACCGGCTGATTTATTCGGCGGTGTGTGAGAATTATCCAATCCGCTTTACCAATAACCAGTCCAACACCCGGCTGGCCTCCACCGTTGCCACCGGATCGATGATTACCGGATTGGATACGCCGTTGACCGGTAAACTGGTCAAGTTGCGCTATCTGTATTATCCGGGCAGTTCCGAGGCGGCGGTATTTGTGATGAACGGTTTCCGGGACGCCCCGGCGGCGGCCGCGCAAATCAATCTGTACCGGATCAAAGGCGGTTTGCCGCAGGTCGCCGCCGCTGATTCCGGGCGGTTGTTCGGCCCGTATACCGAACGGCTCAGCAATACCAACGATACATTTGGCACTCAATACAACGTATTGCTGACTGCGCTCAATTACCTGGGAATGGGAATGGAAAATGCCTGGCTGGACAATTACCGCATGTATGCGGATAAAATCCGGTTTTTGCGTTACACCGGCCAGAACCTCAGCGGCGAGGGGGTTTATATGTATGCCGGCGGCTGCTATCCCTCGGAAAAGCACAGCAACTATCCGCATATCGATGAAATCGATCCGCTGCTGCTGGCGCTGAAAATGTACAATCATAACGGAATCAAGGCGCAGATCGGAGTTCAGTACACCGGTTCGCCGCAGATCGCCGCCCATCCCGGCAGGGTCAGCGACCGGCGGATGCGCCAGGGCGCGGAAACCATGTGGATGGTCGACCGCAAGGGGCGCCAGAGCAGCGGTGTACAGAACACCGGCGCGAGTTTTCTGCATCCGGCCCCGAGAGCGGACATCAATGCCGTGGTCAAAGAGATTTATGAGCGTTACAAGGATGAAAAAGCGGTTTCCGGCATGTTCCTGATGTCGGGATATCTGATGGCCCCCGGTTTTCAGACCGCGTATCATCGTGAATTGGACGACCACGAAGTTGGATACGGCGATTACACCATCGGCCTGTTTGAAAAAGAGACCGGAATCAAGCTGGGTGTCGACCCGGCGTCCGCCGATCGTTTCGATCGGCGTTATCAGGCTCTGACCGGCAAATATGCGGCCAAATGGCACGCCTGGCGCGCCGCGAAAATGGCCGAATATCTACGGGAATTGCGCGGCATTACCGCGAACTGGCCACTGTTTGTCTATCCGTATCCTTCCTATATGCGTGGCCGCGAAGGAAGCATCAGCGAACGGCTCAAGCGAATCGGTTATGATCCCAAGCTGTATGACGGCAAGGATATCACCTTGATCGCCAAACTGTTGTTCTATGTACATATTTCCGCTCCGAGCGATGAATCCGGTTTCATATATGGCTGGAACTGTGCCGCCGATATGCGGGAGTTGATCAAAGGGCAGGGCGCGGCGTTCCTGGCCAGCCCCCACAGCTTTTTCCAGGAAATCGACTTTCCCGGACAAGGCGCGAAGGAGTGGATATTCAGCGGTACGAAGCGCGGAGTTTTTGTGCCGCGTCGTTCCGGTGATAATATGCTGGCGGAGCTGGTGGATGTGTTGGCGGTTTCGGAGCCCAGATTGCTCTATTCGATGTGGTTGGATTGCAATTTTGACACCAACATCAACCCGGCGATGGCGCGTTTCGCCGCAGCGTTCCGTGCAATCCCTCCGGCTGAATTCACTCCGTATGCCAAGGTCAAAGGGGGTAATCCCCGGCTCGGTTTATGGCAGGGGAAATATTATCTGCGGTTGACCAATAATACTCCTTATCCGCTCGGCGGCAGCGTGGACGGCAAATCGTGCAAATTGGCGCCTTGCGAGATGGTAACGCTGAATGTCAAATCCAGCCAGGTGACAGGTGAGCTCCGTTTCGCTCAAGCCGATGAAGAAAAAATCGCCGCCCTCGGCAGTGCTTTCGCCGATGATGAAAACATCCCGGAAAAACTTCGGCAGAGCCTGGAAAAATACTTGGCGGACAAAGATTATTTCAATACGGCGCTGTTGTTCAAAGAACCACAATTGCACGATTCGATTACCCGGGCCGCGATGATTGCGGAGGCGGTAAAAATGCAGAAGCTATTTGCGGACGAATTGAGCAAAGGCCGCGTCCGGATCAACTGCGGCTATTCCAAATTGTGGACTGCGCCGGACGGCTCGCGCTGGCTGCCGGACCAGACCTTTCATTCCTGGAAATCCTACGGCAATGTGCGGGCTCATTTTGTCGACCGCGGCGAGGATTTGAAGATCGATGGTTCCGATTTGCAGCGGGTTTACTCCACCGAAAGTTACGGTGCGGTAGTCTCGTACCTGTTTCCGGTGCCGAACGCCGACTATCAGGTGAAGTTGCATTTTGCCGAAACTCATGAGCTCAATAAACGTCCGGACGCCCGCAAGATCACCGTGGAAATACAGGGTACAACCTTGCCGAAAACGGTCGATCCGTATGCCGATGCCGGAGGTTTCGCCAAGCCCTATATCCTGACCGTCGACGCGGTCAAAGTCGAGGACGGCAAATTGCAGATCCGTTTGATTCGCGATGTCGGTATTCAAGGCATTGAAATCATCCAGAAAGGAAAATAATAAATGAACCTGTATTCTCATGCCGCCATGTTTTATGCGGCGGACTTCTTTCCCCAACATTTATTCTTTGGCGCCAATCCTCCTACGGAGTTGCCGTGCTTTGAGGAAAAGATTCCGGATGGTTGCCGGACTGTGATCCTGCCTTACGGCGGATTCTATCCGGAAACGCTTCGGGAACCGTTGTTGGAACACCTGAACCGGGGCGGCGATCTGGTGATTCTGGGCGAACGGCCGCTGGGGAGCCCCTGCCGCAAGGTCAACGGGCAATGGGAAATTTGTGATCCGCATAACTTCGGTGATCGCTGGCGGCACTCTTTCGCCTCGATGGCGCGGGTGGAATTCGGGATCAGTTTTCTGGAAGTACCGGCGGCCAACGTACTGGCGGCGGATAATTTGAAGGTTCAAGTCACGGTCGACTTTAAAGAATGTTTTTCCGCAAAAGAATTCAGTTGCGAGCGTTACACCGGAGCGGCCATGCCGTTGCCGGCCGGGCGAAGCCGCGCGGTGGCATCCGCCGAAAATTCCACCTCTTGTGAACTGCGAGATTTTGTTAATATTTGCGAGCCGGTGTCAGTGGAAAATATCAATGGCAGGATCCTGATTGCCGGGATTCTGCCGGGTAGTGATTGGACTGCCGATATCCACCGGGATTTTCTCGGCGGTTTGTTGAAGGTATTGGAAATGGACGCTGCCGCACGGCTGCCGTTCAAGCTTAAACTCAGTTCGTGGGTAGCTCGTGCCGATGAGAAAATCGAATGCCGCTGCCCGGTCGGGCAAGTCGCTTTGAAGATCGGCGGGAATGAAATAACCGCGGGCTCGGATCCGATGATTCTGCCTTCGCTTGCGCCGGGAAAACATCCGGTGGATTTCGGCGGGTATTTTCAGGGCTGGATCAGCGTTCTGAAAAATCAGGATATCCCTCAAGTCAAGGTATGCCGCCGCCATGGTTATCCGGCGTTTGAAATCAACGGAAATATTGTTCCGGCGCACCTGTATTCATTCAACCCGTTTGATCTGGCGCTGGATCGGCTCAGCGGGCAGTTCGGCGAGGCCGGGATTCACCTTTATAATTTCCTTTTTCCGCCGGTCCTGGGTTGGCTGGGAGAAGATTGTTATGACTGGGCCGCGCTGGACCGGATGGTGGAACGGGCCCTGCACCAAGACCCGGAAGGAATGTTTTTTCCCCGGATTTTCCTGCAGACACCGCAGTGGTGGGATGACGCCAACCCCGGGGAATTGAAATATTATCGGAACGGACAGAATTATTTTGACAATAGCGGTAGAAAACCGCCGGATCGTACCAGTAAATACTCCATGCTGGGCTTGCATGATCGCACCACTACTCCCTGCTGGCATTCAGTGAAGTGGCGTCACGATGTTTGCCGGATGCTGGAATCGCTGATCGATCATATCAACCAAAGCCGTTACCGCGGCAATTTTCTCGGATATTTCTTTGCCAATGGCATTTTTGGCGAATGGATTGAATTCGGGGATAGTATCAATGGCGAGGATTTCAGCCCGGCCTCCCTGGCCGCGTTTCGCCAATGGTTACGACAAAATTATGGCGATGACCAGGAGAAGCGCGATCAGATCTGGAATGAGCTCACGGCCGATCCCGAGCTGGTGAATTTGAACGGCATGGCGTCGTGCCCTTCACTCCGGGATTGGCGGCAAATGCTCACGGAAGTTACTCCGGCGGAATTCGAAAAGGCCGAACCGCCCAACTACGTCCGCCGCCATCAGAGCGAATACGGGGTTTTTCGCAACCCCGGACGGCAATGGGATGCGATCGAATATCTTCGTTATATTCAGTTTTCCCGCATGGAGTGCATTCGGTATTTCGCCCGGTTTTTCAAGGAGACGACCCTTCACAAACAGGCGATCGGTACTTTTACCGGTTATCTGATGCAGGAGTATCTGCATGATGCCGATGGAGAAGCCGCGCTTTATGGATTTCAGCGGTATTTGATGAATGAAAGCAGCGGCCTCGATATCGCCTGTTCGCCGTTCCATTATTACCGGCGTTTGAACCAGCCCGAGTGCGACGGCAATGTGCGGACGGTAACCGGTTCATTCAAGCTCCACAATATGGTTTTCATCAATGAAAACGATCAGCGGACCGGATTATCCGACCGGCAGGGGGATTTTACTCTGATTTCCAACGGCGGCGCCGGGATTGCCGAGTCCATGGAATACCTTAAGCGCAACTTCCTGATCTCCATGGTTCACGGGGCTGGGCTGTGGTGGTATGATTTCGGCGGCGGCTGGTACGACCAACCGGAGATGATGGCCCTGATTGGGCGTTTTCAGCAGATTTATAATGAGTTGGTAACCACGTCGCCGCCGGCTCCCGCCGAGCTGGATGCCCTGAATGTTATTTACTCGACTTCGGCATACGATTACATCAACGCCTGCAGTCCGCTTTGCCGGATCAATACCACGGTTCAAGTCCAGGAGCATTTGAACCGCAATGGATTCCCGTGGGAAGCGTATTTTCTGGAGGACTTGCCGAAAGTACCGCAATGCCGAGCCTGGCTTTTTATGAATATTTATGCCGTGACCGCTGAACAGCAGAGGCAAATCGAGCAGCTCAAGCAAGACGGTAATCTGTTGATCTGGTTGTATGCGCCGGGGTTGTATGCCGAAGGTCAGCCCGATCTCGTAAACTGCCGCGATCTGGCTGGATTCAAGTTGAACTGGTCCAAGGAACCATCAACTATGAGCTGGGAAGTTGCCGGTGAACATTCCATTGCCCGAAAATTGCGGCAGAACCAATTCCAGGGATATTTTCCGCCGGATGCGGATAGACTACGGGATGCTTTCGTTCCGGTATTTTATGTCGACGACCCGGAGGCGGAAATCGTCGGCACTTATCGCAACAGTAACCGTACAGCGTTTGCCGTTCGTGATTTCGGTAATTGGAAAAGCGCTTATATCGCCTCGCCTTTGGTTCCGGCCCCTGCGGTCCGAGCCCTGATGGAATGGGCCGGCTTGACCCCATTGTTGACGGGGCAGGGGGATGCCTTATATTCCAACGGCGACCTGATCGGAATTAATACGCGAATCGATGGCGAGAAAATCGTCAAGCTGCCGCACGAATTCAGTATCACAGAAATGATTACCGGCGAGAAATATCATTCCGCCAATCACGAACTGAAACTGCATTTGAAACGCGGCCAGATTTTCTTCGGCCGATTCGGTATCATATAACCGAAAAATATAATTAACGATATTTCTCCTCCCCTCCTCCCAACTCAAAAAGAAAATAAATTCGAATTTTTTTTCATTTTTCACTTGTTAAATTCATGGTTTCGGTATATCTTAAAATAACCCCCTATGGGGGATATTGCAATGAGGTGTTTATGGAAAAAGGACATACCGAGGTAAAAGTTGTTTTGAACCGGATATCCAGGGTGACCGGTCATATGCAGTCGGTGAAAAGAATGGTCGAGGAAGGCAAGGATTGCAGTGAAATCCTGATTCAGTTGTCGGCCATCCGCTCTGCCATCAACAATCTGGGGCGCATCATTCTGCGCGACCATATCGACCACTGTGTGGTGAAAGCGGTTGAAAATGGCGATACTCAAGCCTTGGAAGATTTGAACTGTGCCATTGATCAATTTTTAAAATAGTAATTCCAAATAAAAATCAAATCGCTATTATATTTTGCTTCTTGCGAATTGACTGTCGCCTTGCGGAAAAGTCGCTACTTCAGTAGCGCCTTGTTCCACAAAACGTCATTCGATATCGCAAATAAGCGAAAATCTAAAAAGCGATTTAACATTTAATCGAAATAAGGAGTTTGATATGTTACAGAAATTATCGGATTATTTACAGAAATTGCCGATTGTTATTCTGGCTGGAGTGATGTTGGCCGCCAGCCTTGTTCTGATGTTGACGGGAAAGACGATCGGATTCGACCCGGCCTGGATTAGTGTATTCATCTGCGGGGTTCCATTGGTCCACGCGGCGCTCTACAGTTTGATTTTTGAGCGGTGTATTACTTCGGCGCTTCTGGTGTCGATTGCGATGGTCGCAGCGATTTTTATCGACGAATTGTTTGCGGCCGGCGAGGTGGCTTTTATCATGGCGATCGGTGGTATTCTCGAGGAGATAACCGTGGCCAGGGCGCGGAAAGGAATCAGCAAGCTGATCAGCCTGATTCCTCGCGAGGGGCGGATTATTTCCGCCGACGGCGAGAAGATGGTGCCGGCCGAAGAAATTAAAGTGAACGATATTCTGCGGGTATTGCCGGGTGAAACCGTTCCGGTGGACGGCGTGGTTATTTCCGGCAATACTTCGATCGACCAGGCGGTCATGACCGGAGAATCACTGCCGGTGGATAAAGTCGCCGGGGATGATATTTTCAGCGGAACCATGAATTTGTATGGCTCTATCGATATCAAAGCGGTCAAAGTCGGCCACGATTCATCGCTGCAGAAAATGGTGGACCTGGTGGAAGAGGCGGAAAAAAAGAAAGCTCCGATGCAGCGCATCGTCGATCAATGGGCCTCATGGTTGGTACCAATTGCGTTGCTGATTGGTGTTGCTACTTATTTCATTACCGGCGATATTGTGCGTGCCGTGACCGTGTTGGTGGTATTTTGCCCCTGCGCATTGGCGTTGGCGACTCCCACCTCGATTATGGCGGCAATCGGACAGGGGACCCGAAACGGCGTTCTGATTAAATCGGGCGAAGCATTGGAGAAAATGGGCAAGGTCGACTGCGTGGCTTTTGACAAAACCGGTACTCTGACGGTCGGGAAACTGGAAGTCAGTGATATTGAAGTTTTTGATCCGGGCATGAATGACGAATTGCTGCTGCAGATGGCGGCGGCGGTGGAAGCCCGTTCCGAGCATCCTCTGGGTAAGGCGATTGTCGGTTGTGCCCAGGCAAGGGATTTGCGGATATTGAATGCCGATGAATTTACCATGGTTCCGGGCAAAGGCATCCGGGCTATTGTGAATTGTACGGCGGTGATCTGCGGAAATCACAAATATCTGCAGGAAAACGGCATCGAGCCCGATGATCAAGCCTGGAAGGTGCTGGCGCGGTTGCGCGGTCAGGGTAAGGCCTCGATTCTGGTCGCAATGAATGGAGTTTGCAAGGGAATCATCGCGCTTTCCGATCAGTTGCGCGGCAACGCCGGTGAGGTAGTGAAAAGCCTGCAGGAAATGAAGACGGAAACGGTTCTCTTGACCGGAGACCACCGGCAAACGGCGGATTATTTTGCCGCTCAAATCGGTATCGATAAAGTTATGGCTGACCTGTTGCCGGAGGAAAAAGTATCCAATATTGAAAAATTCCAGCAGCAGGGGAAAGTGGTGTGCATGGTTGGCGACGGGGTCAACGACGCTCCGGCGATGAAGACCGCGAATGTCGGTGTGGCCATGGGCAGTATGGGAAGCGATATCGCGCTGGAAGCCGCGGATATTGCCCTGATGGGCGACGACATCGGCCGGATTCCGTACCTGAAACGTCTGTCGAATGCCACCTTGACTACCATCAAGTTCAATATTATATTGGCGATGAGCATCAACTTTATCGCGATTATACTGTCGGTACTGGGAATCCTGAATCCGATTACGGGCGCATTGGTTCACAATGCCGGTTCGGTGCTGGTCGTCCTGAACGCCGCCATGCTGTATGACCGGAAATACAATTAAGAGCTTCCCGGGGCATGCTTAAAACCGTCCGACTTTTCCGACCCGTCGGACTTGTCGGACCTGTCGGACTGCCATTTGGCGAAGAAAGTTGAAAGATTTTTGAAAAAACGCAGAAAAATCGTTTGTATTTTTAATTTTGTCATGTAATTTAATAGCTCATTAACAAACGTGTCCCTTTCGTCTAGAGGCCTAGGACACCGGGTTTTCATCCCGGCAACACGGGTTCGAATCCCGTAGGGGATGCCATTTTTGTTAAGCCTCAAGTCCCTTTCGTCTAGAGGCCTAGGACACCGGGTTTTCATCCCGGCAACACGGGTTCGAATCCCGTAGGGGATGCCATTTTTTTGCTTGCCGGATATAGATTTCAGTTGACCAAATCAGTTCTAATTAGGTCCATTATACCCAGAAGGTGAAATAGAGGTATATCGTCAGGACCAAGCCCAGAACTACACCGGAAGTGATCACATCCCAGCGGTTCCAACTGGCGCGAACGTCCGCTTTGTCGATGGTCGAATAAGTGAGTCCGGCGATTTTTTCCGCAGACGGCGGCGGATTCAGCAGGGAAACCGCAATGACGATAATCACACTGATCAGGAAAAGCCAACCGGTGGTGTAAAAGACATTGTAGTCGCCGATCCAGGCCAGTAATTGGGGCGTGGCAATTTTGTTTGCACCGAAGAAAGTTTGAATGGTGAGTTTGCTCATGCCTAGAACAAATCCCGCTCCCAAGCCCCATACCGCTCCGGCCGCATTGGCTCTCTGCCAGAATAATCCCAGCAGAAACACCGCAGCAATCGGTGGTGCCAGAAAGCCTTGAACGCTTTGCAAGTATTGATAAAGACCGCCGGAAGAAACCAGCTTCATCACCGGAATCCAGAGAATGCCGAGGATCACGATTGCGGCAGTTGCCAGTCGGCCGGTATTGACGTATTCCCGCTGAGAAGCATTTGGGCGGAGTTTCTGGTAGATGTCGACGGTGAAAAGCGAGGCGCTGGAGTTGAATAACGAGGAAAGCGAGCTCATTAAGGCCGCCAGGAGCCCGGCCACCACCAAACCGCGCAAACCAGCCGGCAGTAAGGTCGTAACCATGGTCGGAAAAACTTGGTCGCCTTTGATTGTTCCTGCTTCCGTCACCGGCAGGGAGATGACTCCTTTGTAGTGAAGCGCCGCGCCGATCATTCCCGGAACCAGGAAGATCATGACCGGCCATACTTTGAGGAACGCGCCGAAAATAGCGCCGCGGCGCGCGGTCCTGAGGTCTTTGGCGGACAATGTTCGCTGGACGATATATTGGTCGGTGCACCAGTACCATATGCCGACAATCGGAGAGGCGATCAAAACCCCCAGCCAGGGGAAATCCGGATCAGCTAAGGGGCGCCACAAGGCATAGTTCGCCGCGTTTCCAGAGACAAAGGTTTGGAGTTCGCCCCAACCGCCAAGCTGGCGCAGGCCGAAATAGGTAATGAAAAAAGAGCCGATCAGGAGAATGACCGCCTGGGCGGCATCGGTGTAAAGCACGGCCCGCATGCCGCCGAAGATCGTGTAAATACCGGTCAGGATAACTGTGGTGAAAGCGCCCACCCAGAAAGCGTTTTCCGGCGAACCGAAGGTATCCGGCAGCAATGCCTGAAACACGATGGCTCCGGCGTATACCGTCACTGAGACTTTGGTGAAAATATAGGCGATCAGCGAAACCAGAGAGAGAATCCAGCGCGCGCCGGCGCTGAAGCGGCGCTCAAGGAATTCCGGCATGGTGAAAACTCCGGATTTGTAGTAAAACGGAACGAAAACCCAACCCAGCATGATCAAAATCCAGGCATGAAGTTCCCAATGGGCCATGGCCATTCCGGAAGAGGCTCCGGAGCCGGCCAGGCCAACGATGTGTTCCGAGCCGACATTGGAGGCGAAAAGACTGGCGCCGATGGCGAACCAACCGATATTTCGGCCGCCAAGAAAATAGTCTTTAATCGACTCCTGTTGGCGGGATGCATACCATACGACTCCGATCAGGATCAGAAAATACGCCCCGATCACACTCCAGTCAATCCAGTTTAATAAACTCATGATTTACCTCTTTTTTCACCTTTTTTGAATCAGGCAACAGGAACGCTCTTGAATACTATGTCCGTTTTTTAGAAAATATTCAAGAAGTTTTCTGCAAAAAAGAAGAATTTCAGAGATGGGTGCGGGGGATTTTTCGATAGGTGGTTGTTTTGAGCAGGGCGCGGAGTTCAACGGGTGCATAGTGCGTCATGGCGTTGTAGGGACGCGGAGAATTTTTGATATATTCTGATTTTAGGGGCTTGATTTTTTTGTCGCTATGGTATATAATAGTAATATCAGTATCAGAATATAATACTATTGGTGTGGCTATGAATATACAGTGGTTGAAAGAAACTCCGGTGGCGATTGTCGAGGAAAATGAGCTCCCCGCCTGGGGAAAACCGGAAGAGTTGGTGCGCGCGGTGCGTGCCATGGGGGCTGATTTTGTCCGTTACCCGGCGATCCGTTGGGGATTGCACAGTTTTGGGCAGTCTGCTTATTTGCCCAAGTATCCTGAATTGGGTGAGCGCGATTTATTCGGAGAAGTACTGGAGGCCATGCACAAGGCCGGAATCAAGGTTATGGCGTATTGTCATTATGGGGTTATTCACAGTGAATGCATTGAACAGCATATGGAGTGGCTGGGGGGCGGGCGCTGGAAGGGCCAGCCGAATCATTTTCGAGCCTGTATGGCGAATGGCGATTATACCGCGGCCATGCAGGGAGCGATTGGTGAATTGTGCCGGAATTACCGGTTTGAAGCTTTGTATATTGACGGGCCTACGTGGTATGGTGATTGTTCGTGCGATTGGTGCCGCCGGATTTATCGCGAGCGGTTCGGCGCTGAGATGCCGGAGCAGTTGAGTTTCAAGGATCATTCGCAGCAGAATTACAATTTGGTTCGCGACGATGCGGTGGAGAAAATTATCCGTGATCTGCGTGGAATTACCGGAAAATTGCCGTTGCTGTTCAACATGACTCTGGAATTTTTGCCGACGCACCGGACCGGGATTCCGGAAAATACCATGCGTCATGCCGATGGCGGCAACACTACGGAGATTCATCGGCCCGGTTCTTTCTGGCATACTTTGCAGACTTTGCGGATGGGGGCGGCGCTGGAGGGTGTTTCGCTGGGGTATCTGCCACCGGGGCCGTATGAAACCATGCGCAATTTTGCCGGTACCGAAATTGAGGTTTTGAACTCAGCGTACCTGATGCACGGTGCGACTCCGATGTTGGGGACGGTATCGACATTCCTACGGGACCAAACCGCCGGTAAATGTTTGTCTGCGGCGGTGGCCGAGCATTATAAATATGCCAAGGTGTATCACCGGAGCGCGCCCGTACATGAAATCGGGTTGATTTATCCGCGCCGGAGTTTCGAGAATACCGTGGAGTCGGAGCATCCGGGAATTGAAAAGAAATTCCATGGAACTTTTCTGGCGCTTTTGCATGAGCACCGTCATTTTGAAGTGTTTTTCGGTTCTCCGTCGGTTTGTGCCACGCCGTAGCCGGAACCCCTGCGCAGTCAAGTCGCAATCCGGCATAACCGTTCGCTTCGCTCCCTATTATTCCGTTTGAGGCTTGACAGCTTCGGGAACCCGGCTGGAGATGAGTTGTG
>JAVBRM010000190.1:0-11532 GCA_031548025.1 Victivallaceae bacterium | reverse complement strand
GGTGTTGATTTCTGCTGATTTCGTTCTATCATAAATACAACTCCTAAACAACAGGTGGGCAATGGATGGTTCAGAAATAGTTGTGTTTATCGTCTCCGCTCTGTTAACAGGTCGGTTTGTGGTGAAATGGTACAGGAAGCTGTGCAATATCTGGCCGGCGGAGCGTGCGCAATTTTCGCGGGTTATTTTGGGGATACTGCCGGTTTTTGTGCTTATCGCGTTCCTTTATACGCTGAATTCCCTGGCGTCGTTCGACGTCGTGGGGGCGTGGATCTACAAGGCGTTCTATGTTCTTTTGGGCTTTGCGTGGCTGTCTGTCGGGTTGGCGCTGATGTCGCTGTGGCTGGATATATCCTGGATCGACGACGCGGTGAATATGAACAACCAAGGCGCGCTTTGGGCCGTCACGGGCGGTGCATTGGGGCAGGCGATAATTTACTGCGGTGCGAATATCGGCGACGGTCCCGGCTGGTGGTGCGTCATATTTGCGGGGGGCCTGGGGACGGCGGCGTGGTTTGTGCTCGCGTATGCCGCCAGCAAGATCACCGGCATATCCGAACGTATAACCGTGGAGCGCGATGTTTCGTGCGGCATACGTTTCGGCTTTCTCCTGCTGGCAAACGGCATCATATTGGGGCGGGCATCGGCGGGAGACTGGACGTCTTTCAGCATGACGCTGATTGAGTTTGTCGATGGCTGGCCGGTGCTGTTTCTTACAGTTTTTGCCATCATCGTTGAAGTGCTTCACATGGCCTGGCAGCACTCGGGAGCCAGTAACAGACCAAGCCGGGTGCTTTCGTCCATATGCTGTGGCGCGGTGTATGTCGCCATCGCTATAATCGTAGTAATATTGTTGCCGGCGCTCGGGAAAAATCCCGTATACGGAGTGCTTTTATGAAGAAATACCCGCAACTGATTTCAATTCCGAGGGAGAATTTCTCGGAATATCGTTATGACGCCATATTCAAGGCGTACAAATGGGATCCGCAAGTGGAGGACGACGGCACGGTTTCGAGGCATGTCGTGCTGATGGATACGGAAACCGCGGCTCAGCTCGAGACTTGGGCAGAGCAACTCACGGCGGAAACCGTCGCGATGGAGGAGGCCCTGGCTAAACAGCCCGAGTTGGCAAAAGAGTTGTGTTTGCCGCGCAAGCTGAGCAAGACGCTCGGCAGGCTCGCGGATTACGACCCGGGCGAGCATGTGCGGCTGATGCGGTTCGATTTTCATCCCACGGTGGACGGCTGGGCGGTGTCGGAGGTCAACAGCGACGTACCCGGTGGTTTTGCCGAAGCGTCCGCGCTTTCGGTGCTCGCGGCCCGGTATTTCGACGGATGCCGGCCCCGCAAAGACGTCGCCGGCTGTCTGATCGAGGCGTTCAAGCCCAAAATGAAGGGCGGTCCGCTGGCGTTCGTGTATGCGACGTCGTATTCCGATGATCGGCAGGCTATTCAGTTTTTGAGCGACAGGTTCAATGCGGCGGGTATAAATACTTTTTTTGCCGGGCCCGACCATTTAAAATGGAAGGATAGAATGGCAGTGAGCATCATGGAGGGAAATGTGGGGACGCTCGACGGCATACTCCGGTTTTTTCCGTTGGAATGGCTGGCAAACCTGCCGTGGCATGTGGATTGGAAGGGGTACTACGATACTCGAACGCCGTCCTGTAACCACCCGGTCTCGATATTCGCCCAATCCAAGCGACTGCCGCTCGTATGGGATAAGCTGGACGTCGATATTCCGGCATGGAAAAAATTACTGCCCGAAACCAAAGACCCGCGAAAAATTAAGGCGGAAAGCGGGGAGTGGATATACAAACCGGCGCTCGGCAGGGTAGGCGAGGGTATTTCCATAAAGGAAGCCATCCCGGAAAAAGAGATGCGGAAAATCGAAAAGGCGGCGCACCGCACCCCCGGAAACTGGGTTGCGCAACGGAGGTTTCAGAGCTCGCCGCTCGTAACGACGGAAAACGAAACGTATCACTTATGCGTGGGCGTATTCACGGTAGAAGGCAAAAGTGCCGGATTTTACGGCCGGATAAGCCCGTACCCGCGTATGGACGCCAAGGCCAGAGACATACCGATATTGGTAACCGACGGAGGAAAAGAAAATGTCTGACGGAATTTCATTATACAAAATATGGGCGCCGGACAACGCGGCATGGTCGGAATGGGCTAAGCCCGTGCTCTTTGCCGGTTTGTCATCCAGGCAAAGCGCCATGCCGGAGTTACCGGAAGCGGCCTGGGCGAAACAGCTCGGGGTCAGCGCCGCGGTGATTGTGGACCTGCCCGGCGAAAACGGGGTTGCGGAAGGAGTCGTCCTGGCGAACGTCGGTTTCCGCCCCGTCCCGCTCTATAACGGCGTGAAAGGGCCGGATACGGCTATGCTGGTGGATGTGCGGGGAATCATTTCCGCGCTTTGCGAAGGAGCCAAGATTCTTCACAAGGCGAAACTCCTGAATAGCGCTCCGCCCGCGTTTCTGTTGGACTCGAACAGAATGAAGGTGTTGGACAAGATGCCCGGCAAGTTTGACAACCGCTGGTGCATATTTCCGCAGGACATGCCCTCCGCCGCATATCTGGCCGCGCACGGCATCAGCAAAGTAATCGTGCGGTCCGACAAAATCAGGGACGACCTGTCGCATATATTGTACCGCTATCAGGAACAGAGATTGCAAATATTTCTCTGTGACGAAACCGGAATGGTAAAAAAAGTAACGGTAAAGAGGCCCTCGCGATTCAAGAGCCTGATGTACCGTTTCATGGTGATAGTCGGGCTGACGCGCAGTGCGGCGGGTGGTTTCGGCGGAATGATACCCGAGCCAATGGAGCATAATTCCGGTTCGGGCTATCACGGCATCGGATGATGAATTGCAACGATAAAGGATTTGACTAGGATGAATAAACATAACTGGTATGTGGCGGTAATCCTGATTGTTTCGGCGGTCCTGTTTACCCTGGGGGTGATCAAGAAAATTCGAATCATGAACAACCCGGAGCAGAGCGAGCGCGTGATCGCGGTGATTCCGAAGGGAACCATCAATATGTGGTGGGAAGTTGTTCGCAAGGGTGCGGAAAAAGCCGGAAAGGAATTCAACTACCGGATTGTCTGGAACGGGCCGGAGGTGGAAACCGACCGGGAAAAACAGATTCAGGCGGTGGAAGACGCTTTGATCAAAAAGTCGGTGGCGATCGTGCTGGGGCCGAATGACTTCAAGGCGCTGGCGCGTTCGGTGGAGAAAATCCGTCAGGCCGGGATTCCCTGTGTGATCGTCGATTCACCGGTGGACAGCAAGGATTTCAACAGTTTTGTCGGCACCGATAATTTCAGCGGCGGCGCGGATGCCGCCCGGATTATCGGCAAGGCTCTTAATAAACGCGGCAGCGTGATTCTGGTGCGTTTTGTCCAGAATTCCGCTTCGACCGACGCTCGGGCCGCGGGATTTGTCGAAACCTTGAAAAAGGAATTTCCCGAGATCAAAGTCGTGGCCGAACAGTATACGTTGGGCACAGTGGAAGACGCCCGCCAGAAAACCGTCGACATGTTGACTCGTTACCCGCAGGCGGATGGGGTTTTTGCCGTCAATCATCCAAGTTCGGTGGGGGCCTTCAAGGCGATTCAGAACGAAGGCAAAGAGGGGAAAATCCGCTTTGTCGCGTTTGACTCCGATCCGGTGCTGTTGGATGGCGTGGCCAATGGCGGAGTGGAGGCGATTATTGCGCAGAATCCGTTTGAAATCGGTTATCATGGGGTGCGAATCGCCGCCAAACTGTTGGCCGGCGAGGAAGTTCCGGCTGAATATCCGGTGGCGAGCATGATTGTCAACAAGCAGAATCTGGAAGAGATGAAAAAACAAAATCCGGAGGCATTGGGATTATGAATACAATAGCCCTTCGGATGGAAAATATTTCCAAGAGTTTCGGTCCGGTTCAAGCCCTGAAAAATGTTACATTTACGGCGGAGGCCGGGGCTGTCCATGCTTTGTGCGGTGAGAATGGCGCCGGTAAATCCACCTTGATGAAAATTCTTTCCGGGGTTTATACGCCCGATGGCGGAGCGATTTATGTAGAAGGGCGCAAAATGGATTTCAAGCTGCCGGGCGATGCGTTGGCGGCGGGGATCTCGATGTTGTATCAGGAGTTGGATCTGGCCGAACATATGACGGTGTACGAGAATATCTTTCTGGGGCGCGAGCTCATGCGTGGGATTAAAATCGATTCACGGGCGATGCGCGAGATGACGGCGGAATTGCTGGGACGTTATAATTTCAATATTTCCCCCACAGCCACGATCAGCAGTTTGACCATGGGCGAGTGTCAGATTGTCGAGCTGATGAAAGCGTTGATGCGGCAGTCGCAAATTATTGTTATGGATGAGCCGACTTCGTCTTTGTCCGAAGTCGAGGCGTCATCGCTGTTCAAGATTATTCACCAGCTGCGGAGCGAGGGGATGGCGATCATTTATATTTCGCACCGCATGGAAGAGGTGATGGCCCTGGCGGATCATATCAGCATTTTGCGGGACGGTGAGGTCGTGCATTCCGCTCCGCGCTCGGAGCTGGATATCCGGACGATCGTCCGGCATATGGTCGGGCGCGAGTTGAATGATTTTTATCCGAAGCGGCAAGTCGATATCGGCGAGGTCTGGTTTGAGGCGGAAAATCTCTCGTCGGACAAAGGCGTGAAGGGGGTGTCGTTTCAGGTGCGGCGCGGCGAAATCGTCGGCATGGCCGGGCTGGTGGGTGCCGGGCGCTCCGAGACCGCCAATATCATTTTCGGTGTCGATCCCATGACCGGCGGAAAGCTCAAGCTCGGCGGCAAGGAGATTACCGTCAAGTCACCCGAAAAAGCGATTGCGGCGGGGATGGCCTATCTGACGGAAGACCGCAAGCGCAGCGGGTTGTGGACCAATTTGCCGTGCAGTTGGAATATCTCCATGCCCAATCTCAGTAAAATCGGCATGAAGCATATCATCAGCCCGCTCCGGGAACACTTGATCTGCTGTGAATACGGAGAAAATGTCAAAGTTAAATGGTCAAGCCCGGACGCTCCGGCAGACTCACTTTCCGGTGGCAATCAGCAGAAGGTATTGATTGCACGTTGGCTGTTGGCGGACTCGGAGTTTATCATTTTCGACGAACCTACCCGCGGCATCGACGTCGGCGCCAAAAAGGAAGTGTATCAGATCCTGAATGAACTTGCCGCCAGAGGCAAGGCGATTCTGGTGATTTCTTCCGAGCTGCCGGAGTTGATCGGTATTTGTGACCGGATTCTGGTGATGCGTAGCGGCGAGTTGTGCGGAGAGTTCACCGCCGCCGAAGTTACACCCGAGAAAATCATGCACCTGGCCGCCACGGCTTCTTAATAAACGGAGATTAATTATTTATGAATAAATTCGCCAAACAATTGCTGCCGTTCTGCTCGCTTTTATTTATTATTTCACTCTGGACGTTTCTGACTCCGGAGAACTTCCTGAGTCTGCAGAATTTCATGAACGTTCTGCGGCGTTCTTCCGTCAACGGAATCATGGCGGCAGGGATGACTTTTATCATCATCACCGGCGGCATCGACCTTTCGGTCGGCTCAATGCTGGCGGTGTGCGGCATGATGGGATCTATCTCCATGCTGTTACTGGCCGGCGGTTCCTGGGCACAGATTGCCGGCGGCAGCTATATCGATATGGGCGTGACGATGATGTTCGTCGGAACCCTGGCGGGAATCGGCTGCGGCGCGCTTTGCGGTTTTGCCAACGGCATGCTGATTACCCGGCTGAAGCTGGCGCCGTTTATCGTCACCCTCGGCACGATGAGCGTATTCCGCGGGATTTCCTACCTGATCAATGACGGTAAACCCTTTGCCGTTTCTGCCTATACCTGGCTGGATACCGGAACCGTGGCGGGGATTCCGTCCGCGGTGATTCTCTTTGTCCTGGTGTTGGCGGTCGCCGGATTTATTCTGAAATATACTCCGTTTGGACGCTATACTTACGCGATCGGCTCAAATGTCCAGACGGCATTCCATGCGGGGGTGAACGTCAAGCGAATGCAGGTGATGATTTACACTCTGGCGGGGGCGCTGGTCGGATTGGCGGCGATGATTACCGCCAGCCGCGCCAGCTCCGCTCAGCCGTCGGCCGGGATGTCGCTGGAATTGGATATCATTGCGGCGGTGATCATCGGCGGTTGCTCGCCCTCGGGAGGGAAGGGGACCATGACCGGAACGATTATCGGCACCCTGCTGATCAGCTTCCTGCGTAATGGCTTGACTTTGCTGGATATTTCCACCAATGTCCAGTTGGTAGTTATCGGCCTGATTATCATCTTCGCCGTTACCGCCGATCAACTGGCAACCAGGCGGACAGCTTAACTGTTGTGCCGCCTGGCCTCTACATATCAATTTCTGGAAGAAATCCCTCCCACAGACAAATATCCAGATCCACGTATCCATTGGGCTTAAAAAGCACCCCTTCCTTTTCCAACAACTCACGTTGTTCCTTCCAGCCCGGGGCGGTTCTCCCGGCAAAATTCACTACCCTATGACACGGCAACTTACGCTTCGGCGGAGCCGCCGCCATTGCCTGTCCCACCATCCTGGAACGCTGCGGATACCCGCTCAAAAAAGCCAATTGCCCATAAGTAGCCACCTGACCGCGTGGAATCATCGCCACGATTTTATATATCAATTCATCAAATGAAATATCCGTCATATATTTTCCCGAGAAAAATTGTCACCACCAATTGCTATCTCAAAATCAACCCTGAAACCTCCAGATAATACACCTCAAATCCCGCTCCGTCAACCCCTTCAAATCCAATAAAAGTACAAATTTCCCCAACTTCCCAAAACTTCATCTCAAAAATATTCCACAAAAATCACCAATTCCCCCAAACAGAACTTGAAATCTCAAGAAAAAGATATATCTTAAGAGCTCACATCAAAAAATCGGGATGTGGCGCAGCCTGGATAGCGCGTTTGACTGGGGGTCAAAAGGCCGAGAGTTCAAATCTCTCCATCCCGACCATTTTATTCTCTTATATTCAATGACTTACAAATTTCAAAACTCCGACTTCAGAAACCCCGAAAATCTCAAGAAAACGTTATTTCCTGCCATTTCGTCTCATTTCTCGTCCTTATGATGTACCTTTTTGCAAATTTCACACAAGTAAATTTTTTCTTGATAATGAACTACTTGCAAAGATAAACCCCTTTTTATGATGGAAAATGAGCATCTTTTTCCTCTAAAACGGATATTATTTGCGAAATTTTGGCTAATCCCAGTATCCAACCATCGCAATCCACATTGAAATTCGCTCAAGGCATTCCTCTTCCGAAAAATCATGTTGCTTCGAGTGGCTCTTGACTTTTTTAATTTTCATAGTATATTGTAAATAAACACTTTACAGTAAATAGTTCACTTGCAATTTAAGAATTAAATGCTATATTATATATAGTAAAAGGCTCCAATTCAGAATACCTTTCAGGTCGAGGTCGATTTGAACTGATAGAGCTATAAGAAGTTGTTATAAGTAAGGAATTACACATGAATGATGGAAATTTGAATGTCGGTGCCAGAAATGGTATGTCGGAGGAAGAAGGGGCAAGAGATGCCGCCCTCAATAAGCTTAATATCATCTATTTGAATCGTGGCTATGATCCCGAACAGCAAATCGAGGTTGAATTAAAAATGCTAATAGACGCTGAACTCGAAGGCTTTACGGCAGACATTGTGCCTCATAGTAGGAGATTTATGGAGCTATTCAAGGAAATGGAGAAAAAAGTGTTTACATGGCTAAATGAGCACGATATATTTCCAACAAAATGCAAATGCTTATACGAGATAATAGAAATATTTAACGAATTGGATCTTGAACAGCAGTCCATGCTAATACCTATTTTCGAAAAGATACATAGCCGCATTCGCAATAATTCGGCCAGCATGCAATGAACCTCTGATAAAATGGGAGAAACAAACATGTTAGTTGATATGGTATTGGATAGTTCACGAGGATATAGCATCCACGAGCTCATGGACATTCTTGAGTTTATGGAGCGGTATGGTCTACAAAACGTAATATTCCGTGATATACAGAATATTGGCAAAGAATCAGAAGGAGGCGAGGACTGACAAAATTTTTCTCAGCAGTGGCATCCCCACTGCTCTTCCGTCCCAATATCCAGCTTCTGATGAAGCTAACAGACGAAGATTTAAGCTATTGTAGAAATCGATTCATGCGCTCCACCAGTTCCAAGACGTTGGTCGATGGATTGGCTTGATGGAGTCGATTGCGCCAGTCCTGCCAGCTATCCAACAGTTTTTGAGCATTTCGGAAAGCCTCAGGTTGTAAATCCAGTAGATGTTTGTAGAGGCCAGGCATGGTTTCGTGATATTGATCGATATGCTGACAGAGCAGTCTGCTCTTCAATGAATGGGGATCGGTTTCTGATTCATGCAAGGCATAATGGAGTAGAAACCACAGCTCGAAGCATGGGTTAGAGAATATCCAGCGAATCTGATTGCGTTGAGCAAGCTGAATGGCTTGTTGAATTTCCGTCGCATTGTTTTCATCACGGTCAAAGACCAAATAATATTGATCGAACCCTTGATATGGAGTTGTTTTCTTCTTGATAACCGCTTCTTCTGCTAAGTGCAAAGCATTACCTCCGCCCAAGCCAATACAACGGATCATTGCCGAACTCAATCGGAAAGCTGTGAAATAAAGTCTCTCAGTCTCCCCTTCGGTGAAAATACAAAAACTGTGCTTCCGAGGCTGTTTGACAACCTTTCTGCGATTGTAACTATTCTCCCACGGTTTTTTCGGCATCTTAATCCACCTTCAAGTCTTGAATATATGGAACACCACCGAAACAGCCACGCAAATAATCCTGTACGATCCGATGATAATTCCCTCGAATATGGGTAAAGTCAGCAAGAGAAATCAAACGAGAGCCTCCATCCTGCATTTTATCTACGAACCAGATTTGATCACGTCGAAAATCATTCTCCGTCAATATGGCTGGCGAATGCGCCGTTGCAATCAATTGGGCGCCAGTCATATTGTTCTCGTGAAATAGCTCTATCAAATGTTTGATCAGTAATGGATGCAACTGAGCATCCAATTCGTCCAATACCAAAGTAGTACCGTTTTTAAGCGCATCCAAAAAAATTCCAGCTAAGGCAAAAATCTTCTTGGTTCCATCTGACTCGTGATAAAGAAGATTCAAAAAATACGATTTACCATTTACAATATGTTCTGTCGTTACTTGCACCACTGTTTTACGATCTTTGCCATCCTGAACTTCCAATATATGAGGCTTGAAATTATGGATGCCGAAGTCCGCTTTCTGCAAAAACTGTGCAAAGTGAGAAGGAGATTCATTTCTCTTTAAACGTTCGAAAGTACCCATCATAAAGCGCTCATGGGAATTGGCATTGACAATGATCAGTTCATTTTTGAACCAATGAATTACTTCTGAACAGCATCCTCCGTTGAATAGTCTAGCGGCTGTAGCTAAAAACAGAGATTCACCTGGAAGCGATAGCTTCGTGCTGGCGATAGCCTTTTCCCAGGCATTTAGTTCCTCAAAAGTTGGAGATTTTTCAACAAAGGCATTTTTCTCCCTTGCAAACAACAAAGTCATTCGCTGTTTTTTCACCCAGAGCCATTCACTTTCAATTGCTGAAGAATCTGCCGACGAATCGCACGAAAATCCATAACGATAATGGCGACGATTATGGATAAATTCTATTTCAAATGAAATAGGGTCAGCAAAAGGAGTTTCTGTAAAACGAAAAGGCTCTAGAAGAGACCTTATAGATTCTTCTGCAATTCCTCCACTGCAAATGACATCTTGCATAACCGATAATGCTCGAAGCAGATTGCTTTTTCCGCTGGCATTGGCTCCATAGATGATTGCCGATTTAAGTAATTTTTCCTTGGCCGCCAGTCCTTCACAGTGAAAAGCGTTGGTATCGCTGAGTTTTTGAGAGCCGACCATTTCGAGAGAAAAAGTATTCTCTTCTTTGAATGAGCGAAAGTTTTTAACGGAAAAACGTATCAACATAGCGATTACCTCTTATTCAGTTCGATATAACATACACTTAATTTGATAAAATGCAAATATTTTGCAAATATTAAAATTAGTACACATGAGCCCAGCATCCTCTCATTGTAGACATATTCGTCAACATTGGCTTATACAGATGCTTATTATTTCGATGGACACGGACCAACGAAGCCACCTTTGAACGTAGCATATTTGACTTTCAGCTCAAGACATACATGCTGAAAAAGAAATTTTGCCCATGGGCGACAGCTAAAACCCCATAAGCGCTATTTCGCACTGCTAACCTCATGCCTCTGTGCTCTGATCATAAATCAAGCCGTTCCAATATTCCGTGACTAACAGACAGACATTCGTTCCTATATTTCGGCTGGCTCTGAGAAAAATCTTCTCGAGTTCTAAAAAATTCTCGCTTACCAATTCAAAGCCGACAAATTCTATAATTCGGACTTGAATAATTTTTATTTATCAATACAGTTTATTATAGTAAAAATAAGTCTGTGGGAATTTTATGATGAATGCCAAAAATTATATTGAATCTATACGAAGAGAATTGGAAAATAGCCATGGTGATGCTTTTGACCGTGCCTTGGAGAAACCGAACCCCCGTAAAGCATCAGCGCCACATCTTAAAACAATGAAAAGTGATTGGCTTGATTTTTGTGTTTTCATGAAAGACAATTTCAGTGTGACCTTAATTGCAGATGTGACGGTAGATCATGCCAATAAGTATATCAGCCATATAAGAGCAAAGGGAAAATGGAATAATAGAATCACCTATGTCTCTGATGGAAAGGAAATTTCGTATTTATCAGGGGAACAGCTCAGTAATAATACGCTGAATGCGAAATTGAAATATATCAAACGTATTTTTAAGACTTTAGCGCCAGAACTTGGCTACCGGGTGGAGGAACACCCTTTTTTCAACATCGGTCTTCTGCCAAAAGATACAGTTCCCAGAGATATCCTGACTGAGGAAGAACTTCGTTTGATTTTTACCGAGCCGCCACCATTAATAGAAGGAATGTTTACAATTGGTATTTGTACCGGGATGCGCGAAGGTGACTGCGCAACTCTTCGATGGTCTGAAATCAAGAATAATTTTTCCTTGCCGACAGAGTTAAATATGTGAACCTGATTCCTCCGCGCGGCTTGCATCTCAATGCCGGAGTGCCTCACTTCTTCAGTGCTACCCCAGAACTGATCCAACACAAATGCGATTTTACGGATCATGAGCTCGAAATCGTTCTCGAATGTCGTCGAAAAGTTCTGGAGGGAAAAAGCCGCACCGAAGATATCTTTGCTCATTACCCTCAGTTCCTTGAAATCATCAAGAAACAATTCTCCCTGAAGGAATCTCCCTTTTATACTATCACGATCAGAATCAGCCCCGATGCCGGAATTCCCGGACGGACATTGGTTTCCTCCTTACGCATAAACACCTCCATGATCGGAAATGGCCTACAATTCT
>JAVBRM010000103.1:0-24736 GCA_031548025.1 Victivallaceae bacterium | reverse complement strand
GCTGAACATCTGGGGCGAGGCCAATAAGGTTCGTACGGACTTGTTGAGCAACGGTCATTCGCAGGTTGTGGCGTGGGATGCGGCGGGAGGTAAAGTCGGGTATGTGGCGACCGACGGTCAGGCCGCGCCGGCTTGGACGGGAATCTGGGAGTGGGGCGGCAGCGAGGCGGCGATGTGGAAAGTGGCCGCAGTCGGGCGTTTTTCGGCGGATGTTGAGCAAGACGGGATTTTGCTGTACAATGGGAATGGTAATACCTTTGCGGCTTGGACAGATCTTGGCCGTGGGGATTATGGTTATATTTCGCTGTGTCATGTGGATGGTAATTTCCAGACTTTGGCGCTGGCGGACTTCGATAACAACGGTTTGGACGACGTGATTATCTATGACGAAAACGGATCGTTCGGGATCGTGTCCGATGCGCGGACTTATCACGATGTTTGGCATGTGGACAATGCGGAAAGCAATGTCCAGCAGGTGATCGGGGCCGGGTACTTCGGCAATGCCGACGGGAAGAGCGATATTCTGGTCAAGAAGACCGATGAAAACGCGTATTTCCTGTGGCACAATGAGGACTCGACGTTCAATACCTGGAATTGGAGCCAGTCTTATCTCGGCAGTCTGGATGACGACTGGACGGTGGCGGCGATCGGCGACTTCCAGGGGGATGGTATCGATGACATCATCATGTGGCAGAAATCGACCGGTTTCATGTACGCCTGGGAAGATGGGAAAGCCTCCAATCAGCGCTGGGTGGGTAAGCTCGACGCCTCGCAATGGGAAGTGGCCGCGGTAGGCGACTATAACGGCGACGGCAAGGAAGACCTGTTATTGCGTGAGCTGGAGAGCGGTTGGGGCGGCGTGGGCTACTGGGCCGGCGCCAACGCATCGAACTGGACCGACATGAATGCCCGTATCGAAACCGACATGGAAAGTAAATTCGCAGTGGTCGCATAGGCAATGCGTCTTTGTGGGGAATGCGATGGGCTGCTCGCCCCTCGCGCTCCCCCGGCGGCAACGTGCCGCTGCGATATTCTTTGGGAGAAAAGTCTTTTTTTCGCAAGGGACAACCGAACGGATTCGGTTTTCCCTTTGCAAACCTACCGGTAGGGCCTACGCTGAGGCGGCAAAGCCTGCACAACACCTCGTATTTCCCCCTTCCGTGGTTTCCGAAAATTCCGTGGTTAAAAAATTCTGAATTGCCGTTAATTTTTATTGTCCATCGCCATTGTCTTTCCGCCATTGGGAAATGGATTCCAGAAAACGCGGTATCACGGTCCGGGATTTGGCCGGGCCGATGCCTTTGATCGTGAGCGCCTCGCTGACGGTGACCGGACATCTGTCGGTCAGTTCCTGCAGGCTTTCATTGGTCAGGATTTGATAAGCGGGCACGCCGCGCTCCCGCGCCATGTCCAGGCGCAGGGCCCGGAGAATTTCATACAGGTCGTCGAAGTCGCCCGGCTCTGTTGCTGTCGAGGCTTTTTTCTTTTCTTTGGGTGTCGAACTTTTCGAACTTGATTTCGCTTCCGGGAAATCCAGCATTATCGGCTGCTTGCCCTGCATGGCGGCCAGGCCTTTTTCGGTAATTCCGATGCAGGGGTATTCCGGACTGCCGACCCGGCAGAGTAAACCGTCTTTTTCCATGATTTTCATGTACATGAGTACGGTATTTTGCTTCATCCACGAGAGCACTCCAAAACCGGAACTGCGGTCGTAGCCTCTTTCCACGATTTCCGCCCGGCGGGAACCGACCAGGATCAAGCTCAATCGGCCAGAGCCGAGCCGACCGTTGAAACGGCTCACAGATTCCAATATTTTGAGGGCAACAGCTTCCTCGTCCTCGTTGGCTTTGCGCAAAGCGGTGTGGGACGTGACGCTGCAGCAGTCGCAACTACCGCATTGCCAATCCTCGGAATCTTCGCCGAAATACGAGATCAGGAACCGCTGCCGACAGCGGTTCGTCCGGGTATATCCGATGACTTCGTCCAACCGCTCCATTTCAAATTCCAGCTTGCGATTTATATCCGCGAAATCAATATCCAGCTCGGTTTCTTCCGGCTTGAGCAGCTCGGTAATCCGGCCGCCGAACGGCGGAACCCATTCCAGGCAATCCCCCTCCAAGGCCTTCAAAACCCGCTTGACCTGCTCAACATTCAAACCGGTCAAACCGGCCAGTTGCTCATAATTGCACGGGACATATGCCGCCAGGCGGTTGCCGAAAATCTTAATACAGCGGTTCACGAATCTCGAACGCTGAGTCGCCTCGGCGGCGTGAGCGCCGGCCAGCTCCGCCAGATCCTTCGTGAAATGCAGTTTTCCCTGGTTTTCCCTGCGGAATCCTCGCTCCACATAACCGTGTTTTTCCAGAATGCTCATCGCGCTTCCGATCTGATTTTCGGATTTGGCCCCCGTCGTCCGCTCCGCCAATTCGCTCAGGGTGAGCTCCATCCGCGTCGAATATTGTTTGGACAACCGCAGCAGAGTCCGGTAAAGTTCCCGAACCAGCATTTCCGGCGGATTGTTCATCTCGATCAGAAACTCCTGGACATAGCGGTCGCTGTAGGAATAAAGCAGAATACACTCGGCGGCCTCGCCATCCCGCCCGGCACGCCCGGCCTCCTGATAATAAGCCTCCAGCGAGCCCGGGATATTGTAGTGGATCACCCGCCGCACATCCGGCCGGTCGATCCCCATGCCGAATGCG
Organism: Victivallaceae bacterium; assembly: GCA_031548025.1. Taxonomy (GTDB): domain Bacteria; phylum Verrucomicrobiota; class Lentisphaeria; order Victivallales; family Victivallaceae; genus UBA5239. Next base: position 22,034 of record JAVBRM010000103.1, on the reverse strand, counting down.
TTGGTCGCCGCCAATACCGGCGCGGGGTCGTTCATAAACCGGTCCTGAGCTTCCGTTCGCTCGATGTCGGACATCCCGGCGTGATAAGCAATACAGCCAAGCTCTCCGGCAATCTGCTCGACCATCTTGCGGGTCGAGGCATAAATAATCGTGGGTGCGGGACTTTCCAAAATTTTGCGGATCTGCTGATTTTTGGCGGCATTGCCGCTACAGTCGATTACCGAAAACGCCAGGTTCGGCCGCTTGAATCCGGCCACCAGAAGCTCCATTTCCGGCCGCTGCAACTGCAGCATGATATCCTCGCGCACCGTTGGCGTGGCCGTCGCCGTAAACGCGCATATCTGCGGGATTTCGTAGCGTTGGATCACCTCGCCCAAGCGCAAATAAGAAGGCCGGAAATCGTGCCCCCATTGGCTGATGCAATGCGCCTCGTCCACCACCATCATCAACGGCGGACACCGCCTGACGAAGTCCATGAACATTCCGGTCTGAAAACGCTCCGGCGCGACATAAAGAATCTTGATTTCCCCCCCGGCTACCCGGTTCAAAATATCGAACTGCTCCTGAATCGGCACCGTGGAATTGATGAAAGCCGCGGGGATATGGCGCTCGATCAACCCGTCCACCTGGTCTTTCATCAACGAAATCAAAGGCGAAACCACAATTCCGTATCCCCGGCACATCAGCACCGGCAACTGGTAGCAAAGCGATTTCCCCGCCCCGGTCGGCATGATCACGCACAAATCCTGTCCGGTCAGTATCCGCTGTACGGTTTCTTCCTGATTGTCAAGAAAATTATCGAACCCGAAATATTTCTTTAACGCCTCTCTCGCTTCCATTGCTTCCCGCTTTTATACTGATTATAAAGAAGTTATTCCGCAAACCGCGGTTACCGATTTTTCCGGCGACATAATGAATGATTCATTGATCGACATCCCGATTTCAGCCAACTCCAACCGCCGGAAAAATAATTCCTGTTGCGCCAGCTCAAACCCTCCGTACCCCGGCGAAAACCGCCGCGCTTCCACCCTCAATCCCTGCGGGCGCAACTGCTGCCGCAAATAATTCTGAACCCATTCCGCCGCCCCGTCCGCTGTCTCGCTGCCGACAGCGTCAAAAATCACCGCATCGCTCAAACGCCCGTCCGCCGTGGCCCGATTCGCCGCCTCGCTGATTTCAGCTCCGGCCGTAACCGCAAAAAGCAAAACATGACTGCAATTATTCAACATGGCGGCCAGCTTGGCGCTGACCAACACATCGCCGCCGTCGATTTTCACCGTCTGCCCATCATTGCCGTCAATCCGGACCACCTCCCAAGCCCCGGCCGGTTTACACCGGTCTTGACCTGCGGCAATAAGCCGGTCGATCCAGATCTGCTGCCCAGGGGTTATCTCCGCCAAAGGCCGCGACTTGCCCAACCGCATATAAATCCGGTCCTCGTGCGCACGAACCGGCAAATTATTCATGATCGTGATATTTTTCATAACCGTAAAATACATCCTCAACCCCCAAATTCAATAAATAATCCATTAAAAAGGCCAAAGGTAATTGACTTTTTCGCGAACGGAATTATATTAAAATTCTGAATTCAAAAATGGGCGTTTAGCTCAGTCGGCTAGAGCGCTACTTTCACACGGTAGAAGTCACTGGTTCAAGTCCAGTAACGCCCACCAGTCTTCATCTCGCCAAAGGCGAGATTACGCCTCGGCGAGCCAGTTGCGAAGCAAATGGAATTGACGGGGCGAACCCGGAGGGGAAGACTGCCGCGGCGTAATCCGCAACGTGGATGAAGCCGGGCTGATCCTCATTGTCTGGAGAATTTGTGCCAATGACTGTCTTCTATTACGTTTATATTTTGACAGACGAAACAACCGGTACTCACTTCTATGTTGGTTGTACAGAAAATCTCCGCGAGCGTTTGGCAAAACACAATAAAGGCGATGTCCCACATACATCAAAATTTCGACCTTGGCGTATCAAGAACGCAATCGCGTTTAATTCTAAAGAAAAAGCATACGCCTTTGAGGCATATTTGAAAACTCACAGCGGAAGAGATTTTTCCAAACGTCATTTTTGAAAAATCTTTGCGGCAAAAATAATTAGCCTTGAGCATATTCGTTACACCTATCAAATTCCTATTTATTATCGATCATATAATTGCGAAGCCGATGAATTATCAGAGAAATATTAATCTGCGCAATCCAAGATTAGCCGTAAGAGATTCCGAAAAATAGAGAATATCAAATCAGGAAATCGTCAGCCATTACAGTACAGGCGGTCTCTCCTTTAATCGCCCTGCAAATCAGTATACATTAAGAGCTTGACTTTTGGGAAATATGAGTTATTATTAAGTAATACCAATATTAAATATTGGAAGTAATGAAATGAAAATTTTTGATATTGAAAAACTGGATATGGCGTTAGGGCTCCTCAATGAACGGTTGGTTTTGGCTGATGCGCCTGAGGTGAAACTGGTGGTTTGTGGTGGTTCGGCGCTGATCGCGACCGGGCTGGTGCCGCGAACGACTCAGGATGTGGATATCCTGGCGCGGTTGGACGGGATCGGTCTTATCGACCCGGAACCGATGCCGGATTATCTGATTCAGGCGGCGGAAGTGACCGGGCGAAGCCTCGGTTTGCCGAAGGACTGGCTGAACTGCGGCCCGGTCGACCTCTTCCGAATGGGATTACCAGACGGGTTGAAAGAGCGGCTGGTCTGTAAGCATATCGGGGAGAAACTGGAGGTTTATTACATCTCTCGCATCGACCAGATATTTTTTAAACTGTATGCGGCGGTTGACCGGGGTGGTTACCACATCGACGACTTGGTGAAGCTTGCGCCGACTTCGGACGAGTTGCCGGCCGCAGCCAGATGGACCATGACGCACGATGTATCGGAAGGTTTCCGGATGATGCTGATGGAACTACTAAAGGAACTGGGGTTTGAAGACGTCAGTAGTCGAATTTAGAGAGCAGCTGAAAACTGCCCTGATTGATCTTGCCTGGCGGCAGTGGACACAACTTGGTGTTGGCGGACTTGAGCCGGGCAAGGCCAACTATATCCTTGATCCGGAGGCCCTGCTGGTATTCTCGGCTTATATCGGGCGGTTTGACCAGCGGCTTTTTGATGAAATCATCGACTGGCTGCATATCAACGCCCGGTTTATCAATATCCAGCGGCTCCGGGTTATGAGTAAGAAAGCCCAATTCGCCAATCAGACCGTTCTCGGTCTGATAGCGTCTTATTTGAAAAAAGGCGATGCATCAGTCAAATGGAATAAAATAGCAACCGACTGCAAACCGGAGAAAGTAGCGGAAACACAATCGCTGTTTCAGTTATTCAGCGGTCAATCCATGCCGGTAGTTGGAACGAAGGATGATGCCGCGCTGCAATACGGCTTTAAGCGCAACGTCTACCAGCGGACGAATAACTCCAGCGAGTTTCCGCTGAATTCGGCGGCAACCATGCTGTTTCAGCTTCGTGGAATATTCGGAGTCAATGCCCGAAGCGAGGCCATGCTGATGTTCTTAACCCACGATACTTGCACAATTCAAGATGTTGCCGATGCCAGTGGCTTCTCCTGGCGCTCGATTCAGGACGTGTTATTCGAAATGAACCGCTCAAACCTGGTTGACTGTACAGCCGCAAAACGCGGCCGATATTATTATCTTCGGGATCGTAAAGCGATGTTGAACATGATACTGCCGGATGCTGGAGAAATATCGAAATTCCCGCGCTGGTCGAGTTTCTATAATTCCATGATCGTAATCTTGGAAACGTTGGAAACACCAGCATTGGAAAAACTGTCGGAGCTGGCTTTCAAATCTCTGTTGGAGGAAACATTCACTCAAAAAATCGGCTATCAATTGCTTGATGCCGAAATTGAACCGGTGAAGTTCTTGAATACCGAAAAAGTCCAGCAACTCCCCAGCTTACTTGCGGTAATATAGATTATGCAGAGATCAATTGATTCGAAGGCCGATTTCCAGTTCGGCTGGTTTCAAAATGTTTTTATTTTTCCGGGTAGTAGAATAGTTTTCTGGCGGCGGCGATACTGGTTTTTTGGTATTTATGATAAGCCAGGGCAACCCGTTCGTGAATTTCCCGGTTGCTTTGACCGGTCGCCCATCCTTCGATAAGGGCTTCGAGGTTATAAGCTTCCGGAGCCATCAGCCCGTTCGTCAGAATCAAAGGCTCGGCGCCCACTTGGACTAATTTAGCCCGAAAATAATCGCGGCTGTAGCAGGCGAATACTGCGGTTTTTCGCGTTTTTTTACTTGGTCCCGGAGCAGTGACTACCGGGATATCGCCATCCATGAATGCGTCATGGCCGACAAATACCAGGAGATCGGCGTCGCCGCCGCATTTAACCGAAATCCGGCCCAATCTCGCCGTAACGGATTTCTGCCCGGCAGCATAACTGAAAAAATCCTGGATCGCCTCCTTGATCCGTTTACCGTCGTAGGCGTCGGCAATGATTAGAGTATCGCGGTATTGAAAAACCGCCCGCTCCAGAACATGTTCCTGCGGATTCTCGGAAGTTCCCCGCAGCAAGTAACCCGGTTGTCGGCTCAGATAGCTTTTGACCCCATACATGGCTCCCCAGTAAAGGTTGTTTCCGGGGTCCTGCCCATTGCCGAGGGCCGCCGGTACCGGAACAATTCCCTGATAACGGTTGTCGCACAGTGCCACCACCACATGCACTGTTCCAGCTTGAGCATGAGCACAGATAAAAATCAAAAAAAGAATTGGCAAAAGTTTCATAGATTTATTTGAGTAATATTTCGTCTTTGTTGAACCCTTTGACCTTCGATTTGGGTTTATCCTGATTAATTCGCAGATATCTATCGCTTCTCTTTTCCGCATTGGAGGTCGGGAGGCCCTGGAGGCGTAGTTCGGCTTGTTCTCTGGAAGTCTCTCCCTCACCACCCGGATTAATGACACATTCCCATTTGTCAAACTCCGCATAGATATTCGGGTAATACGGGTCCTGGGTATCGTATGTACGGTATTTCAAATCGGCCTGGATGAATTCAAACCAGTATTTATTATCCTGAGCCGATAGTTGACTCGATTTGGGAACGACCGATTTGTATCCGCCTATCGCGGAACGCTCGGAGTATAGCGCCAGCTCGCGATAACCCCGGTGGTCACCGAGTTCAGCGGCTTTTTGAAAAGCCTGTTTGGATTCCTTTTCCTTGCGTCCCATTTTCTGATAAATTACGCCCTGCAGATAAAATGCCGGGGCATATTCGGCTTCACACGGTTTGCTCAGGTATTTGAGCGCGATATCGAACCGTTGGGATTTCAACTCGATTTCCGCCATCAGGTATGCGGCTTTGACATGGCCCGCTCCCGCGGCACTTTCCAGCATCTTTCTGGCGTCGATCTGGCCGGGGCCAATACCGGGAGGCAAGTTTTCATAGTGGCAGTAATGCCCGGCCAAATATTGCGCCGGAACAACATTCCGTTTGGCGGCATTAATTATGCGCGTAAACGCCTGGGCCATATCTTCGCTTTTCCGGACGAACATCTTGAGCAGTCTCTGCGGTGACGCCATCGGCGCCAGACAAATCAGACCGGTCAGATACTCGCTTTCGGGTGACTTGGTTTGCAGCATCAATTTTGCCGCCGCTTTGGTATAGCCATAGCCATTGCGGTTGATGTACTCTTGCAGGCCCGGGAAATCGGGATTTTTCACCGCGAAAGCCATCAACTGGTAGAGAGGGCTGTGGGCCAGTTGAATATCAAGCATCGGCGTGAATTCACTCGCGGTCAATTTATTTCTGCGGGCGAGCGCCAGCAGCAACTCGGGAACCGCGCTCGTATCACCGGCGTTGACTCCCGCCCGAAACAGCCCGATCCTTTCCTCCTGCTCCGCGACGGTATTGCCAAATGGCACGACCTTGAATTTATCGCCCGCTTTGATCATCTGATGCACCCGCCGGGCCTTGGCCGCATATGCCGGATAATATCCCGATTCAATGGCGTAATCGATAAAATAGGCCGGGCGTTTGCTGGAATCTTTTTTTATCCAGCGAACGACAAAATTCTGGAACTGCGCGTATTTGGGCGGCGGAGCCACGTACAGGGAATTCTCAACAAGACTTATCATAGACATAAAATCAATATTATATTCAGGTCCGCTCCATTTATCATCAGGTATTTTTTCCTCTTCCTCCTCTCCTGTTTTCGGGTCTACTTTTATATTGATGACGAATTGAGCATGCGGCAGGTTTTTATGTGCGCTTGTCGGGTTCGTGTTTTCTAAATCGCTCTTCGTATATTTTTCAATTATTTTGATGTACTCTTTAACCGTATCGGCAGCGGCAAAAGTAGGACGGTTGGCCATATCCCAGCGGATGAACCACATCAATACATCGGCCGGCTGATACATATAACTTGCCGAATCCTTTAAATATTTCAACGCCCTGGCGTTATCCGGGACGACGCCATACCCGCGATAATAACATACCCCAAGCTGGTACCATGCCAGAACATGATTATCCTTGGCCGCGTCTAGCAATAGTTTTATCGCGGAACCCGGATCGCACTCTTTCTGCTCACCATACAGAAGCCGAAGCGCGACCGCATACTGATAATCGGGATTTTTGCTGCTCAATGCGTCTCGAACCAGATCCTTGATCTCTTTCTTATTTTTGTCTTTGTTCAGGGCCAGATAATGATGATAAGGATACGGCATCAAAGTGCGTTTACTCAGCTTCTCAACCTCTTCCGGGCTGTCGAACTGCCGGATCGTCGGCGGAGAAAATTCCAAGTACTGTATTCGATGTTTACTGATATCCCCGGTGGTAAATACGCATAAATTCCGAACCGGCAATTTTTTGTCGGTTTCAAGGTTAATTGTGCCGATATTCCTTCTGATGCCATTGAACTCGACAAGGGTCATACCCTGTTGGGTGTCCAATATGATCCGCAAAGCAAGCGGCTCAAAAGGAGCGTACAGAAAAATGTATCCAAAATTATTCATGCTCGTACTGTAGTCAACCGGATAAATACTTGAGAAAAAAGCACCATACCCGGCATCGACGGAAAACCGGATCAGCCGATCGAAACCACGGTAATTCTCAATCGCCTCCACACTCTCGCTGAACCCTATGTTGAAGCTGAAACCGGAGGTTCGGGCGGGCGCCAGAGCCGGAAACGCCCGGACGGTCAAATCAATGACGACCATCCGTTTATTAAGCTCATTTTTCTTCACAAACGGACATTGCAAACTACCGGTAATTTTCAGGGGTTGGCACCAGTTGCATGAACAATTGCGTCTATGCACCTTGTTCGTTTGATCAATTAAATAATAGAGCGGACTGCTTCCCAGTTTAAAAAGGTTTCCAACCGGAACTTCGTACAGTTTGGTCGCTTCCCCCTCCAACTGCCAACTGCGCCGGGGCAGGGAATTCTCCTTTCCATAGCCGCATAGACCGATCAGAAGAATACAAACGGAAATAATTTTCATTAGATGATTCTCCTAACAAATTATAACCGGCAATCACTGATTTGTCAACATCTCCGAAATAAAAAATCGGGAATTTTATCGCAACCATCATGAACACAAGATGTTATTAAATAAAAACGCCGCCGATTGTTTGACCGGCGGCGGTATGATGAACAGATCTGATTACAGGTCGGCTCCGGCTTGCGCCAGATTGTGGCGAAGGACTTTTCCGTCGACTTCGGCCGGGGTTTGGCCGTTTTTGACCGCCATGGCGGCGGCCATACCGGCGGCCTGGCCGATGGAGCACACCGGCGGCATCACCCGCGCGCTGCTGTGAAGCGCATGATCCAGGGAAACGGCGCGGCAGCCCATCAGCAGATTGCCGCTGTTGGCCGGAACCAGGGCGCGGTAGCTGATTTCATACCAGTCGCCATTTGCGATGTGCTGGATGATCGTACCGCTGCCGGAGGGATTGTGAATGTCGATCGGGTAGCGGACTTTGGCGATGCCATCGTCATATTTTTTCGCCGAAGTGAAATCATCCGCGGTCTGCATGATCAGGCCGACCACGCGGCGGGTTTCGCGGATTCCGATGTGATGCGCGATCGAATGAATGCGGGCATTGCCGAATCCCGGAACCTGTTTGCGGAAGAATACCAACAGTTCGCGTACTTGGCGGCGGGCTTCGATTTCCGATTCGGAGAGTTCTACGCCGTTGACGCCGCTTTTCTTGATAACGCGGGTGGTGTTGAAGTGGATCACGTCTTTTTCGTGGGTCAGGAACCACAGGATATTTTCGCGGGGGCAGTCGACTTCGCCGCGCGCCTTGGCTTCGTTGTACAGGCGGCTGATTTCTTCGCGTACCGGCATAATGTCGGCGTCCACTCCGGAGAGTTTGAAGCACAGGGTCATCGGCTGGCAGTAGCCTTCTTCGTTGCCGAACTCACAGCGACAGCCGGAGAGGAGAGCCAGGTCGCCGTCGCCGGTGCCGTCGACGAATATCTTGCCTTTGACCGCCACCGGGCCGGATTTGGAGGCGAATACCGCTGCAATAATTTTATTGCCGTCCATAATCACGTCGAGGAGATTGTGATGGTAAAGCAGTTTGACTCCGGCTTCCAGGCACAGGTCTTCGCAGGCCAGCATGGCCACGTCTTTGGAGATCTGGCGGGTACGGCTGGAAAAAACCGACGAATCAAAAGGATCGAGCTGTTTATCGGTATCGGGGAGGTAGTCCCACATCTTGCGGCACCATTCGACATAAATCGGACGGTCCAGAGCTTTTTCATTGAGATGATTGCTCATGAAGGGGCTGACTTCGCCAAATGAGGACATGCCGCCCAGGGCTCCGTAACGCTCCACCAGCAAAGTACTCACTCCCTGCCGGGCCGCCATAACCGCCGCGCTGACGCCGCCGGGGCCCCCACCCACGACTACCACATCGGCCTGAGCCACTACCGGAATCTGTTTGTCAAATTTATAATGAATCGTTTCCATGATACTACTCTCCTGCTATGTTTAAGAGTTAATTGAAAATTGAAAATTGAAAATGGAAAATTAAAGAGAGGCGTTACAATCATCCCGTAACCTTTTTAACATTGCCCAAGTTGGACAGGTTGGTTTTGATCATGGATTTCCTTCATTTTTAATTTTACATTTTCAATTTTCAATTTTCAATTATTATATAATATACAGGATTTTTTCGGAAAATATATGGATTTTTTTGCTGTTTTGTTGTATTTTTATAACAAATGAAAGAAAACAGCCAAATATTTGATGATGGGGTCAGGGCATTCGAGGGGATGTTCAACTGCCGCTTGTGCCTGCATGACTTCACCGGGGTTTTTCGCAAATGCACGATTCCGCGGGATCATCTGAACCCATATTGCACCGGACTGAAAAAGCGTCACGACAAGTTGACCGGGATCTGTATCGCTTTCGACTGCTATGACCTCCAAAGGAAACTGGAAACCACGTATGAGCCGTTTTATAAAATCTGTCCGTGCGGATTTCTCGAAGCGGCCATCCCGCTGGTGGTGGAGGATAGAGTCTGCGGGGTGTTGTTTGCCGGTCCCTTTGCCGAAGAAAGGGATCTCGCCACGATGCAAAGTGCCACCAGGGTTCATTATGAGGATATTCCATCCTTACCCCGGCTGCCGGAAAACCGGCGCGGGTATCTGCTGGATCTGGGGATGCTGCTGGGAATTCAATTGGTTCATGACAGCGTAATTCCGGCTCCGGCGGCCGGTAACCGCCACGAACTGATCGACCAATTTATCCGGGCCAACAGGTCCAGGCCAATCGGTTTGGATGACTTGGCGGAATGCATCGGTTTGAGTGCGCCGCGCGCCTCGGAACTGGTGAAGAAATTATTTGGCGAGGGCTTTAATTCGCTTCTGATCAAAGCCCGTATTCGCCAGGCAAAAATGCTGTTGGAGCACTCGGCCTTTAATATCGAAACGGTGGCCGGCCGCTGCGGGTTTACCGAGAGCGCTTATTTCCACCGTGTCTTCAAGAAACTCACCGGCGAAACGCCTTCGCAATATCGAAAGCGTACCGCCAGATCAATCGTTTAGAGGCTGTAGAACTCTTTGGTGTTGCCGTAACACATGCCGACGGCCAACTTTTCGATGACCTCGTAAGGAGCCTGTCCGCGCTCGACGTGTTCGCCCAGGACGCTGCAGAGCACCCGGCGGAACATCTCAAAACGCGATCCGTAGCTCAACAGTTTGCGCGAGTCGGAAACCATTCCGGCGAAGTTGGCGAAGGTATCCACCGAGCCGATGTATTCGAGCTGACGGCGCATGCCGACGGGGGTATCAAGCAGCCACCAGGCCGAACCGAGCCGGACTTTTTCGCCGAAAGCGCGCGCCATGGTCGCCAGCATGGACTGGTGAGCCGGATCCAGGCAGTACAGCACCACTTTCAAACGGTTGTCGAAACGGTTCAAGAAGGGAATCAGGGGACGCATCTGGTCCTGCATCGAGTTGCAGATATCGCCGCCGACGTCCGGGCCGAGGTTTTTGAACAGCGAATCGCGAACGTCGCGGACCGCGCCGAGATGGAGCTGGGTTACCCAGTTTTTCTCTGCGTTGAATTCGCATACTTCACCCAGGAAGGCGCTCATGTAAACCTGGGCTTCGGCGTCGCAGATCTGATCGCCGCACATGGCTTTCTTGAAAATGACGTCGGCATCTTCCTTGGAAGCGATGCCGGATACCATTACCTCCAGTCCGTGGTCGGTGGCCACGCAGCCGTTTTCGGCGAAGAAATCATGTGAAAGCTTCATGGCGGCCAGCAGGTCGTCGAAACATTCGATTTTGACGTTGAACCGGTCCGCGACTTTTTCGATATAATCGCGCCAGCCGGGATTGCAGATTTTCATGGCTTTGTCCGGACGCCAGGTCGGGCGCACCAGAGTTTTGCCGGCGACCCGCGAAACGGTCCGGTGGTCCATCAGAGAATCAATCGGATCGTCGGTGGAGCACATCGCTTCGACGCCGATTTTTTCCAACAGGGCCAGCGGTTTGGATTCGGCTTTGGCCAGGACCGCGTTGGCCTGCTGCCAGATCTCCGCGCCGGTGTCGGGACCGATCAAAGTGTTGATTCCCAGGTAACGGCTCAGGTCCAGATGAACCCACTCATAAACCGGGTTTCCGGCGATTCCCGGGAAAACCGAAGCGAGCTTCAACCATTTTTCTTCATTGGTCCGGCTGCCGGTGATGTATTCTTCGGCCACGCCGCGCTTGCGCAGCATTTCCCAAACATAATGGTCGGAAGCGGCAAACAACTGCCAGACATCCTGATAATTGTCGTTGACGGCGATTTCCTTGACATTGGCATGGTTGTGGGCGTCGACGATCGGCAACTTGCTTACTACCTTGTAGAGCCGTTCGCCGGTACTGTTGTCAATCAAATATTTTTCTCCGAGAAAACTCATTTTCAACCTCACATTATTAGTTCTGGAATTTTTGCAATCAGTATAATATAGCCCTGATTCAATTTTAAGGAAAGCCGGTTTGGCGTAATTTTACAAAAAATGCGAAAATTTTAAACCACGGAATTCACGGAAACCACGGAAATTGGGAGAATATGATGAAATCTGTTTCCTGATTGGTTGTCCCTTGCGAAAAAAACTTTTTCTCCCAATTTCCGTGGTTTCCGTGAATTCCGTGGTTTAAGATTTTATGATTAATTTCGGTTTCGGGGTATTGACAAATCGTGACGAGGGGTATATAATTATACACAAAGTACACTACCGTACAGGCGAAAAATAATCATGATAACAAGTAAATTTCAGCAAATTGCCAAACAAATACAACAGAAGATCGATCAGGGCGAATATACCGACCGGATCCCTTCCGAACAGGAATTGATCCAGATTTTCTCGACCACCAATAATACGATCCGCAAGGCTTTGGATCAACTGGAGCGCAAGGGATCGATCAAAAAGGTCCCTTATGTCGGAACATTCGTTAACCGCCTGGAGCGCAAGCGAGTCCGGATCGCCTGGGCCGAGAATACGTTTCCGGAATTTTTCAGCCAGTTACTCAAAGAGAAAGCCCGGAAACATTTTGATGAGTTCGACCTTGAGTTCATTGCACCGAGCGAAAATTTTTCCAGCGATCATTTTGATCTGATGCGGCTTTCCGCAACCACGGCGATTTCCTATAGCAGCAGTACGGTACCGCTGTCGTTGGAGATTATCCGTCAGTATCAGAACTCGGATTATTTTTCCGCACCTTTTGACATTCACCGTATTAATAATTTTTACCATGCTTTGCCGATGCTGTTTTCGCCGTCGCTGGTAATGTTCAATCAAACGATGCTGGAAGAGTTCAATCCAAATATCGGCGCATACGATTTGAATTGGGAAATGTTACCCCGGATAGGGGCTTATGCGCAAAAGAAACACTTGAAACTTTGGAATCTTTATATGGCGACCGGTATGCTTCGCTGCCTGATTTTTCTCAGCGGGGACTCGTCCGGCCGCCTGGAATTGGTTGACCTAAAGCGGCTGCGCAAGAATATCGCCAAAATCTGGCCGCTGCTTTCGCCCGAACTGATCGCAATCGACAAAAACCAGTCGGCCAACCTGATCGACTGGACTTGCCGGCAGGTTCTGGCGCGCACTCCCCTTTCGCCCGATCATCGGCTGGCCGCTTTCCCGTCTGAACAACCCGGGGGTAAACCGTTGAGCCGGATGGCCGGGGAATTTTTCCTTTGTACCAGCAGTTCGAAAGTACAGGCGGAAGCAATCCGGGTGGCGCAGTATTTTCTTTCCAAAGAAATCCAGGAGTTGATCGGCAAGCATCGGATCGGTCTGCCGATTTTGAAATCCGCGGCCCTGGACTCCATCGATTCGTCCAATTACCGGGACGACTTGTTTTTGAATGAAAGCCGCCACAGCCTGACCAATAACGCCGCCGAGCAGGAGTTTCTGCAACGTCTGAACTCATTTTCGCAATCCATCTATCGCGAAGAGATGTCGCAGGAACAATTCATGAACCATCTTGAGTATGAAATCACTATGGCCCGGCAGCGGAATTGCGGCCAGGACAAACTTTTGAACCAAAGTATTTTCGAACTGGCCGGACTTTAGGCTTTTTCATTAAGGAGAAAAAAGATGCAGCGCATTACCACTTGCCGCCAAACTTTCACCACCAACGGTGGACGGCAGTTTCAGGTAACTTACTTTACGATTGCCGGTACGGCACCGGGCCCGGTGCTGACCGTTATGGCCGGACAACACGGCATGGAGCACAGCGGTCCGAACCTGTTGCCGGAGCTGATCGAAGAGCTCGCCCGGCGCGATTTCGCAGGGACCGTCCACGTTTGCCCATGCGCCAATCCGTTGGCGTTGGAAATGGATTACGAATTTTATCCTGAAGATGAGGACTTGAGCAAAATCAAGGATTATTATTATTCGATTTTCCGCCACAGTTATTGCCCGTGGGGACTGGGACGCGACAGCGCTAACACCTGGTACAACATGAACCGTTTGTGGGGCAATCCGGATGATCACGGCATCGCCGGGCAGATCACCAAATGGTTGTGGCGGGAAATCTGTGAAAAGGCCGACATCATCGTCGACATGCACTGTCTGCAGGCGGAAAAGCCGCTGATTTTCAATGGGTATGAAAAGAATATCCCCATTGCCCGCTATACCGGAATTGAGGCTATCGTCATGACGAATCCCGATGCCGGCGGTTACCATGGCGGAACCCTGACCCGGCAGGGCTCACAGAAGAAAAATCAACACGCCATCTGCATCGAGTTTTCCCGCCAGCACGGGTTGAAGGAATCCGAGTACGAATTGGGCAAACAGAGCATACGCAACATTATGATCGGCGCCAATATGTTGGACGGTGAAGTCATTCTCGACCGCCCGGTCTGGCAAGTTCCTTACCAACACGATGTCCAACGCTTGAAAGTATCGCATACCGGCCATATCCGCTACCATGTCGAACTGTACGACCGGGTCAAAAAAGGCGATAAACTTTATGAGGTCCGGGATATCCAGACCATTGAACTGCTGGAAGAAGGTTTTGCCGCCATGGACGGTATCATGGGTGGAATCAGCCATCACCCGGTGATCCGTCCGGAGATCATGCCCTGCTGGATAGCAGAGGCGGTTATGGTGTCGGAGCCGGGAAAAGTCCTGGATAAATTACCAAAAGATTTTTTCAACCAATAAATGGAGGAAACGAAATGAGAAGAAGGAAATTCACACTTATCGAACTCCTGGTAGTGATCGCAATTATTGCGATTCTTGCGGCCATGTTACTGCCGGCCTTGAACCAGGCCCGGAAAAAAGCCCGGGGAACCCAGTGCATAAACAATCAGAAGCAAATCGGTCTGGCGTTGCAAATGTATGGGAGCGACAATGTGGACATTATCTCGACCATGTATGGCGAAGATGGCGCCGGGAGCGGGATGTTCAATTGGGGAGAGTTGATTTGCCGCGAAGCCAGAAAAAAGTTTGCATCAGCCAGGCTCAATCTGCTTGGCGGCGACTACTTGCCGAATCCCAATACTTTGCTGTGCAATGCCTTCCTTCCTTTCAAGTTTGGCGTGGATTCCACATTCAATTACAATTTTCATGGAGCACAATGGAGCTGGAATGATTTCGCCGGTAATGACCTCGACGTTATCACCAGTACCGCCAGTCCCTTCCGCCCGGTCAATTATTCCGGCACCGGCGGAGGAGCGCAAATACCGTTGAAACTGCTGCGCAAGCCCGCTCAATTCCTCGTGATGGGCGATAGCCTATCCGTTGGTTACCAGAAACAATTTTATTCGATAACCGGTTGGAGATCCAAAACAGACAACCACCAGCTTCATCTCCGCCATCAGAAGAAAGCCAATATGCTGTGGGTCGACGGCCATGTCGCTCCGTCCGGCTTCAATCAGATCCGGGAACTGCTTCCGCACAAAATCGGTGTAGGCGCAGTCTGGGACTCCGACAATAAAACCCGCCTTTACCTCTAACTTCAAGGATAAGATCACATGAAACACTGCATAATTCTGTCGATAATAATGCTGCTTATTTCTACCGCTCAACTCTATTCCACGGAGTATTTTCTCGGGGTCAACGGCAGCGACACGCATCCGGGAACCGCCGAAGCCAAGCCGCTGGCCACCCTTGAACGCGCCGCCAAATTGCTTCAACCGGGCGACACGTTGACCATTCTACCCGGTGAATATCATCAGGAAATTTTCTGGGAATTTCCCGGGTCCGAAACCGCAGTGACCACGGTCCGGGCCAAAATTCCGGGCTCGGTTCATTTTCGCGGCGACGTATCGGCTCCGCAGTTTCAGCCCGCTTCCGTCAAACGGGTCTATGTTTGCTCCGTGGAAAAAATGCCGGAGCAGGTCATGGAGCGCGACACCCTGACCAAATATTTTAAAGTCCCCTCGGAATTGGAAGTCTCATTCACTCCCGGCAGCAGTTATTTCGACCGGGAAAACAAAAAAGTCTACATCCATACTTCGGACAGCACCGCTCCGGAGAATCACCGGGTCACTTTTTCCATGCTGCGCGGCGACGCTTTTCGGATCGTCGGCGACCGCAAACAGGTGGAAACTCCGGTTCGCAACCTGGTGATCGACGGCTTGACCATGAGCGGCTACAACTCGGATTCGCCGATGACGGGCGCCTCGTCCTCATTCGGGGGAATCTATATCCGCCGTCCGGTCAATGCGGCGATCCGCAATTGTACTGTTTATCTTTCCGGGTCCGGAATCACCTTGAGCCGCCCCACGAACACCGATATTGATGACTGCCGGGCTTTTTGTAATGACAATATTTTCGCGGCGAGCGGCGGCAATATCATCTGCTTCAATCCGACGGTCAATACCCGTATCCGCCGTTGCGTTGCTTTCAGTTCGAATTATTCGGGCATCCGCATGTATGGCGGTACCCCTGCGGAAAACAGTCTGATCGAGGACTGTGTGGTCTTCGACAACGACTACGGCGACATCTGGCTCAAATACCCCAGCGACACCTCGATAGCCCGGCGCTGTTTCTCCAGCAATGCTCTGCATTCGCGGCTGATTGAAAACAGTATTTTCTCCAGCGGCGACAGTTATTATTTCGGGAAAGCCAACAGCAGTATCGCCCGCAGCCGGGAGAAAAAATTCAACCCGAATGAACAGTTTGCCGACCCCGTACGTTTTGACTTCCGTCCGCAGAGCGACTCCATGTTCCGGTACCCCGAGCGCGGTATTGCTTCTTTCGATCCAAATGTATTGTTCGTATCGGCCTCCGGCAACGACTCGGCGGACGGCAACAGCGTCAAGACCGCTCTGAAAACCTTTAAGGCGGCAGCCGATAAGCTCGCCGACGGCGGCACCCTCTATATCCTGCCGGGCAAATATGGCGAGTCCCTGCAAATCTCCGGCAAGAAAAATTTGCTGATCCGCGGCCGCGGCAATACCCCGGCTATTTTGAGCGCCGGGGCAACCCTGAGCGATTGTACCGGAGCTACCCTCGAGAACTTGAACCTGATGGCTCTGCAAACTACCTCCTGCGACAATTTCACCCTGAAAAACTGCGGCGTATCGACTCCGGTACGATTCACCGGCAAAACTCCAAGCCTTCAGCACAATGCCTTTGCCGGAGGAGTGAAAGTAATCTCGCCCGATGCCAAAATCAGCGCGAATATTTTCGTTGATTACTGCAGTGCTTTCGGCCCGATCGTCGGCAGCGCATTTGCCGGGCCGGTTCCGGACAATGCGGTACTCAGTTTCCAGGAAGTCCCGCAATTCACTGCGCCGCATCAATTCACCCTGAAAAACGCCGCTCAATTCGATGGGCGCGCCATTGACGGTATGCCGGTGGGACCGTTCCAGCGCCTCCCGATGACCTCAGGACACGAACCGGAATTCAACCTTAACAGCGTCTCCGCGACTACCGCCAATTTCTCGTTCTTCGCTCCGGACCGTTCGAGCCCGGTACTCACGGTGGAAAAACGCCGAGTCAACACACCGGTACAGGAAAATTTCCACACGCTCAGCCTTACCGGATTGAAGCCCGGAACCAAGTACGATTATCAACTATCGTCAAGCTTTAAGCCCGAAATGCGTTTTACCTCCGCCGCCGCCGGCTCCAATCAGCCCTATCGTACCAAGGGCAGTTTCACCACCGCCGAATCCGATCAGCCCGTGACTTGGCATGTCGCCATCAATGGCAACGATCAAGCTTCCGGGCTCTCGCGGGAAACTGCCTGGCGTAATATCAGCCATGCGGTGTTGAAGGCCAAAGCCGGTGATACCGTGCTCATTTACAGTGGAAATTATCTCGAAAAAGTCCGGGTCGGCACAACCGGCGACGTTGATAAACGCTTCACAATCAAAGCCGCCCCCGGCGAAAAAGTATTCCTGAACGGCGGCGACAAATTGTTGTCCCAGGGAATTCTTATCTATGGCAAAAGCCACGTCACCATCGATGACATTCATTTCATCGGTTTCCTGCATGCTTTCAGCGGGGAACGCGGCGGAATTGTCGCCATCAACAGTCCGAACCTGATTATCAGCCGCTGTTTCTATGACGGCCGTCCGCCCCGAAATTCACCGCCGTTCATCAACGCCAGAAACTGCGCGGATATGCTCATGGAAAACTGTGTGATTCTGCGCGGATTCAGCGGTTATGCTTTTTCCGGCTGCCGGAATCTGGAAGTACGGCACAATGTTTTCGTCCGCAATCAGGTCGGCCATGGCTATGTGGTGAGCTCACTGGAGGCGCCGTCCTGGTTCCATCATAACATCTGGGCCGGGCATGAACTGCAAAAAGTCCACAATCCGATCATGCAAGTCGGCGATGTCGCCGCCTTCCGGGAAAATGACAACTGTTTTATGGTGCGCCTACCCAAAGAGCTCAAACCAATCTTCGGCGTCAACCGGCTGGACGGCAAAGAACTGCCGCACAATGCCGACGTCAATCCTCTCCTGACCGAAGAATGGCGCAGGCAAGGGCGCTTCGGCAACGACTGCCGCAGCTACCCCGAGTTCTGCAAACGCTACCAGCGCCAGGAAACATCGTTGTTTGTCGATGCCGGAATGAAGGCTCTGCCGTCTTTCTACCAGTTCAAAGATATCGAGGATTGGCACCGCAATTATATCAAGGGGCAGGCCGGTCCGGAACAGAAAGCCGCGTTCGCCAAGTCGAGTCAGGGGGAACTCAATATGAATCCGGACGGGACCCGGAAACTGATTGATTTTTCGGATTTTTTCGCCACAAATCCGGAGTTAGTCAAGCGCGGCATCGGCCTACAGCCCGAAGCGTTCAAAAATTAAAATAAGGGATTTTCCAAATGTACAGAACGATTAAAGATACTCCATCCAGTTTTACCGTCTCCGTATGCGGTGATTTCTACCCGGGCGACGCCACAGACTTGCCGGTGGAAGCGATTCCCGCCATGTTGGCAAATTTGAAAACGGCGCTGAATGCCGATTACCGGATTCTGCAGCTCGAAACGCCGCTGAGTCTGAAGGGCGAGCCAATCCTGAAAGACGGTCCCAGCATGCATTGCGCGCCTCATTGGGTGGAGTTTCTGAAACAGCTCGACATCAATCTGGCCCTGCTGGCCAACAACCATATCGGCGATTTCGGCGAGACCCCCATTGCCGAAACCCTGGAAGTTCTCGACGCCGCGAAAATTGCCCATGTCGGCGCCGGCATGACCCCGAAAGCCGCCGCCGAACCGATCATCGCCGAAATCAACGGCATTCGGCTGGGCGTGTTGAACTTCGCCGAGCATGAATTCGGCACCGTCACCGACGAGCACGGCGGCAGCAATCCGCTGGATTATTTCGACAGTTTCCACGCTTTGCGCGAACTGAAAAAGCAATGCGACCTCGTACTGGTAACCATGCACGGCGGTAACGAGCACAATCCATTTCCCGCTCCGCGCATGGTCCGCCTCTGCCGCGAATTCGTCGATAGCGGCGCGGCGGCGGTCATCAATATCCACACGCATTGCCCACAGGGAATCGAGATTTACCGAGGTGCCCCGATTATCTACTCGCCCGGCAATTTCTTTTTTCCGGTAACCCGCACTTATCCCGCCTGGAATTACGGTTATATCCCTTTGCTGAACTGCGACCGGACGGGAGTTTGTTCGCTACGGATTCTGCCCTACCGCTTCGATTGTCAGGAACCCTTTGTCATCACCCCGCTCAACGCGGAAGAATCCTCGCGGTTCCAAGCCTACCTTGAGGAAATTTCCGTACCCATCACCGATCCGGCCTTGCTGGCGGATAAATTCGATCTGTGGAGCGCCAAATCCGCCGACTGGTTCCTTACCGCGCTGGAAGCCGGAACCAAAGCCCGGAACGATCCGTCGCAATATTCCCGTTTCATGAATGTCCGCAACCGCTTCACCTGCCAGTCGCACCATGCCCTGATGATCAATATTTTCAAACTCTGGGAGGAAAACAAGCTCGAATCCCTGAAGCCCCGCGTTGAAGACGATTTGAACCGCTACATTTTCAATCCGGATAAATTAAAAGCATAACCTTTTAGGAAGTTAGAAGTTTCAGGATATTGCCGCGATTGATCTTCTCGATCAACTCGTCCGGCAGTTTTAAAGCCTCGTACAGCCGGTCGTAAAACTCCATCAGCGGCATACTGTTGCATTCACCCGGATGAAAAGCGCCGCCGTCGGAAGCATAGCAGAGTTTCTCCACCGAATTGATGTCCAACCGGCCATCCGGGGCGAACATGTCGCGCCAGAATGCCATGGATTTCCGGCAAGCGGTGCCGCCGGAGAGATCGGCGTAAATATTCCTGTGCGACCGGATGACGCACCATGCCTCCTCCCACCACGGATTGCCGAAATGCGCCATCAGGATTTTCAGATCCGGAAATGCCCGGCCGATCCGGTCGATCCCGGCGGGACGCATATTGGCAATGCCGATATGACGCTCACGCCCCAGCAAACAGCCCGGATCGAAAAATTTCAGAATCAGAAAGCCGGTATGAAATATCGCCAGCCCATTGTGTTCCAGAACCCGGCAATACAGCGGAAAATAGCGGTCATCTCCATAGGAATGCATCGGCGCGATGAATTTGATACCCGCCGCGCCGCGTGCGAACAAACCGTCGATTTCCTCCGGAGTCGTCCGGTCCATATCCACTTGCGGGATCGGAACGACAAACTCTCCGAAAATCTCCCGGAGCGAAAAAGCGATCTCCGGAGGATCGAGCACCAAGACTTTTTCGATGCCGCAGGCGTGGTTCTCGCGGATCATTTCCCGCGGTGAAATCAGGCTGTTCCAGGCCGACATGACCGGCGGAATCAGCATCCCCTGTTCATTTCGTCCGGCGTGCATGCCGTGGATATGTGCATCGATACGCATTCTGTTTTTATGGTCCATACAAGTTCCCCATTTTTGTCGGCGCGATAAACCCCTTTCCGGTCGGAGAGATGGCGTATCCTTCGAATTCGCCGCCGGCCAGGCGCTGGCGGCAGACGTTGACGCCCCATGGAAAGGCCTTGGTCGGCATGGCGCCGATATCTTTTACTTTTATTTCCACAGTCCAGCGGTCATCGAATTTTCTGACCGCGATGTCTTTCACGTTCCACGCGTCGGCAACATCTTCCACCTGCGGCGTTATGCAAGTATCAAAGACCGCGCCGTTGGGATTGACGACAATTTTGGCATTGTACCCCTCCGGAGTTTCCAGATATACTTCCACATTTTCGTCATTGAAAATCGCATGATCGTCACGCTTGTCGGCGGGCAGGTTGGCACGCAGGGAATTCATCCGCCGTTCATAACAGGTCACGCCGATCAACAGCGAATCGTCCGGCAGCCAGCGAAACGCCACACTGGTACGGTTCAGTTCGGGCGAAAGTCCGGTCATACAGTCTTTCATCCAGACCTTGTCCCAGGCGAATTCTCCCGTCCAGAACTCTTTATCCAAATCGCCGTCGACATTGGTCGAAATTTTCACTTGACGGACTCGGACATAAGGACCGGTCCGCTTCAAACTCTCGAATAACTTATGCAGCGGCTCCATTTCGGCGGCGATAAATTCGATGCGTTTCCGGTAAATGGTATCGCCGGCTTTTTCTTTGGCGCGTTCCAGAAATTCAAAATATTTCGGTACATCATCCGGCCGGAGAAATCCGGTATTGCCGGAAATTTCACGCGGGCCGCCGCGCATCCAGACGCTCTCCGCGAATTCATAAAATTCCCGCATCTCTTTTTGAGCCGGACCGAAGAATTTTTCGCAATAATCGTTCAGAACCGCCTCGGCGTCGGTATTTTTATTCCAGGTATATTTACCGTGCAGATAGTGCATAAAATGATTCAAACCGGGATAACGGGTCCGCAGCCGGTACGGGGACTTAGAAGCCGTGGCGACCTCTGTATAAATGCCTTTGAACTGCTCGCCCAAGCTTTTGAAATTCCGTTCCATGAGTTTGGTGAAAACCGGCGGCAGCGGCGGTGCATGTCTGCGTTCACGATGGAAGAGGTAATAATCGTAAATGAAAAAATCACTTCGAGGTGCTTTTTTCACCCATTTATCCCGCAGTCCGGGTTCCCATTGGAAAAAGGGCATATGCCACATCGTACTGTTTTGAGTAAAATAGATGGCGATATCGCCGGGGATCTCCTTCACATTTTCCGGAGTGTCTTTGGCGAAACCATAGGACATGGTATTGAATTTCACGCCGGGCAGCCGGGTTCGGACTTTTTGGGCCACGTCCAACACATAATCCCAGGTGTAATCGGAATATCGACCGCCATTGCCGCGTTCCTGTTTGTCCCAGCCGGCGGCGATATCGCGGTCATCCAGCACGCTCCAGCCGTCCGGCTGCCCGATCGGCAGATATGGAATTTCAGGAAAAGCCTGTTTGGTTTTGACCAGATATTCAGCCACCTCTTCGCGCAATTGCGGACTGCCCAGCCGCGGCAGAAACCATCGCGGCCCGTTCGGCACCAGTTTACCACCGACAAATGTCATGATCTCCTTATTCTCCGGTTGCAATTCCGAAACAAATTGCGCCGAATGCCCCGGCCATTGGTCGGCCATTCCTCCCTGTTTCAATTTTTTGTACCAGAGCA
>JAVBRM010000134.1:0-10665 GCA_031548025.1 Victivallaceae bacterium | reverse complement strand
GTTATCGGGCGGATGTACCGGGCGCTGGACCGGGCATATGTCCTGGCCGCTGAAGATGAAACGGTCAAGCGCCGGTTGGATGACCTGGTTCTGCTGACCCGTTACTCCGAATTGACCATGAATTGGCGGCAGGACATCAATAACCGCAAAAAACTGGAACCGATGCTGGACTTCGTTTTTGCCTATCAGGCCTACGGTATGTACAGCATGAAACGTATCCCCTCCGCCGTACAGCGACGGGCTAAAAATTATAAAGTGACGCCGCGCCCGGAACGGCCGGTGGTACGTCAGGAGCTGCTCCAAATCGTGAAAGACGGAATCGCCGAAAATAAACTTATTCCGTTTAAGACCGTCAGTTTCGACGAAACCACCCTGCGGCCGCTCAAGCAGAAAGAGCAAGGTACGCCAAGTTCTTTTGAAATGCGCGCCCACCGGGATTTGCTACTCTGGCTCGAGCGGCCAACGGAATTCAAAGCGGTTAACGGTTTAATTACCTATTACCGCAACCGCGGCAATCTCAAACTCGAATTATACCAGTTCGATATGGACGGTGCGGAGGGGGACGGAGATGCCGAGGCGTTGGTATGGCGCGATGAATCGGTGGTTCCGGACGGTGAAGAACGCAAGCTGGTTTTGCCGGTGAAACGGCCCGGGCTTCACCGACTGGTGATTGACGACGGCGACGACAAAAGCCGGTTGGTTTTTCCGCCCGGCCTGCCGGTGGTTTTCAATACCCAAACCAATTCACGCCAGAGGCTGGTTGGAAGCCTGGTGTTCTTCGTTCCGAAAGGAACCAAATCCATCGGTTTCCACTCGGCGGCAAACGGTGTAATGCGTTCTCCGGACGGACAAATCCGCTTTGATTTCCGAAAAGCCGGAAACGGCTATCACGCGGTCGAAGTACCGGCCGGACAAGACAATGCAGTTTGGAATATCGAACGCTTTGGCGGCAGTCTCAGATTGATGACAGTTCCGCCATTCGTGGCCGCTTCGAAGGCCTCTCTGATGATTCCCACAAAATAATAAGGAGCTGTAAATGAAAAAAATTGTATTGGGCGGAATGCTTGCGGCAGGGGTGATTTTTCCCGTCGCGGCGGGATGGGAAAATGCGACGATTTATGTTCGGGAATACGATCCCGGAATTACGATTGAAAAAGTTGCCGTGGGGAAAAAATCCTCGGAGAAAGGAAAGGCCAAGGCGTTGTTCAGTTTAGCCGTCAGCGACTTCAATTACCACGCCAAACAAATCTGCGGCCGGGAACTGCCGGTAAAGGTCGTTTCCACACCGAAGGAAATTCAGGAACCCGCCATCGTGCTCGGTTCTCTGGCCGCCAAAGCCGATCCGGAATTCCGGATCGAGTCGGAATCCGATGAGGCTTTCCGGATCAAGGTAAGCGGCCAACGGATTCTGGCCGGCGGCAACAGTGATTTCGGCTCGGCCCTGGCGATATATGAATTGCTCAAACAATTTGGCTGCGACTGGGTATTTCCCGGTAAAGCAGGCGAAATTATTCCCTCGGGAAAAGAGCTGGCGCTGGCGGAGATGGACCGGGAATTTTCACCGGCATTCGCCGTTCGCGCTCCCTGGATGAACACAACACGGGTTCCGGAAAAAGATGCCATGGATTTCCATCGCTGGGTACTGCGGCAGAAATGCCAGCTTGAATCGGAGCTTTTTCATCCATTGAAAATGCGCGGCGGCCACGTCTGGCAGAAAATCATACGCGACAATCAGGAAAAATTCAAAAAAGATCCGACGATGTATGCGCTGATCCGCCTGCCCGACGGTTCGAAGGTCCGCAAAGGACCGCAACTGGAAAGCACTCACCCTGAAGTCTTGAAACTGACGGTCGATTACATCCGGGCCGAATTCAAGAAAAATAAATGGCCGAATGACAAAAAAGTCTGTATCGGCGTCGGTCCGGCGGACAGCAGCCGCTATTCGTGTTCCCCGGAGACCCTGGCGCAGATGCCGGGAAGGACCGATCCGATGGGAGGGCTTGACGATTTTACCGACGGCGTTGTGATTTTCGCCAATCGGCTGCTGGAAATGACCTCGGACGAATTTCCGAATCTCTACCTGGGGTTTTACCTTTACAACAACCATGCCGATTATCCGTTGCTGGCTAAGCCGCATCCGCGGCTCAGCATGACCATCGCCGATATCAGTTTTTCGCGGTATCACGGCCTCGGAGACATGAACTCCAAAACCCGCCATTATTACCGTCATATCCTCGAACAGTGGAAAAAACTTCACCAGGAACAAAAAAATATCTATTTTTTCCGCGGCTACGATTATAATATGGCCGATTGTTTCCTCCCATACACCAAACTGAAAGTCTGGGGAGAAGATATTCCGTATTATCACCGAATGGGTGTCGCGGGGATGTACAACAACTGGTCCGCAACCTGGGCCATTTCCGCTCCGTCCAATTATCTGGACGTCAACATGGAATGGGATATCTCCATGGATTGGAATAAAGTCTTGACCGATTACTGCCGCAAGGCATACGGCAGCGGCGCCGCCGCCATGGAGCAATATTACCGCAAGTTGACCCAACGCCAGAGCGAAGCCGGTTACGAAGCCGGATCATTCTATTCCTTCCCGTTGATGTATGATGAAAAATGGGTAGCCGAGGCGGAAAAACTGTTTGACCGGGCGGCCGCCGAGGCCAAACAGGACAGTGAAAGAGAGCGTATAAAACTGGCCCGCATTCCGCTGGAAATGCTGAAATATTACCTGGCTTTTCACCGTGAATTTATCGGATTCCGTTTTACCGAAGCGAAAAAAGAATTCAACAAACTGGGTGAACTGATCAGCAAGAGTTCCGAGGCTCATCCGCTCTTTTTTGAAAAACAACGTTATTCGGAACGTTTTCTGCGCAAAAGTACTGAGGCCGGCGTTACTTACTCCACTACCCCCTACCGCATGGTATCGGCCATGCCGGAACGCCTGAAAATGGGCTTCGACCCACGAAACAACGGAGTCGTGCTGGGCCTTTTCCGTTCGGAGATAAATGACCGGGCCTGGCCTGAATATTCCACTTACGCCTCCACCTGGGACGCCCAGGGGCTGTGGGGAATGCGCTCCGGCTCCGTCTGGTACCGCTGGCGCTTTGACGCTCCGAAACTCAAGGACGACGAGGCTCCCGGTCTGCTCCTGACCGGCGTCGACAATATCGCCGACGTCTGGTGCAACAACCGTTATCTGGGACGCGGAACCGACTTTATCCAGCCGTTTGCCTTCGATCTCTCCAGCGTATGGCAGCCCGGTAAGGAAAATATTCTGGTGATTCGCGTCGAGCGCTTCGGCAACTCCGAACTCGGTTCCGGCGGCATCATGTTCCCGGGCTTCATTTTCGCGGGCCCCAAACTCGCCAAACCCGCGCCGGAGACAATCGAACTCGAAGAAATCCTGCCCGGAGCCGGTGGAGTACCTTTCGCGGCAGACCGTAAGAAATAAAAGGAATCAGCAATATGTTAAAAAGGTATGTGATCGGTCTTATGTCATGTTTAAGTCTGCAAGCCACTGAAGTGGTGGATCCGGCCCAGTCGGCCAAAGCTCCGCCGAAACAACCCCTGAGGGCTTTCGCCACCAAACCAGGAGCCGTTTACAACGTCGGCGAACCGATCAAGTTTCAGGTCGTTTTCAATGATGAAAAAGGCAAAGACGTGTCGTATGTTCTGACCGGTGACAGCGGGCTGAAAAAGTCCGGTATCATCAAAACCGGCGAGGAGCTGGAAACAGTCCTCGACCGCCCCGGCTTCGTTATGGTCAATTTCACCTGCCACGACGGCGGTCAGAAATATGAAATGGACGCCGGAGCCGGAGTCGAACCTCTGAAAATCAAGGCCGGCACCCCGGAACCGGCGGACTTCGATGCTTACTGGGGCCACCGCATCAATACCATGCGGCAGCGTCCGGTCAATATCAAAATCGTCGAAGCTCCGGAATTCCTGAATAAGCCGCAAATAGGTAAAATCCGCACGTATGACATCCGCATCGAAGACGGTGAACTCAACGCCACCGGCGTCCTCGCGGTTCCGGTGGATGCCGCGGCCCAATCCCTCCCGGCGATCATCAGTTTCGGCGGTGCCAGCTGGGTCGGCGTCGGAAAGCTCCCCGCGGAACGGGCATTGGCCTATAATGCGCTGGTGTTTCACATGAATATCCACGACAGTGAGAATTTCGTCAAGGACAAAGAAGCAACGCAGGAAATCCGCAAGCGCCCGGAGATTTCCGGTTATGCCCAGCGGGACGCCGATCAACGCGAGAAATACCGCGTCGGAAATGTTTTCCTGCGGATCATTCGATCACTTGATTACCTGAAATCGCGCCTGGAATGGAATCAGAAAGACCTGATTGCCTGGGGACCGAGTTTCGGCGGAGCCCAGTCCATGGTGGCGGCGGCGCTCGACCCGGCGGTAACGCTGTGCATTGCCGGAGCCCCGGCCATGTGTGATCACCTCGGCGAAGACCGGCAGCAGACGCCCGGCTGGCCCAAAATCATTTCATATTATCAAAGGCAGAAAGCCTCTCCGGAAGTCATCGAAGCGGTTCGGCAAAATATGCCGTATTTCGACATGGTGAATTTTGCCAAACGCATCAAATGCGAAACCATCGTCGGCGTCGGCTTTATTGACACTGCCTGTTTCCCGAATTCCATCTATGCGGCCTACAACAATTTGGGTACGACGAAAAAGAGCATCCACGATGTGCCGCAAGGCAACCACGGCGGCAACTTCAATTTCGCGGTCGACCGCAAACCCGGCGCATTCGGCTACGGCACCGAACGTGTTCGAGCAATCTGCGGCAAATAACTCAACCGTTTGCTCGGATATGCTCCAGTGTTGCTTGAATCATCAGTTCTGAGCGCGTGACATGATGCCGTTTGGCATAGTCACTGATTTGAGCGATTAAATCACCCTTACCAGTCAATTGTATTCGCTCTGTTGCTGCTGGTGGATATACTGCCACTGGAACAATGCAAAACGGCGCACCAAGCTCCGGATCAAGTTTACTTTTTAGTTCTTCCGCTTTTGCCGGTTCGGGAATTGGTTTTCCGCGTTCAGCCAGATCGGAAACAACGCTGTCCAGGAAAAGTGTACTTTGCTCAATGCAATCCTCGAAGCTCTTTCCGTAGTCCGGAGCCATATTCGGAAAGTCCGGAAAATCTGCCATAAAATAGCCACCCTCGTCAGGATATACCGCGATAAAGTAAATCAGTTTTTTCTTTTTCATTTCATTTTACCTCGCATTATGCCAATAAGGCCGGGTTTGATACTATCTCCCCCAGGTGGTTCTCTTACTGTTTGATCCCTGCGTCTTTCAGTATCCTACTTGCGGTCCCTTTCGGTACTTCCTGATTTCCATGATAATGAACATTCAGCTCTTTACCATCTTTTTCATAGAATCGCGCCGAACTTTTCCCAGTACGAGCCAGCTTCCAGCCGTGTTTCTCAAGTATTCGAACCAATTCGTTAAACCTCATGGGGTACCTCCATTCTGTTTAACTGATATACAATATACACCAAAAATAATGTATTGTCAATATTGTTATATCATTTTTCCGTAGTAAACATTTTTTTGGGTATGAAGACGGCAGTTCCGCATTTTCTTACTCCCTTATTGCTGACGGGGTTCTTGAAATTTTCTGAATTCGTACTACTTTTATAGAAAGGATTTGGTGAATTTCACATGCAGTATTTGAAATCAGGCGATATGTTTTCCGGATGCCGGATTGTCGGCTTTTGCGGCAGCGGTGCGTTCGGCTCTGTCTATTTGGCGGAGGACGCCGCTGGGCGTCGTGTCGCTTTGAAAATCATTCCGCTGAATTCCAACGGAGAACGTGAACTGATTGGGATTCGCCATTACATGAAACTGAATGCCCGACAGCGGAATTTGTTGGAGATTTATCACGCCGGACAGACGGAGAGCGTCATCTATTACTTGATGGAAGTCGCGGATAATCTCGGCGATCAGGCGCATTATATTCCCAAGACATTGGCTAATGTTTTGAAGGTGTCCGGAATGCTGGAGCCGAACGAGGCTTTGGAGATCACCCGGAAACTGCTTGACGGCTTGGAGTGTCTGCAAGAGGCCGGGCTGATTCATTGCGATATCAAGCCGGACAATATCCTGTTTGTTAATGGCGAGGTCAAGTTGAGCGATCCGGGGCTGGTGCGCGACAGTTTGCAGAGCGTGTCTTTTGCCGGGACGCTGGGTTTCATCCCGCCGGAATGTTTTGTCGGCAAGCCGGTCAATAATCCGGGGGCTGACCTTTATGCCGTGGGCAAGGTTTTGTATTGCATGCTGACTGGGCTTCAGCCGGGACAATATCCGCATTTGCCGCGCGACATGCGTATGGAGGTTTGCCGTCAGGTCTATCCGATTTTGAATCGGGTTTGCAATTCGAATGTTTCCAAACGCTGCAAGAATATTGCGGAGTTTCGGGCCGGGTTGCCGTCGAAGATCGCGCCGCCGCGCTGTTGGGAACGCCGGCTGGACGATTTCCGCAACTGGCGCTTACTGAATCAGCGCAGTTTTCGCAGGATACAGCTTGGGATTTTTCTGAGTATACTGCTCATTGCTATTGCCGGTCTGATGATTGGTTGCCACCTCCGTAATAATGCCCGAATCATGGACGAAAAGCGACAGATCGCTCAACTGGTCCTGGATAAAGTCGCTGAGCATGATGATCGACTGTTTCTGCAGCTGGAAGCGGATTTTTCGACGCACAAGAATCGTCTGGACAGTTTGTATCGCGAGGCGAAAAACGCTTACGAAACCGGTAAATTCATCCAGTCCGCCGTGTTGAGCCAACAGCTTGAAGAGGAGCTGAATACTTTGGCTATCGGTTTGATCCCGCCGGCTTATGCGGGTGGGACGAATCTTGAGGCGGAATTCAAATGGTCCGGCCAGGCTCACGGCTTTCTGGAAACGCCGCTGTCCGGGTATCTCCGGCAGTCCGAGCGGGATGAATTCGAGAAGCAATTGAAGAAGTTCGATACGACCCTCTTTGCCGGTTGGAAGGGCCCCCGGTTCGACCGTGACTGGTCGAGCTCCGAAGACCTCCGTATTTGGCTGACATTTGTCCCGCCCGGCAAGTTCCGCTCATCGGTCGACGGGCGGATCATCAACATTCCGTATCATTACTGGATGATGAAAACCGAGGTCACTGTGGATGCCTATAAATCGGTGAATACTTCGTATAACGGTTGGGATAGGGAGTCACGAGGACCAGCGAACCAGATTTGCTGGAATGACGCGTTGGAATTCTTCCGCAAATACACCATATCACAGCAGAAAAGGGGGGTGCTGCCGCCCGGTTATATTCTGCGTCCACCTATGGAGGATGAATGGGAATTTGCCGCGATCGGCGGTTGGCGCGGCAATCCCGAAGAATCGCTGGATGAAATCGCCTGGTATCAGGGAAATTCCGAAGGCCATACTCACACGGTCAGCTTAAAGAAGCCCAATCGTCTCGGCTTGTACGATATGGTCGGCAATGTCAGCGAACTCGTTTTTCCGACCCTCTGGAAATACCCGGTAACCGGACTCGTGGCCACACGCGGAGGAAGTTTTCGCGATAAAGCGCCTACGTATAAATCGCGCGGTCACGCTTTTTACTTTCTGGGGGTTGCCCGATTCGTAGGAATCCGGGGAGTCATGGCTCCCGGAGATATGAATTTTTTCGATACCCATTTTTATACCGGCATTCCTTGCAAAGCGGAATGCAACGGCATGGTATATGAGCTCCTGACATCCCTTGCTTATGCTGCCTATAATCGGGCCGCCGCCGGAGAATTTGCCCGGCTGACCGGAGGAAAACTGGCTGAATTTCCCGAGAAGCAGCACTTTGATGAACTTTTGCGTCTTCTACCGACAATCGGACAGGGTGAAACGTTTATTGGTGGACATCGGGATAAAGATGGCATGTGGCGTTGGGACAGCAGTGGGCTTCCGGTCAACTGGGGGGCTTGGAATGCCCAGCGGGATTTGTCGGATACACACACGATTCTGACCGTGACCAAAAAATGGACGGCCGTTAAACCGGATACGTTTTCGCAACTCATTTTGATTCAATGGACCCCGGAAGAATACCGGAAATCGCATGAATTTATCCGGACTCGACCGGAATCTCCTTTGATTGCGAAATATTTTGATATCGATGGAAAGAAATTCATTCTGTTCAAAACCCGTACCTATTGGTACGAGGCCAAGCGTGTTTGCGAACTGCTTGGCGGCCGCCTGGCTTGCCTCGATGATCCGGCCCTGACTCGGAAAGTATTCAAGTCCCTCGATGAACACAAAGGCATTTTTATTGCCCTCGGCGGCTACCGGAAATACGAAAAATGGCTCTGGCTCAACGGCGAAGAGGAAACACGTCCCATCAAGCCCTCTGAACTTTCCTTTCCATACCATCATCTCGCGTATAAAAATGGCGCATTGGAGGATACTCATCGGTTCGACGGCTTTCTCTGCGAACTGCTGCCCGATGCGGAAATCAATCGGGACAGTTCGCCCGATACTCCTCAATAATTTCTTTCAACATAGTCATACAGCGGTTTCGAATGTTGTAAATATTGTTCGGCGTCTTGCGAACGATCCCGGCAACTTCAGCAATGGGCCGCTCTTGGATCACCGAAAGATGAAACGTCTCATACGTATCGGTATTGATTCTTTGCTTCAGTTTGTCCAGCGCCATTTCAAGCAACAGTTCCTTTCCCTCTGTCATCAACTGACGGGTGGTTTCGTCCTCATCACTGCATGCGTCAAGCGCCTCCGTCTCGCCGGGCGGAATCCGCTTTTGGTAAATCTTGATGGCACTGATATGAGCGATCCGTGACAGAAATCCCCGGAGTTTCCCCTGTTTCGGCTCATAGACGAATTGCTCCATCCGCTTCCAGAAAACGTGCATGACATTCTGTTGCAGTTCATTGCATTCTTCCTGGGATAAATTCCGCGTTTTACCGATGGCAATAATCATACCCCGGTATTTTTCATAGAAATCCCGCCATGCGTCTTCCTCCCCGGCCTGAACCCGAAGTAACTGCGATTTTCTGGTTGTAAATCCTGTCCCCATCATACCAAAAAGATAGCATCGCAAGCAAACTTTTCAACCACGGAATTCACGGAAACCCACGGAAAGGGAATGCGAGGAACTGCGCGTTCCTCGCGCACCAGCGGCGGGCACGGCCCGCTGCGATGATTCTGTTCAACAATATTGACCGGGGGTAAACCTGTTCAGCACAGGTTTTCCCCTCGACCCCATTTCCAGGCTTTGCCGCTTCGACTATGTTCTACCGGCAGGATTGGAAAGAGGTTTGCAAAGGGAAAACCGAATCCGTTCGGTTGTCCCTTGCGAAAAAAATACTTTTCCCAAAAAGAATCATCGCAGCGGGCCGTGCCCGCCGCTGGTGCGCGAGGAACGCGCAGTTCCTCGCATTCCCTTTCCGTGGTTTCCGTAAATTCCGTGGTTAAAAAATTCTTATTGGATTTGCGTCCGTTCATGAAATAGCGTAGCAATGATTGCGGAGATCCAAATTCGGCAAATATGCCGATAACGGGCCATCAGACCGTACCACTCCTCGCCCCACCTACAAAATCCCTCAAAAATCTTGCTCTCATTGCTACGTTATTTCATGAACGAACCATCAACTCCTCGATAATTCCAATTAAATGTCAAATCGCTTTTTATTTGGAATAATTACGCAACCACTACGAATTTGCTTTCCATATCGGTTTCGATACGGGCGTTCAGATCGGTCCAGTTCGACGCGTTGGCGCTTGCCCAGTAACCCACGCCGCCCCAGCCGCTCACCAGCTCGCGCAGCAGCAGGTCCTCTTTGCCGTCGCCATTGTAGTCGCCCACCGCCGCCACTTCCCATTGCGAGGCGTCGAGGGCTCCGACCCAACGCTGATTGGAAGCTTTCCCGTCTTCCCAGGCGTACATATAACCGGTCGACTTCTGCCACATGATGATGTCATCGACGCCGTCCCCCTGGAAATCGCCGATCGCCGCGACTACCCAGTCATCATCCAACGAACCGAGATAAGTCTGGCTCCAATTCCAGGTATTGAATGTGGAATCCTGATTGTGCCACAGGAAATAAGCGTTTTCGTCGGTCTTCTTGACCAGAATATCGCTCTTCCCGTCGGCATTGCCGAAATACCCGGCGCCGATCACCTGCTGGACATTGGTTTCCGGGTTGTCGACATGCCACACATCATGATAAGCGGCCGCGTCGGACACAATCCCAAACGATCCTTTCTCATCATAGATAATCACATCATCCAGCCCATTGTTGTCGAAGTCCGCCAGCGCCAAAGTCTGGAAATTCCCATCCACATGACACAGCGAGACATACCCATAATCCCCCCGTCCCAAATCCGTCCAGGCCGCAAAAGTATTCCCGATACCGTTGTACAACAAAATCCCATCATGCTCGACATCCGCCGAAAACCGCCCGACTCCGACCACTTTCCACATCGCCGCCTCGCTACTACCCCACTCCCAGATGCCCGTCCAAGCCGGCGCGGCCTGACCGTCGGTCGCCACATACCCGACTTTACCTCCCGCCGCATCCCACGCCACAACCTGCGAATGACCGTTGCTCAACAAGTCCGTACGAACCTTATTGGCCTCGCCCCAGATGTTCAGC
>JAVBRM010000175.1:0-13159 GCA_031548025.1 Victivallaceae bacterium | reverse complement strand
GGGGTTGTTAATAAATAACTGATACTATTATAGTTCTTTTTGCGGTAAAATTGCATAGTTCCATTGTGGATGAAAATCATGAACAATCATTTTTAATTTCTGCATTTGCATATCTAATATTTTCTTTCCAGTTTCATAGTTGGTCGAATCCAACTTGCAGGTCATCTTCAAGCCGCTATGATTGGTTGTATTCTCGATCAGATTCACAATAACCTCGAAAGATTCTAATACTTTACCGCGCCAATTCATAGAGATTGCAGAAAACATTCTGTGCTCAATTTTATTCCATTTACTAGTTCCCGGCGGAAAGTGGGATACCACGATTTGTAAATTGAATTCATTGGCGATTTTTTGCAATTCGCTCTTCCAAAGCCGATTGCGCGATCCATTACTCCCCCCTCCATCGGCGGTAATAAAGAGAGAGTGAGCATCTGGATAACGTTTCATTCCCATACTTCTCCACCATCGCGCGATTGATTCAACTGCAAATTCCGCAGTGTCATGAGTTGATCCCAAGCTCACAAAGCCTTCGTTTGCGTTGATGTCATATACTCCATAAGGGATAGCCTTACCTTGTGAATCTCCAATGAAATCGTACACATTCACTTCTGGCGCCTCTCCTTTTGGATGATACTCCCGTCCATTATTTTTGAAGTTGCCGACCAGTTCCTTCTTTTTGGCGTCAACTGAAATAACCGGTTGGTTTTCATTCATGAATTCTTGTGCCACGGCATTGATGCGCTCAAATTGTTCGTCTCTGTCTGGTGAACTTGCTCCCTCGTGCGATTTTTTACATGACTGGAGAGTATATCCCATTTCTTCGAGTAATCCGCCCACGGAAACATGGGATATGGAAATCCCTGCGGCATTGAGTTCTCCAGACAGCTTCCTCAGACTCTTGCTGGTCCAGCGTAATGGACTTTCCGGATTCCCATTTACATAGGGTTCAATCAATCGATTTAGTGCTTCCATGATTTCCGGGGTTTTTTCGAGAACACCCTTCCTTCCCCCTCCATCCTGACGCTGTCGAGTCAGCTCCAAGTCTTTTTCTTTCCCTGATTCAAGCAATCTAATCCCCCGTAAGATGGTAGATCTAGAAATTCCAGATTGCGCCGCCACTTGCTTTACGCCTCCACGTCCCAATGCCTTAGCCAATACTGCGGCGGTTGTCCGCTTGAAACGTTCCGGCAATAAACCGTTAATCTCGGAAAAAAATGATGTGATAACTTCAGTCTCCATATATAACCTCCAAGCTATAGAGGCAATATAGCATACCTTATAAAAAGTTCCAGTTATTTATTTACATTTCCTTAGAAGGAGAAAGCTGTTAATAACTCGGGGATGGGGATTTTTCGCAAGTACAGGGTGACAATGCTTGTAAAAATCGATTAAAGCACTCTGAAAATCGGGAAAAAATCAAAATAACGGCCGAGAGCAAGGAAAAAATAGCCGCGAAATCATCATTTTGAGGGTTAGGTCCGTTTTTGAGGCAATAGGCCGCATAGCGCATAATTTATGCATGGCGGCAATGAGGTAAATGGCGGAGTGAACAGCCAGGCGTCCGCGGCATCGCAATCGCCGCAAAGCCGTATTTTGCTTAAGGTTTCCGTTGAGAGCTTCGATGCCGTTACGCGGGCGATATTCGTTTTTGAAGGAGTCGGTGGTTTCGTTCAACCGGCGTTCGCGCAGGCGCAGATTGACTTCGGCATATTCCCATTTATAGTTTTGTTTGCCGTATTTTCGAGCGGGGCAGTTGGCCTTCATCGGGCAACTTTCGCAGGTTGATTTGAAGAAAATGGCGCTCCCTTTGCCGTCGGTGAAAGTGCTTTTGAAGGGGCGTTTTCCACCTGGGCAGATCAGGATGCGCTTGAATTCGTCGATGGTGCATTCTTCGAGTCCGAGCTGGCCTTTCTTCTTGCCGGTGGTCGGCGCAATTTGTTCGATATCAAACCGTTTTGAATGACACACGTTGCTGTCTGAGCCGTATCCGGCGTCGGTGAGGAGTACTTCGGGCTTGGTGCCGGCTTGAACTGAACGCTCCACCATGGTCGGCAGCGAATCCATGTCCGACGCCGAGGCCCCTTGCGGCAGGATATCGGTGATCATTTGGACCTGATTCTGCTCGCCGTAAGTCTGCATGATTTGAGCCTGATAACCAGCTCCTTTGTGGCCGATTTCCGCATCCGGATCCGAGGGATTCAGCAGAATTTTGCCACCGGGATTTTTCTTCAACTCCGCACGGCTGTCGGTCACGAACTGCTCGCTGAATACCCGGTCCATGATCTTGTATTTGGTCCAGTTCAACACCGTCGGATTGGCCGCATAACGTTCCAGCAGTACGCGCATATCGTAGCCGAGTTGTTCATCCGGCGTTGCCGGAGTGTTGCCGTAATGCAGCGTTTTCACCGGTGAGTTTTCGGCAAAACACTAGCCGTCACTCGAGGCATAACGCTCGCGAAAATCCTCCGTCAGCGCATCATAGTCCGCACGCAAATGCCGTTTCAGTTGCACCAGAAAATCGTGGATCGTATGATGAATCAGCTTCCGCCGCGACCACACCGCCATATTGCTGAACACATGCGGCAAATCCAAATCGAAAAATGCTCCGCCAATTTCTCCACCGGATTCGACAAAAGATAAAGTATCACATCACGGAAACATCCATGCCAACCCTCTTTCTGCCAGCGATAAGCCGATTTCGAGTTCGAGAAAATAGTTGCGAGCTCAAATATGCAAAATCGCAGCTCTTCTCATGTCAAGTCCCTATTGAGACTGCCGTCAACTAAGTCCCTGCTGAAAGTTGTTTTAGGGAGTCAGAAAATGCTGAACTACCAATTCTTGATGGTTTTTGCTTTTCTTCGCCATGTTTTTATGGTTTTTCCGGCATCTTGACGAAGATGATTTTTACGCCCTGGGCTCGCGCTGATTTGATGATTTCGTGGTTTTGGGGGTCGAAGGTCGTGAGCAGAATGTGGATTTTCTCCCATGGCAGGCAACGGCAGAAACTTTTCCGCTTGAATTTGGTGTGGTCGGCCATGACGATCCGCAATTTGGATTTTTCGAGCATGATCGAAATTTGTTCGGCGCATTCGTCGTCGATGTCGGTCAGGCCGGTTTCGTCGAGCCCGTAGGAGGAGCAGATGCCGATGTCGCATTCGTAATTTTCCAGCGATCTTCTGAAGGCGGGGCCGACGAGGAGCCCGGTCCGGAAGTTCAGTTGCCCGCCAGTCAGGATCACCTGCGGGCCGTCGCCGGTCGGAAAACGGACCCGTAAATGAAGGCACAGGTCGGGTAAATTGGTGATAATCCGTCCTTTGGTCAAGTAAAGTCCGAGGTAGCCGGTAGTCGATCCTCCATAAAGCATGATGCTGTGCTCGTTTTGGATGTATTTGACCGCTTCCCGGGCGAGGGCGCATTTTTCCTCGCTGTTCCAATTTTCCCGAAGGCCGTAGGGGACGGAAGGGTTTTCTTCTTTGTCCAGAACCTGTATTCCGCCATGTGCACGGATGGCAAGCCCGGAGGCAGCGAGCTCATTGAAATCGCGCCGGACAGTGGCTGCGCTGGCGCCAAAAATCTCCTCTGCTTCAAGCGTTGATAAAAAGCGTGTTTCCTGAAGTTTGTTCAGGATTTGCTGCATACGTTCTTTTTTCATTTTTACACCTCATTTAAAAAAATAGCATGAATTCGATCAATATCAATGATTGTTTTGATGTCATTCGATCATGCGATTTGTATTTATGCGTGTTTTTGATTGTTATGAAGAATTTTCCGGTTGTTTTGCCGGAGTTGGACGGCATATTATTGCTCCAAAGCCAAAACAAGGAGCGGCTATCGTGAAAAAGGTTCAAATTTGCGGGCATCGCGGATTTCCCGAAAAATATCCGCAGAATACTTTGCCGTCTTTTGAAGGAGCCATTGCCGTCGGCTGCGACCGGATCGAATATGATCTGCACTGGACCGCCGACCACAAGCTGGCGGTCTGTCATAATGCGACGATCGACGAAACTTCAAACGGCTCCGGCGCGGTCGCGGAAATGACGCTGGCAGAGCTCCGGAAGTTTGATTTCGGCATCAAAAAAGGTCCTCAATTTGCCGGTACGGTGATGCCGACTTTTTCGGAGCTCCTCGATTTTACCAACAAGCTCAAGCCGGATCTTTTTCATTTGGTCGAGCTGAAAATCAGTTCTCCCGAGTGTGCGGAGGAGGTCCTGGCGGAGCTGTTCAAGCGCGGCATGATCGGGCGCTTCACCCTTGTCAGTTTCCATCTTGATCTCCTGAAAGAAATGAAAAAACGCCATCCGCAAATCTTCATCCACGGCAATCCGTCTTGCTCGCTGAAATCGTTTGATTATGAAGAATACCGGGTCTTTGACTCCGTTGGTATTCGGCGCGACAACATAACCCCGGAGGTCGTCCACGGTTTCCATGACGTCGGCGTACAGGTCGACGCCTGGACGGTCAACGATGGCGAAGAATTCGCCAGGCAGTTCGCCAACGGAGTGGACAGTGTCACCAGCAACAACCCCGAGGCCGTAATCAATTATTACCGGAATATGGCCAAATAATGACCTCGAGTGCTTTTTTCCTTATTTTGTGCTCGGTCCTGTTGCATGCGACGTGGCATTTTATCAGCAAATCGCAAAGGGCCGGGTTGGGATTTTTCCTGGTATTTTCGCTTTCGCTTTGCCTGACGATGCTGCCGTTTCTGCTGCTGGCCGGGGTAAAAATCTCGGGATTTCCGCTGCATTTGTGGGGATGTATTCTGACAGGCGGACTGTTCGGCATGCTTGGCGACGTGGGGCTCTCGTATGCCTACCGGAATGCGGAAATCTCGCTGGCGTATCCGATGTCGCGCGCGCTGCCGGTCCTGTTTACGGTGATCGTAACGGCGGCATTCGGACTCGGAAGCCGCCTGACCCCGGTCGTAATTACCGGAATGCTGGTCATCTTCGCCGGTTGCGTCCTGATGCCGCTTCCGAGCTGGAAGCGCATTCGCCTGAGCGATTACATGAATAAGGGAATGTTCGGGATTCTGCTGGCCGCCGTTGCCGCGACCGGTTACACGATCGTGGACAGCTACGGAATTCACGCTATCATGTCATACGCGCCGGACTCCGGGCGGATCGCCAGAGCCGGAACCTATTCATGCCTCCGGGAACTGGTAGTATTTTCCTCTTTGACACTCCTGGCCGTAGCCAGAAACGGGAAACGTCCGTTTCCGGCGATTGCCTTGCTTCGGCAACCGCATCCTTACCTGGCCGGGATTTTTGCCGGACTGGCCTATGTGCTGGTGCTGACCGCAATGGGGTTGGTTTCAAATGTCTGCTACGTCCAGGCATTTCGCCAACTGAGCCTGCCCATCGGACTGCTTCTCGGTGTGCTGATTCTCAAGGAAAAAGTGACAGGCCGCAAGATCGCGGCCATGTGCCTGATCCTCGGCGGCCTTCTCGCTGTTACCCTGGGATAAGCTCAGTAAAACTTACCCAACTGAAGCTCATCGACTCCGGGGAAAAAATGACTCTTCAGGATTCCTTCCTGAACAAAGCCCATTTTCCGGTAATACGCCTGGGCGCGGGTATTGATCGAAGAGGTACAGGTATAAATTTTGCGCATTTTCCGAGCCACCCAGAACTCTTCCGCAGCCTGAAACAAGGCGGTGCCGACCCCTTTGGCATGACAGTTCGGATCGACGCCGATCTGGTGCAGAGTGCCGAGCCCGAATTTATTGTTGGCGCTCACGTTCAAATACCCCACGACCCGGCCGTCGGTTTCCGCTACGAAGGAAACGGTTTCCGTGTCCTGGGTTCTGACGGCCGAAACGCGAAGCCAGTATTCGCGCGGCTGCGGCCGGTCATCCTTCATCAAATCGCCGAGAAACGACTTGAAACTGTCGTACATGATCTGCCCGACCGCTTCCGCGTCGCGCTCCTCAAATTTTCTGATAACTACCATAAAATTTCTCCTGACGGTTTTATTTAAAAAATCAGTATTGCCATCCGGCAAAATTACAGCAACCGCTACGATTGAACCGGAATACGATATTGCATTTTCCGCTCAATTCTTTGTCCAGTTTGAATTTAAATTCTTTGAAATCTGTCCAGGAGCCAGTAGCGGGAACAACGAACGTACCGGCCTTTTCTCGAATGTTCGGTTCCGGTCCGGCCAGGAGATCGATTTCACCTCCGGCGTACTGTTCGGAAACTGCCACCGACACCATGATCTCACTGACCTTTGCCGTACCGAAATCAACTATACCGTATGAGACCATCGAACCATCGGACATATTGCCGAAATATTTGTGTCCGCCAGCCGTTATACAG
Source organism: Victivallaceae bacterium (assembly GCA_031548025.1). Taxonomy (GTDB): domain Bacteria; phylum Verrucomicrobiota; class Lentisphaeria; order Victivallales; family Victivallaceae; genus UBA5239. The sequence goes on along the minus strand of JAVBRM010000175.1, from coordinate 6,839 downwards.
CCGAAATACCCAGACACTTTGTCAATACCGGCAAATTCACCCGGCTTGAGTTTTATTTCGTGTCGGTGGTCGAATTTTATCAACGTGTCGAACGATTCGCCCGGCGTGAATGCATGAATCTGCTGCAGGGTTTGCTGAATACGTGCCGCTTCGTGTTTCTGTCCGTTTACCGCAATTGCGGTTTCATAGGCTCCCAGCTGAATTTCACCGGAAAATTTTACATGGAACGGCAGTTCCTCATGGCAAAGATAATTTGCCTGAATCAACGGACGGAATTTCTGTTTTTTGTCAGTGGTATTCACAAAAATATAGACGATATTTTCTCCGAGTGAATAAGAATTTGAAACAACCTCTGCCATGGTCACCGGTTCATTGATCCTACCGGAGGTGGACCAGCCAGTGGTCATCAACGGTAATTTTTCCGCGAATTTTATCGGGGACAGCATATCACCGGCGTTGAAATAATCATTGAGGGCAAAACGAACGTGTGACATTTTCTTGAGAAAAAGACGTTTGGCGTCGGCATGATAGAGCTCATTAACGCCGAGGCGGCCGATTTTAATTCCATTGACCAGCGAGCTTGCCATTTTAACGAAATTCGAGGAATATTCCCCTTTTCCTATCTTATCATATATCAGTGCGAAATATTGAATGCGGCCGCCATAAATCGCCTGGAACGCGGGAACTTGCCCATCAAAAGTCCAACGCCAGACATGGCCGCCGTCAAAAATATCCAGATACGGCTCGGAGACCTCCTCCGAGATGTGGGGAACTCCGGGGGTGGCTTGACGTATTTGCCTGTAAAGCGGTCGATATCCCTGATTGAGCCACGTATTCGGATCATTGAGCGCATGTCCATGCGTTTTATCGTAACAGCCGTAGCCGCGCGACGCCATCACTTGATCATGGTAGACCGCGGATGCAATTTTCGCGACGGATTTTGTCAGATCGAATAATTCCTGCTGCCAGCCGGCGGCGGCCGGACACATTACGGCGTAGGTGGCTTTGCCATAATATTCAAGTGGAATTGAACCGTCGACGCGTTTGACTGCGAATTTTTTGCCGTGCGAGCTCCAGCGGTAGTCGCTTTTCCGGTCGGGCCCATCGAGGATATCCCAAAGGCGGGCGTCAATATAGGGTTCGATATAGCATCCGTTCTTCATGATGTCTTCGAACAATTTCGGCATAAACGGCCGCGGTTCAAATACCGGCCAGCTTCCCTTGCCGAGGTCATACCAGTTAAACCAGAGAGAATAGACCGGCAAATCCAGATAATTGCGTAAAAACATCAACTGATTATAACTTTCCGTAGCCAGTTTCTTGGTTACTCCCCTCACATCGAAAGCAACCGGTACATCACGAAACCATTTCGCGGTATCTTGACGCGGATACTCTCCGGTTTTCCAAGTTGCTTCGGTGAGCGCCCATTTTTTGTGAATCATGCATGCTTCAAACCATTCACCGGAATATACGCAGAAAGCGACCTTGCCGGGACTGACGTAGTTGTTACCGCCAGTAGTGCTGTCCAGAGGAATCGCCACATCTTGCGACCAGGTGAATTCGACTCCGTCCCGCTTGCCCACCGCCTGTAAATCCTTGATCGTGCCGTCGGGATCACGCCAGCCGAGAAACACACCGCGCCCGTTGCCGTAGTAAGCCGTAAACTGCATGGTCAGCGAGGCCCCCGGATAACGCCCGTTTTGGCCGTATTTAAATGTTTCCCGAGTCGGATTTTTGATCAGAGCACCGCATTGGTACGGGTAAAGCAGAGTGTCGTCGCCGCCTAATTTCGCTGTGCGCGTTTCCGGAAATACCACATTGGCAAGTATGAAATCCGCAGCCGGGTTATCGATCTTCAGATCCGCTTCCAAGCCGGAATCAAGGATTCTGAAATCAGATTTTGCCGTCAGTTTCAATGGAGAGCCCGAATTCCAGTTTACGGTGAATCCGTCGTTCGAGAGTTTTTCCACAGAATAAGGCAGCGATGATGAATGAATATTGACCTTAACGCCGTTCCTGGAGCCGCTCAGGTTCCAGCCGAAAAGACGGTCTTCCAGTACCGCGCGCTTACCCGGGCGGTCATAGACACCAAGCAGGGGCGTACCAATCCCGGCATGCGAATCGACCAACAGCAGAATATCTTTTTTCACAATCAACCGGACTCCTTTTCGCATATCGCCGAATGCCTTGACGCACTCTTCGTCGTTGGCGGCGGACAGGGCATCGGCAAGTTCCCGGGTCAGCACGACTCCCCGTGACAACGGCATCAGGCGGTTGATTGCGGAGAGCATCCATTTGCCGGCCTCGGAGTGCGCTGAATGGTTTTTCAATTCCGGATTGATTTTTTTCGTCGGTTTGACTTTTACCAATCGGCTGGAATCGACCAATTCGGCAATCTCTGCTTCGTTCATGACCCGGCGGGCGATATTGATTTCAGCGATTTCTCCATTCAGATGCCATGGTCCGCCCCAACCTTTGCCGATGTCAAGTAACGCCGAACTGGTTGCCGGCTGTAGAAACGGATGTTTTACTCGCGCCACCGGATCTCCATTGACATAGACATTGCTGTAGTAGCCCACGTCTCCTTGTGCATGATCATCGTAATATTCAAAGGTCACCGCCACATGTGTCCAGATTCCGGCCTCGGGAATCCTCATTGAACGGGAGGCGGCCCCCATTTTGTTGTTATTGGCGGCGTTCTTGATGTTGGTATAAAGCCGACCCCCATAGCGTCCGAAAACAAATGGCGTATCGGCTTTTGAGAAAAACATGTCCAAGGCCTCCGCACTCTCCCCGTCGGTCACGGCATTGTTGAGCTTCACGACGCAAGCCAGGGAAAGCCCGTTGCGGTCAATATTATAGTTCTCCGTTCCGGGGAGAAGGGCAAATGAGTCTTTCCCATCGAGTTTCAAGACTCCGTCGGCGATTTTTGCATTTCCTTTCAGAATCAGGCTTTCGGGCTTTATTTCTTCGGCGATAATTATCGCTCCGAACAATATCCAGAAAGCCGTAACACAAAACCGTTTTCCAAATTTAAACCAAGTAATCATTTGAAGTTTTCCTTTTTTATTCAAAGAGCCATTCCATGGCGCCGCCGCCACGGGTCGGGTGGATGGTATTCATCCTGCCGATATTCGGAATCAGCTCCTGCTTGAGCGCCTCGACATGCCCGTCCGCCATCAAAGTATTTGCAGTAAACGCATGTCGATAGGCTACCGCTCCGCCACCGCCTGACGATATGAGTTTGACTTCCCAGGTATTCGATGGAATGTAATAATCCGAATCAATACAATGGTCCATCATCAGCATATTCCGACCTGGTTTTTTCAAGTTATTAGGCCGTAATCCGGGTCTGTCCGTACTGGAAATTTTCGTCCATAAAATCGCAGTATTCGCCAGATAATTGGTATATTTGCTTCCGGAGGCAGAGTTTTTGTGGAGTACGGTCCGCGCTTCGTCCGGGCACATGAAAAGATTGTATTTTTTCATCCTGATGGGAAAAAACGAGGTATTGACATTGGTGCCCGGCGCCAACTCCATTGCTTCGTCGAGATCTTTGAAGATTCCGTTCCAAGCCGCAAGGCAAATCACATAACTCAAAGCCGAGGGAAAATCTTTATAAGTTGTCGAGTTTGGCGGATAATAATCGTCAAAGTCACTTTGATACAATGTGAATCCGACACCGCATTGCTTGAGGTTGGAAGAACATTTTATCGCATGGGCCCGCATCCGCGCTTTGTTGAGTGCCGGCAACAACAATCCGGCAAGAATTGCAATAATAGCTATAACTACCAACAATTCAATGAGTGTAAATAATTTCTTCTTGGGAATATACATGGTTTCCTCCTGGTTTGAATCAGCTCGATATTACTTTGTCGGCGTACTTGATGCTTTCCCTGAGATATCGCCGGTTGGCGGCGGGGAGGCAGGCTTCAAGCGCCCGGTTCAGTTTAAAATCAAAGTCGGCAAATGAACGCTGAATCCGCAAAATCGAAGCTTCACACGGATCGTCCATCGTCAACAGTTCGATATTCGGAAATTGACGGTGTGGCAGCAACCTGCCCTGGTTGAAATCATCCGAAACGACGTCAGTTTTGAAAACCAGGGTTCGGCCTCGGCTATTCTGGCCGATTTTATCGAGTTCTCTCCTGAAATTGAGTTCGATTTCGGCCGGGGTATTGCCGGAAACAGCGATTTGGCGCAACTTGAACGGTTGCCCCGCCGCCCGCTTCTTCAGGCATTCCACCAGATCACTGATATCGCCGTAGGTAGAGTCAGCCCTGCAAATATGTACGAATTCGGTAAAATCATTGGCTGCGGCATAGTCCATTATCACTTTGGCCATATGATTCTGGTCCGGCCGAAGCTGTGAATATTGCAGATCGTTGTAATCGCCATGCGGCAGGTCGCCGACGATGATCACCGGATAGGGCAATTGGGTTATGCATCTCCGGATCGCTTCCGGAGACAAGCCATGCGGGTAAATCACCGCGCCGTCGAGGAAACCCAGGGTCTTGAACTTGTTCAATTCGTGGTCCAACCGTTCGTCGGAGATGTCCCCGGATGAAATAATCCGGGAGAAAAAATCGTAGCACCGAGCTTGTGCCGGTTTGTTGATCAGCGCTTGCATCGCACGGGAAATCGTATGGCACTCCACCTGTTCGGCAAAAGCGAAAAACAGAATCTCCCGGTTTTTCCGCTGCATGTCCCGTGCCTTGACGAAAACACCCTTGCGTTCAATCCGGGTAATCAGGTCCTTCTGTTCCAGCATCTCCAAGCTGGACAGCACGACCTGGCGCGAGACCTTGAACTCATCCGACAACGTCCTGACGCTGGCCAGCAACGTATCCGGCTTCAACTTACCGGAGATGATGTCTCTTTCAATCGTATTCGCCAAATTGACGGAAAGCGTTTCTCTTTCAAGCACACTGTTCATATCGACTCTTCTGTCATAATCTGTTCTTGCTAAGCCATCGAAACCCGCAAATAATTTTTCTCGGGAGGATCGGCTCTTCTGTCATAATCTGTTACTATTATACTGCCGGGCCCGGTAAATGTCAACCCCCCAAGCCATGAAAATAATTTATTTTTCAGACAAATCAAATACAAGGCTGCCATTTTTTGCGGGAATGCGAAAACATTTTCGCATAATTTGTGAATTACGCGGTTGACATTATTATATTGAGCGGTAAATTAAATTGTGTAAACGGTTACGCTATTTAAGGAAAAGCCATGAACAAATATTACAATCGCCTGACCATTACCGACTTTGCCGAGATGCTTGGCACCTCTACGGCTACCGTTTCGCGCGCATTCAGCGACAAAGGACGCATCAGCAGCAAAACCCGGCAGCGGATTCTGCAAAAGGCCGCGGAGATGGGGTACCGCCCGAATATTCATGCGCGCAACCTTACCGCCCGCCATAGCGACACGGTGGCGTTGTTCTACCCGGAGCTCCGGGGCGAGGAACCGGATTATTTTCTCACGGAAATCATGCTGGGCATCAACCGCAGTCTGGTGGCCTTGCAGCGGACTTTGCAAATTCATCCTTTTGAGCGTAATTCCACCGCCGATGAAATGAACCGTTATGTAGATTTGCTGTTGAATGGCTCGTTCGCCGGGATCATCGTCCTGGGCGAGACCGTCGGCTCGAGAACCCTGGCCGAAATGGCGCGCCACAACCAGATTCCCTGTGTGGGTATCGGCCCGGCTCCGGCTCCCGAGAGCAATTCGGTGTGGTACAACAATTCATCAGGCGCTTTTCTGGCCGGAAAATATTTTCGCGACACCCGACGGGAGCGTCCCGCTTATATCGCCGGTTTTACCGACGCCAACAAAGAACGCGGTTTCAGAGACGGTTACGCCGGTGAGGTCAAAATCATCGACGGCGGTTACAGTTTCCGCCACGGCGCCCTGGCATTTGAAAGGCTCATGAAGGAACAGCCCGACACCGACTGTGTGCTCTGCGCCAACGACATTTTGGCGATCGGCTTCATGAAAGCGGCTATTGACAGCGGCAAAAAAATCCCGCAGGATCTGGCGGTGATCGGTTTCGACGATATTCACCCTGCCCGTTTTTTTAATCCCGCTCTTTCTTCGATAACACTGCATCTGTATGACCTCGGCGAGAAGTCGGTGCAGATACTCGGTCATCTGCTCTCCGGAGCCCGCGAAGTTCCCTCCGAAAGTGTTGAATGCGATTTAATCTTGAGACAATCCAGTTGAATAAGGAAATTTTATTATGAAACCAACTTTAGTAGTGTTGGCCGCCGGAATGGGCAGCCGTTATGGTGGTTTGAAGCAGCTCGACCAAGTCGGCCCCAATGGTGAAACCATCATCGATTTCTCGGTTTTCGACGCCATTCGCGCCGGATTCGGCAAGGTGGTCTTTGTGATCCGCCACGAATTCGAAGATGAGTTTAAAAAGAGTGTCGGCAGCCGTTATGCCGACAAAGTCGAAGTGGCGTACGCCTTTCAGGACCTGAACGACCTGCCCGCCGGATTTTCGGCGCCCGCCGGCCGGGTCAAACCGTGGGGTACCGGCCACGCCGTCCGCGCCGCCCGCGATATCGTCAAAGAACCATTCGCCATGATCAACGGCGATGACCTCTATGGCCGTAACGGCTATAAAATCCTGGCGGACTACCTCATTCAGGCCAAAGACGGCGCCAAGGCCGCTTATTCGATGTGCGGATTCAAACTGCGCAACTGCCTTTCCGATAACGGCACCGTTTCGCGCGGTATCTGCGAGGTGAACGCCACCGGAAACCGGGTTTCAGTGGTAGAAAACACCAAATTTCAAAAAAGCGCCGGCGGCATCGTCAGCCATATGGATAACG
>JAVBRM010000230.1:0-17768 GCA_031548025.1 Victivallaceae bacterium | reverse complement strand
AGGCCGCGTGCTTCGATGGCGATATCGTCTTTGCCGTCTTCGGGCAGGGGAGGGACGACGAGATCTCGGTGATTGGCGCGTTTGGCCTCGGGCAGGAGACGGATAAAGGCGGCGTCCAGCGAATCGCAGCCGGTTTTGCGGAGCAGTTCTTCCGGAGTGCCGGTGTCGAGAATTTTGCCGTCGTCCATGGCGATCAGGTGGTCGAAGCGCTGAGCCTCATCCATATAGGCGGTGGCGACGATGACTCCCATCTGCGGTTGTTCAGCCCGGACGTTGTCGATAAGTTCCCAGAATTGACGGCGGGCCAGCGGGTCGACGCCGGTCGTCGGTTCGTCAAGCACCAGCAAATCGGGGTCATGAATCAGGGCGCAGCAAAGGCCAAGTTTCTGTTTCATGCCGCCGGAAAGTTTACCCGCCGGGCGGTTCAGAAATGGAAACAACCCGGTACTGGCGGTCAGGCGGTCGATGCGGCGGCGGCGTTCGGCGGCATTGTGGCCGAACAACCGGGCAAAGAATTGAAGGTTTTCCTCGACCGTCAGGGTCAGGTAAAGGTTCTTGCCCAGCCCCTGCGGCATGTAGGCGATGCGCGGGCATATCTGTTTGCGGTGTGCTTTGCTGCGCATATCGCCGCCCAGGACGTGAAGCTCTCCGGTCTGCAGGGCGTGCGCTCCGGTGATCAGCGACAGCAGACTGGACTTGCCCACGCCGTCCGGGCCGATCAGCCCGACCATGCGGCGCGGAGCGATTTCCAGCGATATTTGATCCAGAGCCAGAGTCTTCTTGCCGTACCGCAGGCTGATGTCCGTTATCCGGACGACCGGCTCGGCGGATGAAATATTATCCGGATTGATGGCTGTCATCTCTCGCTCTTCAATTTCAGGGATTCAGGCCATTCCGCTTTCGGGTCAAGTTTTACCCAGGCCACTCCGGGGACGCCGGTCTTGACCAGTTTGATATATTCTTTCAGCAGAGCCGGATTGATACGCGCTTTGACCCGGAACATCAGTTTCTGGCGTTCGGTCTGGGTTTCCACGGTTTTCGGGGTGAACTGGGCGACGCTGGCGACATAGGAGACACGCGCCGGGATGGGGGTATTCGGCAGGGCGTCGAGCAGCAGACGGACGTCGGCGTCGATGGATACTTTGCCGGCGACTTCTTCCGGCAGGAAAAACGTCATATAGACGTCGGTCAGGTCCACCAGGTTGAGCACTCGTCCGCCGGCCGACAATACTTCGCCGGGCTGGGCGATCCGGTATTGAATCCGTCCTTCGCGCGGTGCCACCAGCAGACTGTCGTCGATATCGGCCTGGATGCGTGCCATGTCGGCCTCTGCGGCTTTGATGGAGGCGGCTGCGCCGATTGCTTCGGCTTTGGCTACTTCGATGGCGGCTTCGGACTGTTTCACATTGGCCATGACTCCGGCCAAATCCGCTTTGGCAGCCAGAAAGCTGGTCTCGGCGTCTTCGAACTGCTGCTTGGAGGTGACATCGGCTTGGCTCAGGGCTTTCAAGCGTTCATAACGCTTGCGGGCGCCGTCCAGATTGCTCTCTTTCTGCAGAACCATGGCTTTGGTCGCTTCTTTTTCGCTGATGCGGACGTCGATCGTGGCCTTGGCACTGGATTCGTCGGTAACGGCTTTGTTGCGCTGAGCCTCCGCCTGAGCCAATTGGGCTTTCAGTACATTGGTCTGCATGATCGCCAGGTGTTGCCCCTGGGTTATAAAGTCGCCTTCATCGACCATGATATTCGAGATACGGCCGGCCAGTTTGGTGGCAATGCTGATTTCCGTGGCTTCCAGACGGCCATTGCCGGAAACCAGTTTGGAATGTTTGAGCTTTTCGGCTTTCTGGTATTGGTTGTAAAAGAAATATCCGCCCCCGGCCACTGCCGCGATCACCAGCCACAAAATAATCTTCTTCGTTTTCGTCATATTCTATATTATCCTTTTATGTTATACTTTATTCATGACAGATAATATAGCCGGGTTTTCGATAATAAAAAGTCATATATCCGGACTTGATGTTATTTCACGGATAAACCCCTTATGGAAAATGCCGAACTACCAATTTTCAGCAATTTCCAACTCCCTTAAAAACGAGAGGGGCCTCGTCCATTAGTCGAGACCCCACGAGAATGCCCCACCCTACCATCATCGCAACCGGTCACTAAACCAGCCCTAGGCAAATCAGGTAAATGCAATTTCTCGTTGTATCTATAATTATAATTCCAAATCGTCAAAATTTCAACCATTAACAACGAAAAAATGATTAGAATTATGTTAGATTGCGTCAAGAGAAATTTAAGAGGTATGACCTGATAAAGACATTGTATTTGTTTGTAATTTTCTTATTATAAATACTATAGCGGTTGGAATATTGTCTGTTTTTGTGCTTTATTGGTCATACCAATCAAGGGTGTTTTGCCTGGAATTATTGGTCCTACCAAATGCCGTCTGTAAATGGAAAAATCAGAAGTTGAGTGTCATGCCATCGTTGGCGAAAATCAATTTTTCACCCCATGCCGCTTCGGCGCGGTTACGGGCTTCGATGGGTTCGTTCAGCAATTCCCGGCCATGATGAATCCAGAGAAGTTGTTTGACCGGCGCGTGTTTTTCCCGCAGTTGGGTACAGACCTGGGCCGGTGAATGGTGTCCGCTTTCCATCATCAGGAGATCACAGTCAAACCAGGGGGTCAGTTCGTCAATGCTGCGAACGTCGCCGGAATAAACGAGTTTTTTGCCATCGACCTGAATCCGGTAACTGAATGACTGCCATTTGCCGTCCGCCGGTTCTCTCAGATGTAAATTGTGGAGGGCTTCCACGGTTACTGCGCCATCGTCAAGCAGGAGGCCGTCGGCAACCTGTTTGCGGGGGATTTCGAAACAACATTTGAAATTGCCTTCGGTCTCCGACAATACGGCCATGATGGCGTCCAGTTGACGCAGGGAAGGGGTGTAAACGGTAACCGGAGGCAGGCTTGTGATTTTTCTGACGGTGGTCAGTTTACGGATGGTCCAGAGTAAATTGGCCAGTCCGCCTACATGGTCCATGTGCGGATGGGAAATGAAAATGTTACGGATTTTCGTCAGATCCAGCCCCATTAAGTGAGCTGTATGTGAGCAGTTCTCTCCGGCATCGAACCAATAAAGTTCATCATTGTGTTCCAGTGCCCAGGATACATGATGTCGTTCCGGCATCGGCTCGGTGCCGGAACGACTGCCGAAGATATGAATCTTACTCATTTCTTCTTGGAAATTCCCAGATATTCCTGGAGCGATTTGACTTGGAAATCACCGCTTAAGGCTTCTTTGATACCGGCGACCGTGGCTTTGGCCGCGGGCATGGTGGTCATATAGGGAACCTTGTATTGAATGGCCAGCATCCGGATATAGCTGTCGTCGATCTTGCTCAAGCGTCCGATCGGAGTGTTGATGATCAACGCGATCTCACGGTTGCGGATCAGGTCGGCGACATTGGGACGGCCTTCATTCAATTTATTGATGATGGTGTGCGGGATGTGGTTGGCTTCCAGGAACTTGGCGGTTCCTTCGGTGGCCACCAGGGTGAACCCGAGTTCCTGCAGAGTGGCGGCTATCGGCAGCAAATATGTTCTTTCGCGTTCAGTGACCGACAACAGGACTTTGCCGGAGAGCGGGAGCCGTGAACCGGCCGCCTGTTGAGACTTGAAATAAGCCATGCCGAAAGTATCGGCCAGGCCCATGACTTCGCCGGTGGCGCGCATTTCCGGGCCCAGCAGCGGGTCGACTTCCGGGAACATATTGAACGGGAATACCGCTTCTTTGACGCCGTAGTAAGCGGGAGTGCCGGCCGACAGTATGTCTTTGTATTCATTCAGCGAATGACCGAGCATAAGGTTGGTGGCGATACGGGCGAGCGGAATGCCGGTGACTTTGGAGACAATCGGCACTGTACGCGAAGCACGCGGATTGGCTTCGATAATCCAGAGCTGGTCTTCGCAAACCGCGAACTGAACGTTCAGAATGCCTTTGACACAGAAGTCTTTGGCGATGGCCGCGGCCTGTTCTTTGATCGCCTTCAAGTGTTTTTCGGCCAGGGTGATCGGCGGAATGGAGCAGGCGGAGTCACCGGAGTGAACGCCGGCCAATTCGATGTGTTCCATAACCGAGGCCACGAAAGTATTGGTGCCGTCGGAAATCGCATCGACTTCGCATTCGATCGCGTTGTCGAGGAAACGGTCGATCAGCATCGGATATTCAGGGCTGACCTGAATGGCTTCCACGGCGTATTTCATAAGCATGGGCTCATCGTAAATAACCATCATACCGCGTCCGCCGAGCACGAACGACGGCCGGACCATGACCGGGTAGCCGATCTGGCGGCCAAAGGCGACCGCTTGTTCGAGAGAGCGGGCAATGCCGCTTTCGGGTTGTTTGACGCCGAGGGCGATCATGCGTTCACGGAAATATTCGCGGTCTTCCGCCAGGCGGATACCTTCAGGCTGGGTACCGATGATCTTGACGCCCGCGTCTTTGAGTTCCTGGGCGATGTTCAGCGGAGTCTGGCCGCCGAACTGAACGATGACGCCATCGGGTTTTTCCTTGGCATAAATCGCCAGGACGTCTTCCGTGGTCAGCGGCTCGAAATAAAGCTTGTCGCTGGTGTCATAGTCGGTGGATACGGTCTCGGGATTGCAGTTGATGAGGACCGTTTCATAATTGGCGTCGCGCAGGGCAAATGCCGCATGCACGCAGGTATAGTCGAATTCGATTCCCTGGCCGATACGGTTGGGGCCGCCGCCGAGGACCATGATTTTCTTTTTGCCGGAAACCGGTACTTCGTCGGGGGCGCCGGTGTAGGTCGAGTAGTAATAATCGGCATTTTCGACGCCGCTGACCGGGACGCGGCAGAAAGTCGCCGCGCAGCCGAGGTCCAGGCGGGTGTTCCGGATTTCTTTTTCCGAGACATTGAAAAGCTTGGCGAGATACTTGTCGGAGAAGCCCATTTTCTTGGCTTCGACCAGCATGGGATCCGGCAGGCTCATCCAGGTGTAGGAGGCAAGTTTCAGTTCGTACTGAGCCAATTCGCGGATTTCTTCCAGAAAATACGGGGTAATGTAAGTCAGCTTCCGGGCTTCCTGTACAGTCAGGCCCTTTTTGAATGCTTCATAAAGCTGGAAGAAGCGTTCGCTGGAGGGAGTGGCAAGCATGGGAGCGAGCTGTTCCAACGGCATCTGTTCGAATTTGCGGACCAGTCCGAGACCGCTGCGGCCGATTTCCAGCGAACGAATCGCTTTCTGGAAGGCTTCTTTGAAGGTTTTGCCGATGCTCATGACTTCGCCGACCGCCTTCATCTGGGTGCCGAGCTTGTCCTGTGCCTGCGGGAATTTTTCGAAAGCCCAGCGGGCGAATTTGACGACGACATAATCGCCGGACGGAGTGTATTTATCCAGGGAGCCATCGCGCCAGTAGGGGATATCACTCAGGGTGAGCCCGGCGGCGAGTTTGGTGGAAACGCGGGCAATCGGAAAGCCGGTGGCCTTGGAGGCCAGGGCGCTGGAACGGGAGGTCCGCGGGTTGATTTCGATAACGATGATCCGGCCGTCGGCGCGGTTGAAGCCGAACTGGACGTTGGTACCGCCGGTCACGCCGATGGCGTCGACGATCCGGTAGCTGTAATCCTGGAGTTTGAGCTGAATGTCCTGCGGTACGGTCAACATCGGTGCCACGCAGAAACTGTCGCCGGTGTGGACACCCATCGGATCGACGTTTTCGATGAAGCAGACCGTGATTTTGTTGCCGTTGGCATCCCGGACGACTTCCAGTTCGAGTTCTTCCCAGCCGATGACGCATTCTTCGACCAGCACCTGGCCGATCAGGGAAGCGGCCAGGCCGCGGGTGACGATGGTGCGCAGTTCTTCGACGTTGTACACGATGCCGCCGCCGGTACCGCCCATGGTGTAGGCCGGGCGGAGCACCACCGGGTAACCGAGAGTGGCGGCGATTTTTTCCGCTTCTTCGATGGAGTAGCTGGGCTCGGATTTGGCCATGGGAACGTTGAGGCGGTCCATGGTTTTCTTGAATTCGATACGGTCTTCGCCGCGCTTGATGGCGTCGAGATCCACGCCGATAACTTTGACATTGTACTTCTCGAGTATGCCGGCGTCATGCAGGGATATCGCCAGGTTCAAAGCGGTTTGCCCGCCGAGGTTCGGGAGCAGGGCGTCGGGGCGCTCGCGGTCGATGATTTTTTCGATGCTGTCGACGGTAAGCGGTTCGATGTAAGTATGATCGGCCATGCCGGGGTCGGTCATGATGGTGGCGGGATTGGAGTTGGCCAATACAACTTCATAACCTTCTTCGCGCAATGCCTTGCAAGCCTGGGTTCCCGAGTAGTCAAATTCACATGCCTGTCCGATGATAATTGGTCCGGAACCGATAATAAGAATTTTATTGATGTCCTGAAGCTTCGCCATAAAAAAACCTTTCCTGCCTGTTATATAATGATATTGAGGGATTTACATTTATCTTCCCAGGCAATGGGTTTCCGGGAAGAAAACGGAAAACCGCTAGATGCAAACTTTATAATATAAGCCCACTCCTGAGACAAGTCAAGCTCAATGTAGAATGAATTTTCAGGAAAAATGGTTAAAAATCCAAATGTCGACAAAAAATCGATAATATGGGGGTGAAATTTCTTGGAAAACTGCTTGATACTTTAGATATCCGTATTATATTAACTTGTAAATATTTGATGAGCTGTTAAGTGGGTCACTGCATAAGCCCACTTTTTTTTTGAAAATCAAAGGATAAAAAGCAGAAGGAATCAAGTCATGGCAAATGAACTGTTGACAATATTGGAGTATATCGAGCAAGAGCGCGGTATCAATCGTGAAGTTATGACCAAAGCCCTCGAAAGTGCTTTGCTTTCTGCTTCGAAGAAGAGTATCCATCCGGCGACCAACCTGACGGTGAAGATGGACCCGAAAACCGGTGAAATCCGCGCCTGGGCCATGTTGGAAATCGTCGAGCAGAATCCGAATAGCGACCAGTTGTTGCTGGAAGAAGCTTTGACCAGGCTTCCCGATGCTCAGATCGGCGAGGTGGTGGAGTGGGAAGTAACTCCGAAAAACTTCGGCCGGATCGCGGCTCAGACCGCCCGTCAGACCATTATGCAGCAGTTGCGCAAAGCGGAAAAAGATACCGTCCGTGATGAATTCGCCGATAAGGTCGGCACGATCATCAACGGAGTGGTGCGGCGCTTTGACAACGGCAACATCGTCATCGACTTCCAGAAGGCCGAAGGGGTTCTCTCGGCGAAAGATAAAATTTTCGGCGAATCCTATATGCCGGGTGACCGAATCAATGCTTTGCTGGTCAAGGTTGATACCATGGTTTCCGGCCCGAGCTTGATTGTTTCCCGGACCAATTCCGATTTTGTAGTCCGGTTGTTCGAGCGCGAAGTCAGCGAGATCAAAGATGGCGTGGTTCAGATCATGGGGATTGCCCGTGAAGCCGGCAGCCGTTCCAAAATCGCGGTAAAGAGCAACGATCCGCGGGTCGATCCCGTCGGCGCTTGCGTGGGAATGCGCGGAATCCGGGTAAAGAATATCACCACGGAGCTCGGTGGCGAGCGGGTCGATATTATTCCTTATGATGAAGATATCCGTAAATATGCAACCAACGCTTTGCAACCGGCCAAGGTTCAGAGTGTGGAATCCAAGCCGGAGCGTCGCGAACTGGTGGTCAAAGTCAGTCCCGACCAGTCGCGCCTGGCGTTCGGCAAGAAAGCCCAGAATGTCAGGCTCTCTTCCAAGTTGCTCGGATGGAATATGAATATTGTGGTGGTTGACCCCAATAAAACCGAAACGATCGAAGAAAAGCTGAAACATGCAGTTGAAAATTTGGCGGACTCGCTGAAAATTTCCAAGGCTATTGCTGAGAAGCTGGTGAAAAACGGTTTCGTATCGGTGGAAGGGGTCGAAGCAGGACGTGAAACTATCGCCGGAATTGCAGACTTTACTCCCGCTGAAGTGGAGCAAATATTCCGTACGCTTTAATTTATACAGCCCGGATTTGCCGGAGAAAGGATGAACGATTGTGAAAAGTATCAAAGTGAAAAGCCTGGCGGACAAGTATAAAATCCCCGGGAGTACTATTGTCGACGAACTTAAAAAGCTGAATCTTGATGATATTGGTGTTTCCGGCACGGTTCCGGCCGAAGATGCGGCGCGGGTGGAAGAGCATTTGACCAAAACTTTCGGCCCGCCGAAGAAACGCGGCGGCAAAAATGCGGGCGATGACTCCGCAAGTGAAGAAGCGCCTCAGGTGGAAGAGGTTAAGCCGGTAGTAGCGGCGACGCCGTCGAAGCCGGTTGCCCCGCCCAAAGCCCCGAAAGGGCCGGTCCGGGTCAAGGATGAAGAAGAAGAAGAAATTACGGCTAAAGTAGCCACGCCCAAGATTGCTCAGCAGATGGGGCAGAAATTCGAGAAGTTCCGTCATAAACCCAATCCGCAGCAGAGCGGGAAGGGCGGCGGCGGTTCCAAGCCGAATTTTGGCGGTAATGACAGGTCGCAGTATAAAGCTCAGCAGGAAGCGGCTCCGGCTCCGGTTCCCGCCGGTCCCCGGGAAATTTCCATTGCTCCTCCGGTGGTGGTGAAGAATTTTGCGGAGGCTGCCGGCAAGCGCCCCAATGAAGTTATTACCGACCTGATCGGTATGGGGGTATTTGCCAGCATCAATCAGCCGATACCGGAAGAAGCCATGGTCAAGCTTTGCGAAAAGTATGACCTGAAGCTGGTGGTTGAACAACACAAGCATCGTTCGGAAAAACCGGTGGTACAGGTGGCGCAGACGGAATTTGTCGATCGTCCCGAAGATATGGTGAACCGGCCTCCGATCGTGACCTTCCTCGGACACGTCGACCACGGCAAGACCTCGCTGCAGGACAAAGTCCGCCATACGAACGTGGTCGAAGGCGAAGCCGGCAGGATTACCCAGCATATCGGGGCCTCGCAGGTTAATTTCCAAGGACAGAATATTACATTTATCGATACACCCGGACATGAAGCCTTTACCCAGATGCGGGCTCGCGGCGCCAACCTTACCGATATCGCGGTGCTGGTGGTAGCGGCCGACGACGGTTTCATGATGCAGACGGTCGAAGCTTTGAATCACGCCCGTGCCGCCGGAGTGCCGGTGATCGTGGCAGCGAATAAAATCGACTTGCCCGCGGCCAATCCCGAGAAGATTTATTTGCAGATGCAGCAGAATAACCTGACCAGTGAAGAATGGGGCGGGGATGTCGGCGTGGTCAAGGTATCCGCCAAAACCGGGCAGGGCATCGATGATTTGCTCGAACGCATTCTGCTGGAAGCGGAAATGCTGGAAATCAAAGCCAATCCCAAGCGCCCGGCCGAAGCCACGGTGCTTGAAGCTCAGCTGGAACACGGTCTGGGACCGTCCGCGAATGTGCTGGTAATGAATGGTACTTTGCGGGTTGGCGACGCGGTGGTCTGCGACGAATATTATGGCCGGGTCAAGATGTTGATCAACGCCCAGGGCCAGCGGATACAAGCCGCCGGGCCGAGTACTCCGGTCAAGCTGATCGGACTTTCCGGCGCACCTGAGGCCGGGGCGATCATCGAGATCAAGAAAAACGAACGCGAAGCCCGTTTGGCCGCCGAAGAGCGTGCCGAGGCCAAGCGCCAGGAGCAACTCGCACAGGCCATTCCGTTGACCATGGAAGACATGTTCAGCAAGCTTGACAGCGTTAAAACTCTGAACCTGATTATCAAGAGCGACGTCCGCGGCACCGCCGAAGCGATCGAGGAATCTCTCGGCAAGATCGATTCCGACAAGATCAAGGTCTCGGTGGTGATGAGCGGAGTAGGGGCGATTACCGAAAACGATATCATGCTTGCCAGCGCTTCCAAAGCGATGGTAGTCGGCTTCCACGTCCGGGTCAACCCCGGAGTCAACGAGTTGGCCAAGAAAAACGGCGTGGAGATTCGCCTTTATACCATTATCTATGAATTGCTGGAAGACATCACCGACGCTCTGGCTGGACGGCTCCAGCCCGACAAGCGTGAAAAAGAACTGGGCAAGGCCCGGATTCTCCAGATTTTCGAGTTGAGCAAAGGTCCGAAGATTTGCGGTTGCAAAGTCGAAAAAGGCTTGGTCAAAGTCGGCAGCAAAGCCCGCGTTTACCGTAACAATGAGCTCATTTATAACGGTGAAGTGGCTTCGTTGCGGCGCTTCCAGGATGATGTCAAGGAAGTCAAGGCCGGTTTCGAGTGCGGAATCCGTTTGGACAATTTTATCGATTTTATCGAAGGTGACGTGATTGACCTCTATGAAATCGAGTTAACCAAAGCGACGCTTTAAGAGGACGATTATATGGCGGCACCCAACCGCATGGTGCGGGTAAATGAATTGATGAAACGCGAACTGGCTTATCTGCTGGAGCGCGAGTCCTGGGATAATATGTTGGTGTCCGTGCTGGATGTGGCGACTTTGCCGGATCTGCGCACGGCCATCGTGCTGGTCAGTGTTTTCGGCGGAGGTTCCGGCGCGCCGGGCAGAGTGCTCAGGCATCTCAATGCAATCCGGGCCGACTTGCAGAAAAAAGTGGCATCCAAAGTTATTCTGAAATACACCCCGGTCCTGGACTTCAGGGTCGATGACCGGCTGGAAGCCGCCGACCGGGTGATTTCAATGCTTGAAGAAACGGAAAATGGCGGCGAAGATGACGGAGAAAATTGAAGCATCTTTGAAACGTGCCGCTGAATTCATCAGGACTCACGATGATTTTCTGCTGGTGACTCACGAACGGCCTGACGGTGATGCCATCGGGTCGATCTTCGGGTTGTTGAATTTTCTCTACGACAACGGCAAACGCGCCGAGGCGGTGCTGCCGGAGCCGTTGCCGGATAAGTATTTGCCGTTCGTATCCTCCAATTACCGTACCGGTATCACCAAACTGGAATTTGCCATGTACCAGAGTTGTCTGGTGCTGGATACCCCCAGTCCGGCGCGGGCGGGAATCGGCAACGGCTTGAAGTTTGAACATGTCGGCATTCCGCTGATTTTACTCGACCATCATCCGGATAACCAGGAATACGGGCTGATCAACGTAGTGGCGCCGCAAGTGTCGGCGACCGCGGAACTGCTGTATATGCTGGCCGGTTATTTGCCGGGCTGGAAGATTTCCCAGAAGACCGCGACACTGTTTTTCATGGGAATGGTGATGGATACCGGCGGGTTCCGTTTCGACAATACCACGCCCGAAACGCTTCGCAATGCCGCCGGTTTGCTGGATTTGAAAGCGGACTTGCATCAGGTCATGCTGGAGATGTTCTTTTCCAAACCACTCGCGCTTCAGCAGTTCGAATCGGAATTGTTTACCAATCATCTCCGTACCGATTGCGGCGGGCGCTTTGCCTGGATCTGCATTCCGGACGATTTGATCCGGAAATATCATATCGATATGCGCAACAGCGAGGGGCTGATTGAAATTCTGCGTTCCATTCGCGACGCCGATATTGTGGCGTTGCTTCAACACAGTGACGATGGCTGCAAAGTGTCGATGCGTTCGAAAAATCCGCGTTATTCAGTCGGGCAGATTGCCCGGCAGCTCAACGGCGGCGGGCATGAACTGGCCGCCGGCGGCAAAATCAAAAACCGCAACTTCGAAGCGGCAGTCAAAATTCTTACCGATCTGGTCAGGCAAACCTTGAACCAAAACTAGGAATCATGGAAGATACGCAAAGAAAACAACGGCCGCCGGTCTTCAATACCGACGGAATTTTACTGGTCGACAAGCCGGTTGGCTGGACCAGTTTTGATGTGGTTAATTTCGTCCGTTCACGTTTCAATATCCCGAAAGTGGGGCATTGCGGGACCCTCGACCCGGCGGCGACCGGGCTGCTGGTCCTGGTGATCGGCAAGTTTACCCGTTTCAGCCAGAAGCTCAGCGGCGACGACAAGACTTACGAGGCGACTCTGTTGCTTGGGACCGAGACCGACAGTCAGGATATGGATGGCAAGGTTATTGCTGAAAATGACTGGAGCGGCGTCTCCCCGGAGCAGGCGGTCGAGGCGGTAATGGGATTTGTCGGGCCGATCATGCAGATTCCGCCGATGGTTTCCGCGGTCAAGGTTGACGGCAAGCGCCTTTATGAACTTGCCCGGAAGGGGAAAGAGGTCAGCCGCGAAGCCCGCGAGATTACGATTGAAAGTATCGATATCCATAAGGTTGAATTGCCCAAGGTTGATTTCACCGTGAAATGTTCCAAGGGAACTTATATCCGGACTCTGTGCGCTGATATCGGCACTGAGCTTGGCTGCGGCGGCACCCTGTTCGGGCTGCGGCGGATTCAGAGTGGCATGTTCAAGCTGGAAGACGCCGTTACCATCGATACCCTGAAAGAATGGGAACAGAAAGAGCTCGACGAGAAACTCAGCACTCTGCTGGCGCATTATATCAAGCAAATGGGAATATGACATGCACGCTCAAATCGACAAGGTGGTAGATCGTTATTTCCGTCAGTATGAAAAATTTACCATTGCCAATATCATTGATGACATCGGCAGTGAGATCGAAAGCGAAAAACGCCGCCTGACCGAAAAAGCGGAACGCGAACTGAGTGTCGATGACCGTTTCTTTTATGATCAAAAGCTGGAATATTTTTATTCGCGGCAGAAGTTTTTCCATCACGCCGAATTTGTCATCACCCCGACCGAAGCGGAAATCAATGATGGGATTCTGTTTCCCGGACACCGTTTTCTGCCGTTTGCTTTTTCAGAAGTTTTTCCCTCGGAGATTACATTTGGCGAATGCGGGAGCAAACCGCTGAAAATGTTGAAGAAGAGCGTCAAAGTCAGCGAGCTGATCCCATATCATTTGCTGATGGGAACCGAGCAGATCGGCGATTTTCTGGTGGCGGAAGACCCCGAGCATGACATTTACGCGACGAACTCCACGCCGGATTCTCTGATTACGGTGTCGGTTTTCAATATGGCCGACATCTACCGGGCGTACAAATTCAAGCAGGGCGATGTGCTGGTGGCGCGGGTTCTGGATTGGGAAAAAGGCATATTCGACTTTACCTGCCGTACCGCCGCGCAGCGCGATTTCGCCCGGATCAAACACTGGGTCAATGAATATTCCATCGCTTTGGAGAAAGCCATCGATGATTTCGAAAGTTACCTTGAGCTGCCGGAGTTTCTGGCCTGGGGCTTCTTCTATGGCGGCAAAGAGCTGTTCGGTGAGAACGGCGGTTCGCTCGACGAATTTTACCGGATGATGGAGCGGGTGGAAATCCGTTTCGACCAGGGACAGAGTATTCTGGCCAAGGCCGAACCCGAAGAAGAGCCGGAGATGCCGGAAGACATCTGTATTTCAACCGGCGAAACCGGCTCTCTGGAAGCGATTATGGCTCAGGCCGGATATCCGTTGACCATGAACGAACTCGACGCCTATATGCTGGACAATTGTTATAACCGTGAATTGGAATTTGCCGATTTCTATGCGCGTTGCTTCGGTGACCGGCGGCTGGATTTCGTCGACGAAGCCCAGGAAGTGATCTTCATGAACTATCTGGAAGACCGCTGGGAAGACATCAGCAGTTCTTACAACCGTGAATTTGATCTGATCAAAGCACCTTTGCGCGAACGGATTCTGGAACTTACCAGCGAACGGATCGAATGGCCCCAAACTGAAGATTTGAGACGGCTTGCCGGACACTTAAGCAGTATCCTCGGTATGTTGAATTCCCCGAAAACCGATATCGGTCAGGAAGAAGCGGAAAGCATGTTCGACATGGTCGAACGCTCCGCTGAGCTCCAGGCCGAACTGATCGAAAAAATCAATCTCTCCGAATAACTCACCGAGACCGTCAAAGAAAACTCGGACAGGTCGGAGAAGTCGGACGGTTTTGAGCACAACGAGTCAATTGACCTACATCAAGAGAAAACATGCCATCAGTCAGAGTAACCGATGGCATGTTTCTGGATTTCTATCGAATTTTATTAAGTCAGGCAGCCGGAGAAGTTGCGCTGGAAGCGGGAATCCAGGTGGCCGAAAGGCGCGTCAAGCTTGACTTCCAGCTCGGGAATATTTTCAATCTTACCGTCAAGCAATTCACCGATCCGAACGGCGACTTCGTTGAAGCGCGCGGCCTGTCCGGCCAGGCGTAATTGAATGCTTTCCAGGCCGAACGGCTTGTTGCGGCGCAGCCACTGCGTCCGGAACGATTCGGCCAGGGCATTTACGGCGGCGGTGACTTCTGCCACGCCTTCTTTCTGCAGCTTCGCCAGGGCGGCTTGGTCTCTGTCCGCGTAGGCTTTGAGCAGGGCGGTTCTGAAATCGATTTTCTTGATTACGAAATCACAGATATTCCAGGCGTGAGTCATGTCGCCGGCTTCGGTATTGCCGCGTGAGGCGGCGATATTCTCCCGGACACCGGCGACTTGAGCGCGAAGTTCAATCCAGATATCCTTGCCATAGCGTTGGCATTCGCGCCAGAACAGGCCCAGCAGCGGGTCGTCCCAGATCATCGAGGAGGTATAGAAGCGCACCATGCCTTCATCTGTCTTGATTCGCGGCTGCATGCCGGCAGCGGTCACGTGGGCGTGATAGGAACCGCCGCAGACCGCTTCGAACAACGGTGCGACTTCGTTTTCGGTTCCCTGACCTCCAAATGACAGGTCCGCAGCCCAGGCCAGGCCGGCGAGGGATGAATCGTATTCGCAATAGGCGCCGTTGTCACCCCACATGGTGAAGAACACATCCTTGACTTTTTCTTTGCGACAGGCGCTCAGGCAGGGGGTAACCGTGGACACGGTCTGTTCGAAATCATACCACATGCAAACCCAGGTCCAGACTCCGGAACCCATTACCGGATCAAATCCCAAGTCACGGTGACGGCGAATCCAATCCAGATAGAAAGCTTCATCGCGATGATAATAATCCCAGTAGCAAAGGCTTACGGTCTTCGGAATCTTGGCCTTGACGTCATCCGGAATAACCGTATCCAGTTCGTAATAGCCCTGTTTCTTGTTGCCCATGCGGAAATACATATCGGACCAGATGATTGGTTTCAGGTCCAGGTTTTCGCACATTTTGCAGACCTTATCCAAGTGGCGGTTGAAAATATCGAAACCGCGTTCGTAACCATACAGGTCCATGAAGCGGCCCCGACCCAAGTCGTGGGTTTCGTCCATGCCGACGTGGATGCGTTTGGAACGGAATGCCTTTTGCCAGAATTCCAGCATCTTCCGGATCAGCTGATATGTTTTTTCCTCGTCCACCAGCATTACGGTGGGGGTATCGGTGATACTGCCGTAGGGACCGCCCCAGCGGATCATGTGTTCCAGGTGGCCGAGAGTCTGGATACAGGGCACCATTTCCACGCCGAGCGTTGCCGCATAGGCGTCGACGTCCTGGAGTTCTTCCAGCGAATATCCGCCGCGCAGATAACCGAAATAGGGTTCGTCCGGAAGTTGATAAGTATCTTCACAGTAAAGCATTACCATGTTATATCCCATCAGGCAGAGCCGGCGGAGCCACTTTTTCAGATAAGAAGCGGTCATCACCGCGTTGCGCGAGCAGTCCAGCATGATGCCGAGGGTCTCGAAAACGACGTCTTCAGTGACGCATTTTCCGCTTAAAGCATGTCCGATGCCGCGTCCGGCGGCCATCAGAGAACCGTATTCGATAGTGATTTCACCATTATTTTCCTGCATTTTCAGGGCGCCGGGAGCGGCGGAGGCGACAAACTTGATCCGGGTTCCTTCCCCGGTAGCATTAAGCGGATATTCTTCCGCCAACGTTTTCAGCAATGAATTGATTTCCGCCGGAGTTTCGGCCGGATTCCAGTGGAGGCGTGTCTGCTTCATAATCAATTTATCCTTATAATTATGATTGATGGCTTGAAAAGCTTTGACTTGATAATATAGTGTGGAAAACTGTAAAAGAAAATGGATATTTCAACCCAATGACTGGCAAAAACAACAAAAGCGAATTCAATCCATCCCCGATTCCGGTCAGCATCCGCAAAGAGATTCTGAATTCCGGCCTCCTGATCTGCCTGTATTATGACGGCGTTCCCCATCCGGGCCGGGAGACTCCGGAGCCCCGGCCGCGAACTTTCCGCTATATGGTGATCACCCAGATGATCGCCGGGCGCGGCATTTACTGGAATCCGCAAGTCGGCAGTTGCGAAGTCAAACCCGGGCAATGGATCGTCGGAACCCAGAAAATGGCCAACAGTTATTTCGGCTATAAAGGCAGTTTTACCGAGGATTCCATCGCCTTTTACGGTCCGGCGGTTACCGCGCTGGAGGAGGCCGGGGTTATCCGCAACGGCCTTTTCACGTATTCCGGAGACCGGTTGCTGCTGCCGATTATTCAAAAACTGCGCGAAGCCACCACCATTTCGATTCTCGAGGCTAATTCCATGTTGATAAACCTGATTTTCGACATGTATCATGTTACCGGCCAGGCCGGCGACAACTCATTGCGGCCGGCTTTCGACAACCTGATCCGGGAAATGAAGCGCGACATGAGCCACTGGTGGACGGTCAGCGAAATGGCTGACTTCTGCAATATCAGCGAAAACTACCTCCGCCGGATGTTCCACAAGTATCTCGGCGTCGCCCCCAAAATTTATCTGGACAACCTTCGGATGAACCGTGCCGCCGAATTGCTTTCCGGCACGGAGCTGAGTATCGGGCAGATTGCCGAACAGCTCGGCTATGTGGATACGTATCATTTTATCCGCCGTTTTTCCCAGTTGATGGCGATTCCGCCGGCGCGTTACCGGAAAAATTTCGTCAACCGCCTTCATATGCATCCTGTTCCCGCTCTCGTCCCCATAGAGGAGAAAGATCCCTGTGAATAATTGTACCATAATTGAAGTTGAAAACTGGACGCGGCGCGAGGTTTTCCGCGGCTACCAGACTTTTGATAATAAAATGTTTTGCATCAATTTCGACTCGAATATCGGCAATCTGTACCGGCTGGCTAAGGAGCGCAAACAATCCTTTTTTCAGCTCTCGCTCTATGCCATATTGAAAGCCGCCAACGCGGTTCCGCAGATCCGGCAGCGGATACTGAATTCAGATCAGGTGGCCGAATATGAACATATCGCGGTCCAGACCCCGATCATGACCGCCGATGAACTTTTTATATCCATCATTTTGGAATATGCCGATACTTTCGCAGAATTTGCCGAAAGCGCCATTCCGCTGATCGAAGCGGCTCAAAAATCCCGCAGTACCCCGGCCATCCCCGGCCGGCCTGATATCATTACCGCCAGTTGTGTCCCATGGTTCAGTTTTACCGCGATTACCCAGGCGAATTTCAGCTTCAACCAGAGTTCACCGGTTCTCGCCTGGGGTAAAATGAAGCCGGATGGTTGTGTGCCGATTTCGGTTCAGTTCAATCATTCGCTGATGGACGGGCTGCATGTCGGCAGGTTTATCGCCGCTCTTGAAGAGAATTTCACCCACCCGGAGACCCTGTAAGATGTTGTATACTCCGGTTCAATTTGCGGGTATCGGCGGCGGGATGCCGTTTGACACCGCCGTGGCGTCGATGGGATCATGCTTTGCCGAGCGGCTGGCCGGATACCTCGGGGAAGGGGGGCTGACGGTCTCCTGTAATCCGTGCGGAATTGTCTATAACGCAGTTTCGATGGCGGATGCTTGGCAGCGGCTGCGGGAAAACAGATTGTTTGTGGCGGAGGATTTTCTGGAGTATCAGGGATTGTGGTTTTCCTGGGAGCAT